>PNKE01000063.1 GCA_013822245.1 Candidatus Solibacter sp.
CGGCAAGACGGTTCTTAGGGGTCAGGGTGGGGCCGACGACGGTGTAGGGGGTGCCGGTTTTGGTCCAGGGGATCTCGTAGGTTTCGAGGGCGGAGGCCGCGCGGCGGCGGACGACGATGGTGGCCTTGTCGCCGGTTTCGGGGGCGCGGGGCAGGACGGCCTGTTCGCGGTAAAAGATCTGGTCGATGGCCCAGCGGCGGGTGGCGCGTTCATTGGCGAACGACTGCTGGCGGGCGATGCGGGCGACCCAGTCGAGGGCGGGTTCGCCGTCGATGGAGACGAGTTCGTCGCCGATTTCAAAGGGGTATTTGGAGAGGGGCAGGGCGGAGCGGGTGATGGAGTCGATCAGCGGGCGGCCGCCGTAGAGGTCGACGCCGAGGGGGATGGAGGCGAGGTAATCGGAGGGGAGATAGAAGCCGGAGTGGAGGTCGCGGAGGCTGGCGACGTATTCGGCGCAGATTTCAAAGAATTCGAGATCGGAATTGGCGGCCTCGACGCGGGTGATCCAGGGGGCGATGTCGAGGGCGTCGAATTTGAGGGCGTCGCGTTTCCATTCATAGGGGGCGTAGGACTTGGCGACGAAGCCGGCGAGTTGTTCGAAATCGACGCGGCGCTGGGCGGGGGACATCTGGGCCAGGGCGGAGAGGGCGGTGAGACAGAAGACGGCGATGAGACGGCGGGCCACGGGCACCTCCTTGGGGTGTGTGAGATCAGGATATCAGCGGGGGCGGGCGGGGGCGGCGCCGGATGTCATCAGGCAATAGGCGAGCATGGAGATGCCGGCGGTGGCGAGGGCTTGGCCGGAGACGATGTAGAGGAAGATGCGGCCTTCGGGTCCGGCCAGACCGCCGGGGCCGAAGAAGAGGGCCATGACGGCGGCGGCGAGGAGACCGGCGAACAGGATGGCTTTGGCGCGCTTGGGGCCGGCGGGGAAGCGTGCGCCGGAGAGGGCGAGGGGGATGCCTGCGACGGCCCAGGCGGCAAGGCAGACATAGCCGCTGGCCTGGGCCCAGCCAGCCCAGAAGAACGTGGGGGAGTTCAATAGGATGAGGCCGGAGGTGACGGCGTTGCCGGCGGCCCAGCCGATGGCGGCAGAGAGGAGCGATGCGGCGATGCGGCCGGGGAGACGCAATAGGGGAGACCTTTAGGACATGATTTTAGCGAAACAGTGAGCAGTATGCAGAGTTTGTTGGATAGCGTCACGGCGGCGCAAGCAGGCGTAAGACGATTTCAGTGAGCAAAACACGAGCCGCCCCGGAGCATGGCATCGAGGCGGCGTTTGTGTTTTGCGGCGGTTATGCAGCCGGTGCGGGCTCCGGGACGAGGGAGGGCAGGGCGGCGGCGAAGACCTGGCCGACGTTTTCGGCGAAGATGAACTCCATCTCGTCGCGGACGTGATCGGGGAGGTCGCGGAGGTCCTTGGCGTTGGCCTTGGGCATGATGACGCGCTTGATGCCGGCGCGGCGGGCGGCGAGCACCTTTTCCTTGACGCCGCCGATGGGCAGGACGCGTCCGGTGAGGGTGATTTCGCCGGTCATGGCGGTGTCGGCGCGGGCGGGCTTGCGGGTGTAAAGCGACGCCATGGCGACGGCGGCGGTGATGCCCGCGGAAGGTCCGTCCTTGGGGATGCCGCCGGCGGGGACGTGGATGTGTACGCCAAAGTCGCTGAAGGCATCGGCGTCGATGCCGTACTCGGCGGCGTGGGCCCAGAGGTAGCTTTGGGCGGCTTTGGCGGATTCCTGCATGACTTCGCCGAGCTGGCCGGTGAGGGTGAGGCCCTTGCCCTTGGGCAGGAGGGTGCCTTCGATGTAGAGGACGTCGCCGCCCGAGGGGGTCCAGGCGAGTCCGGTGGCGACGCCGGGGGGAAGGTTGGTGCGGGACTCCTCGGGGAGGAAGGTTTCGGGGCCGAGGAGGTCGACGACGCGCTCGGGCGTCATTTCGATTGTCGTGTCCTTGGCTTCGGCGATGCGGAGGGTGGCTTTTCGGGCGAGGCGGGCGATGCCGCGTTCGAGATTGCGGAGACCGGCTTCGCGGGTGTAGGAGCCGATCAGCTTGCGCAGACCGGCGTCGGGGAAGACAACCTCATCGGAGGTGAGGCCGGCTTCCTTGAGCTGGCGGGGGATGAGGTAGCGGTTGGCGATGGCCACCTTTTCCTCCTCGCTGTAGCCGGAGAGGCGGATGACCTCCATGCGGTCGAGAAGGGGCTGGGGCAGGGTGTCGAGGGTGTTGGCGGTGGTGATGAACATGACCTTCGAGAGGTCGAAGGGCAGGTCGAGGTAGTTGTCGCGGAAGGTTGAGTTCTGGGCGGGGTCGAGGACTTCGAGGAGGGCGGAGGCGGGGTCTCCGCGGAAGTCACGGCCGAGCTTGTCGATCTCGTCCAGCATGAGGACGGGGTTTTTTGAACCGGCGCGGCGGAGGGCCTGGATGAGGCGTCCGGCCATGGCGCCGATATAGGTGCGGCGGTGGCCGCGGAGCTCGGCTTCGTCATGGAGGCCGCCGACGCTCATGCGTTCGAACTTGCGGCCGAGGGCGCGGGCGATGGACTGGCCGAGGGAGGTTTTGCCGACGCCGGGCGGGCCGACGAAACAGAGGATGGGGGCCTTGGCGTCGGGGTTGCGCTGGAGGACGCCGAGGTGTTCGAGGATGCGTTCCTTAACGTCGTCGAGGCCGTAGTGGTCTTCGTTGAGGATGCCGCGGGCGCGGGCGATTTCGAGATGGTCCTCGGTGGTTGTGTTCCAGGGCAGTTCGAGGACGAGATCGAGCCAGGTGCGCAGGACGTGGCGTTCGGGCGACTGGGAGGGGAGGCGCTCGAGGCGGCCGAGTTCGCGGTTGGCCTCCTTGAGGGCGGCCTCGGGGAGGGCCGTTTCCTCGAGGCGTTTGCGGAGTTCAGCGACTTCGGCCTTTTCGGGGTCGTCTTCGCCGAGTTCCTGCTGGATGGCCTTCATCTGGCGGCGGAGCATGTAGTCGCGCTGCTCCTTGCTGATCTCGGAATGGGCCTCGCTGATGATCTTCTGGCGCATTTCGAGGACCTGGATCTCGTGGGAGACGTGTTTGACGGCGAGTTTGAGGGCTTCGGTGAGGGTGGTGGCTTCGAGCAGGCCCTGTTGCTTTTCGAGGTCCATGCTGAAGGCGGTGGCGAGGAGGGCGATGACCTGGGCGGGGTCGTCGGCCGAGCCGAGCAGGCCGGCGATCTGTTCGGCGGCCTGGGGGTTGATCTTCTCGATGGCCTTGGAGGCGAGTTCGTAGAGGGCGGTTTGAAGGGCTTCGCGGTCCTCGCCGTCATCGATTTCGAGGGGCCAGTCGACGGGGACGGCGTGGAAGAACTTCTCGCCCATCTGGAGATCGACGGCGCGGACGCGCTCCATGCCGGAGACGATGATCTCGATGGAATGGGCGGATGAACGAAGGGCCTTGCGGATGCGGGCGAGGGTGCCGGCGGAGTTCAAGTCCGCGGCGGCTGGGCTTTCCTGTTCGGGGTCGCGCTGGGCGAGCAGGAGGATTTCGCCGTCGTGCAGCTCGATGGCGGCATCGACGGCGGCGCGCGAGACGTCGCGGCCGACCGAGAGCGGGATGACGAGCTTCGGGAAGACGACGACGTTTTTCAGCGCGAGGACCGGCAGGGCGGCCGGCTGGTGCTCTTCGTTCATTGGATCTCCTTGTGGATTACGGGTGGCCATGGGGTAGGGTGTCAGGCGTTGGCGCCGGCGGGGGTATCTTCGCTGCGCGGTTCGACCTTGAGTTCGCCGTTGACCAGGGCGGCGACGACGGACTGGCCGTCGCGGATGGCGCCGTCGAGCAGGGCGCGGGCGAGGCGGGTTTCGAGTTCGCGCTGGATGGCGCGTTTGAGGGGGCGGGCGCCGAAGTCGGGTTCATAGCCGACGCGGGTGAGGTATTCGCGGGCGGCGTCGGTGAGTTCGAGCGTGATGTGACGCGCTTCGAGGCGGCGCTTGAGGTGGCCGAGTTGAATATCCACGATTCTCTTTAGATGTTCGGACCTGAGGGAATGGAAGACAACTGTTTCGTCGATGCGGTTGAGGAACTCGGGGCGGAAATGGCGGCGGAGTTCGTCCTGGACGGCGAGTTTCATCATCTCGTAGCCGGCGCCGGTGGGATCGCCGGAGTAAGAGCGGATCTTATCGCTGGCGAGGTTGGAGGTCATGATGAGGATCGTATTGCGGAAGTCGATGGTGCGGCCCTGGCCGTCGGTGAGGCGGCCGTCGTCGAGGACCTGGAGCAGGATGTTGAAGACGTCGGGGTGGGCCTTTTCGATTTCGTCGAACAGGACGACTGAATAGGGGCGGCGGCGGATGGCTTCGGTGAGCTGGCCGCCTTCGTCGAAGCCGACGTAGCCGGGGGGCGCGCCAATCATGCGGGCGACGGCGTGGCGTTCCTGGTATTCGCTCATGTCGAGGCGGACGAGGGCGCGGGTGTCGTCGAACAGAGTTTCGGCGAGGGCGCGGGCGAGTTCGGTTTTGCCGACGCCGGTGGGACCGAGGAACAGGAAGCTGCCGATGGGGCGGTTGGGGTCGTTGAGTCCGGCGCGGGCGCGCTGAACGGCTTCGGCGACGACGCGGACGGCTTCGTCCTGGCCGACGACGCGGAGATGGAGGTGCTGTTCGAGGTGGAGGAGTTTGCGCAGTTCGCCCTCCAAGAGCCGTGAGACGGGGACGCCGGACCAGCGGGAGACGACCTCGGCGATGTCTTCCTCGTCGACCTCTTCTTTGAGAAGGCGCTGCTGGCCTTCGGTGGACTGGAGAAGCGATTCTTCGTCCTTGAGGGTCCGTTCAAGGCCCTGGAGGCGACCGAATTTAAGTTCGGCGACGCGGTTCAGATCGTAGGCGCGTTCGGCGACGTCGATTTCGTGCTTGGTGTGTTCGATCTGTTCGCGGAGCGAGCGGAGGCGCTGGACGGCGTCTTTTTCGCCCTGCCAGCGGGACTTGAGCGCGGCGGCTTCCTTGTCGAGGGAGTAGAGATCCTCTTCGAGTTTTATGAGGCGCTCGCGGCTGGCGTCGTCGGTCTCCTTGCGCAGGGCTTCGCGCTCGATCTGAAGCTGCATGACGCGGCGGAGCTTTTCGTCGAGCTCGGAGGGCATGGAGTCGATTTCGGTGCGCAGGCGGGCGGCCGATTCGTCGACGAGGTCGATAGCTTTGTCGGGGAGGAAACGGTCAGAGATGTAGCGATTAGAAAGGACGGCGGCGGCGACCAGGGCGGCGTCCTTGATGCGGACGCCGTGGTGGACTTCGTAACGCTCCTTGAGCCCGCGGAGGATGGAGATGGTGTCCTCGACGTTGGGCTGGCCGACGACGACGGGCTGGAAGCGGCGTTCGAGGGCGGCATCCTTTTCGACATGTTTACGGTATTCGTCGAGGGTGGTGGCGCCGATGCAGTGGAGTTCGCCGCGGGCGAGCATGGGTTTGAGGAGGTTGCCGGCGTCCATGGCGCCTTCGGCTTTGCCGGCGCCGACGACGGTGTGGAGTTCGTCGATGAAGAGGATGACCTGGCCCTCGCTGGCCTGGACCTCCTTGAGGACGGCTTTGAGGCGCTCTTCGAATTCGCCGCGGAACTTGGCGCCGGCGATGAGAGCGCCCATATCGAGCGAGACGACGCGGCGGTGTTTGAGGCCTTCGGGGACGTCGCCGCGGACGATGCGCTGGGCGAGACCTTCGGCGATTGCGGTCTTGCCGACGCCGGGTTCACCGATAAGAACAGGGTTGTTCTTTGTGCGGCGGGAGAGGACCTGCATGACGCGGCGGATTTCGTCGTCACGGCCGATGACGGGGTCGAGTTTACCGTCCTCGGCCATTTTGGTGAGGTCGCGGCCGTACTGGTCGAGGGCCTGATAGGTGCCTTCGGGGTTCTGGGTGGTGACGCGCTGGGCGCCGCGGACCTCTTTGATGGCGGCTTCGAGCTTTTCGCGGGTGAGGCCGGCTTCCTTGAGGGCGGTGCCGGCGGCTCCGTTGGCGGCCGAGAGGGCGATGAGGAGGTGTTCGACGCTGACGAAGTCGTCCTTGAAGCGGCGGGCCTCGATGGCGGCGGCGGCGAGGGCCTTTTCGAGGCGCTGGGTGATGTACATGCCGGGTCCGCCGGAAGAGGTTTCGACCTTGGGGAGGCGGTTCAGCTCGGCCATGAGGCGGGAATGGAGGTTTTCGAGTTTGAGGCCGGCGCGGAGCAGGATGGGCTGGGCGAGTCCGTTTTCCTGTTCGAGGAGGGCGGCGAGGAGGTGTTCGGCGTCGACCTGCTGGTGGGAGAGACGGGCGGCGAGTTCCTGTGCGGATCGAAGGGCGTCCTGGGATTTTTCGGTAAGACGGTTTGGGTCCATGCGATCGTTCTCTTCTGATTAGACTATAACACACATACGCAAGTTTCTAAAACAAGATATGAGTATGGTGGACTAAGATTAATACAAATGAAGAGGAGATGAGTGACGAATGAAAGACGGGTTGAGAGGGGGGCAAGCGTTTGATGGGGAAGGGTTTTGGTACATAGGGGGAGGCCGTGGGCGGGCGTGGGAGGTGCGTTGGGTGTTGAGTAGTGGTATTTATTGAGATTCGATGTCACTGCAGCGGATTATCGCTTGGGTAGTGTTGGCGGCCGGTGTGACGGCGGCGGTTGTGGGTCTGACGGTAGGGGGAGCGGCTGCAACGGTGGGGTGGACGGGGCGTGGGGTGGCGCAGGTGGCGGGGTTGGTGGCCGTGTATGGGTTGGCTGTGGCGGGGGTGGTGAGGTGGAGGGCTGGGGTGTTTTTCCCGGCGTTGGGGGCGGTGGTGGCGGGGTACTCGATGCTGGCGCTGGGGCCGATGGCGGTGGTTGGGGCGGTTTGGGTGGTGGTGGGGGGATATGGGACGGGTGCGTGGATGATGCAGAGGCGGGTGAGGTTCATAAGGAAGTACCCGCAGGTGGTGACGGTCCTGGGGATGGGGGCGTGGGCGGTTTGGCTGTCGGTGGCTGCGCAGTGGCCGATGCATACAGTTTGGCTGTACACGGCCGCCTTTGGGGCGGCGGTATTTCAGTTGTACCGTCTGAGGTTGATCCAAGCGGCGTTACCGGAGTGGCCGCAAGGGAGGACGGAGACCGCGTGGGCGGCAGTGGCGATGTTTCCGGCGGTGTTGAACTGGCTGGGGGCGTTGAAGCCGGAAGTGTCGGCGGCGGGGATGTCGATGCACCTGCCGCTGGCGGCGCGGATGGCGGCGGAGCGTCACTGGGCGTTTGACGGGGCGGAGTTTTCATGGGCGGTGGGGCCGCTGAACGGCGACTGGATCTGGACATTGGCGTACATGGTGGGGGGCGAAGGCGGGGCGAAGCTGATGAACGCGCTGGTGCTGGCGTTGGTGTGTTCGCTGCTGTACACGTGGCTGCATGAGTTGCTGCCGGGCCGGATGGCGGCGTTGCTGACGGCGGGGTACGGGACGGCGCCGGTGGTGATGGGGGTGACAGGATCGCTGGAAACCGGCAACGTGGCGGGGGCGTTTCTGCTGGCCGGGCTGGTTTTCCACCGGCGTTACATGAAGGCGCAGAAGCTGAGCGACGCGGTGGCGGCGGCGTTTCTGGCGGGGGCGGCGGCGGGGACGAGCCTGGGGGCGGGCGGGTTGGTGGTGGCGCTGATGCTGGTGACGCTGATGACATTTCAGGGGCGGCATGTTGTGTATGCGGGCGCGGCGGGGCTGGCGACATCGCTGATTCCGTATATAACGGCGGCGTGGCGGACGGGGAACCCGATCTTCCCGCACATGAACCACTACTTCCGGTCGCCGCTGTTCGACATGGTGCAGCCGCTGCGGGATTCGCGGATGAGCGAGGGGCTGAACTGGCGGACATGGTACGACCTGGCGTTCCACGGGACGAAGTTCGGGGCGCCGGGCGACGGGGCGATGGGGGTGATGCTATTCGTGCTGGTCCCGTTGTCGGTGGTGACGGTGCGGGGGGGGTGGCCGAAGGTGGGGCTGGCCGCGCTGTGGACGAGCGTGGTGGGGGCGGTCATCCTGCTCTGGGCGTCGCCGGAGGCAGGGCTGTTGTACCCGGCGTTGCCGCTGATGACCCTGGCGGTGGGCGCGGCGGCGGCGATGTTGAGGGCTGACAGCCGGCGGATGGATTTCGCGGTAGCGGGGTGGTGCGGCCTATCGATCATGGTGCATCTGGCAATGCTGCCCGCGGCGGGCGCCGAACACGCGACGCCGTTTCTCGGCCGGGTGTTCGACGGCGGCGGGGTGGAGCGGTATCTGGCGAGGTTTGCGCCGGAGAAGCCGCTGGTGGAGAAGATGAAGCGGTTGAAGCCGGACGCGCGGGCGGCGTGGATGGAGACGAACGCGATCGGGGCGTTTGCAGGACGGGCGTGGACGAACACGCCGGACAGCTACGGGTTCTGGCGGGCGATGCAGAACTCGACAGCCGCGGAGGGGCATTTGTTCCTGGCGGAGGAGAACCGGATCGAGTATTTCATCGCGCCGGTGGCGGAGAGCCAGAGGGCGATGTCGAATGTGTTCACCCGGGAGTTTCTGGACCTGTATACGGATCCTGTGGAGAGGTTTGGGGAATTTGAATTAAGGAAGATGGCGCCGGTGCGCAGGAGCCTGGCGGAGATTCCGCAGCCCTATGCGGGGGCGGGGGTGCATGACGAATTGAATTCGTTTGTGAGGTATGAGGGGCCGTGGTCGAGGGGGATGGGTTTTGACAAGGCGCACAAGGGTACGCTGGCGTTTACCAACGATGCGCGGGCGAGGGTGCATATCCGGTTTGAGGGGCGGGCGATCACGCTGATTCACACGGCGGCATTGAACCGGTGCAGGCTGATGGCGGTGCTCGACGGCGCCGAGAGCGTGGCGTTCAGCCAGAACTCGGAGCAGACGCAGTGGCAGGCGCGGACGCGGAGATTTGAGGCGCCGCCGGGATATCACACGCTGACGGTGCAGTTCCCGGCGCTTGCCCATGGCGTGCCGTCGGCATTGGGGTGTTTCGCGGACCTGGACGGATTCGTGGTGGAGTAGCGGCTGGGGCGCGAGACGGTAGGATGGAGTGTATGACGAGTGGCTCCAAGACCGCCGGCGAAGCGACGCGGCAGATCATCGATCTCGAAAAGACATACCTGTTCCAGAACTACGCGCGGTATCCGCTGGCGCTGAAGCGGGGCAAGGGGTGCTGGCTGTACGACCTGGACGGGAAGCGGTATCTGGATCTGATTTCGGGCATTGGGGTGAATGCGCTGGGGCATGCGCATCCGCGGATCACGCGGGTGATCCGGGACCAGGCGGCGCAACTGATTCACAGTTCGAATCTGTATTACCACGAGTATCAGGGCCGTCTGGCGAAGAAACTGGCCGAGACGAGCGGGCTGCAGCGGGTGTTCTTCTGCAACTCGGGGACCGAGGCGATGGAGGCGGCGATCAAGATCCTCCATGCGCATGGGAAGCGGACACGGCCCGACAAGTATGAGATCGTCGCATTGGAGAATTCATTCCACGGGCGGACGGTGGGCGCGCTGGCGCTGACCGGGCAGCCGAAGTACAGGGCGGATTTCGAGCCGCTGATGCCGGGTGTGAAGCATGTGAACCTGTGCGACGAGGCGGCGTTCGAGGCGGCGGTGACGGAGCGGACGGCGGGGATTGTGGTGGAGACGATCCAGGGCGAGGGCGGGATCTACCCGATTTCGGAGCAATGGCTGCGGAAGGCGCGGGCGCTGGCCGACACCTACGATGCGCTGCTGGTGTTTGACGAGATCCAGTGCGGGATCGGGCGGCCGGGGACGCATTTTGCATATCAACTGCATGAGCCGGCGGTGATGCCGGACGTGGTGACGATGGCCAAGCCGATCGCATGCGGGCTGCCGCTGGGGGCGGTGGTGGCGAACGGGAAAGCGGCGTCGGCGATTGCGCCGGGCATGCATGGAACGACGTTCGGGGGCGGGGCGCTGGCGTGCCGGGTGGCGCTGGAGTTCTACGACATCCTGGACGAGATCATGCCGCAGATGCGGAAGGTGAGCGCGCAGTTGTTCGACGGGCTGAACGAGTTGAAGCGCAAGTACGCGATGGTGAAAGACGTGCGCGGGGCGGGGCTGATGATCGGCATCGAGATCGAGTTTCCGTGCAAGCATTTCGTGGCGATGGGCATGGAACAGGGGATGCTGTTCAACGTGACGCACGAGACGGTGGTGCGGTTGTTGCCGCCGTATATCCTGTCGGAGAAGGAAGCCGACAAGGCGTTGAAGGGGTTGGCGAGGATCTTCAAGAAGGGCAAGCCGGCGGCGTAGGGGCGGGCACCCGCCAGTATTTGGCACGTGGCTGAAGGCCAAACCTGTTGTTCAATAGAAGGCAGGTGCTTTCAGCTATGATGATCCGAATTGTTTTCGTAATCGTCACGATGGCCGCGGTGTGCGCGGCGCAGGGCTATCCGGTGAAGGTGTCGTCGCCGGACGGCCAGATCGTGTTCACGCTGACGCAGGCGCAGGGCAATGCGCTTGCGTACGAGGTGAGCTACAAGGGGCAGGCGGTGATCGCGGCGTCGAGGCTGGGGCTGGATCCGCAGAAGCAGCCGCCGCTGTCGGCGAACCTGGCTATTGCGACGGTGCTGCCGGGGTCGCTGAACGAGACCTACGCGATGAAGCACGGCAAGTCAAATCCGTTGCGGGCGCATTCGAACACGCTGCTGGTGATGCTGGAAGAGCAGGGCGGGCTGGCGCGGAAGCTGGGGCTGGAGGTGAGGGTGTTCAACGACGGGCTAGGTTTCCGGTACAGGGTGCCGCAGCAGCCGACGATCCGGGAGCTGCGGCTGGAGAAGGAGTTGACGCAGTTCAACCTGGCGCGGGAGGGCGATGCGTATCCCCTGATCCTGGCCGGGTACAGGACGTCGTATGAAGACAGCTACGTGAAACTGCCGGTGACTTCGATCAAGCAGGACGCGCTGGTGGCGCTGCCGTTTCTGGCGCAGGTGCCGGGCGCGGCGTGGGTGGCGGTGACGGAGTCGCATTTGGAGAACTACGCGGGGATGTATCTGAAGCGCGCAGCCGGGCGTACGATGGAGGCGACGCTGGCGCCGAGGATCGATGACCCGTCGCTGACGGTGATCCGGGCGACGCCGCTGGAGACGCCGTGGCGGGTGTTGATGATTTCGGACAGGATAGGGGCGCTGGTGGAGTCGAATATTGTGCTGCACCTGGCGCCGGGGTCGAGGATCAGCGAGGAGAGTTGGATACGGCCGGGCAAGACGTCGTGGTCGTGGTGGTCAGGCGATTACGCGACCGATGTGCCGTTCAAGTACGGCATGAACACGGAGACGATGAAGCACTATATCGACTTTTCGGCCGAAAACGGGATTGAGTACATGATGCTGGACGAGGGGTGGTCAGCGGATGTGGGCGGCCGGTCGAGGGATCTGACGAAAACGAATCCGAAGATCGACCTGCCGGCGATCCTGGCGTATGGGATGCAGAAGGAGGTGGGGATCTGGCTGTGGTGCCATTGGACGTTTGTCGATTTACAGATGGACGAGGCGTTCCCGCTGTTCGAGAAGTGGGGCGTGAAGGGGGTGAAGATCGACTTCATGGACCGCGACGACCAGGACATGGTGAATTTCTATCACCGGGTGATGAAGAAGGCGGGCGAACATAAGCTGATGGTGAATTTCCATGGTTCGTACAAGCCGTGCGGGTTGAGGCGGTACTACCCGAACCTGATGACGCGGGAGGGGGGGATGTCGCTGGAGAACGTGAAGGTGTCGAACCGGGTGACGGCCGGTCATAACGTGCATCTGGCGTTCACGCGGATGCTGGTTGGTCCTCTGGACTATACGCCGGGCGGGTTTTCCAACGTGGCGCCGTCGAAGTTTGTACCGCGGTACGTGAATCCGACGGTGCCGACGACGCGGGCGCACCAGGTGGCGCTGTATGTAGTGATCGAGAGCGGGTTCACGATGCTGGCTGATTTTCCGGGGGCGTACAAAGGGCAACCGGAGGCGGGCTTCATCATGAAGGTGCCGGTGGCGTGGGACGAGACGCGCGTGTTGTCGGGCCATCCGGATCACCACATCGTGACCGCGCGCAGAAAAGGGCGTGACTGGTACGTGGGCGGGATCACGAACGGGGATGCGCGGGAGTTGAAGGTGGCGCTGAGCTTCCTGCCGGCGGGGAATTACATGGCGGAGTTGATCGCCGATGCGCCGGATGCGGACGTGGAGGCGACAAAGACGGTGATCACGCGGTCGCCTGCAACTTCGGCGACCGTGGTGACGATGAAGATGGCGCCGGCGGGCGGGTTTGCGATGGTGATCAAGCCGGTGGAGCAGGAGCCAGGAGAACGGCGATGAACCCGTTCAATCACGGCAAGGCGACGCGTCGCGAATTGATATTGGGCGCGGCGGGGGGATGGGGGTGGTGAGGAAGGCAATCGGACGGAACGGTTAAACTGGTTGGGTGACCAGAAGACAACTGATTGCCGCGGCCGGGGCGCTGCTGCCGGGGATGAGTGTGGCGGGGCCGCTTGCCGGACGGCGGGTGCCGAGCTTTGCGCTGCCGGATGCGACGCTGAAGCTGCATGACGTGCTGGACTACCGGGGCAAGCCGCTGCTGATTGACATCATGCAGACGTCGTGCGCGCACTGCCAGTCGATGGCGCCGAACATGGAGCGGGTGAGGACGAAGTATGCGGGGCGGATCGGCATGTTGTCGATTGTGGTGCCGCCGGATACGCAGGCGACGGTGGCGCAGTTTGTGGCGAAGTTCAGGGTGGGGTTTCCGATCCTGTTCGACTGCGGGCAGACGACGGCGGCAATCCTGAACGTGGGGCCGCGGAACCCGAAGATCGATCTGCCGCAACTGCTGCTGGTGGACGCGAAAGGGATGATCCGCGAGGACTGGACGTGGACCGAGGCGACGAAGGACATCCTGGAAGGCACGGGCGTGGACGCGGCGCTCGATAAGTTGCTGGCTGCGAAGTAGGCTGAGGGAGCGGACCGGTGATGACGCGGAGAGGCCTGCTGCTGGGCGCGGCGGCGGCGAGGGCGGTAGCAGAGGCCGCGTCGAAGGGCGCGCCGGGAAAGGGCTGGGTGGAGTTGTTTGACGGCAGGACAGGCGAGGGGTGGGTGGAGGTGGCGGGGGATGGGTTTCCGGGGACTTGGAAGGTAGAGGAGGGGTGTCTCAAGTGCTTGAAGGTGGACCGGGGCGGGTTTCAGGATCTGCGGACGCGGGGCGAGTACAGGGAGTTTGAGTTCGAATTTGAGTGGCGGATCGAGGCGGGCGGGAATTCGGGGGTGAAGTACCTGATCGACCGCACGAACCGCTGGGCGGTGAAGGATGGCGGGTTTCATGCGCGGGGCCGGGGCGCGGAGTATCAGATCATCGACGACGCGGCGGAGGCGAATCCGGCGAAGCAATGCGGGGCGCTGTATGGGCGGATCGCGCCGCGGGTGAAGGCGGCGCGGGCTGTGGGGGAGTTCAATCGTTCGAGGATCGTCGTGGCCGGGGGCAGGGTGGAGCACTGGTTGAATGGGGAGCGGGTGGTGGAATATCAAGCGGAGGCGAAGGCGGGTCCGATTGTGTTGCAGCATCACAATTCGAATGCGTGGTTTCGGGGGATGAGGGTGAGGGCGGTCTGAATCTCCAGCGGTGGCGGGGTGTTTGACAAGGGTGCGAATCGGACACTACTATCGGAATGCGTGAGGTCGATTGGCTGAGATGGCCAATCGCGAAGAGGGAACCCGGTGAGAATCCGGGACTGCCCCGCAGCGGTAAACGGGAACGAAAGCCGCCCACAGGCACTGGTCCGAGAGGGCCGGGAAGCCGCGGCAAGTAGGAAACCGGGAAGGCGCGACGAGCGCTGGAACGAACAAGCCCGTGAAGTCCGAAGACCTGCCTTGCGCCGCGGCGATACCCGCCGCGGATACTACCGCTCTCGAGGGAGG
Organism: Candidatus Solibacter sp.; assembly: GCA_013822245.1. Classification (GTDB taxonomy): domain Bacteria; phylum Acidobacteriota; class Terriglobia; order Bryobacterales; family Bryobacteraceae; genus PNKE01. The sequence continues at coordinate 13,885 of PNKE01000063.1, forward strand.
AGCGCATATGATACGCGCTTACGTTTTCACGCTGCTAGCAGCAGTGTCTCTGCCCGCGCAATCGACGGGCATTCTCAAAGGAAAAGTGACGGATCCGCGGCCGGCGGCAGTGGCCGGAGCAACGGTGCGGGTCTTCGCAAAGGCGTCTGGGTTGACCAGGACGGCGGTGACGGGGCCGCAGGGGGAGTTTCAGATCGACTCGCTGCCGGCGGGCGAGTACCTGGCCGAGGCGAGGACGGAAGGGTTTAACCAGGCCAGTCCGGTGGCGGTGGCGGTGGCGGCGGGCAGGGCGGCGGTGATCGAGATCCGGCTGTCGGTGGAAGGGCTGACGACGCGGGTGCTGGTGACGGCATCGTCGACGCCGGTGACGACGGACCAGACCAGCAAGGCGCTGGACGTGGTGGACATGGACGAGATCGGGCGGCGCGGCGAGATCACGTTCGCCGAGAGCGTCAGGAACGTGCCGGGCGTCAGGGTACAGCAGTTGGGCGGGCCGGGGTCGTTCACGCGGATTCTGACAAGGGGATTAAGGGCGTACGACACGTCGGTGACGGTGGATGGGGCGAGGCTGCGGGATGCGGCGGCGGTGCAGGCGGATGCGACGGCGTTCATCGGCGACCTGCTGGTGGCGGGTGCGGACAGAATTGAGGTTTTGCGTGGGTCGGGTTCGTCGCTGTATGGATCGAACGCGATCGGCGGTGTTTATAACATCGTGACCGATGCGGGTGGCGGTCCGGTGCGGGGCGAGATATCGGGCGAAGGCGGCGGGCTGGGATTGGCGCGCGGGCTGGCGCGGGTGGCAGGCGGGGCGATGAAAGACCGGCTGCAATATAGCGCGGCGCTGGCGCATCTGGATGTGAACGGCGGGGTGGACGGGATCGAGGACGTGCGGAATACGACGGGCCAGGCGCTGGCGCAGTTTCACTTCAACAAAGGCGCGTCGCTGACGGCGCGGGTGTTGGGATTCGGCGGCAGGATGGGATTGACGTCGAACCCGGTGGCAGCGCCGGCGGCGAATCTGCCGGCGGGGTTGAGCACGGTGGAGGCGCGGGCGCTGGCGCCGGATCAGGTGAGACGGCTGGAGTCTGGGCAGACGGTGAATTGGGGGACGGCGACGTTCGCGCCGAATCTGTCCGACCCGGATGGCAGGCGATTGAGCGGCGTTGTTTCGACGATGCTGACCTGGAACCAGCAGGTGAATGCGAGGGCAGGCTACAAGTTGTCGTGGCACAATCTGGCGTCCGAGCGCGACAACCTGGATGGGCCCGGCGGATACGGGTATCAGCCGTCTTTTGACAGCTCGAACTATTTCCGCGGACGGTACGACACGCTGAACGCGCGGACCGACTTGTGGCCGGGCAACTGGAACCTGCTGACCGGCGGGTATGAATGGGAGCGGGAGCATTACCGCAACCATGCGACCGACAGGAATCCGGATGCGGCGTGGCGGACCGATGCTTTGACGACGGCCCAGCAGCGCAGCCATGCGGCGTTTGTGCAGGACCAGATGCGGTTCTTCAGCGACCGGTTACAGGTGATGGTAAGCGGGCGGGTGCAGCATTTCAACCTGTCGGCGCCGTTGTTCGAGGGCGGGGCGCCGCAGTATCGGGGGGCCGAGTTCCGGTCGCCGAAGAACGCGTATACGGGCGATGTGGCGGTGAGCTATTACATCCCGTCGACGGGGACGAAGCTTCGGGCCCATGCGGGCAACGGCTACAGGGCTCCGGCACTGTATGAGCGCGTAGGGGCGTCGTTCTTTTTCGGCTCGTTCAGCGCGTATGGCGATCCGAGGCTGAAGCCGGAACGGAGCGTGGCCGTGGATGCGGGGTTTGACCAGTATTTCGCGAACTCGAAGGTGCGGGTGAGCGGGACGGTTTTCTATACGCGGTTGCAGGAAGTGATCGGGTTCGGGTCGCTCCAGAATGACGTGTATGGGCGCTGGGGCGGGTATGTGAACACGGGCGGCGGGCTGGCGCGCGGGGTGGAGCTTTCGGTCGAGGCGAGGCCATGGCGGACGATGCTGGTGCGGTCGAGCTACACGCATACGAACGCCGATGAGCGGACGCCGTTCCTGCTGGATGGGGCGGTCCGGTCGATCCGGGTGTTCCCGAATGCGGTGACGGTGGTGGCGACGCAGCAGGTGACCAAACGGATCCAACTGACGGCGGACTTCTTCGGGGCCGATGAGATGATCTCAGGCACGTTTTTCGTGGGCTGGGGGACGCGGCCGTACCGGTTTGGCGGTCCACGGAAGCTGGATCTGTCCGGGAGCTGGTCGAAGCCGGTGGGCGAGAAGGCCGAGCTGCGGTTCTTCGTCCGGGCCGAGAATGTGTTGAACCGGAGCTATTACGAGGACGGGTTCAGGACGCCGAAGGCGTGGGCGACGGGCGGGATGAAGGTGGTTTTCTAAGCGCGGAAGGCGGGGAGGTTGCGAATCTCCCCGCCTCCTGCCCAATGAAGCCAAGCCGTTCGCTATGGGGAAACGGTGACGGTCCTTTTCACGTCGCCGGCCGAGATCTCAATCGTGGAACTCGACACTCCCTGGCGCACTCGCATCCACCAGAGGTTCGGGTAAAGCGTGGACGGCTGCAGGGTGGCGGTTGAAACATACTGTGTGCCGTCGGAGATCAGGGCGCCTCCCGTGACCACGGTCGCGGTGGGGACAACATTGGAGATCGCCACACCTGAGACATCGTGCAGGCGGACATAGTAACTGGTGGAGGAGAATTCAATGAAGCCGATCTGGGAGACCGTATTGGTCCTGACGGCCATCCAATAGGGCACGCGCGTTTCAACGCCGGTTTCGGTTTCCCGGAAAACGACGAAGCCCTGGTAGTTGCCTGGCTCGTACAAGCCATTCCAGACGAGCACTGGTCCGGCGATTTCGCCGGGGCTGAGGGTGATGGCGGTGCCGGTGAGCAGCGGCTTGACCTCGTTGGCGGACTGGATCTCGACCGAATAGCCGCGGGTTTCCCTTGAGACGTTCTTCACGATGACCTGTTTCCAAACATCGAGGGTGGAGTCCTGAAGCCCGAACGACAGCGAGGTGGGCCGGGCGGTCAGCGTGTTCTGGAGAGCGGCCTCGACATTCAGCGCGCCGGCTCCGGCCTTCATCACATCCTGGACGCCGCCGTTGGCGTCCGGCAGGGGTCTGGCGGAGTTGACGATAAGCGAGCGGTAGTCGTCGCCGTAGAGGCCGGGGCGGGTGGCCTTGACCACGGCCGCGGCGCCGGCGACCATTGGGGCCGAGAAACTGGTGCCCGAGGTGGTGACGTAACCGTCAGAGGAGTAGAGACGGCCGCCGGCGTTGATGGTTTGTCCGGCGGTATAGACGCCGCTGCCGGTGGCGACGAGGTCGGGCTTGATGGCGTGGCCGATTGACGGGCCGAGGCTGGAGAAAGTGCTGAGCTTATTGGGGTCCTGGGCGACGGCGAAGCGGACTTTGACGGTATAGGTCCTGGCCTCATCGGCTTCCTTTGCCGCGGCGGCGGCGGCTTCCCTGAGTTTGAGACCATCGTCGTAGCTGATGAAGACAGCCGCCACGACCGGCTCGCCGGGTCTTTCTTCCACGGACATTGTCACCAGGGCGTTGGGGGTGGGGTCCTCACCGCGGTTGTAAACGACGGCCGTCCTGGCTCCCCGCAGGTAGGCGTGGCGGAGCTTGTCGGTGAAAAAGCAGTCGCCGCGTTTGATGAGGGGGATCCTTCCCTCGAAGGCGCCTTCGGGAACGACAGCGGGGTTGCAGAGCTGGCTGGTGGAGTCGAACTGGGTGACGTCGATGAGCACGCCCTCGATGTTGGGGGACTCAATGGAAGCGTTGGTGGAGGCCAAGGCGCCGAGGATCTCTCCGTCAGGCAGCACAACGGCCGGGCTCAAGCTGATGCGGTTATTCAGAGTGGAGCCGACGCCGAGGACCAGGGGCGCCGAGGCCGCGCCATCCATGGACATGATCTCGGGACCGTCGTTGCCGGCCGAGTTGACGACGATCATGCCGGCTTCGGCCATGCGGTTGGCGGTTTCGGAGAGGATATCATCGGGGAACTCGAAGAAGGCCTGGGAGCCGAGGCTGATGTTGACGACATCCATCTGGTCTCTGATGGCGAATTCGAGGGCCTGCACGACGAAATCGGTGGGGATGGCGGTGGAGCCGGAGCGCGAGACCTTATAGACACCGAGGAAGGCGTCGGGAGCAAAGCCGGATATGACGCCGCGCGGGGATTCATGTTCGACGCCGGCGGCGATCATGGCGGTGGCGGTGCCGTGGCCGTAGGTGTCGGCGACCGTGCCCGCGTCGAACGTCCGGGCGGCGATGATCTTGTTGGAAGTGAAGGCCTGGTTGGCGCCGTCGTTAGCGGAGTTGGATGCCTGCGGGAAGCCCTCCGGGGCCTGCATCCAATCGGGCGCCTTGAAGCCGGGGTGGCCGGCCTGGATGCCGGTGTCTAGAACGCCGACTCGAACGCCCTTGCCGCGGTTGCCGGCGGCTTGCCAAGCCTGGCGGACGTGGTGGATGTCGAGCGAGCGGTCGAGATGGAGTTTGAGGTCGCGCGAGGGCTGGACCTTTTTCACTCCCGGCAGAGAGGCGAGCAGGGGCAGCGAGCCTTGGGCGGCTTCGACGATGAGGGCGTTGACGCCGAGTTCGAGGCGGGCCACGATTCTGGCGTCGCGGGCAGCGGAACGGATGGCTCGTTCGATTGATGAGTGCTGGCGGCCGATCGCCTGGCGGCGGGCCTGGCGGTCCTGGCGGGGCGAAACGATTGCGGGCGCCTCAGTGAGTTCAACGATATAACGGACCGGTTCGGCGGCCCAGGATGCCGCCATCGCGGCCATCAGTGCGAAGAAGGTGCGCAATGTCATTAGTCAGCCTATGGATCTCAAACCCTATCCCCTTAGACTTACACTCTCATCGGCAGGTTTACAGGATTGCATAAATTCCTGTCAACCCTGACGGGGAGAGGCCGGCTATCTTCGGGATAGGCGTCGACCGCTATCTTGAGGATACAGCCGGACGGGGCTCGATGCGGCCGGCGCGGAAAGATTCGACGAAGCGCTCGGGGTCGTCCATCTGGTGTTCGATGCGGAGGGTGCCGGAGATCAGGTACAGCAGGGCGAGGGGGATGCCGATGACGGTGATCGACAGCAGCCAGAAGAAAAGCCAACTGCCCATGAACTCGTATCGAACGATTTTTGACATACGATTCTCCTTATCAGCGGACCGGGATATCGATTTCGGTGCGGGTGCCGTGGCCGGGGCGCGAATCGATGGTGAGGCGGTAGTTGTCGCCGAACAGGACGTGGAGGCGTTCGTTGACGTTGGAGACGCCGATGCCGGCCTGTTCGAGAAGTGTGGCGAGGCGGGATTCCTCGATACCGGCGCCGTCGTCCTCGACGATCAACTGGACGCGGCCGGGTTCTGAGCGCTGGACGGCGAGGCGGATCTGGCCGCCGTGGACCTGATTGGCGAGGCCGTGGCGGATGGAGTTTTCGACGATGGGCTGGAGGAGCATGGCGGGGATCTGGGCGTCGAGGGCGGCGGGGTCGATCTCCTTGACGACTTTGAGTTTGTCGCCGAAGCGAACGGTTTCGATGGAGAGGTAGTCGTCGATGAACTGGATTTCGTCGCGCAGGGGGGTGAATGAGTCCGTTTTGCGCAGCAGGCGGCGGAGGATGGAGGAGAGGCGGTGGACGACGCGGCGGGCCTCTTCGGGGCGGGTGCGGATGAGGGAGCTGACGGTGTTGAGGGTATTGAAGAGGAAGTGGGGGTTGATCTGGCTGGAAAGGGCCGAGAGGCGGGCCTGGACAAGGAGGCGTTCCTTGGATTCGAGGAGGCGTTCGTTGCGGGCGCTGTTCCAGACCTTGAGGGGAATGGTGACGGCGAAGACGGTGGTGAGGAAGGCGGCCGAGGTGATGAGGAAGCCGCCGCCCATGGCGTAGGGGGTGAAGAGGTAGCGGCCCTGGAACAGTTCGGAGGCGAGGAAGCGGAGCAGTTCGGCGAGCAGCAGGGAGACCAGGACAAGGATATGGTAGACGCGGCGCTGGCGCTCGGAGGGATAGCGGATGAGGCGGTAGATGGAGAGGTCGAAAAAGGGAGAGAAGCGCCAGATTTCGTCGTGGCGGGGGGCGAGGTCGCGGAGCAGGCCGCCGATGACGCCGACGGCGGCGTAGAGGGGCATGGAGAGGAACTCGCCGCTGAGCATGGCGGGCAGAGCGCAGGCGGCGCCGGCGACGAGACCGGAGATGTAGCCGCCGACGATACCGGCGACGATGGAGCCTTCGAGCGAGAGGTCGGCGCCGAGGTATGCGCCGGAACTGAGGCGGAAACTGGCGCCGGTGGCGCAGAACACGGCAATGCCGAGGGCGATCTGGAGGCGTTCGAGGGTGGTGCGGTCCTCGCGGAGCAGGAGATTGAGGAAGCGGGAGGAGCGGGACAGGATGCTGGCGAAGGAGGCCGCGACGGCCAGTTTCACCAACAGAATGATGATTTGCTGCTCCATAAACTTGGCGCGGGCGGGCGCCGGGTTCCGCCGCCGCGAAGAAACGGGGGCAGAGGCCCATTATAGAATGGTAGTTTCAGGCAAGTGAATGAACGGCAAACCGCCAGCGCGCATCAAGAAAGTGGCCGAGGCCGATTTTCCGACCGAATACGGCCATTTCCGGATTCACGGCTTCGAGGGCATCCACCGGGAAGAAGTGGAGGTCGAGGAGATTGTGGCGATCGTGATGGGCGACATCGCGGGCGAGGACCCGGTGCTGGTGCGGATTCACTCACAGTGTCTGACGGGCGACGTGTTTCACAGCCTGAGGTGCGACTGCCGGGCGCAGTTGGAACTGGCGCTGGAGACAGTGGCGGCGTCGGGGCGCGGGATGGTGATCTACGAGCAGATGGAAGGCCGGGGTATCGGGCTGTTGAACAAATTGCGGGCCTATGAGTTGCAGGATGCGGGGGCCGACACGGTGGAGGCGAACGAGCAACTTGGGTTTGAGGCGGATTTGAGGGCGTACGAAGCGCCAGCGGCGGTGCTGAACTACTTCGGCGTCAAGAGCGTGCGGCTGATGACGAACAATCCTGGGAAGATCACGGCGCTGGAAGACGAGGGGATCCGGGTGGTGGAGCGGGTGCCGTGCCAGGTGCAGCGCGGGGACCAGAGCGACGGCTATCTGCGGACGAAGAAAAACCGCATGGGCCACCTGCTGGAGTTGTAAGAAGGGCGAACCGGGACGGGCGGCCGGCCCGAGCGGATTAGCGAGACATGGTGGCGAAGAAGATGCCCGCGCCGGCGCCGCCGGCGATGGCGGCGATCAGGGCAACCTTGGCGCCGGAACTCATGCCGCCCCCCTGACCGCCAGAGCTCCGAGGCGACGAGGATCCGGGTTTCGAGGAGCCGGACTGGCCGGTGGGCCGGGCGGCGCCGCCCTGGCCTGCCGGGACGAGACGGGCGACTTCGATGACCTGGCCCGTACGGCCTGAAGCCGGCAGCGCCATGCCGGTGACTTCGACGCGACGGCCGGCAAACGGGGCGGCGTTGGCGCCGCGCAGTTCAGCATCGACGTTGGTGATCTCATCGCGGACGATCCAGCGTCCCCCATCCAGGCGGAGGGGGCCGGTCATGGTGGAAGTTCGGTCGTTGGCGGCCGCGGGGGAGATCGCCAGGGGCTTGCCGGGCAGAACCCGGGCCAACAGGACGCCCTCGCGGTTGGTGACCTGGACTTCGCCGCCGAAGGCGCCAACCTGAAGCTGGCCGCTCTGGAGATAGAACTGGGTGCGGGCGCCGGCTTGCGGCCGGACGTGGAAATCGAGAGCGCTCACAGGGTAGGCTCCGGAGTTGGCGATGACGCCGCCGCCTGAGCGCAGTTCCATCGCCTGGCCACTGAAGCGGGCCTCGCTGCCCGGCGCGAGCGTGGCGGTGGCGCCGCGCGCGAGTCTGACGCGGACCTCGGCCGAGAGCGCCTTGACGAGGCTACCGGCTTCCAGGTTCGCGTTGCCCTGGATGGTTGCCTGATTCACCTGGAGCGCGCCTTCGGAAACCGCGACGCCGATCACCGGACCGGCCGCGATCCCAACCGCGGACAACGCCGCAAGCGAGAATACAAATCCTGCCACGAGACTTTTAGACACGCCTTGAATCCCTTCAGCCTTCGGGAATTGCGGCGGAATTTGAGCCGCCATTAGTAGGTTAGTCGACAGCCCGGCGGCGTGACAAGCGGTTTGACAGCCCGTGGAGGAAGTCGCGTGCGGACAAGCGGGGCTTCAACACGGGCTGTTAACTGGCGCCGGACGGGTGCGGGCCATGCGGCGGGGCGGGTGGTACAATCGCGGAATCGCCGGAGGCCTTTTGTTTTGAACCGTTTCGCCGAATCGCGCGTGGCCGCCGCGGCACTGGCCGCCGCCTGGGCGGCGGCTGCTGGACCGCTTGCGTATGTCGCCGTCCAGCGGGCCGCGATCCAGCGTGGCGTCACCGGGGCCGCGGATTTCGAGGAAGCCAGGCGGGCGTGCGCGGGGGATGCGGGCAATGCGGAGTGTGCGGCGCGGCTGGCGGTGGCGGCGGAGAGGTATGGGGTGGATCCGCTTGAGTTCTGGGACAGGGCGGTGGATCTGAACCGCTACGATGCGGCGCTACTGATTCAGTCGGCTTTGGCGCACGAGGCGGCGGGCGAACTGGACAAGGCGGAGAGGCTGTTGGTTGAAGCCGCCGAACGGAGCAGGACATGGCTGCCGAGATGGTCGCTGGCGAACTTCCATTTCCGGCGCGGCAGGCCGGGCGAGGTGGCGAAGTGGGCGCGGTTGGCGCTCGAACGGGGCCATGGAGACCGGGCGCCGCTGTTCGGGCTGTGCCGGGCTGCTGGGATGTCCTATGCGGAAATCCTGGACCGGGTGGTTGGCGCGCGGGATATTGCGGGGATTGAGGCGTATATGCGGCTGGTGAGGGCGGAGGCGAGCGGGGAGGCTGCCGGGGAGTTGGCTCGGGCGGCGGAGATGCTGCTGGAGGCGCAGGGGGGAGGGGCGATTTCGAGGTCGGGCGGCGACGAGTTGGCGCTGGCGAGCGAGACACTTGTACGATTCGATGATCACGTACGTGCGTGGATCATCTGGCAGCGATTGATCGAGCGGGGCGCATTGGGCGATGTGAAGGGGAGAGACGGCGGGGCGCTGCTCGATGTGGGGTTCACGGGCCGCGCGATGGCTGCTCCAGGATTTGGGTGGGCGATGGCGGGGGAGGAGGGGACGGAGATTCTGGCGGGGTCGCCGCCGGGAATGGCGAAGATCGAGATGAGCGGCGGCCAGCCGGAGAGCTTTGCCGTGCTGTCGCAGAGGGTGAGGCTGGATGGCGGGGGCAGGTGGGCGCTGCGGTTTGAAACGGCGGCGAGTGGGGACCGGCCGGCGGATGGGCACTTCCTTTGGGTGTTGGCGAGAGAAGAGGCGGGACTGGAGGATGGGGCGGCCGGGCGGGCGTGGCAGGTCGAGCCGGACTGGACGGAAGCGTGCGCGGCATGGGAAGCGGAGGGCGGCTTCTGGCGGCTAAGCCTTGTCTACCGCCGTCCGCTGGGCTCGGCGAGGTGGAGCGGGGAACTGCGCATCCGGGATCTGACACTGAGGCGGGAGGGGGCGCGGCGGTGACGGCGAAACCGGGCTTCGAGGCGAAGGCGGCGGCGTGGGGCGTGTGCCTGCTGCTGGGCTTCGGGCTGGCGACGCTGTGGGTGCGGGAGCGGTGGGCGGTGGCGGCGTTTCAATCCGGGTTCATGGCATTGGGGCTGGGATTGCTGGTCTGGAGGGTGGCGAGGCCGTTTCCGATTTCCGGCGGTTGGGTGCTGTTGCCGCTGGCGGGATTGGCCGGGTGGGCGGGAGTGCAGATCGCGCTTGGCTGGACGGTCCATCAATTCACCACGTTGGACGCGATGACGGAATACGCGGCGCATTGCGCAGCGGCGGCGGTGATGCTGGTAGCCGTGTCAAGGACCGGGATCCGGCAGCGGCTGGTTTCGGTGTGGCTGTGGGGATCGACGCTGATTGCGGCGCAGGCGCTGTTGCAGGTGATGACGGGCGAGGGCAGGGCGTTCTGGCTGTTCGAGACGGGATACGGGAACGAGGTGCTGGGCCCGTTTGTGTACAAGAACAAGTTTGCGCAGTTTGCAGAACTGGTGATGCCGCTGGCGTTGTACAGGGGACTGGCCGGGGGGGTGAAGTCGAGGGTGGCTCTGGTGCCGGCGGCGGTGATGTTTTCGGCGGTGGTGGCGAGCGGGTCGAGGTCGGGGGTGATTTTGTTGATTCTGGAGTTGTTCGCGGTGTTGGCGGTGTGCTGGCGGCGGGGCCTGATTGGCGGCAGGCGCGCCGGGTGGATCGCGGCGCCGGCGGCGGGGCTGTTCGTGTTGTGGGGGACGCTGGCCGGGTGGGACCTGCTGTTCGAACGGCTGCTGACGCTGGACCCGCTGAGCGATTACCGGTGGCCGGTGATGGCGAGCAGCCTGCAGATGGCGCGCGATCACATCTGGTTCGGGACGGGCATGGGAACCTGGCCGCTGGCGTATCCGGCGTATGCGACGTTCGACATTGGGGTGGTGGTGAACCAGGCGCATTGCGACTGGCTCCAGTGGCTGGGCGAGGGCGGGATCGTGATGCTGGGGTTGAAGACGTGGCTGTTGGGCGGGCTGGCGTGGAGGGCGTGGGGTTCGGTATGGGGGATGGGCTTATTGTTCGTGATGGCCCACGCGGCGGTGGACTATCCGTTCCACCAGTTGCCGGCGTTCACGGCGTTCGTGATCCTGACGGCGATGCTGGCGGGTGCGGAGGCGGACGAATCGAGGCGGCGGGCGGGGCGAGAGCGGCTTGACACTCCGGCGCGGGGTTCCGCACAGTAGGGGTATGTCAGGCAGGGCCATGCGGGCCATTCAGAAGTTGGCGGCGCTGGTGCTTGCGCTAGGCGCGGGTCTGGCAATGGCCGGGCAGCAGCGTCCGGGGCAGCCCCATGGGCCAATGTCGGATGCGGGGGCCGCGAATCTGCCGGGGCAGGTGATCGGGAGCAACGACCTGCTGGCGGTTTCGGTCTATGACGCGCCGGAGTTCACGCGCACGGTGAGGGTTTCATCAGAGGGACACATCCGGCTGCCGATGGTGCAACAGGCGATCAAGGCCGCGGGGTTGCTGCCGTCGCAACTGGAGGAGGCGATCGCGGAGGTGTTGTCGAAAGAGGGGATTCTGGTGAAGCCGGTGGTGATGGTGACCGTGGCGGAGTACTCGTCACGGCCGGTGTCGGTGGTGGGGGCGGTGCGCAAGCCGGTGACGTTCCAGTCGATCGGGCGGGTGACGCTGCTGGACGCGATCGCGCGGGCCGAGGGGCTGGGCGAACTGGCCGGACCGGAATTGCTGTTGACACAGGAAGACGCCGCGTCGCCGGGGCGGAGGCTGACGCGGCGGATTCTGGTGCGCGACCTGATGGACGCCGGCAAGACGGAGCTGAACATCGAGTTGAAGGGCGGCGAGGAGATCCGGGTGCCGGAGGCGCGCAAGATTTTTGTCGCCGGCAACGTGAAAAAGCCGGGGGCGATCGCGGTGCGCGAGGACGGGCAGATGACGGTGATGAAGGCGCTGGCGCTGTCGGAAGGGCTGACGCCGTATCCGCAGAACCACGCCTACATCTACCGCAAGGATGAAGCCGCCGGCGGGGTGCGGGAGATCCAGGTGGAGTTGAAAAAGATACTGCGGCGCGAGGCGGTGGACATCGCGCTGGAGCCGGAAGACACGCTGTATGTACCCGAGGCCAGCGGCAAGAAGACGGCGTTCACGTTGACCGAGAAGATTGTCGGGTTCGGTCTGGCGACGGCGTCGGGCGTGTTGATCTGGCGGCGGTAGGCGGGCGGCGGGATGATCGAGGACGACGGAAGGACCATCGCCTGCCCGGCCTGCGGAAGCCTGAGGGTGAGGCCGTCGAAGCGGCTGAAGCCGGGCGACCTGGCGCTGGCGCTGAAGCTGCAAAGGGCTTACCGTTGCAGGCAGTGCCGGCGGCGGTTTCCGGTGCGGACGGGGGCGTTCAGCCGGTCGGGCAATCTGCGGGCGGCCTTGCGGAGGCGGGTGAGGCGGCTGATGAATCGCCGGCCGGAAAGGGTAGGCCGGCACACGCTGGTGGTCCTTTTGGGCGCGGCGGCGCTGGTTGCGCTGTTTCTATACTGGCTGGCGCGGATGCCGGGCGGCGGCGCGTAAACGGCCCGGCCCGGGGGCGTCAGGAGGCCAGTCTCTTACCGGCGGCGATGCAGCGGGCGACCTCCTCGAGCAGGACGTCGTCCGGGCATGGTTTGACAAGGTAGCCGTCGACGCCAAGGCTGGATGCCTTGCGGCGATGCTTCTCTCCGGCTCTCGAAGTAAGCATGATGATGGGCAAGTTGCCAAAGTCGCTGGAGGAGCGCAGGCGGGCGGCAAGTTCGTAGCCGTCCATGCGGGGCATCTCGATGTCCATGACGACGAGGTCGGGGCGGTTGGCCGGGTCCTGGAGATGCTCGAGGGCATCGACGCCGTCGCGGGCGGTGAGCACCTCCCATCCGGAGGACCGCATGAGGTTGGCGACCGAGCGGCGGACCGAAATCGAGTCATCCACCACAATCACCTTGAGGCGTTCGGCGGGCCGCTGGGCGCGGCAGAGCGGGACAGGGAAACTCGCGGCGGCGGCGGGATCGAGCGTGGAGGCGTTGATGATGAGGACCACCGATCCATCGCCGAGGATGGCGGCGCCGGAGAAGTGCTGCTGGCGGCGGAGCAGCCTGCCGAGCGGCTTGACGACCACCTCCCTGGCTTCGAGCACGCGGTCCACGGCGAGAGCGATCTCACGTTCGCCGTTGTCGACGAACAGCAGCGTGCTGGCCGAGGAGGCGGTTCCCGGCGGGGAGATGCCGAGCCAGGCGGCGAGATCCATGACCGGGACCCAGCCGCCGGCCAGTTGGATGCCGGCCTGTCCGTCACGGATTTCGAACTCCTCGTGCTGGACGCGCAGGGCCCGCGTGAAATTGACCATCGGGACGGCGAAACGGCCGAGGCCGGCCTCGACGATCATGGTCTTGGCGACAGCCATCGAAATCGGCAGGCGAAGGGTGAACACGGCGCCCTGCCCAGGCCTGCTCTGGACGCTGAGGCGGCCGCGCAAAGCCTGAACCGAGGAGGCGACGGCGTCGAGACCGACGCCGCGGCCGGAGATCTCGCTGACCGATTCGGCGGTGGAGAAGCCAGGTTCGAGGATGAGCCTCTCGATGTCCTCGCCCGCCAGCGAGGCGGCCAGTTCGGCTGTCATCCAGCCGAGCTCGACGGCGCGGCGGCGGATGCGTTCGTAGTCGAGACCGGCCCCGTCGTCGGAGAGGCGGATGAGCAGGTGCGCGCCTTGATGCGAGGCTTCCAGGCGGATCTGCCCGGCCAGCGGCTTGCCCGCGGCGAGACGGCCGCCGGGCGGCTCGATGCCGTGGTCCACGGCGTTGCGCAGCAGGTGTTCCAATGGGCCTGAAAGCTGGTCGGCGACCGATTTGTCGAACTCCGTGTCCATGCCGGCGAGAGTCAGGACGGCCTGCTTGCCTGTCTTCGAGGAGCTGACGCGGACGGTGCGGTTGAGCCGGTTGGCGAGAGTGGACAGCGGCACCAGGCGCATGCGCATGAGCTGGTCCTGGGCCTCGCCGCTCAGCCCGCGCTGGCGGCCGGCCCAGGCGTCGAACTGGGAGCGCATGGAGTTCAGCTGGGTGCTGAGGGCGGACAGGTCGTTGGTGGCTTCGGCGAGGTCGCGCGACAGGAGGTTGAGGCGCGAGTAGCGGTCGAATTCGAGGACGTCGAACTCGGCGGCCGAGGCTGGTCCGGCGGCGGACTTTACCCCGCGGAGCTGTTCCTCGGGGGCCTGTTCCTCGGCCAGTGCGGCCGAAAGACGGCGCATGCGCGACAGGTTGAGGGCGAGTTCATCGAGTTCGCGCTTGAAGGCCGAGGCCTGCTGTTCGAACGAGGAGGCGTTGAGGAAGATCTCGCCGACCAGGCGGCTGACGCCGGCCAGGCGGTCCATCGGCACGCGGACGGCGGGCTGCGGCGAATCCTGCACCGGCGCGGCCTCGGGCGCGGCGGAAGGCGCGGGCGCGTCCTTGGGGCGGGATCCGGCGCCGGATGGCTGGGCGGGGGGATTCGCGATCCTGTCCATCAGCGGTGCGAGCCGGCCGAGTAGGGCCGCATTGTGGCCGCGGGCCTCGATGAGGTCGGCCAGCAGATCGAAGCTGTCGCCAAGGATGTCGTAGATGGCGGGGTTGTAGGCGATGGCGCCTTCGGCGATGCGGTCCAGCAGCGTCTGCATGCCCTTGGCCAGGCGCGAGACCGCCATCAGGCCGACCATGCCGGCGGCGCCCTTGATGGTGTGCGCGGAACGGCGCAGCACGCCGAGCAGTTCAGGCGGGCCGGACGAATCGGGGGCCAGGGCGCGGAAGGCGTCGCCAGCCGAAAGCATGTGGGCCTCGGCCTCGCCAAGGAAGGTTTCGATGAGGGTTTCGTCGGTTTCCTCCTCCTCGGCGAGGCTGGGATCGGAGGATTGAGGCGGAGCGGCTTCGGGCGATTCCGATGCCAGCGAGTCGAGAAGGTCGAACTGTGAGTTGAGCGACTGGCAGGACTCCCCGGCCAGGGCGGCGGATCCGCGGGCGGCGACGAGGTCGCCCAGCAGGTCGTGGGCGGCGACCAGGATGTCCAGGATTTCGGGTTCAGCGGGAAGCCGTCCCTCGTCGATCATGACCAGCACGTCCTCCATGCGGTGGGCGAGCCCGGACACCACGCCGAGGCCGGCCATGCCGGCGGCGCCCTTGAGGGTATGGACGGCGTTGCGCAGCGAGGCCATGGCGGCCGGCGAAGCGGGGCCGCGCAGGCGGGCGATCTGTTCGCGGATGGTGTCAAACAGCTGTTCAGCCTCGATCGAGAAAGCGCGGTAGATGTCCTCGTCGATGGCGTCGGCGGCCGCGGACGGCCCAGGAGTTGCCGGGAGGGGGGCGGCGGCGCCGAGGCCGTCGAGTTCGGCCCGGATCTGTACGACCCCCTGGCGGGCGCGCTCGATGATGGCTGAGTCCATACCGGATTCAGCGGGAAACCGCGGCGTCAGGGTTTCAAGTCCGCGGGCGGCGGCGGAAAGCCGGGCCAGCCCGACCATGTCGCTCGCTCCGCGTATGGTATGCGCCAACCGCCGGACCTCGGCCAGCGCGGCAACGCCGGCGCCGGGCTCCTTGAGGCGGGCGGTTTCGCGTTCGAGCGCCGGCAGTTGAGCCCGCACCTCCCCGATGAAGGAGAGCAGGATGGCTTGATCGTTGAGCTCTGACATCAGCCGGGTCTCCTCGCCGTTCGATCCTCAATCCCCCGCCGCATGGACCAGCCCGCCGGCATGCGGCTCCCCGGACGGCACCTTGAAGCGGGACAGCGAGCGGTTCAGCTCGGTGACCATGGCCGCCAGGTTGCGGATGTCGGAGGCTGCGCGCAGCGCCTCCACGGCGGCCGAATGAGTGGCGGCGGAGACCTCGGCGACCGTCGACGCAAGCCGGTCCGAGCCGGCGGCCTGCTCGCCGGCTTCCTTCGAAATACCCTGGACCAGGCTGGTGATGTGGCGTGTAACCTCCTCGATCTGGGCCAGCCGGCCGCCGGCTTCTCCGGCGATCTGCGAACCTTCGACCACTTCGCGCGTGGTGGCCTCCATGGCCGACATCGCCTCGGTGGTTTCGGTCTGGACCGATTTGATCAGGACGGTGATCCGTTTGGTGGCTTCGTTGGCCCGTTCGGCGAGCCGCTCGACCTCCTCGGCGACCATGGCGAAACCCTTGCCGGACTCGCCGGCCATGGCCGCCTGGATGGAGGCGTTCAGGGCCAGGATCGACGTGCGGTCGGAGATCTCCGAGATCAGTTGCACGATTTCGCCGATCTCCTGCGAGCTTTCGCCCAGCCGCTTCATGCGCTTGGCGGTCTCCTGCACGTGCTGGCGGATGCCGGCCATTCCTTCCACCGTCCGGCGCACGGCGTCGCCGCCGGCCAGCGCGCCCGCCAGCGCATTCTCGGCGACCTGGGAGGCCTCGTTGGCCCGCGAAGCGACATCGCGGATCGATTGCGCCACCGACTGCAGCACCTGCGACGCCGCGCGGACGCGCTCGGACTGCTGGCGGCTGTTGCCGGCCAGATCCTCGGTGACATGCTGCACCTTCTGGGCGGTCCCGTTGACGCTCGACGTGGTCGACTGCACCGCCCCGATGATGGTTCGCAGCTCGGCGAGCATGTAGTTGAATGCGTCGGCGATGGCGCCGGTCATCTCGGCCGTCACCTCGGCTTCCTTGGTCAGGTCGCCCTCGGCCACGCCGCTGACGTCATCGAGCAGTTTGCGGATACTGTCCTGGATGCGGTCGCGCTCCTCCCGCGACTGGATCAGCGAGAGCGTATTGGCGAGCATGACGTTGGTGGTTTCGGCCATCGTGCCGAGTTCGTCGCGGCTGTAGATTTCGGCGCGGGCGTCGAGGTCTCCGCGGCTGATCTGGCGGAAGGTCTGGCTCATGGAGCGGATCTGCTCGGTGATGCCGCGCTGGATGACGAAGGCCATCAGGGCCGACAGCAGCAGCAGGCTCATGGCCCAGGCCAACTGGGTCCATTTCTGCGCGACCAGGCTGGCGTGGCGGCGTTCAAGCAGCGCGCGCGTGTGGACGGCGGCCATTTCATGCACCTTGTACAGCTTGTCGAGCGCGGCCGAACCGCTTTCGAGGAAGGCCTGTGGGCTGGAGGAGGCCGCCTGGCGGTCGATGAGTTCACGCTGGGCGAGGTTTCTGAGATATCCGCCGGCGTTCATGGCCGAGGAGACCGGGCCTTCGAGCTTGACTCGGAGGTCCTCGTTCTGGCGGAAGGCGGATTCAAAGCTGCGGTCCATGAACTCCATGGATGAGGCCGACTGGCGGACGAGGGTGCGGATCTGGGCCGACTCCTCGGCGCCGGCCGCGCCGCGGGCCGAGATCGAGGCGCCGTGGGCGGTAATCTGGCCCAGGTATTCGGCGGCCCAGGGCAGACGGTCGAGCATGGCGCCGGCGAGGTAGTAGATGTCCAGGTCAGGGTCGGCGGCCAGGCCGGTGAGGTCGCCGATGCGGCGCAGATGGGCGAGCGTGTCGGAGATCAGTTGAGTGTGGCGGGTGTTGCTTTCCTCGGCGCTCAGCGACATGGTGCGCAGCTTGAGATCCTCCCACCGGACACGGATCGACTCCCAGGCGGCCGTTGTGCCGAGCTCGCGGCCCTTGCGCCGCTCGATGACCGCCAGTTCGGCGACGGCGGCGTCGACCCTGGCTCCCGCCTCCTCAAGCGCGGACCCGGAGGCCGTGCCGCCGCTCAGCACCGCGCTGGCGGCAGCGCGGTGCTGCGGCAGGCTTTCGATGAGCCGCCTCATCGGCGACACGTACTCCAGGCCGCTGAGTTCGGCCTGCGTTCTGGCGATCTGCTCGTTGCGGCTTTGCAGAAACAGCAACGACAGCATCACGACCGGGATCACCGCCAGCGCGCCGGCCAGCAGCAGCTTCTGCCAGATCTTAAAGTTGCGGATCATATCTGGGACTCCTCCAACCTCACTTCCCAACCGCCGGATGCCCGCTCAATCGCATCCTCGGAAACCAGCCGCCGGCCGTCGAGCAACTGAAGGCTCCGCCCCCGATGCCCGGCCGTGCCGGAGACGATGCCTTTGCCTCCGGGGTCCGCCGGCCCGCCCTGGCCCGGAGATGAGATGCGGTCCGGGTCCACCACCGCCATGCCTCCAAGGCCGTCCACCAGCCAGGCCACCGCACCCTCCTGCCCGGCGCCGTGGACCACGACCAGATAGCCGCCCGAGGCGCCCTCGCGCGGCGGCAGGGCGAGCAGCGGGCGCGGATCGATGAGTGGCAGGATCTCGCCGTGCAGGTTGATCAGGCCGCGGATCATCGGCGGCGCTCCGGGCACCGGAGTGACGCGGCCGGCCCTTTCCACCTCGCGCACGCAAGTGATGTGCAACCCGTAGGACTGGCCGCCGAGCTGGAAGACGACGTAACGCTCGCCATTCTCAGGCGCCGCCGAGGGCTGCTGGTCGAGGCCGGCCGGCGAGACTGCGCCGGTGGCGGCGGCGAGGTCAGCCAGCGCCGCCGCCGGCGGCTCCGCCTGCCGTGCGCCGGCTTGCTGGACAAGGCGGCCCGCGGCCTCGGCCAGAACGGCCGCGGCCTGGCTTGGCGAAAATTCAGGCTCGCCCTCAATCAATGGCTCCGGGACCCCCGCGGCGGGCATGGCGAACTCGGGCGCGGAGGGCCGCTCGTCAACCCCCTGCCGCCCGGCGGCCGTGGAGTCCTCCGCCTCGATTCCGGCGCCGCGGACCTGCTCCCGCTCCAAGGGCTGCTGTTCAGCGGCGGAGCGGGCGGACGCAACAGGATTCGCGGCTTCAGCCGGCTCGAGTTGCGGCGGTTCGGGCTCGACGGCCGACGGCGCCTCGGCGGACCGTTCAGCGGCGTCCTTGATCTCCAGTTCGTCGAACGGCGGCGGGCATTCAGCCGGCGCGGGGACGGGCCGGGCCGCCGCGGCCTTCCCGGCGGGCGGCCGCTGATCCCAGGCGGCGGCGGACCGTTCGGCGGCGTCCTCGATCTCCAGTCCGTCGAACGTCGGCGGGCTTTCAGCCGGGGCGAACTCGGGGCCGGGGGGGGCGCAATCGGGTCCGGAACTGAGCAGCGACAGCAGGCCGGGGATGGCCAGCAACGGCGGTTCGGCCGCGGCAGGCTCCTCGGCGGGCTCAGCCTGGAAAGCCTGCGCGGCCTCCCGCGGCGCCGGGCAGGCCGGGCTGGGCAGTCCGGCCGGCAAGGCGGCCGTTTCGGGCCGCGTCTCAACCGATCCGGCGGCGCCGGCCAGGTTCAGCAGGTCGTTGAGCAGGCCGGGCAACGCGATTGCCGGCGCGGCCGGGCAACTCCGCGCGGGCGGCGGCTCCGGATCGGCCGCGGGCGGCGCGGCCGCATGAACCGGCCGGGCTTCGCGCTCATCCTCGAACCCGCCGCCGTCGATGCCCTCCGAGGCCAGAAGCTCGGAAAGCAGGCCGCCCATCGGCAGGTCGAAGGGGCGGCCCCGATCCTCGTCTGTGTACTCCCGCATAGCTTCTCCGATCGGAGCCGCTGGCGCGCAACTAAAGCCGCGACTCCACCTCCGCTACCAGCGCCAACGGCTCAAACGGCTTGGTGATGTAGCCGTCGGCGCCCTGTTTCAATCCCCAGTACCGATCGAACTCCTGCGTCTTGCTGCTCACCATGACGATCGGGATCTCCTTCATCCCCGACTCGTTTTTTAACTGGCGGCAGACCTGGTAGCCGTTCATCCTGGGCAATACGACATCGAGCAGAATGAGGTCGGGCCGGTGGAGCCGCGCCTGCTCGAGGGCCTGCTCGCCGTCGCCGGCCGTCAGGATGGTGTAGCCTCTCGATTCGAGCGCCTGCCGCATCAACTGCAGGTATGCCGGGCTGTCCTCGACGACAAGTATCCGCTTCACTATAGATTCCAATGCATTCCTCCAGAACCGGTCATGGACAGTATCATTGCGCGTACTTCTTCACGGCTTCGGCCAGCGTCGCCTCATGGAAAGGCTTGGTGATGTAGTCGGTCGCGCCGGCCAGGCGTCCCTTCACCTTGTCGAAAAAGCCATCCTTGCCCGAGAGCATGACCACCGGGATGCGGCGTGTGGCCGGATTCTGCTTGATCGCCTTGCAGACCTGATAGCCGTCCATGCCGGGCATCGTGATGTCGAGCAGAATCAGGTCCGGCTGGGCCTCGGCTGCCACCACAAGGGCCTCGCTGCCCTCTTTCGCCGTAACGACACGGTAGCCGAGCCGTTCCAGCGTGATCGACACGATCTTGCGGACGGTGAGGCTGTCGTCGACCGCCACCACCAGCTTTCGCGCGGCCAGCGACTCGGCGAGCCGGGCCAGCGACGGGTTGGCGCCATTCATCGACAGGGCCTTGCGCAGGTGGGGCAGCGCCTCGGCCGAACGGTTGATGTTCAGATAGGCCAGGGCGAGGTTTACCCGGACGTCATGCGAATCCGACTGCCGGGCCATCTGGGTGAACCTGCGGACGGCGTCGAGCAGCAGTTCCTCGTTGGCGCCCTTGTTGGCCGCATAGTCCTCGATCGCGCCGATGCCCAGGATGGCCTTGCAGCAGGGGCACTTCCTCATCGGGTAGGCCGACGACTCCAGGCACAGCGGACAGGCCCAACTTGAGGGCTGGACTCCGTCGGGACGGGGATGGGGCGTGACCCGCGGTTCGGGCGCCGGCTGTTCGGCGGGCGCGGGCCGCAGGTTCCTTTGCGCGGCCAGTTCCTGAAGCCGGGCAAGCGAGAGCGCGCTGATGGCCTGCTGGTTTCTGGGATTGATGTCGAGCACGCGATTCAGCGCTTCGTAGGCGGCCTCGCGGTCCTCGGCCAAACCCGCGATCCACAGCCAGGCGCGCTCGTTCTTGGGATCCTTGGCGACGAGTTCATGCAGCAGTCTCCGGGCCAGGGCCAGTTGCCCGAGCTTGGCTGCCGTGATCGCCTCCGATAAAGCAACCTGTGGGCTGACCCACGTCGCTTCGGCCATCGTTTTTCTCACCTCTTGCCCGCGACAGCCTGCCGGCATCGGCCGTGAAGCACAACCGCCCCGGCGGGCGCAGACTCTCTTCCCATCAGTTCGTCCGGCCCGGTCTGAAGCCCGCCCGGTGGGGCGGCGCCGCCGCAAGCCAGCCGCGCCGGCTGCTCCAGTCTCACTCCGGAGGAGCTTTGGTCCGGCGCGGAGTAAGATCCTCTCACTCCAATGTTCGGGTCACTTCACTAATCGAGACAATCAGGCGGTTACATTAGTGAGTCAGACGAAAACCTGCACGATTTAGGGGAAAAACACCCAAACGGATGGGGCGAGGCGATTGGGCCTCCGGGCAAGACGGTGGGAAGCGGTACGGATGGCCGGCCGCACGGGCCGGAGGAGCCTTAGCGTGCTCAAGAAAAGCCGCGGCCGGGAGCGCATCCGCCGCCGCCGCTGTTGCCGCTGCCGCGGACGGCGCAAGCCGAAGCCTGGCGGGCGACGCGGTTGGAGCCGCACCTCGGGCACTTGAGGTCGCGGTCGGCCTCCGACATCCGGCGGAGTTGCTCGTACTGGCTGCCGCATTCCGAGCAGCGGTATTCGTACATGGGCATGGCTATCTTCAGTTTAGAGGATGCGGGGGCGCGGCCGGGGTGACAAAGTCCGCCAGGGGGGCATTGATTCCGGCAGGCGATGGGAGTAAATAGGAT
Organism: Candidatus Solibacter sp.; assembly: GCA_013822245.1. Classification (GTDB taxonomy): domain Bacteria; phylum Acidobacteriota; class Terriglobia; order Bryobacterales; family Bryobacteraceae; genus PNKE01. Next base: position 35,145 of record PNKE01000063.1, read on the forward strand.
GCGGAGGTCCACAATGGGCAAACTTAACGCCGTTGCCGTCGTCGTGGGGGTTTTTCTGGTGGCCCTGATGATCGGACGGTACTGGAATCTGAAGCCCGAAACGAAGCTGAACCACGTCGTTCAGCCAGGGGAGACGGCCGTTGCCGAGGGCCGGGGAATGGCTGAGGTCTGGGTGGCCGCCGAGGCTGGAATGACTTACAATCTGCACGCCGCCGCGGCCAGGGGCGAGCAGTCCACGCTCAAGAGAGCCGGGACCGAGGGCAAGGCCTTCGCCCTGGAAGCGGGCGCGCAGGTGCGCGTCGCTGGGGCCACGGGCAGCAAGCGCAGGATCGAAGTCCTCACGGGCCCGAACACGGGCAAGTCAGGTTGGGTCGAGTTTGAGTGTCTCCGGCCGCTCGGACGCGGCGAACTGGGTGAGCCTGTTAGGCTTCCTTGACGGCGATCTTCTCCATCCGGCCCATCAGGGTGTGGACGCACAGGAACGCGATGAGGTGGGCCGAGCCCATGATGACGAAGACGGGTCCATAGCCGAAGTGGGTGACCAGCCAGGCGGGCAGCAGCGCGGTGAAAACGACGCCGCCCATGCCGCCAAGGAAGCCGCCGATGCCGGTGACCGACGCCACGGCGGATTTCGGGAAGACGTCGGAGACGGTGGTGAAGAGATTGGCCGACCAGCCCTGGTGGGCGGCGGTGGCCAGCGAGATGAGGGCGATGGCGACGAACAGGTTGGGCTGGATGACGCAGGTGGCGGCCACGGGCATGCAGAGTGCGCAGAAGGCCATGGTTGTCTTCCGCGCCTTGACGTTGGACCAGCCGCGGCGCATGAGGTAGCCCGAGATCCAGCCGCCGCCGACGCTTCCGAAGTCGGCCATGAGGTAGATAAAGGGCAGCGCCCAGCCGATCTGTTCGAGGCTGAGTCCACGTTCTTCCTTGAAATAGAGCGTGAGCCAGACGAGATAGAACCACCAGACGGGATCGCTGAAAAACTTGGCCAGGGCGAAGCCGTAGGTCTGCTTGTGGGCCAGGGCGGCCAGCCAGCCGATCTGGGCCTCCTGTTTTTCGTCGGTGTCGGACTGGATGATGGCCAGTTCGGCCGCGTTCACCGATTTGTGTTCGGCGGGCAGCCGGTAGTAGAACCACCACAAGGCGAGACAGATGATGCCGGAGGCGGCGGTGATCAGGAAGCAGTCGCGCCAGCCGAAATGGGCGTTCATCCAAACGAACAGCGGCGGGCCGATCATGGTGGCGACGTTGGTGCCGGCGTTGAAGATGCCGGTGGCGAAGGCCCGGTCCTTCTTCGGAAACCACTCCGAGACCGCCTTGATGGCCGCCGGGAAGTTGCCCGACTCGCCCAGACCCAGCATGGCGCGCCAGAAGCCGAGCGAGAGGGCGCTGCGCGAAAAGGCGTGGAGTCCGGCGGCGACGCTCCACATGAAAATGGCGACCGTGTAGCCGATCCGGGTCCCCCGGCGGTCGATGAACTTGCCCATGATGAGAAAGCCGATAGCGTAGGCGAACTGAAAGGCGGAATTAATGTAGCCGTACTCCATCTTCGAGAGCTTGAGGTCTTCCAGGATGACCGGGCTGAGGATGCCGAGGATGATCCTGTCCAGGTAGTTGTTGGTCGTGATCATGAACAGGATGGCCAGGATGATCCAGCGCGTGCGGGTAGGGCGCGTTTCGGGCATGGTTGTCCTGAGATTCTATCGAAGTTGCCGCCGTGTACGCTCCGGAAGCGGCGGCGAATCGTTACCAAACGAACTCTATGTTGTCTATCTTATTGATTTTAAACGGCTGATGCGCGTTTGAGGCGGTCGCGGATTCCGGCCCATTCATCGGTGTCAGGAGGATACTCGACGGCGATCCAATCCAGACCTTCGGAGTCAAGATTATGGAGGGTCAGGTAAAGGACTGCGGCGTAGCCGCGGGCGGCGGCGGGCATGGGGCGGGCGGCGCCGGGCAGATGGGAGAGATAGACGCCGCGGCCGTGGGCGGGCAACCGGGCGCCGGAGACGAGCAGGAGCGGGGTGCGGGGGCGGTAGTGCCGGGGGTGGAGACCGGGGGAGGCATGCGGGCCGGCGGAGAGTTCGATTGGCGCCGTTACGGGCCCGATGAGGGATTCGATCTCCTCGCGGGTGACCATGCCGGGCCGCAGCAGTGTGGGCGGGTCAGTGGCGAGTGACAGGACGGTGGATTCGATGCCGACCGGCGTCGTGCCGCCGTCGAGGATCATGTCGACGCGGGCGCCGAGGCCGAGGCGGACGTGATCGGCCGAGGTGGGCGAGAGTTCGGTGAAGCGGTTGGCGCTGGGCGCGGCGATGGGGACCCCGGCGGCGCGAATCAGAGCCAGGGCGACGGGGTGGGCAGGCATGCGGATGCCGGCGGTGGGCAATCCGGCGGTGACTTCGTCCGGAATCAGAGTTCGTTTGGGCAGCACGAGGGTGAGCGGTCCGGGCCAGTGGAGGGCGGCGAGGCGGGCGGCAGTTTCGGGCCAGGCGGTGACGAGCGAGCGGGCCATCTGTTCGGAATCGACATGGACGATGACCGGACTGGTGGACGGGCGGCCCTTGGCCTGGAAGATGCGGCGGACGGCCGACGGGTCCAGGGCATTGGCGCCGAGGCCGTAGACGGTTTCGGTGGGGAAGGCGACCAGTCCGCCGGAGCGGATGATCTCTGCCGCGCGATCGATTTCCCGCTGGTCCACAGGATTATTCGGGGAGTTCGTCCTTGCCGTCGCCGGCGATCCTGCCGGTCTTCTTCCAGACCAGGAAGGCGTGGATCAGGCCTTCGAGGCCGCCATCGAGGACGCGGTCGACGTCGCCGATGGAGAGTTTCGTGCGGTGGTCCTTGACGAGGCGATAGGGAGCGAGGACGTAGCTGCGGATCTGGCTGCCGAAGTTGATGTCGGACTTGGAATCCTCGAGTTTCTTTTCCTCGACGCGGCGCTTGTCCATCTCGAACTCCCAGAGACGGGCCTTCAACTGCTTCAGCGCGGTCCCCCGATTCTTATGCTGCGAACGCTCGCTCTGGCACTGAACGACAATCCCTGTCGGGATGTGGGTGAAGCGGACGGCGGATTCGGTGCGGTTGACGTGCTGGCCGCCGGCGCCCGATGCGCGGAAGACATCGACTTTGATGTCGTCGGGCTTGATCTCGATCTTGATGTCGTCATCGATCATGGGGATGACGAAGACCGAGGCGAACGAGGTGTGGCGGCGGGCGTTGGCGTCGAACGGGGAGATGCGGACCAGGCGGTGGACACCGATTTCCGATTGAAGCTGGCCGAAGACGCCGTCGCCGTCCATCTCAATGGTGGCGGATTTGATGCCAGCGCCTTCGCCTTCGAGCAGGTCGGTGACGGTGGCGGAGAAGCCGTTGCGTTCGGCCCAGCGGATGAACATGCGCATGAGCATCTCGGCCCAGTCCTGGCTTTCGGTGCCGCCGGCGCCGGGATGGATGGTCATGATGGCGCCGCGGTGGTCGTTTTCGCCGGACAGCAGCATGGCGGTTTCGAGCTTGTCGACGATGGTGCGGAGCTTGCCGATTTCGCGGTCGAGTTCAGCGGCGACGTCCTCGCCTTCGCGGCCGAGTTCAAACAGCGTATCGACGTCGCTGACCAGCGTACCGACGCCGCGGTCCTGCTCGATGGCGGACTCCAGGCGTTTGCGGTCCTGCATGATTTTCTGGCTGCCGTCGGGGTTGTTCCAGAATTCGGGCGAGGAGACGAGTTCTTCTATTTTGTCGAGTTGGGCGCGCTTGGAAGGGATGTCAAAGATAGCTCCGCACGGCTTCTGATTGCTGGCGGAGCTCGGTGTAAGTGCGCTCGAGTTCGTCGAGGGTCATCGTATCTAGTCTATCGTCTCCCGGAGGAGCCGCGAAAGAGGACAAACCGGCCGGCGAGCGGGACGATCCCCCAGCGCTAGGCCGGATTGCGGTCAGACGGCGGCCAGACGGTCTGAGGCTTCGGCCAGGCCGTAGGAGACGACGGCCAGGGCGGCGACGGCCTCGCGGAAGTGGCGGGGGTCTATCTTGTCGATGGTGTCGGCGTGGGTGTGGTGCCATTCGAAGTAGCGGCCGCCGGTGGTGCGGAGGGCGAGTCCGGGGACGCCTTCGCGCATGATGGGTCCGATGTCGGCTCCGCCGCCTCCGCCGCCGATTTCATTCGCCTGGATGGACGCGAGCGGGGCGGCGATCTGTTTGAGCAAGGCGAGGCCGCGGTCCTGGATGGGCGGGGCGGCGTTGGGGATGGTGAGTCCGAAGCCGGAGGGTTTTTCACAGCCGCTGTCCATTTCGATGGCGGCGACGTGGTTTTTCACCTGATCGCCGACCCACTCGCGATAGGCTCGGCCGCCGCGGAGTCCGTTTTCCTCGTTCGCCCAAAAGACGACTCGGACGGTGCGGCGGGCGCGGAGGTTCAGATCCTTCATGAGCTTTACGGCGGTCCAGGCGGCGATGCAGCCGGCGCCGTCGTCGTGGGCGCCCTGTCCGGCGTCCCAGGAATCAAAATGTCCGCCGAGGACGACGACCTCCTCGGGTTTTTCGTGGCCGCGCCATTCGGCGACGACGTTGGCGGATTTGGCGTCGGGCCAGGTCTGAGCGCCCATTTCGAGACGGACGGTGGCGGGGGTTCCGGCGCGCTGGAGGCGAAGCAGCATCATGGCATCCTCGGCGGCGATGCCGGCGGCGGGGATTCTGGCGACTCCGTCCCGGTAGCGCATCATGCCGGTGTGGGGGGTGCGCAGGCCCAAGGGTCCGGCGCTACGGACCAACACGGCGGCGGCGCCGAGTTGTGCGCCGCGGATGGCTCCGTTGCCGCGGTAGGCGACCGTCTTGGCGTAACCCTCCCACGGGACAGCGTAGACGACAATTTTGCCCTTCACCTTTTCGGCGCTGAGCTTATCAAGTTCGTCGAAGCTCTCGACGGCGACGGTTTCAGCGGTGATGCCGCCGGGGGGCGTGCCGATGGAACCGCCGAGGCCGAGCATGGGCAGTTCAGTCCGCCAGGGTGAGACGAGAAGGGCGGATTCCTGGCCGCGGACCCAGTGCGGGACCATGACCTCGGGCGCGGCGACGCCTTCAAGGCCGTCCTTCTTCATTTCCGCGATGGCCCATTCGATGGAACGGGTCATGCCGGTGGAGCCGGAGAGGCGGTGGCCGATGGAGTCGCAGAGGTATTCGAGGCGCTTCCAGCCGAGCGGGTCGTCGAGTGCGGCCTGGATGAGACGGGCCGAGGCAGGCGACTGGGTGGCGGATGCGGCGGCGAGGGCGCCGGGGGCGGTGAGGAAGTGACGGCGGTTCATGATGAAACCCGGATTTTCTCATACCCAGGGCGGGTTGAGTCATTCTATAAGGAGTGCAGAGCAGTTACGACGCAATTCTGGTGCTGAGCTTCGGCGGGCCGGAGAAGCCTGAAGACGTGATGCCGTTTCTGGAAAACGTGACGCGAGGGCGAAATGTCCCGCGGGAGCGGCTGGAAGCGGTGGCGGAGAATTACATGATGTTCGGCGGGCGGAGTCCTATTAACGACCAGTGCCGGGCGTTGATTGATGCGATGGAGCCGGAGCTTGCCGGGCATGGGGTTGGTCTGCCGGTTTACTGGGGCAATCGAAACTGGCATCCGTTCATTGAAGACACGATACGGCAGATGGCGGCTGATGGGGTGAAGCGGGCGCTGGTGTTTGTGACGTCGGCCTATTCGTCGTACTCGGCGTGCAGGCAGTATCTGGAAGACATTGAACGGGCGCGGGCGGCGGTGGGCGAAGGCGCGCCGGTCTGCGACAAGCTGCGGCATTTCTACAACCGGCCGGGATTCCTGGACGCGCTGGCGGACCGGCTGTTTGAGGCGTTCGCGAAGATCGAGCCGGGCAATCAAGCCGGGGCGCACCTGGTGTTCACGGCGCACAGCGTGCCGGTGGCGATGGCGCGGACGTCGAAGTACGTCGAGCAGTTGGAAGAGGTGGCTTCGCACCTGGCGGCGCGGATGGGCAGGACGGATTACCGGCTGGTGTGGCAGAGCCGGAGCGGGCCGCCGTCGCAGCCGTGGCTGGAGCCGGACATCAAAGATGCGCTGACCGGGATCGCGGCGGGCAGCGGGTCGAGGGATGTTGTCGTGCAGCCGATCGGGTTCATTTCGGATCACATGGAGGTGATCGTCGATCTGGACACGCAGGCGATGGAACATGCGCGGGGACTGGGCTTGAGGATGGTGCGGGCCGGGACGGCGGGGACGCATCCAAGGTTTATCGAGGCGATCAGGGAGCTGATCGTCGAGCGGATCGAGAGCGGCGAGGCGGCGAATCCGTGCCTGGCGAACTGTTGTCCGAGTCCGCAGATGCTGATGGGCATCTCGCCGCGGCCGTAGGCGCAGCGATTACAATCCGGCCAGGAACTTTTTCATCTCGGCGATGGTCATCGCCTTGTTCTCGCGGCGGACGTTGTGACCTGCGCCGGTGATGTGGACGAGGGTCCCCTTGGGCAGCAGCTTGGCTGCGGCATCGTTCTGCTGGCGGAGTTCGCCCTGGGCGTCGGCTTTGAGGATCAAGGTGGGGGCGGCGATCTTCGGTAGCAGTTCCTGCATGGCAGGGCGCATGGCGGCGGTACCTGATGCGGTCAGCGGGTGGTGGCGGCGCTTGGATTCGGTCCAGTAGGCGCATTCGGAGACGCCCCACATTGCCTGATTCTTCAAACACCCGGCGTAGATTTCATCCCATGTGCGATTGTTGCCCTCCAGGATCGACTTGCGGCGGGCTTCGGGATCAGGGACCACAGAGGCGGGGCGGCGGGTGGCGAGGTTGGGGTCTTCGAGGATGACGGCGCGGGGGACGTCAGGGTATTTGGCGGCGAACCAGGCCGTGGCCGACGAACCCATGGAGTGGCCCATGACGATGGGCTTGGTGATGTTCAGCGCCTGAATGAGCGCGGCGAGGTCTTCGGCCTGGGCGTCGGCGGGGTCGTCGGCCTTGGGGGGATCAGTGAGGCCGTGACCGCGGGCGTCGTACATGACGATGTCGTAGGCGGCGGTGAACTCGGCGGCGAGGTTGGTCCAGCAGAGTCCGTCGTCGGAGGAGCCGTGGGCCATGATTATGACCGGCTTGTCGCCGCCGGTGCGCCAGTAGTGGATTCGAATGCCGTTGGCCATGACATAGCCGTCTTTCCAGCCCGCGGGCGGGGCGGGCGCGGCGGCGTAAAGGGTGGCGGAAAAGGCAACGAGAAGCAGGATCGTGACGGCAGTGCGCATGGGAAACCTCCGGCGGGGCGGGTCAAGCCCGGTCCCGGCTGATAGGACGATATCACAGGTACGCGGCTAGTTTTGAGAGGGCAGTTCGCCGAGGGCCCATTGTTTGAGCAGCGTGGCGTCGGCCGGCGAGAGTTTGGCCTCGGGGTGCATGAAAGTATAGGCCTTCGGGGGCATATCGCCGAAGTTGACGGCGTCGTGGATCTCACCCATCTGGTCGTCGGAGAGCGAGGTGACGGTGGAGAAGTTCAACTGGCGGCGTCCGCGGACGACGTCGTTGGCGACCATGTGGGAGACGGGGCTGATGTGGGAGTACCAGGGCCAGACGGTGTCGTTGGAATGGCAGTCGGCGCAGGAGCGGACGAGGATTGCTTTGACGCGAGCGTCGGAGACGACGGCATCGTAGCCGGCGCCGGGCTTGGGCTGGGGCGGTGCGGGGATCTCAGGCTGGAAGAATTGAGCGACGATCACCGCGCCGGCGGCGGCGGCGGCGAGAATACGGAAAAACTGTTTCGACGTCATGCGATGGCCCTTATAGAGTCATGATATCCAGATGAGCGGCGGCATGGACATTGAGCCATGACCGGCAAGCGGAGGGGAGCGGCTGCCTGTGTGACCCGCTGGCTGCGCTCGCGGCCTCAGTTGGGCGCGGCTACTGCCAGTCGAGGACGACTTTTCCGCAGTTGCCTTCGCGCATGGCGGCGAAACCCTGTTCGAACTCGGTGTAGTGAAGGCGGTGGGTGATGACCGGGGTGATGTCGAGGCCGGACTGGAGCATGACCGACATCTTGTACCAGGTTTCGTACATCTCGCGGCCGTAGATGCCTTTGACGGTGATCATCTTAAAGATGATTTCGTTCCAGTCGATGGCGATGGGTTCGGACGGGATGCCGAGCATGGCGATGCGGCCGCCATGGGCCATGTTGGCGAGCATGTCGCGGAAGGCCGACGGGTTGCCGGACATTTCGAGGCCGACGTCGAAGCCTTCGTGCATGCCGAGCTGGCGCTGGGCCTCGGCGAGCGGCGTTTCCTTCGGGTTGACGGCGAGGGTGACGCCGATTTTCCGTGCGAGATCGAGGCGGGCGGGGTTGACGTCGGTAATGACGACGAAGCGCGCGCCGGCGTGGCGGGCGACGGCGGCGGCCATGATGCCGATGGGTCCGGCGCCGGTGACCAGGACGTCCTCGCCGAGAACGGGGAACGACAGGGCGGTGTGGACGGCGTTGCCGAAGGGGTCAAAGATGGAGGCGACGTCGAAGTCGATGCCGGGTTCGTGGCGCCAGATGTTGGACATGGGCAGGGAGACGAATTCGGCGAAAGCGCCGGGACGGTTGACGCCGACGCCCTGGGTGTGGGCGCAGAGATGGCGGCGGCCGGCCATGCAGTTGCGGCAGCGGCCGCAGGTGACGTGGCCCTCGCCGGAGACCAGGTCGCCGGGGTGGAAGTCGTTGACGTTCGCCCCGACGCGTTCAATGCGGCCGATGAATTCGTGGCCGACGTGCATGGGGACGGGGATGGTTTTCCTTGCCCAGGCGTCCCAGTTGTAGATATGAAGGTCGGTGCCGCAGATGCCGGTCTTGAGGACGCGGATGAGGACGTCGTTGATGCCGATTTCGGGTTCAGGCACGTCCTGAAGCCAGAGGCCGGGTTCGGCCTTTGCTTTGACGAGAGCTTTCATGGTTTGGTCGTCTCCCCTGATGTCAGGCTGACACGGCGCGCGAGGGCAAGTCAAAGCTGCCTGGAAAGCCGCGCACCGGCGGGTTGAATCGTGATAAAAATAGGGGCTTCCCATATGAATCCCTATCTGTTCCGCGCGACGATTGTGGCCGCCCTGGGCGGTCTGCTGTTTGGATTCGACACGGCGGTGATCGCCGGGGCGACGCAGGCGTTGACGAAGGTGTTCGGTCTGACGCCGGAGACGCTGGGGTTGACGGTGTCGAGCGCGTTGTGGGGGACGGTGATCGGGTCGATGGTGGCGGGTTATCCGGGCGACAGGTACGGGCGGCGGGCGAGTTTGCGGATGCTGGCGGTGCTGTATCTGTTGTCGGCGATCGGGTGCGCGTTTGCGTGGAACTGGGGTTCGTTCGTGCTGGCGAGGTTTATTGGCGGGCTGGCGATCGGCGGATCGTCGGTGCTGGGTCCGATGTACATCGCCGAGATTGCGCCGGCGCGGCTGCGGGGCCGGCTGGTGGGGACGTTTCAGTTCAACATCGTCTTCGGCATTCTGATGGCGTACTTCTCGAACTACGTGATCGGGATGGGCGGGTTTGGCGACGCCGAATGGCGGTGGAAGCTGGGCATCGCGGCGGTGCCGTCGCTGCTGTTTCTGGTGATGCTTTACACGATAGCCGAGAGCCCGCGGTGGCTGGTGAAGGAGGGCCGGGCGGCGGAAGGGCGCGAGGTGCTGCGGCTGACCGGCGAGCCGAACTATGAGCAGGATCTGAAGGCGATTGTCGAATCGATTGACTCCGAGCACGGGCTGGGCTCCGAACCGTTGTTCAAGGCCAAGTACAAGCTGCCGATTTTCCTGGCCGTGTCGATCGGGATGTTCAACCAGTTGTCGGGGATCAACGCGATTCTGTATTACCTGAACGACATCTTCGCCAAGGCGGGGTTCGACAAAGTGTCGAGCGACTTGCAGGCGGTGGCGATCGGGTTCACGAATCTGGTGGCGACGATGATCGCGATGTCGGTGATCGACAGGCTGGGCCGGAAGACGATGCTGCTGATCGGGGCGGTGGGCACGGCGGCGTCGCTGGCCGGGGTGGCGTGGATCTTCGCCAGCGGAGCGAACGAACATCTACTGGTGTGGCTGCTGGTGGCCTTTATCGCGTTCTTCGCCTTCTCGCAGGGGGCGGTGATCTGGGTGTATCTGAGCGAGGTGTTTCCGAACCGGGTGAGGGCGAAGGGCCAGAGCCTGGGTAGCGCCACGCACTGGATCATGAACGCGATGATCAGCTACAGCTTCCCGGTGATTGCGGCATCGTCGGGCGCGGCGCCGTTTGTGGTGTTCTCAGTGATGATGGCGGCGCAGTTTGTGGTGGTGCTGTTCACCTACCCGGAGACCAAGGGGCTGACCCTGGAAGAGATGCAGAAGAAGCTCCGCATCCACTAACGCATAGGGCGATTACGGTTTGACGATGAGAACGGCGGCCTGGGCTTCGGCGGAAAGGCCTTCGCCCACGGGTCCGACCTTTTCGGCTGTCTTGAACTTCACCGAGATGCGGTCGAGCGGGAGTTCGAGGGCGTTCGAGAGGGACTGGCGGATGGGGAGGCGAAAGTCGCGCAGTTTGGGGCGCTGGATGATGACGGTGGCGTCGATGTTGGAGATGCGGTAGCCGGATTCGCGGACGAGTTTGGCGGCGTGGCGGAGGAAGACGAGCGAGTCGCAGTCTTTCCATTTAGAGTCGGAGTCGGGGAAGTGGAGGCCGATGTCGCCGAGGGCAACGGCGCCGAGAAGGGCGTCGGTGATGGCGTGGGCGAGCAGGTCGGCGTCGGAGTGGCCGTCGAGGCCGAAGTCGCAGGGGATGGGGACGCCGCCGAGGATGAGCGGGCGGCCCTGGGCGATGCGGTGGCTGTCCCAACCGAGACCGGTACGGATGTCCATAAGACTAGTTTGATCCAAAACGGTCGCCCCGGCGGCGTCAGTTGCCGGACGGGCGGCCGGGCGACCTGATGAGGCGGAAAGCGGCGGCGCCCATCAGGGCGATGGCGAGGGCGACGACGGCGGGCAGCAGCCAGGGGAAGCGTTCGGTGAAGGGCTTGGGGCGCGCTTCAGGCGGAATGTAGGCGGGATTGGATTCCCAGGCGGGGGAGGGCAGGGCGACGGGCGTGACGGCGGCGGCGCGGGCGAGGACCTTTTCGAGGTCGTAGTCCGGTGCGGCGGCGCGAAGCAGGCCGAGGTGAAAGGAGTAGGAGCCGGTTTCGTTGATGGGGAAGACGGCTTCGCGGGCTGGGACCGAGAGGTGGACGGCGGTAACGTCCAACGGTTGGTCGTCGGCGTTGAGGATGTCGAGGCGGACGTGGAGGCCGTTGAGGCGGGGCGCGCGGAGGGTGAGTTCCTCGGCGCCGGGGACGCGGTAGAGGATGTGGCCGCCGGCGTAGGTCCAGGACTTGCCATCGGCGGAATAGGAGAGGGAGGCGGAGCGGTGGAACTCCTTTGACGGGGTCTGGACGACCAAACGAACGTCATCGAGCGGTCCGTAGGGGTATTCGAATTCGAAGCGGGTGGATTTCTGATCGGGCAGAGGGGTGGATTTGACGCCGGCCGAGCCGAGTTGCTCCCAGTCCGCGGCGTTGGGCGATTCGGTGCGCTGGGAGCGGACCGCGGCGGCGAGTTTGCGGTCCTTCCAGTTGCCGATGGTGATGCGGAGGTAGCGGCGGGAGGAGTCAGGGTAATCGACGGTGAGGGATTCGAGGCGTTTTCCGTCCTGCATGAAGCGGAGGACCGCGGCGGTGCGGACGGTGTCCCAAACCTGGCGGTCGAGGCTGGATTCGATGAGGACGGGGTGGCGGAAATCGTCGCCGGGAAGGTCGAAGGCAAGGCGGTTGTGGATGGGCGGGGCGACGCCGAAGTCGAGGATGAGTTGGAACTGGTCCTTGGCGGTGTGGACCTGGTCGATGGTCTGGGTGGGGATGGCGGGATCGGGGCGCGAAGGGTGGAGGTTGCGCAGCAGCCAGGGCGTTTCCACATTGGAGGGTCCGAACAGGCGAAGGTCGGCGAAACTGGCGGAGGTTTTCTCGTAGAAGGGCTTTGTGATGCGGACGGCGGCGTATCCGCCGGTCTCATTCACGGTGAAGGCGGCGCGCCAGGGGAACTGGTCAGGGGAAAGATGGACGGGTTGGGCCAGCAGAGGGAGGGCGAGGAACGGGGCCAGTCTAGCGATCTTCATGCTGGAACAGCTCCTCGATTTTGGAACGGAAGCGGGAGTAGAGGAACGAAGTTGAGAGCAGGAGGACGCCGAGGGCGGAAAAGGCGACGATGCGGTAGATGCGGCCCATGGCCCAGACGTCGACGGCGTAGAGCTTGAGAACGACAACGGCGAGCAGGGCGAGTCCGACGACGCGGTTGAGCCGGGTGCGGGTGGCGACTCCGGCGGCGACCATCGCCAAGCCGTAGACGGCGAGCAGGATGGAGAGCGAGACCATTTCGGCGCTGAAGACCTCGCCGGGCGGGGTGACGCGGCTGACGTGGGAGGAGACTTCGAGACCGAGCCCGAGCAGAAGAGAGCCGTGGGCGGTGAAGTAAGGCGCCAGGGCGAGAGGCTGAGGACGCATCCACCAGGCGGCGAGGGCGAAGGCGGCGGCCGAGAGCAGGAAGGTGGCGAAGCGGGCGTTGGCGAGCAGGGCGTATTGGGAGGGGTCGCGGAGGATTGTGGAATCGATGGCGAGGAGGCGGAAGGCGGCCAGGGCGCAGACGGCGATGGCGGTGAAGCGTGTGTAGGAAGAGTCGAGGCGGCGGGCGATCCAGGCCAGGGCGGCGGCTTCGAAGGCCCAAAGGATGGTGATGCGGAAGCTGTCGAACTGGAGGGGGACGGCAGCGGTGAACAGGGCGATGGCGGCGCCGGCCAACAGGATGATGGAGTTTGTGGCGCCGGGTTGGGCGGTGAGGCGTTGGCGGAGAGCGAGTCCGGTGACCAGGTAGACCGCGCCGAGGCAGACTGCAAACAGGCCGAGGAAGCCGTGGTGGGCGCTATAGAGGTAGTTGTAACCGGCGGCGAAGTAGGCAACGGCGTTCAGGGGTTGGAGGGCGAGTTCGGCGCGTCCGACGGAAGCGCGGGAGAGGCGGAACGGGAGGAAAGCGTGGGCAAGGGCGAAGGCGGCGGTGGCGGTGAGGAAGAGTGCGGCGGAGTGGGAGTTACCCACAAGGATGATGGCGTAACTGAGGGAGAACGAGGCCACAGCCGGGAGGGCCAGAGAAGGATGGCGGCGGAGGTGGGCGGCGGCGAGGCCGGCAGTCAGCAGGGCCAGTGCGGCGGCGGGAAAGACGGCGGGGGCGTGAATCCAGGCGATGCCAAGTCCGATGCCGGCCAGGGCGTGGGCGACGTAGGCGAACGGGACGATGGGGGAGAGGATGAAAACGATCCACTGGCCGGCGAGGAGGAAAGTGCCGGCGGGGCCGGAGTCGTCGTTGGTCAGATCGACGAACACGGGACCGGCCAGAAGGACGGTGAGGGGCAAGGCGATGAATTCGAGGATGCGCCAGCCCATGTAGCGCGCGAAGGAGAGCCAGGCGCCGTTGATGATGAGGAGGTAGGTGAAGAGGATCCAGGGGTGGTATTCGCCGGTGGAGAGCGCGGGCGGAGCGAGGTAGGCGCCGATGAGGCCGAGGGTGGCGAGGGCGATGCCGCGGGTGCGCCATGCGAGGGCGCCGGCGAGGGCGGTGACGGCGACCAGGGCGGCGAAGGCGGCGGGCAGGGGGATGAGTTTGTAGAGAGAACCAGCGGCCCAGAATGACAGGTAAAGAATGGAGATGCCGGCGGCGGCGACGCCCTGGGCGTAAACGGCATGGCGGCGGGCATTGAGCAGATGTGCGCCGGCAAGGAGGATGGCTCCGGCGAGCAGGCCGAGCAGGATGCGGCCGGTGGGGCCGATCCAGCCGTTGTCGACGGCGTATTTGAAGAAGAATGCCGCGCCGAGGATCAGAGTGAAGGCGCCGATGCGGTTGAGCCAGTTCAGGCCGAAGGCGGTTTCGGCGGAGGGGTGGGGGAGTTCGGGGGGGGCGTCTGCGAAGGGCGCCAGTGGCTCCGGTTGCGGGTGGAATTGTTCCGGCCCGGCGGGTTCGGGCACGGGGGCGTAAGAGGGTTCGTCTGGTAGCGGGGGCGGCGGCTCGGGGGCAGGTTCGAACCGCGAGGGTTCAGAATAGGGCGCCGGCGGGAGGGCGCCGTCGAGGCGGGCGAGGCGGTCTTCGAGCGATGAGATGCGGGCGAGAAGTTGGGCGTTGATGCGGGCGAGGATGTCTATCCGTTGATTCAGGAGTTCCAGATCGGAAGGCCGCGGATCAGGCATCGCATTCAGTCCGCTGTTACAGCAGGCGTTCCTTTTCCTCGCGCAGGAAGAGCTGGGCGAGGTCGATGTCGGAGGGCCGGGTGATTTTGATGTTGCGGTCGGAGCCGGCGACGACGGCGACTTCGACTTCGATGCGCTCGACAAGCGAGGATTCGTCGGTGCCGGTGAAGCCGTCGTGGCGGGCCTGATCGTAAGCGCGGCGGAGGATATCGATCCGGAAAACCTGGGGCGTCTGGGCGAGGACGAGGCGGTCGCGGTTGAGCGTGCCGGTGATCTTGTGCAGGTGGACCTGTTTCACCGTATCGACGGGGATGATGCCGACGATGGCGGCGCCGGTTTCGGCGGCCACGCGGATGGCCTCCTCGATGGTCTCCGGATCGATAAAAGGGCGGACGGCGTCGTGGACGGCGACGATGCCGGTATCGGGGGCGACGGCGGCCAGGCCGTTTTCGACCGAGGCCTGGCGGGAGTCGCCGCCATCGACGGTGCGGACGGGTTTCGGGAAGCTCTCGGCGGCGATCAGTTCATCCACTTTGGGACGGTCCTCGGGGCGCAGGGCGAGGACGACTTCGCTGACCAGGGGGCAAGCGACGAACTTGCGGATCGTGTGGACGACGACGGGGACGCCGTCGAGCAAGAGGAACTGCTTGCGCGTCGCGGTTGAGGAGCCGGCATCACCGGGCTTCATGCGAGTGCCGAGTCCGGCCGCGGGGAGAATGACAGCGACTTTCATTATGCTAGGACCTCAGATGCCGGCGCCGGGGAGATGGGCGTGGTCTTCCTTCCTGTGGGAATCGCGGTCGGCGGAGGGGCCGGCGTGTTGCGGTTTGTCGTAGACGTGGTGGTAACGTTCGTCGAAACGGCCAAAGATCATCTTGCCGGCGGTGGTTTGCAGGACACTGGTGACGGAGATGTCGATGGTCTTTGAAATGAGACGTTTAGCGCCGTCAACGACGACCATGGTGCCATCGTCCAAATAGGCGACGCCCTGGTTCTGCTCCTTGCCTTCCTTGAGGATGAAGACGCGCATGATCTCGCCGGGCAGGACGATGGGTTTGAGCGAATTGGCGAGTTCGTTGATATTGAGGACCTGGACGCCGTGGAGTTGTGCGACTTTGTTGAGGTTGAAGTCGTTGGTAACGATCTTGCAGTCGTAGACCTTGGCGAGTTCGATGAGCTTGAGGTCGACTTCGCGGACGTTGGGGAAGTCGTCTTCGAGGATCTGGACGTTGAGCGAGGAGATTTTCTGGATGCGCTGGAGGACGTCGAGACCGCGGCGGCCGCGGTTGCGCTTCATCGAGTCGGAGGAGTCGGCGACGAGTTGGAGTTCGCGGAGGACGAACTGGGGGATGACGAGGATGCCGTCGAGGAAGCCGGTTTCGGCGATATCGGCGATGCGGCCGTCGATGACGACGGAGGTATCGAGGATCTTGAAGGTCTGACGGGAGCCCTTCTCGCCGCCGAACAGTCCGCCGAGGGCGGCGAGGTTGAGCATATCGCCCTTGGCCGCGCCGACAGCAAGACCGACATAGGTCATGACGAGCAGGACGAGGATCTGGAGGAAGGGGACGGTGGAGTGGTTGTCAGGCAAGGCCCAATTGAGAATGAGTGCGATCATGAATGCGCCGAGGATGCCGAGAACGCTGGCGATGGCGGCGCCAATGAGGCGTTTGAGGCTGACTTCCTTGAGGCGGACTTCAAAGGCGACAATAATGGCGCCGAGGGCGAGACCGGAGAGTACGGACCAGGGCCGGGGGAGGCCGAATGGGCTGAGAAAGAACGAAGCGATAGCCAGAAGGGCGATGAAAACGAGACGAAGGAGGATGAGATCGATCACACGGTGTACCTCGGATGGATGAATGGGCGAAGAAGATTAATCCTACGCCGGGTTCGAGTATAACACCGGAAGGCGGTGATGCAGGTGTAAAACGCCGGGCACGGCGGAGACGGGACCGGGTCCCGGCGCCGCGCGTGTGTGGGGCTGGGGGTTAAAGGGCCTTGGCGAGTTCCTCGGCGAAAGCCGAGGTGGGTCCGCCGCCGGGCTTGCGGTGCTTCCGGCCGCCACGGGTACGCCGCAACTGGGCATCGCCGACAGGGGGTGCGGCGGCCGAAGCGGGACCCGCGCCCGGACCAACGCCTGGGCCCATGGGCCTGGGCGCGCCCTTCGGCCTTGGCGGTTGAGCCTGATTGGCGCGAAGGATGCGGTCCTCGAGGGGTGCGCGGTCGAAGCGTCGGATGATGGAAGTCATCTCTTCTTCGTTGGGGGCTTCGACGAAGGCGAAGCCTTTTGACTCCTGGGTCTCCGGGTTACGGATGACCTTCACGGAGTCGGCCACCAGGTTTTCCGCTGTTAGCCACGACTTGATATCATCAGCCGTGACCCAGACCGGAAGGTTGCCGAGAAAAACGGTCGAACTCATCTAACTGGGATCTCTGCCTCTTGTGGGTTTGGGACCGGACATACACTCCAGTCCATGGGGCACTCCTATACTACCACGGCGAAAGCGGAGCGGCAATGGCCCGGTACGGGCGCGCGCCAATATGAACAGGCATCAATGACGATGCCTGCCATACCTTTCGGCGCCGGCATCGTTCCGGCGCCGGGGCGGGCGGTTGCCAGGCTTTGGTAAACTAAAGTTTCCCAATCCAACAGACGAGTGATCGAGGCCCCCGTATGATTCAAGCGACCCAGTTGCGCCCTGGCATGGTGATTCTGTTTAACGGCGAACTGCATTCCGTGTTTTCAATGACCCACCGCACGCCGGGCAACCTGCGCGGATTCGTGCAGGCGAAGATGCGCAACCTGCGTTCCGGATCGATGTTCGAGCACCGGTTTTCGTCGGAAGACCGGGTGGAGCGCGCCCAACTGGAGCAGCATGAGATGGAGTTCCTCTACCAGGACGGCGACGACTACCATTTCATGAACACCGAGACCTACGAGCAGTTGCACCTGACCAAGGACTTCATCGGCGACGGCACCGACTACCTGGTTGCCGAGATGAAGGTACAGGTGGAGTTTTACGAGGGCAAGCCGATCAGCGTGGAACTGCCGGCGACGGTGGATTTAAAGGTGATCGAAACCGAGCCGGGGCTGAGGACGGGATCGGTGTCAAACGTCGGCAAGCCGGCGAAGCTGGAAAGCGGGTTGACGGTGAGCGTGCCTCAGTTTGTCAACGAAGGCGACGTGATCCGGGTGAACACCTCGGAAGGCACATATCAGGAGCGGGTGGCGACGGCGTAGCGGGGCCGCGTGCAATCACACCAATTCAACCGCGGTGCAAGGATTCGCAGGTTCGCTCACGCGCCTTCTTCCTGACTATGGATAAACTCTGTCACCCGCTCTGTCAGTACGGAGTTCTTCTCCACGTGTTGGGCATAATATAGAAAAGATTGGACGGCAGTACGCTGTTTCAGTGGATCCCAAAGCTCGACGATTCTTCGCAGGTCCTCGCGGTCCAGCGCCTTCAAGCCGAGAGATTCAATAGCGCCTCTGCCGTTCTTGGAAAATGCGAGAGCGCATAGCAGGCCGAGCGCCCCCGCCGCCCAACTTCGTTCGCGAAGCCCTCAAGATCGGGTACGTCCTCGGGCTTCAATTCAAACTGCTTGACCTCCGCGGAAATGGCCAGGCGGGTTCCTTCCCAGCAATCGATATCTCCGACACGCTGCAACCGCTTGGAACCTGTCCTTACTTTGTCGATCTCAATTTGAAGGTGAGGGTTGTCGGCGCGCAAAAAACCGAAAACGATACCCTGAAGAGCGGCACCAGTGGGCTCGCCCTTTTTTGCCGCGACAGAAAATCTTTCAAGAATTGCACGAAACAGTGGTGGTTCGGCAGAAACAGTTCCTGGATCGAATTCGTGACTTTTCAATTGACCGAGGACATACATTACAACACGTGACCGCACAGCGTCGAGATCATGTGCGCTGTACGTTATCAGTGCATTTAACCATTTTTGATAATCGCTCCACGCCTGCGTCGCATGAGACGCACAGCTTGGATAGTCAAATCGCTTTTCGACGGCCCGAAAATACCGTTCAGCTTCGTTGTAAAACGGGCGGAGACTGAGTGTTTGTCCTTCAGGAGAAACCAAGACTATGAGCGTATTCGCACGTTGTCCTGCGGCAGTGAATTCCTGTCGAGGATACAAGGCGAGCATTTCGTCAAGGCCGGCCAGACCCTTCTCCGGCACTTCCAGCCTCTTGAGGAAATCGATAAACGAAAGAAGAAGCCCCGCGGAAAACTTCCGCTTTGGGAAACCCCGCACGAAGTCGGCGAAAAGAAGGTCAGGCGTCATGTCTCACGAACCGCCAACGTGGCAAGTCTGGGGAAGGCAGCGCGCGCCATCTCAAAGTACA
>PNKE01000020.1 GCA_013822245.1 Candidatus Solibacter sp.
TGGACGGGCGCGCGGCGGGGGCGCTGTATGTATACAGAGACGTCGCGTGGGGCGTGTTCGCGGAGGGGCCGGGGGTGGTTTACCGGCGCAGGTAGGCGTCGTCGCCGCGGATCCAGTCTTCGCGGCGTGGGGTGAAAACGTCGAGGGCGATGGTGTCCTGGATGGCTTCGACGCCGTGGGGGTCGTTGGCGGAGATGGCGAGGCTCTGGCCGGAGCTGAGGTCGAGCGTGCCGTCGCCGATGGTGAAGCGGAGGCAGCCGGAGAGGATGGTGGTGACCTGCTCGTTGACGTGCGAGTGGACGGGGACGACGGCGCCGGCCAGGAGTTCGAGGCGGGCGATGGTGAACAGGGCGGTGTGGACGACCTGGCGGGTGACGAGGTCGTTCATCTTTTCACGGGGGGCGGCGGACCAGTCGATGTGAGTCACGGCGTAGAGTGTAGCATGAGAGAATCTTCTAGGAGGATCCATGAAAGGCGTTGTGCTGGCTGGCGGCAAGGGGAGCCGACTCTATCCCCTGACAAAGATCACGAACAAGCACCTGCTGCCTGTCTACGACAAGCCGATGATCTACTACCCGATCCAGACGCTTGTGGACGCGGGCGTCAGGGACATTCTGGTGGTGACGGGCGGCGGCAATGCGGGCGATTTTCTGCGCCTGCTGGCGAACGGAAAGGAGTTTGGGTTGACGCACCTGAACTTCACTTACCAGGAGGGCGAGGGCGGCATTGCTGATGCTCTCGGCCTGGCGCAGCACTTTGCCGAGGGCGACAGGCTGTGCGTGGTGCTGGGCGACAACATCCTGGAGAAACCGATCAAAGTGGCCGTGGACGCGTTCAGGCAGCAGGAGCGCGGGGCGCGGATTCTGTTGAAAGAAGTGACCGACGCCGAGCGGTTTGGCGTGGCCGAGATGGACGGCGACAAGATTGTGGGTATTGAAGAGAAGCCCGAGAAGCCGAAGTCGAACTACGCGGTGACGGGCATCTACATGTACGACGAAACGGTGTGGGACAAGATCAAGACGCTGGTGCCGTCGGGGCGCGGCGAGCTTGAGATCACCGACGTCAACAACGCGTATATCGCCGAGGGAGCGATGGAGTTCAGCTATATCGACGGCTGGTGGACCGACGCGGGCACATTCGATTCGCTGTTGAGGGCGAGCCGGCTGGTGGCGGAAACGGGCGCGGGGGAGTAAGTTATGGCGACACCGGGACTGCTTCCACGCATAGAGATACCGAAGAGCGCGCCGGGCATCGGCAGCGTGATTCTAGCGGTGGACTCGCCGCATTTGATTGATGGGGTGAAGGTGGCCGAGCAATCGATCTGGGCCGATGACCGGGGCTACTTCATGGAGGTGGCGCGGCTGGGGCAGGGGCTGGTGGCGAGGTTTCCGGGCGAGACGACGCAGGTGAGCTGCGCGTTGAATTATCCGGGGGCGATCAAGGCGTTTCACTTCCACAGGCACCAGACCGATTTCTGGAACGTGGTGAGGGGGATGCTGCAGGTGGCGCTGGTGGATCTGCGGCCGGACTCGCCGACGTTCGGCAAGAAGAATACGCTGTACCTGGGGCAGTTGCGGCCGTGGGCGGTATCGATCCCGCCGGGCGTGGGGCACGGGTACAAGGTGATCGGGACTGAGCCGGCGATGCTCGTGTATCTGACGGACCGGATCTACAACCCCGAGGACGAGGGGCGGATCGCGTACAACGAACCGGGGATCAACTACGACTGGGAGCTGCAGCACAAATGAGACTACTGGTGACGGGCGGGGCGGGGTTTATCGGGTCGGCGTTCGTGCGGCTGGCGCTGAACGGGCGCTGGGCGTCGAGGCTGACGAACCTGGACAAGCTGACGTATGCGGGCAACCTGGAGAACCTGGCCGAGGTGGAGCGGGACCCGGCGTACAGGTTTGTGCATGGCGACATCAACGACGCGCAGTTGGTGGTGAGGCTGATCGAAGAAGAGCGGCCGGACGCGATTGTGCACTTCGCGGCGGAGAGCCATGTGGACCGCTCGATTCTGGGGCCGGGGGCGTTTTTCGAGACGAATTTGAGGGGGACGTTCACGTTGCTGGAAGCGGCAAGGGCGGTGGGCGTTGAGAGATTTCTGCACGTGTCGACGGATGAGGTTTACGGGTCGATCGATGAACCGCATGACGCCGATGAGGGGTATCCGCTGAAGCCGTCGAGTCCGTATTCGGCGTCGAAGGCGGGGTCGGATCTGCTGGCGCTGAGTTATTGGACGACGTACAAGATGCCGGTGACGGTGACGCGGGCGTCGAACAATTACGGGCCGTATCAGTTCCCCGAGAAGCTGATCCCGCTGATGATCACCAACGCGATGGAAGACAAGGCGCTGCCGATCTATGGCGACGGGATGCAGGTGAGGGACTGGCTGTATGTGGACGACCACTGCAGGGCGATCCGGGCGGCGTTGAGGAAAGGCGCGCCGGGGGAGATTTATAACGTCGGCGGGTCGAGGGCATTGCCGAACCGGGATGTGGTGGAGATGATCCTGGACGCGATGGGCAAGCCTCACAGCCTGATGCAGACGGTGAAGGACCGTCCGGGGCATGACCGGCGGTATGCGATCACGACGGAGAAACTGGAAAGGGCGACGGGGTGGAGGGCGGAAGTGGATTTCGAGACGGGGCTGAAGGAAACGATTGAGTGGTACAGGGCGAACGGGGAGTGGGCGGGGCGGGTGAAGTCGGGGGCGTATCAGGAGTACTACGAGAGGAACTACGCGGGGCGGTAGGGGCGAACCGGCAGACAGAGCAACGGCGGGCTGAGGGAGGCGATCCCACGGCCCGCCGTTTGTGATTTCAGGCCCAAGCGCGGAGGTTAGGCGAGGCCGGCCTGTTTCTTGGCGAAGTCGCCGATCATGGGCAGGTGGAGGCCTTCGCCCTGGTAGGCCTTGTACATCATGAAGAGCCAGAGGGCGAAGACGCAGAGGCTGATGAGGAGGCCCAGCGGGACGAGGATCAGGCCGAGAATGCCGCCGGTAATGGTGGTGAGGATGGTCAACACAAACCAGAGAGCGATATAGGCGACGTTGAAGCCGATGGACTGCCAGGCGTGGTATTTGACCTTGGGGTCGGTGTTGTAGGGGGCCATCACGAGGAAGATGATTCCGGTGATGAAGCCGAACAGGTAGCAGAGGGCGGAGGCGGCGTTCTGGGAGAGGCCGCCGGCCTGGGGCTGCTGCTGATATTGCGGCGGCTGTTGGTATTGCGGGGGCTGCTGATACTGCTGCTCGGCGCCGGGAGCGGGTCCGGCGCTCATGGTGGCGCCGCAGTTGCCGCAGAAGTTTCCGTTCACCTGCGTACCGCATTGGGGGCAAAAAGCCATTCGATTGTCCTCCTGAAAGGTCTTCCTGGCCAACGGGCAAGGAAGTGACCGTTCCTGCGAGAATACTACAATTCGAGCCGGGCGGATACCACTGGATCGCCGGTTTCGCGGATGAGCTTGAAGCCGAGCTTCTCGCTGACCTTCTGCATGGCGGAGTTCTCGGCGAGGATGTCGGCGGTGATGACTTTGACGCCTTCGGCCTTTCCGATGTCGATGAGGCGGCGGAGGAGTTCGGTGCCGAGGCCGGTCTTCTGATACTCGTCGGCGACGACGACGGCGAATTCGGATTCGGTGGCGCCGGTGATGCCCTGGAGGCGGCCGACGGCGATGATCTGTTTCTCGGAAGTGCCGGGGATTTCGCGTTCAGCGACAAGGGCCATCTGGCGGGCGTAGTCGATGAAGCAGATGCGGGTGAGGCGTTCGTGGGCGATGCGCTGGCTCAGGTTGAGCATCTGGAGATAGCGCTGGTAGACGGTGCGTTCGGAGAGGGCCTCGTGGAACTTGACCATCATTGGCTCGTCCTCGGGGCGGATGGGGCGGATGGTGACGGGGTCGCCGTTCTTCATGGTCCAGGCCCCCTCGTATTGGACGGGGTAAGGGCGGATGGCGGGGTGAGGGAGTTCGGATTCCGGGGTGGCGGGGTCGTGGAGGACGACGCGGGCGTCGAGCGCGAGGAGGCAGTCGGGCGAAGCGATGAGCGGGTTGATGTCAATCTCGCTGATCCAGGGCTGGTCGACGACAAGAAGGCTGAAGCGGACCAGGAGTTGTTCAAGAGCGGCGATATCGACGGGCTTGCGGCCGCGGACGCCCTTGAGCGCGGTGAAGATCTTGGTGCGCTCCATCAGGCGGCGGGCGAGGGTGGTGTTGAGCGGGGGCAGGGCGAGCGAGCGGTCCTTGAAGACCTCGACGAGCTGGCCGCCCATGCCAAACAGCATGACGGGGCCAAACTGGGGATCGATGGAGCTGCCGATGATGACTTCATAGCCGTCGAGTTTGGCGAAGGGCTGGACGTTGACGCCGCCGAAGTGCTCGGCGCCGGCTTTGGCGGTAACCGAATCGCGGATGGAATCGAATGCGGCGCGGACGGCGGATTCGTCCTTGAGGTTCAAGATGACGCCGCCGACGTCGGTCTTGTGGGTGATGGTTTCGGAGTGGATCTTGAGGACGACGGGGTAGCCCATGCCGGCGGCGGCGGCGGCGGCGTCATCGGCCGTGGGGGCGATCACGGAAGGCAGGGTGGGGATACCGTAGGCGGCGAGAACCTGCTTGGATTCGTGTTCGGTGAGAATGGTGCGGCCGGTGGCGCGGACGCGCTCGATAATGGCCGTGGCGCCGTCGCGGTCGGCGGCTTCGTGGGAGTCGCCGTAGCGGGGCGTTTCGTAGAGGGCGTTGACGTTGCTGGCGTAGCGCCACATATAGTTGAACAGGCGGGCGGCGGTATCGGGATAGGCGTAAGTGGGGATGCCGGCGTTGTTGAGGATCTGCTCGCCGGCGGCGACGTCGGTGCCGCCCATCCAGGAGGCGAGCACGGGCTTGTCGCCGAGTTTGGCGTAAGGCTTGAGATGCTCGGCGGTGCGGGTGGCATCGGTCATGGCCTGGGGGGTGAGGATGACGAGCATGCCGTCGGAGTTGGGATCCTTGGCGGCGACTTCGAGGGCCTTGGCGTAGCGTTCGGGTTCAGCGTCGCCGAGGATGTCGATGGGGTTGGAGTGGCTCCAGGCGCCGGGCAGGAACTGGTTGAGTTCGGCGATGGTCTGTTCGGAGATGTCGGCGAGTTCGCCATTGCCGAGCAAGAGAGAATCGGCGGCGAGAACGCCGGGGCCGCCGGCGTTGGTGAGGATGGTGAGACGGGGGCCCTTGGGGCGAGGCTGTTTGGCGAGGACCTCGGCCATATAAAACAGGTCTGAGATATTGTTGACGCGCAGGACGCCGGAGCGCATGAAGGCGACGTCGAGGACATCGTCGGAGCCGGTGAGCGAGCCGGTATGGGAAGCGGCGGCCTTGGATCCGGCGGCGGTGCGGCCGGCCTTGATGACGATGATGGGCTTGTTCATCGCGACTTCGCGGGCGGCGGAGAGGAAACTGCGGGCATCGCCGACCGACTCCATATAGATGAGGATGGAGCGGGTCTTGGGGTCGTTGCCGAGGTAGTAGATCAGATCGCCCCAACCGACGTCGGCCATCGAGCCGAGGCTCATGAAGGCCGAGAAGCCGACCATTTCGCGCATGGACCAATCGAGGACGGCGGTGCAGAGGGCGCCGGACTGGGAGAGGAATCCGACGTTGCCAGGCCGGGCCATGCAGGAGGCGAAGGTGGCGTTGAGGCCCGAGGGGGGAATCATCACGCCGAGGCAGTTGGGCCCGATGATGCGCATGTTGGCATTGGCGGCTTCGGCGAGCAGTTCGCGTTCCAGGCGCTTGCCTTCCTCGCCAGCCTCCTTGAAGCCGGCCGAAATGACGACGGCGGCCTTGATGCCGGCTTCGCCGCACTCCCTGATGATGCCGGGGATGAACTTGGCGGGCGTGGTGATGACGGCCAGGCTGACTTGGGCCGGGATGTCCCTGACTGTCGGATAAGCCTTGATGCCAAGCACGCTCGGGCGCTTGGGATTCACCGGGAAGATGGCGCCGCCAAACGGGGTGCTCATCAGGTTCCACATCGTCGTGCGGCCAACGCTGCCCGGATTCTCGGTGGCGCCGATCATGGCGACGTTGCCGGGCGTGAAGAAGGGATCGAGCGGGTGGGCCTCACGCCTGAACACGTCGTGCTTGAAGATGTCGTGCGCCGATTCGGGTTTGTAGCCAAGAGGTTTCATGAGTTGACGTCCCGACAGAAAGATCTGTTTCACTCTTATCTTCGTCGTTCGCGGCGTCGCGGTTCAACCCGCGGCGGGCGGTATTGGCGGGTTTTATTCGACCGAGCCGGAGTATTAGGTCTGATTGACCGATGCCGCCGGGGGCAGGGCGTACTACAATCGCTGGCATGGCCATTCGATACTGTCTCATCGCCCTTCTCAGCCTCACTCCGCTGCTGGCCGATCCGCCGGCGGAACGGCTAAAACGGTTTAATGATGCCAAGTTCGGGATGTTCATCCATTGGGGCCCGTACTCGCTGGCCAGCGTGGAGGCGTCGTGGCCGATCATGGGGGGGAAAAAGTGGGGAATCAGCGAGGCCGACTACAGAAAGTTGCCGGAGAGCTTCAATCCAGTGAAATTCGACGCGCGGGCGTGGGTGAAGCTGGCAAAGCAGGCGGGGCAGCGCTATATCGTCTTTACGTCGAAACACCACGATGGGTTCTGTATGTTCGACTCGGCCTACACCAACTACAAAATCACGCGGACGCCGTACGGCAAAGACATCGCCGCTCAACTGGCCGAGGCGGCGAAGGCCGAGGGCATCCCGCTGGGCTTCTACTACTCGCCGCCGGACCTGAACCACGCGGGCTTCCGGGACACGTCGGTGGACTCGAACCAGAACTGGCGCGGGGAGCCGTGGCGGGCCGAGTGGTCCACCTATCTCGATTACATGGAGATGCAGTTGCGGGAGTTGCTTACCGGCTATGGCGATCTGTTCGTGATCTGGTTTGACGGGCTGGACAACCAGCGCAAGTATGACGGGCGCCGGTTCCATAAGATGATCCACGAGATCCAGCCGATGGCGCTGATCAACAACCGGATCGGGCTGACCGGCGATTACGTGACGCCGGAGCAGCGGCTTCCAAAAGCGATTCCGATGAAGGGGGCGACGGTGGGCAACGTGGATCCGAATGATGCGGGGCTGAGCCAGACGCCGCCGAAACCCGAGGATTTCCAGCCCTGGGAAACGTGCATGACCATCAACGAAACCTGGGGCTACAACAAAAACGACACGCGCTATAAATCCACGACCGAGTTGATCCGGGCGCTGGTGGACGCGGCCAGCAAGGGCGGCAATTTCCTGCTGAATGTGGGTCCGACGCCGGAGGGCGAGATTCAGCCGGAGTTCGTTGAACGGCTGAAGGCGATGGGCGAGTGGCTGAGCAGGAACGGAGAAGCGATTTACGGAACCACGTACGGGCCGCTGCAGCAGATGGCCGGGGTGAGGACGACGGCCAAGGGCAAGACTGTGTATGTGCATGTGTACGGCTGGCCGGGGGGAAGCCTGGAACTGAAGGCACTCAAAGGGACGCCGAAAGCGGTGCGGTGGCTGGGCGGGCAGGCAAAGGTGGGGTTCAGGAGCACGGGCGGCGGATTGACGCTGGACGTGAGCGGGGTGAAGGCCGATCCGCATGTGACGGTGCTGGCGATTGATATGAAGTAAGCGCCGGGGCTGTGGAAAAACTGTGGACGGAATTGGATAAGTCAAGAAAGCTGTGGGTAAGGGACCGGACTGAGGGGTGACGAGGTTAAAATGAGGGGCGATCCCTCCCATGGCCACCCAGCAGACCACCCGCGATCCGGAATTTGAACGCGGATTGCCCTCCAACGTCTATGCCGAGCGCATGGTGCTGGGCTCGATTCTGCTGAACGATTCGACGTTCGTCGCCGTCGCCTCGGCGCTGCTGGCCGACGATTTCAGCGTCGAGAAGCACCGCAAGATCTTCCGCCGCATGGTGGAGTTGAACGGCCGCGAAGAACGCATCGACCGCGTGACGCTGGCCAACGAGCTGATGAAGTACGGCGAGCTTGAGGCGGTGGACGGGCTGAGCTACCTGATCAGCCTGGACGAGGGGTTGCCGGAGCTGCACAACCTCGAAAGCTACGTCCAGATCGTGAAAGAGAAGGCGGTGCTGCGCGAGCTGATCTACTCGTCGCAGGAGATCATGCAGCGCTGCTACATGGGCGAGGAGTCGCCGTCGGGCATCATCAGCGCGGCGCAGACGTCGCTGCTGAAGCTGAGCGAGTCGCAGACCAAGGCCGACCTGGTGAGCGCGCGGCAGGTTTTTGAGAACTTCGAAGGCGGGCTGGGGGCGTTTCTGGACCCGTCGCACCGCGAGTCCGGGCTGCACACGGGGTTCATCAAGTTCGACGACATGACGGGCGGGCTGCATGGCGGCGAGCTGTTCATTCTGGCCGCGCGTCCGGCGATGGGCAAGACGGCGCTGGCGCTGAACATCGCGCTGCACATGGCGACGCATCCGAGAACTCCGAAAGGCGTGGCGGTATTCTCACTCGAAATGTCGAAGGAATCGCTGATGACGCGCCTGATCTGTTCGCGGGCGCGAGTGAATCAGCAGAAGTTCAGGATCGGGGCGCTGGACCGCGACGAGCGCGGGCGGCTGACGATGGCGGCGACAGACCTCTTTGATGCGCCGATCTACATCGACGACACCAGTTCGAC
This sequence comes from Candidatus Solibacter sp., assembly GCA_013822245.1. Taxonomy (GTDB): domain Bacteria; phylum Acidobacteriota; class Terriglobia; order Bryobacterales; family Bryobacteraceae; genus PNKE01. Next base: position 8,669 of record PNKE01000020.1, read on the forward strand.
GACGATGATGGACATCAACGCCAAGCTGCGCAAGCTGCGGACGCAGACCGACCTGGGCCTGGTTGTGGTGGATTACCTGCAACTGATGCCGACGACGTCGCTGGGCAGGAACAGCAACCGGACGCAGGAGGTGGGCGCGCTGTCGCGGGGGATGAAGCTGCTGGCGAAGGATCTGAACGTGCCGTTCCTGGTGCTGTCGCAGTTGAGCCGCGCGCCGGAGCAGAGGATCGGCGACCACCGTCCGCAGTTGAGCGATCTGCGCGAGTCGGGTTCGATCGAGCAGGACGCCGATCTGGTGGCGTTCATCTTCCGGCCCGAGGTGTACCAGAAAGACCGCGAGGACTTGCGCGGGGTGGCCGAACTGATCCTGTCCAAGCAGAGAAATGGCCCGACGGGAAAGGTGCCCCTGGTGTTTCTGCACGAGTACACGAAGTTCGAGAACCCGGCGGACGACTTCGTGGAAGAAGAGGGGTAGAAGCAGGAGCGCCGCCCCGCTCACGCGCTTGTCTGCTGCGAAACCCGCTCCCTTCGTTCGCGGCCTCACGCCGTTGGCGGCCTCAGGTTAGTGTCAGCGGAGCGGCAGTCGGGTGGATTTCTACTTGCCTTTCTTTGACCAGCCGCGGATTTGGGTGATTTCCTCGGCCGGGATCTTGAGGAATTCGAGGAACTCCTGGTGTTCGGCCGGGGCGCTCAATTCGAACTCCCGGTGGAAGCGGTTCATGTCGTCGTCGGTGAGGCCGGCGGCGCGCATGATGGAAACGAGTTTGTCCTTGGTGAGCATTTTGAATCTCCTGAACGATTGCCTGGTTTTGATGAGTTGAAGGATGGAACGCTGGTGGCCGCGAAGGCGTTCGATCTCCGAGGCGATTGCCGAGAGGCGGCGTTCCAGAACGGCTGATGCGCCGTTGCCGGGCCGGGAATCGAGCAGACCGCGGATGTCGTCCAATGTCAGGCCCGCGTCGCGGTACTCCCGAATGCGGGCGAGACGGTTGAGATGCGGCTCGCCGTAACGCCGGTAGTTGCCCGTGGTGCGCGGGGGAGGCGGCAGCAGACCCTCCGATTCGTAATAGAGAACGGCGGTACGGCTGAGGCCGCAGCGCCGGGCGAGTTCAGTGACGGTCATAAGTGCGCGCCTCCTGATTCCAGGGTGAACCCTACAGTTATAGACAGGTCAATCGGAGTTTATCGATTTTTTCCGGGACGGACATCGGGATAGGGGGGAGTCTCACAACTCCGCCCCTCCCACGCCGCCGTGGATGCGGGTCCGCATCCGGCGGTTCGGTGACTTGAGCCGGCGAGGGGCGGAGTTTCGCTTCGCCTTTCGCCTTTCGCCGATGGAGGCTTCGACGCTCCCAGGTTCCTTTCGGGCTTCACCCTATTCGCCCCTGGCAAGCTCGACCGCCTTCAGCGCAAAACCGCCGGAGTTGCAGCCAGTGCCCTCGATGAATATGGACTTCGTTGTCACTGGCCCGCTCGTCCGGCGCCGTATGCCACGGATCCGGTTCTTGTCCATCGGCTGGCAGGTTTGATCCACGCTTGTTTGGGACCGCGCTACGCGGTGGCGCCCTTGCGCCTGGCTACCGCTTCGCCCCCATCAGCTTGTCAGAGGGACTTTCATCGCCAATCTGCCGGACATGCCCGGCACACATGGAAACGGGGAACCTTGAAGGGCTCCCCGTCGTTGGCTTGGACGATTGACGCCGGCGGTTAGCGGGCGTGGACTCGGGTGACGCTGTACTGCGACGTGGTGCTGTGGCAGGCGGCGCAGCCTTCACCGAGTTTGGCGTCGGTGTTGGTGGCGGCGTGGGCCGCGACGGCCTTCGAGTCGTGGCAGGACGTGCAGGCGGCGGTGGTCCGGCCGGCAAGCGGGATCAGGTCGGCGGGATGGTTCACCGGCAGCAGGCTTTCCGGCAGGGGCAGTTGTTCGCTGCCGTTGACGTGGCATGCGTTGCAGTTGCGAAGATCGCCGGGGTAGCGGATGCCGCTGTAGTCGTACGAACCGATCGAGAATCCGCGCGACAGTGCGGCGCCGCGGTGGATCTTGTGCATCATCACGCCCATGTCGATGGACTTGCCGGCGCGGTCGGCGGCGGTCGGATTATGGCACAGGACGCACTGTTCGATGGTGTTGCGTCCGCCGCCGTGGAAGGTCAATTTGGCGTGGCAGTCGTTGCACTTGGCCATGGAGACGACGGTGCGGCGCGGGACAACTGGAGTGCCATCGACCGAGAAGGCCATCTGGACGTTTTGTCCGACATCGTTCACCGAAACCTGCTTGGTTGTGCCTTCGAGCAGGATGACCGTGTTGCGGCCCTCGAGGGCGGCGGTCCAGGTGCCCTTGGCGTCCGCCGGGAGCGGGCGCGACATGGTCCACCAGTAGACGCCGTAGCCGTTTCCGTCGGCGTTGGCGACGTTATCGAAGTACTGGGAGGTGTAGTCCGCGGCAGGGCCGGCGACAAAGAGCCGCAGGCGCGACATCTTCTTGGCGTCGACCGGTTTGCCGGATTTGTCCTCAACCACGAAAACGATCAGCGGCTTCTGGCCCGGCTTGGCGTTGTGGACTTCAAGGAGTTTGAAGACGACGCCCGGCAGGCTGGTGGACTCGGCCGGGATCAGGTGGGCGCCGTAGATGGAGACGTCGAAATCGATTTCGCCCTTGGGGATATGGCACTGGGTGCAGAACTGATCGCTGCGCTGGGGCAGGCCGATGTGGTTCTTGCCGGTGTTGAAGTCGACATCATCGTGGCAGGAGCCGCAGGCCCAGCGGGTGGCGTTCAAGTACGCCTTGGCCTGCTTGGCGCCGGTGTTCTGATCGTGGCAGACGTTGCAGCGGCGGGCGTCGGCGGGGAAGACGACCTTGGAGTAGTCGTTGACCGACTGCCGGTTGCCGATGATGGTGTAAGTGCCGCCGGCCTGGACGCTGGGCAGATTGGCGCCCATGTGGATCTTATGGGTCATTTCGATCATGTCCATGGAGAGGCCGGTGTCGGGGTCGTCGGTCTGGCGGGTATGGCAGACGACGCAGACTTCCATGGTGCGGCGGGAACCGCCATGGATCGCCAGCGGATCGTGGCAGTTGTTGCAGGTGGCGGTCTTGATGACGTCGCGGACCGTGGTAACGGCGGCGCCGCCGGGGACCCAGTTATAAGCGGCGTCGTCGTAGGAGGTCAGGAAGTCGAACTCGGTGAGATTGCGCGAACCGTAGATGGCGATGGTGTGGGTCGCGTTGGTGTCGTATCCGGCGGGCAGTCTACGGCCGAAGCGGTAATCGTAAACGCCTTCGGAGACCGTGGTCCAGGCGCCGCCGGTATCGGCCGCGGCCTGGGTGGCGGACTTGCCGGTGATCGGGCTGGTCTGGATGCGGGTGGTATAGGAGACATACTGCGTCCCCCCGGCCGGGATCCTGGCCAGCACAAGACTGGCACTGATCGGGCCGGGCGTGAACACGCCCGAACGATCAAGCGGAACGCCCATGGGGTCGGCCATCCTGACTCGGGCGGTGACGGCGCCGTCGTTCGCAATCGTGACGCCGGTGATGGTGAAGACAAGTCCTGGACGGACGAAGTTCACCTGAGCCTCAGTGGCATAGTAGGCCTTGTCGTTCTCCGTGAAGCCTGGAGGCGGCGCGCTTGACAGTGCGACGGCGCCAACCAGCGTGACAGCGATGAGAAGGATTGTGAAGACGGATGTTCTGGATATGTTTCTCAAGCCCAGCCCCCCCTTTCAGGAGCCGCATCCACTATATCAAGATAAACGGGTACCGCAACTCCTAATATGACATTTTGTTGAAGATTGAGAAGCGGTCCTCAATTAGGGCGTCGTGGGTGATCTCACCCACCCCAACTGCGTCAATCGAACCCAAACAATACAGATTCAGCGGTCTTATAATCGGATTTGACCAGCCGTACCAACATCCGCGCTTTGGCAGACGAATTGCTGCCTGCCTAAAGATAAGGAGTCCATCCATGGCCGCGACGACCAGCCCATCCATGCCCATGCCCACGCTCAAGACAATCCCTGGAGACGAGATCCGGCAGTTGTTGTGGCGGTTCGAGGACCGATACGACCTGGCGATGCTTGTGCAGAGCGTGAGGGCGGTGGCGCGCGGACCGGTGGCGCGGCTGGTGGCCTCGGGCGGGCGGCTGTCGCACGACTGGACTCCGGAGAAGGATGCGCTGCTGCCGGAATACGATGCCGCCGGCATCACGGCCGCTTATATGTCGCCCGAGGAAGGCGGCTTCATCGAAGGGCCGAAGAACTTCGCCATGGCGCTGATCGCGTTTGAATTGGCGTGGGTGGACGCCGGCGCGGCCACCTGTTCGCTGGCGCAGCATTTGGCGTTGTCGCCGATCCACGAGCGCGGAACGCCGGAACAGCAGCAACGTTACATGTCGCTGGCGGCGCCGGCTCCGGGACGCAAGACATTCCGCGGCGCATTCTGCCTGACCGAGCCGATCCCTTATGTCGGCGTGGAGACGGGCATGCTGGGCGGCAAGGCGCGGGTGGCGTACTGGCCGACGGAAGAGGAACTGGCGGCGGGCAAGGAGCCGATCCTCGAAGTGAGCAAGCGCGGCCGGTTCATCACCAATATGGGCTTCGCAAACTTCGTCACGGCGGCGGTGGACACCGGCGACGAACGGATCAAGTCGTCGTGCATGGTGATTCTGGAAGAGACCGACGAGGGCACCTACGACCGCGGGACGCCGACCAAGAAGCTGGTCCACCAGCTTTCGTCGACATCGGACCCCGTGTTCAACATGAAAGTGCCGGCGTCGCGCATCATCGGCGGTTACAGGATTGAAGCCGGCAAGGTTGTGCCCAATCACGATCACTCGTCGGTGATTGAAGCCGTGTTCCGGCGGACGCGCGTGGGCGTCGGACTGATGACATCGTCGAAGCTGCTGTCGGCGATCGAGCCGCTGATCCGCTACCACCGCGACCGGTTCCGCGGATCGGGCGCGGTGACGCCGGGCACGCCGAGATTCGAGCTTGGTTTGCAGCAGAAGCAGGACGTCACGCACCGGCTGCTGGAGATCTGGGCGGCGGGCGAGGCGTCGGCGTCGCTGGGCTTCGCCACGGCGCGGCTGTTCGACGAACTGGATCCGCTGGAAAAGACGAAGACGGCGATTCTGGCCGCTCATGGCATCGGCGGCGGCATGGCCGAGTTCAAGGCGCTGAAAAAGCGGCAGGTGGAAGCGATCGAGTTCCTGGACATGCAGGACCACCTCGAAAGCCTGCGGCCGAAGGCGCGTTACCAGGCGCTGGCCGAGGACACCGTGGTTCAGTACGTCATCCTGGACGCCACGGCCAACGTGCTGTGTCCGGCGACCAAGCTGTGGAACACCGGCTACGGCTCGCACATGATGAGGGAGGCCGTGTCGCTGATGGGCGGCTACGGCATCACGGAAGACTGCCCAGGATTCCTGTCCTTCAAATGGATGGACACGCAGCTCGAGGCGACCTACGAAGGTCCGGAGGCGGTGCAGCGGCGGCAGATGTCGGTGACCATGACCAACCCGGTCTTCCTGGCGCAGTTCCGCAACTGGATCCACGAGATGCGCCAGGTGGCGTCGCACGACCCAGGGACCGGCGCCTGCACGCTGGCCTCGGCGATGAAGCTCTGGATCTGGACTCTCGATCACCTGCAACTGGCCAAGGACGCCAACGGCGCCAAGCTCTATCAATCGAACCGCCAGGGCGTGACGTTCCCGATGGCCGACGCGCTGTGCTGGCTGCTGGCGTCGAGGGCGCAGATTCTGGATGTCGAGCGGCTGGCCGCGGAAGGTCCGAACAACCCGGCGCTCGAGGACGGGCTGGACGGCACGGTTCAGTTCCTGCGCGACCTCTGCCACATGCAGGCGGCGCGGGCGGCGGGCGAGGTGGCGCGGATCTGTACGGAACTGGTGTATGGCTATCTGTCGCATCCGTCGTGGAGCGAGCCGGGCTGCGGCGCCTGTTTGAGCCAGAACGACCTGGTTTCGGTGGAAGCGCTGGTGCCGGGCGCGTCGGGCTTCAGCGATGAGACAGTGGGCGAAGGCGGCGTGCACGAGACCAAGGCCGGACCGTGCGCGGTGCATCCGGGTTTGAACGATTTCGCCAAGCTGCGGGCGAAGCTGGAAGCCTGCATGACCGGCTTCCAACTGGCCAAGGACCGGGCCGGCGATTCGTTGACGAAGGTGATGATTCCGGCGGCGCTGGACTATCCGCAGTAAACCCGGGACCCACGACATGGACGAGTTCAGCCCTCAGCAGCCGCGGGAGATGGATCAGCCGGAGATGGCGGTTGAGCCCAAGCCGCTTGACGCCGACATCCTGTGCGTCGGTTTCGGCCCTGCGACGGGCGGATTTCTGACCACGCTGACTCGCTTCCTGGCATCGGACGAGGGCATGGCGGTCCAGAGCCGGGCCTTCCCGGGGATGCCGCCGCAGGTGATCTGCTACGAGCGCGCCGACGACACTTCGTTTGGCGTCTCGGGCGTGGTGACGCGGGCGCGGGCGTTCAAGGCGAGCTTCCCGGAATTTTCGCCGGCCGAGGCGCCGATGGCGGCGGCGGTTGCGGGTGAGAGGCTGGTGTTCCTGCTCGATCCGACGGGCGCGGCGCGTGTGCCGTGGTGGATGCGCGCGGCCGGCAATGCGATCGAGGCGCTGGGCATCGCGAAGAACTCGGCGTTCGAGGTTCCCTACATTCCGCCGTTCCTGCATAAGGGCGATGGGTTCATCTTCTCGCTGGGCCAGTTGAACCAATGGGTGGGCCAGCAGGTGATGATGACCGGCATGGCCCAGATCTGGCCGGCGTCTCCGGTGGCCGAACCGCTGGTGGAAGGCGGCGCGGTGAAGGGTATCGAACTGGCCGGCGACGGGACCGAGGTCCGGGGCGAGTTGACCGTGATCGGCGACGGGCCGGTGGGTGCGGTGAGCCGCCGGATCGACGAAATCTTCGGCATGCCCGAGGGCCACAGGCGCGACGAATGGGCCGTGGGCATGAAGTTTGTCATCGATCTGCCGGAGACTTGCGACCTGGCCGAAGGGACGGTATTCCATACGATCGGATTCCCGGAGCCGGAGATCTTCGGGTTCTTCTACGTTCATCCGGGACATGTGGCAAGCGCGGGCATCTTCGTGCCGTCGTGGTTTGAATCGCCGGTGCGGACGGCGTACAGGTATCTGCAACATTTCATTCAACATCCCTATCTTTGGCGGTACCTGAAGGGCGGGAGGCTGCGAAGCTGGGGCGCGAAGTCGATTCTGGAATCAGGGCGCCACGGCGAACCGTATCTGTGCGGCGACGGCTATGCGCGGATCGGCGAGGGGTCGGGTTCGACGAATGTGTTGACCGGCTCGGGGGTGGACGAGGCGTGGCTGACAGGCGTTCAACTGGCCGAAGCCGTGGCCGAGATCTATAAAGAGGATCTGCCGTTCACGAAGGCGGCCTTGCAGGCCAGGTATGAGGCGCGGAGGCGTTCTTCGTGGCTCGAAAGTGAGGCTAAAGTGGCCGAAAAGGCGCGAAATGGCTTCCAAACGGGCCTTTTCGCGGGCTTCACGGGCATGGCTTTGGCTGGTTTCAGCGGCGGCAAGCTGGCCTGGCCGCGGCCGAAGCAGGACAAGCGGCCGGCGTCGCTCGAGCAGTTTTACCGGACGCGGCTGTCGCCGCGGCAGGTGCGTGACCTGCGGGCGAAGTGCGAGGCCGAGGGAACGGCGCTGCACGACGCGTTGATGGACGCCGCGGGCTGGCCGAGGATCGAGCATGACGGGGAACTGCTGGTGACGCAGCAGGACGCGCTGCTGATGGGCGGCAAGGTGCAGGCGCCATCGGATGCGCCCGACCATGTGGTGATCCGCGAGCCGGAGCTTTGCCACGACTGCCAGAACCGGCTTTGCATCGAGATCTGTTCCGGGGAGGCGCTGCGGCCGGGTGAGGCCGGCGTACCGGCGTTCGACCGTGAAAAATGCGTCCACTGCGGCGCGTGTATGTGGAACTGCACGCGGGAGATCGCGCCCGGCGTGTCGAACATCGCTTTTTGCGCCGGCCCCGGCGGCCTGCACTCGGCGGAAAACTGAAGGAGTCTACGTTGCCTTACCAGATCATCGTCTGCGGCGGCCTTGCGCCCGACCCGCTTCAAACCCTTGAGCCCGTCAATGGCGCGGCATCGCCCGGCCTGAAGAACGAAATGATGCTGCCCGGCGTGCTGGATCCATGGGCGTCGCACGCGCTGTATGAGGCCGCGAATCTGGCCAGGCAGCATCCGGGATCGACGGTCCGGCTGGTGAGCCTGGCGCCGAAGGCCAAGCTGCAGCAGGTGCTGATGACGGTGGCGCAGAAACTGCCGTTCGAACTGGTGGCGCTGGACGGGCCGAACAACGGATTCTCGGACGCCAACGAAACCGGCAAGGCGCTGGGCGAGGCGATCGCGAAGATCGAGCTGCCGATGGAGAACGTGCTGGTGTTCGGGGGGTGGGAGTCGGCCACACGAGGTTCGGGCGTGGTGATGCAGATTGTGGCCGAGCGGCTGGGCATCGGCGACGTCTTCCTGGCGGTGGACGAGATCAAGGTGGAGGAAGGCGGGTCGTTCCTGGTGAAGGAGCGTGTCGAGGGCGGCAAGCACATGGTTTCGCGCTGCGCGGCGGCGCCGGCGGTGCTGGCGTGGGCGACGGGCAACCTGGCGGAGCCGCCGAACCACCCGCAGACGGGCATGGCGAACATGAGGGTGATCATGCCGTCGCTGCAGAAGGCCACGCCCACGGCGGTGGGCACGGGGATGGCATTCGCATCGGCGTCGCTGCCGAAGCAGGTGCGGGAGACGCGCATCGTGAAGGACACGCCGGCGGGCGAGATCGCGCGGGAAATCGCCGAGTGGTTGAAGCAGTAGAGGGGAAGGCAGAGAGCTATGGAAAAGATACTTGTTCTCATTCATACCGCCGAGGGCGGATCGCTTCCCAAGGCTGCTTTGGAGACGCTGGCGGCGGCGCAGTCGCTGGGCGGAGAGGTTGTGACGGGCGTATTTGGCGAAGGCGCGGGCTCATCGATCGGGTCTTTGGCCGTGGAAGGCGGGGCGTTCGCTCAGGCGCGCTATGCGACCGACGCCGCGGCCTGCGAGGCGCTGATCAAAGCTTCGGGCGCGGCCATCGTGCTGGCGCCGCATACCTCGCGCATGGCCAGGGCGCTGCCGGGCGTGGCGGCGCGGCTCGGCGGCGTGGCGGACACGCATGTCGTCGCGGTGAACACGCCGGACGGCGCGGTGCAGGCGTCGCGGTGGTTTTACAGGCAACGGATCGAAGGGACGTTCTCGCGCACGGCGCGGCCGTGGGTGATGCTCATCGAGCCGGGCTCGTATGAGCCTGTCGATGCGGCGCCGGCGGCGGCGGTGACAAAGCTGGAAGTGGCGGTTGGATCAAGGACGCAGGTGGTCGGGTACGAGTCGCCGGAGACTGGCGAGCAGACGATCCGGCCGGACGCCGAAACGCTGTTTGTCGCAGGCGCTGGCTGGACGAAGAAGCAGAAGGACGGCCAGACGCATACGCCGGAAGCGGCGGAGTTGATCATAGGGTTCGTACGGGGCGCGAAGTCGTCCCTGGGGTCGTCGAAGTCGCTGGTGGATATGGGCAGCGAGGGACAGTCGGTGCTGCCGTTCCTGACGCACCTGCACCAGATCGGGCAGACGGGATCGACGCCGCGGCACAGGAAGGGCCTGGCTACCTGCTGCCACGGCGAGGAGCCGCACGTGGTGGGCTGGCGTTTCATCCGCGAGCGGCGGGCGGTGAACATGGACGCCAATTGCGGCTGGGCGCGGGGCAAGGCGGATGTTCTCTATGTTGCTGATGCGTTTGAAGTTATGCGGGAGTTGAACAGGCTGCTCGGCTAAGCTCCGGCAGGGGAGTTCGTTTGGTTCCGGCCTGGTGCGGTGCGCCGGGCCGGCGCCGTCTGGCGAGGTAGAGGCGGAAGTTCATTGCGAGGCGGCCGCGGGCTCGCGCGGCGGCATTAACAAGATTTCTCGAATTATCGCCGCCGTGGAGGGGTGAGGATTGGATATGATGGGCGGCGTGAGGCGTGGGTAGAGGCTGCTTCGTTCGTCAATCGTACTCCTCTCCTTCAGCATCGTGTTGAGCCTTGGTCCGGCGCCTCACATCCTTCCCCCGAAACGCACACGGCGCAAACGTGTACTCATCGCGCGGCTGCACCGCGGGTATCCCAAAAAGAAAACGGGGGCAGATCCGCGGCCTCTTCCACTGTACCGGCAGAGCGTGATTCTGGAGCGGTGATCCCGCGGGCGTGGATCGTCCGGCCTCAGGCTGGACATGTTTCGACAGCCGTTAACCCTCTCCCGGTTTCCGGGTGGAGACGGGGAGAAAGGGCCTCCAGTGACCGCCACGGGCGCGTATGTCTGGCCAGCCATGGCGAACGCCGGGACCGCATCGGGGATCAACCCGGCAGCTCTGCAATTCGTTTAAGCTGGTAGACTCCGCTCATGGGTTCAGCCTCTCTTGCCCCGACCCTGACTCCGCATGGCCGCCTGGTGGTAGGCGAAGCCCCTGACGCGCCGCCCCTCGATATCGAGGTTGCTCAACGCCTGCGGAACGCCTTCGAGCGCGGATCGGGCCATGGTCTACTACAACTCGGAGCGGCTGAAGCCGGAACCGCTCTTCCTGCTGTTTTTTCCTACTGGAGAGAATTCGGCGCATGGTACGTGACCGCCCTTTGCACCCGCCCGGATACGGATGCCCCGCCGCGGAAAGTGCGCCTCCCGGCGCCCCCCACGGCGGAGCTGGACCGGCTGGTCCTGGCGGCGCCGCCCATGACTGGCGCGGAGTATCTGACGGCGGAGGTCCTTGACGCCCTCTGGCGGGAACTGGACGCCGCATTCGGCATCGAACTGGCGGTGTCGCAATGCGGGATTCAGGACTTCCTGAAACGCCGCAACCCTGCGTGGAACCTGGTCGGCCGCGTGCACTTCAATCTGGCCGAAAACCGCAAGGATCCGGATGCTCCTTTCGCCTTTCTCGCAACCTACACCACCCGGTTGACGGCGAATGCGAAGGCTCAACATCTTCCGCTGGGCAGGGCTCTCGGCGAATATGCGGGCGCGGCAAACAGGGAAAGTCTATTGTCCCTGCTTCTTCCCGTGCAGAGAGCGTCGGAAACCTGCCAGTGGCTGAAGACCCTCGTCGATGCCGGCGAGATCTTCCACCCGCTCCGGTGGACCCCCGACGAGGCCATTCAGCTTTTGAGAGACGTCCCGCACCTCGAGAGTGCCGGGGTGGTGGTTCGAATGCCGGCTGCGTGGCGGGCCAACCGGCCTCCCCGCCCGCGGGTGTCTGCCCAGATCGGCGGCAAAGCGCCAGCGGGACTTGGCCAGGACGCCCTGCTCGATTTCCAGATGGAAGTGACTCTCGATGGCGAGCGCCTGACCACCGGCGAGATCCGGGAGTTATTGGAGAAATCCGACGGGCTGGCTCTGGTCCGCGGCCGTTGGGTCGAAGTGGACCGCGAGCGGCTGCACCGCATGTTGGAGCACTTCCGTGAGGTCGAGCGCACGGCGGCGGAGAATGGGATCGGGTTTCGGGAGGCCGTTCGCTTGCTCGCTGGCGCCGATGTCGCGCCCGGCGATGCCTCCGGGGATGCCCGCGCGGAGTGGTCTCAGGTGGTCGCCGGCCCCTGGCTCGCGGAAACGCTGAATGGTCTGCGGAGCCCGGAGGGATTGGCCCGAATCGACCCCGGCGACACCCTGAACGCGACGCTGCGGCCCTACCAGCAGGTGGGAGTGCGCTGGCTCTATCTCATCGCGAAACTTGGTCTCGGGGCGTGCCTGGCCGATGACATGGGACTTGGCAAGACCCTTCAGATGCTTTCCCTGCTGCTCGTCCTCAAGCGCCAGACGGCCGGCCAACGGGAGCCGAGCCTGCTCGTAGCCCCGGCTTCGCTGCTGGCCAACTGGGCATCGGAGATCGAACGTTTTACGCCTGGTTTGAAGGCGCTCATCGCCCACCCGTCAGCCCTTCCCGCCGAGGCGCTCAGGACCGTTGCGCCAGAGCGGCTGGGCGGCGTGGACCTGGTAATCACCAGCTACGGCTCGCTGCTCCGCGTGCCGTGGATCGCCGCAACCGCCTGGCATCTGGTGGTTCTGGACGAGGCGCAGGCCATCAAGAACCCGGATGCCAAGCAGACGCGCTGCGTCAAGGGGCTGAAGGCGCGTGCGCGATTCGCCCTGACGGGCACTCCCATCGAGAACCGGCTCGCCGATCTCTGGTCCATTTTCGACTTCCTCAATCCAGGGCTGCTGGGATCGTCGAAGGAGTTCACCAACTTTGTCAAGAGCCTTGCGGACAGGCCGCACAATTCCTATGGCCCTCTGCGCGAGCTCGTGCGGCCCTACATTCTGCGGCGGCTGAAGACCGATAAAGCCGTAATCGCGGATCTGCCGGACAAGACCGAAGTGAAGGCATTTTGCCAACTCAGCCGGAAGCAGGCCGCCCTCTACGAGCAGTCGGTGAAGGAACTCGCCACGCAGCTCCAGTCTGCCGAGGGCATCCAGCGCAAGGGCCTGGTGTTGTCGTTCCTGATGCGGTTCAAGCAGATTTGCAACCACCCCTCCCAGTGGCTGGGAGACGGCGGTTGGGGCGAACACGACAGCGGCAAATGGGCCCGATTGCGGGATATCGCGGAGGTCATCGCGGCCAAGCAGGAGAAGATGCTCGTCTTCACCCAGTTTCGGGAGGTGATCGCTCCGCTGGCGGCTTTCCTCGGAACGGTCTTTGGACGCCCCGGCCTGGTTCTACACGGAGAGACCGCGGTGAAGCAGCGCAAGGAAGTCGTGCGCCGCTTTCAGGAAGACGAAGCCGTGGGCTTCTTTCTTCTTTCGCTGAAAGCCGGTGGCGCGGGACTCAACCTTACCGCCGCCTCGCATGTTGTGCACTTCGACCGCTGGTGGAACCCGGCAGTGGAGAACCAGGCCACCGACCGCGCCTTCCGCATCGGCCAGACAAAAAACGTGTTGGTGCACAAGTTCGTGTGCCGCGGTACCGTGGAAGACAAGATCGACCAGCTCATTGAATCGAAGCGGCAACTCTCGACGGACTTGCTGGAGGGAGGGGCCGGCCTGCTGCTGACGGAGATGAAGGACGAGGAGCTGCTCAAACTGGTAGCGCTCGACATCAACAAGGCGCTGAAGGAGACATGAGCGATGGATTACTACGGATGGAGACCCTATGTCCCCGTGGCGCAGCGGCGGCGGAAAGCCGCCAGCGAGTTGGCCAAACTCAAGAAGATAGGCCATCCGGTCTCGCCCGTGGCGGTGGAAGGCCGCACCATCGTCAAGACCTTCTGGGGCAAGGCGTGGTGCGAGAACCTGGAGCGCTATAGCGACTTTGCCAACCGGTTGCCGCGCGGCCGCACCTATGTCCGCAACGGTTCCGTGATCGATCTTCAGATTGCGCCCGGCGAAATCAAGGCGCTGGTGAGCGGCTCGGAGATCTACACGGTTGCGGTAAGAGTGGCGCCGGTGGCGAAGGCGCGCTGGCAATCCATCTGCAAAGACTGCGCCGGCGCGATTGATTCGCTCATCGAGCTTCTACAGGGACGGTTGTCCAAGGGCGTCATGGAACGGGTTTGCCGTCAGAAGACCGGCCTTTTCCCGTCGCCGGACGAGATCAAGCTCTCGTGCAGTTGTCCGGACTGGGCCGGGATGTGCAAGCATGTCGCGGCGGTGCTCTACGGTGTTGGCGCTCGGCTGGACCAACAGCCCGACCTCCTCTTCCGGTTGCACAACGTGGACGAAAGGGAACTGATCGCCGGGGCCGGGAGGGCGCTTCCACAGGCCAAGAGGGCGCCGGCCGCAAGCAAGGTCCTCGGCGGCGAAGACCTTTCGGCTCTATTCGGAGTGGACATCGCTCCAGGCGCCGGCCCCGATACCGGGTTGTCCAAGGCCGCCGCCGCGAAGCCGAAACGCTCGAAAGCGCGGGCCGGCAAGATGACACCAGCAGTGTTGGGTGGAAAAAGTGCGGCCAGCGCAAAGAAACAGCAGCCTGGCGAGAGGAAGGCTGCACGTGCACCGAAACGGGCTGCTGACTCAGGAAACTAGTTTTTCCAGCGATCGCGGCCCGGATCCTGCTTCTTCAGATAGACCTGGAATCTCTTCTTGGCCCGGCGCAGTTTCCAGTCCTTGTAAACCTGTTCGAGCGACGAAGCCAGTCCGGGGCCGCGTTTGTACATCATGCCGGTGCGCATATAGAGGAACCCGGCCACCATGCCGCCGAGGTGGGCGAAGTGGCTGACGCCGCTGCCGCTGTCGCCGAGCGAGCTGAGAAAGACAATGGCGCCGATGATGGCGACGAAGTACTTCGCCTTCATCGGGAAGAGGAAGGCGAACAGGACCGTGGCCTCGGGGAACATCAGTCCGAAGGCCAGGAGCAAGCCGTAGATGGCGCCCGAAGCGCCGATTGTGCGGGCGTCGAGCGAACCGAAAAACAGGTTGAGCACGATGACGAAGATGGCGGCGCCGACACCGCTGGCGAAGTAAAAGCGAAGGAAGCGGTTCGTCCCCCAGGTCTGTTCCAGCGGCGATCCGAACATATAGAGCGACAGCATGTTGAACAGGATGTGGGAGAACGATGTCGCGCTGTGGATGAACAGATACGTCACGGGCTGCCAGAAGGCGAAGCCGGTCAACACCTCGCGAGGCGAGAGGCCCAGTGGGGCGATGAGCCCGCCGAGTCCGGCGCGGGCCAGGAAGAAGTGCAGGATGAAGAGCCCGACGTTGGCGATGAGCAGCCATTTCACCGCCGGGGTGACATGGCCGAACGAGATCGTGCTGTTGGAAACGCGGTTGGCAAAGCCCATGCTGCGGAAGGACGCCTTCTACTGAAACAATAGCATTGTGACACTGACGGCAGTTCCGGGACAGGACCGATAGATGCACGAGGCAGGAATCGCAGCCGAGATCCTGGAGATTGCCCAGGCGCAATCCGCCCTGCTTGGCGGAGCGCGCGTGGCGGAGGTGACGGTCAGGGTGGGCGACATGTCGGGGGTGGCGCCGGAGGCTCTGGAGTTCGCCTTCGAGGCGTTGCGCGAGGGCGAGGCGAGCGGGGCGGTGCTGGTGATCAAGCGGATCGCCGTGCTGGCGAGATGTGAGACATGCGGAACCGACTCGCGGCCGGGGGCGGACCTGGTGTTGTGGTGCGCAGTGTGCGGCAAGCCGCTGAAGGTGTTGGAGGGCGAGGAGTTAATGGTGGAATCAATCGAACTGGAGGGCGATGCGGAATGAGCGGGCGCGTGGCGGTGGAGACTCCGGTTCTCAAAAAGAACGACGAGTACGCGGCGGGCAACCGGCGCTGGTTCGCCGAACTCGGCATGGCGGTGATCAACATCATGTCCGCGCCGGGCGCGGGCAAGACGACGCTGCTTGAGAAGACATTGCCGATGCTCGCGGGCCGTTACTCGTGCGCGGTGATCGAGGGCGACCTGCAAACCGACCTCGACGCCGAGCGCATCCGGAAGGTGGGCGTGCGGGCGCACCAGATCAACACGACGTGCTGCCACCTGGACGCGCGGATGGTGGGGGGCGCGGTGGAGACGTTCCTGGAATCGCCGCCCGATGTGCTCATCATCGAGAATATCGGCAACCTGGTTTGCCCGGCTTCCTACGACCTGGGCGAGAGCGTGAAGGTGACGCTGTTCTCGGTGGTCGAGGGCGCGGACAAGCCGAAGAAGTATCCGAAGATGTTCCGCATGTCGGACTGCGTGGTGCTGAACAAAGCCGACCTGCTGCCGTATTCGGGCGTGGAACTCGATGAGTTGCTGTCGAACGTGCGGGACGTGAGCCCGGAGGCGGCGGTTTTCACGGTGTCGGCGCGGACGGGCGAAGGACTCGCCGGGTGGGTGGAGTGGCTCGCCGCGCGGGTTGAGAAGGCGAGAGGCAGGTAACGCATATGTGTCTGGCCGTGCCGGGAAGAGTGATGGAGGTCGAAGGAGCGGAACCCGCATTTCTGCGGGGGAAAGTGGACTTCGGCGGCGTGTTGAAGGAAGTGGCGTTCCCGTTCACGCCCCAGGTGAAGCCGGGCGAGTACGTGCTGGTCCATGCCGGATTCGCGTTGCAGGTGGTCGACGAAGCCGAAGCGCGGAAGACGCTCGACGACCTGAAACAACTGGGCATGCTGGACGACGAACCGGAAGGTCCGGCATGAAGTTTCTGGACGAATACCGCGACGGCGAACTGGTAAAGGAACTTGGGCGCCGGATCGCCGCCGCCGCCACGCGCGACTGGACCATCATGGAGGTCTGCGGCGGCCAGACGCATACGATTCTCAAAACCGGCCTGGAGGGTCTGCTGCCCGGCAACGTCCAACTGGTGCATGGGCCGGGGTGTCCGGTGTGCGTGACGCCGCTCGAGTTGATCGACGCCGCGGTGGAGATCGCGCTGAAGCCGGGCGCCGTCTTCACGTCGTTCGGCGACATGCTGCGGGTGCCGGGTTCGCGTTTGAGCCTGTTCGATGCACGCGCGCGCGGCGCGGATGTGCGCATCGTCTACTCGCCGCTGGACGCGGTGGAACTGGCGCGCCGGATGCCTGAGCGGGAGGTGGTCTTCTTCGCCGTGGGATTCGAGACCACGGCGCCGGCCAACGCCATGGCCGTCTGGCAGGCGGCCAGGACGGGTGTGTCGAATTTTTCGATTCTAACGGCGCATGTGCTCGTGCCGCCGGCGATGGAGGCGGTGCTGGCGTCTCCGGAGTGCAGGGTGCAGGCGTTTCTCGCGCCAGGGCATGTGTGCACGGTGGATGGGTACGAACAGTATGAAGCGGTGGCGGAGAGATACGGCGTGCCGGTTGTCGTGACGGGCTTTGAACCCGTCGACCTGATGGAAGGCCTCCTGGCGGCCGTGCGCCAACTGGAAGACGGCCGGGCCGAGGTGGAGAACCGGTATGCCAGAGCGGTGAAGCGCGAAGGCAACCAAGAGGCGCGGCGGATTGTCGCGGAGGTGTTCGAAACCAGCAGCCGCAAGTGGCGCGGCATCGGCGCGATCCCGAACAGCGGTCTGAAGCTGAGGCCTGCATACGCCCGGTTCGACGCGTTGAAGCGATTCGGAGCACGGACCGGCGAAGTCGCCGAACCTGAACAATGCCAGGCGGGGCGCGTCCTGCAAGGCTTGCTCAAGCCAACCGCGTGCGCGGCATTCGGCACGCACTGCACGCCCGATCATCCGCTCGGCGCGCCGATGGTATCAAGCGAGGGCGCCTGCGCGGCGTATTATCTCTATGGCGGACGGGACGAATAAACCTTTCGAGCTTCACTGCCCTCTGCCCTCGGACGGCGCTGGGCGCGTCACCATGGCCCATGGCGGCGGCGGGCGCATGACCGAGCGCCTGATTGAGGACGTGTTCCTGCCGGCGTTCGGCGGCGCGGAACTGGGCCGCCGGCACGATGGCGCGTACCTGCCGCAATCGCGGCGCCGGCTGGCCGTGACAACGGATTCGTTCGTCGTCAAGCCGCTGCTGTTTCCCGGCGGATCGATCGGCGGTCTGGCCGTGCATGGGACGGTGAACGATCTGGCGATGTGCGGAGCGAGGCCGCTGTATCTGACGGCCGGCTTCATTCTTGAAGAGGGGCTGGAGATCAGGCTGCTGCGCGGGATTGTGGATGACATGGCGCGAGCGGCGAAGGAGTCTGGCGTCGAGATCATCACCGCGGATACGAAGGTCGTCGAACGCGGCAAGGGCGACGGAGTGTACATCAACACGTCCGGGATCGGCGAATGCCTGATCGGCGAGACGGGCCCGTGGCGGGTTGAACCGGGCGATGCGGTGATTGTCAGCGGCGATCTGGGCCGGCATGGAATCGCCATCCTCTCGGTGAGGGAGGGTATCGAATTCACCACGCGTATTGAGAGCGACGCCATGGCGCTGTGGCCGGCGGTGGCGGCGTTGATCGATGCGGGCGTCGAGATCCACTGCCTGCGCGACCTGACGCGCGGCGGACTGTCGAGCGCGCTGAACGAAATCGCGCGGGCGCGAGGCGTCGAGATCAATATCGACGAAGCGTCAATCCCGGTGTCCGCCGCCGTCCGCGGGGCCTGCGAGTTCCTTGGACTGGACCCGCTGTATGTCGCGAACGAGGGCCGCTTCTGCGTGATCGTGCCCGGCGGCGAGGCGGCGCGGACCGTCGAGGCGCTGAAAGCCAGCGGGCTTGCCGCGGAGGCCTGTGTCATTGGCGCCCTGCGCGAAGGCCGCAGCCGAGTGGTCATGAAGACCCGCATTGGCGGGCGCCGGATCGTCGATATGCTGAGCGGCGAGCAGTTGCCGCGAATCTGTTGATGAAACGAACCGGCGCCCGCGGTTAAACCGCGGCGGCCGCGTGCAACTCCTGAACGCTCCACACGCGGACCGGATCTTTTAGCCGCGAGGCGACCGCCTCGGCGGCGGCCCGTGCGCCCGAGATCGTGGTGATGCAGGGCACCCGGCGCTGGACCGCGGTGCGGCGGATGGCCTGTTCATCGGGGAACGAAGTCGCGCCGGTGGTTGTGTAGATAACCAGTTGCAGCGATCCGCCCTTCATCAGATCAACCGCATTGGGGCGGCCCTCGTTCACCTTGAAGACCGTGCGCACGCGCAGTCCGGCGTTCTTGAGCCAGAGGGCGGTGCCGCGCGTGGCGGCGAGTTCAAAGCCCAGCGAGGCGAACTTCCCGGCAAGTTCCAGCGCCGCGGGCTTGTGGTTGTCGTTGACGCTGAAAAAGACGCAGCCCGACATCGGCAGCGGAACACCGGCCGAGAGTTGGGCCTTGCCGAAAGCCTCGCCGAAACTCTCGCCGACGCCCATGACCTCGCCGGTCGAGCGCATTTCGGGTCCTAGAGCCGGATCGACGCCCTGGAACTTCGCGAACGGAAAGACGGGCGACTTCACCGACACCTTCCTGGGCGGCAACACGCCGGAAATCTGGCCGTTGGCGAGGTGGGCGAGATCCTTCAGCGACCGGCCCAGCATCAGTCCGACGGCGATCTTGGGCAGCGCCACGCCTGTCGCCTTCGAGACATACGGCACCGTGCGCGACGCCCGCGGATTCACCTCGAGCACATAGACCTTGCCCTTCTGAATCGCGTACTGAATGTTCATCAGGCCGCGGACGCGCAGCGCGCGGGCCAGTCTCTCCGTGTAGTCGACGATGGTGGCGATCTCAGCCGCGCCCACCGACTGCGGCGGCATCACGCAGGAAGAGTCCCCCGAATGCACGCCGGCTTCCTCGATATGCTCCATCACGCCGCCGATCAGGACATCCTGAGTGTCGGACAGGGCATCGACGTCGATCTCGGTGGCGTCTTCCAGGAAGCGGTCGATCAGCACCGGGCGGCCCGGCGAATACAGCGTCGCTTCCTGCATGTAGCGGCGGACCGTGGCTTCCTCGTAGGCGATCACCATGGCGCGCCCGCCGAGCACGTAGCTCGGCCGCACCAGCACCGGATAGCCAAGGTCGCGCGCGATGTCGCAGGCCTGTTCAACCGATGTGGCCGTACCCCAGCGCGGCGACGGAATCCGCAACTCGTCGAGCAGCTTGCCGAAACGCTTGCGGTCCTCGGCCAGGTCGATGTCCTCGGGGTCGGTGCCGATGATGGGCACGCCCGCGGCCTTCAATGGCAGCGCCAGGTTCAGCGGCGTCTGGCCGCCGAACTGGACGATGACGCCGCCGGGCTTCTCCGTGTCGTAGACGTTGAGCACATCCTCGAGCGTCAGCGGCTCGAAGTACAGGCGGTCCGAGGTGTCGTAGTCGGTGGAAACAGTCTCCGGGTTGCAGTTGACCATGATCGACTCGACGCCGAACTCCTGCAATGCGAAACTCGCGTGGCAGCAGGCGTAGTCAAACTCGATGCCCTGCCCGATGCGGTTCGGACCCGAACCGAGAATCATCACCTTGTTCCGGTCCGTCGGCGCCGCCTCGCAGGTCTGCTCGTAAGACGAGTACATGTAAGGCGTGAAGCTCTCGAATTCGGCGGCGCAGGTGTCCACGCGGTTGAACACGGCCGTCACGCCAAGCTCCTTGCGCTTCCTGCGCACTTCCAGCGGATCGGCATCCCAGATCCGCGCCAGGCGGTTGTCTGAAACGCCCTCGCGCTTGGCGCGCCGCATCTCGGCGGCGGTGATGGAATCCAGACTGGCCGATTTCAGGCTGTCCTCGAACAGGATGGCGTCGCGTATCTGGCGCAGGAACCAGGGGTCGATCCGCGTCATCTCGAACACTTCTTCCACCGTGTAGCCCTTCTCGAAGGCGAAGCGGAGGTAGTGGATGCGTTCGGGGTTGGGCGTGATCAGCCGCTGGGCGATCAGCCGCTCCTCGAGATTCGCCGAGGCCAGCGACTTGCCCGTCTCCAGACCGCGCAGCGCCTTGTTCAGCGCCTGCTTGAAGGTGCGGCCGATGGCCATCACCTCGCCGACCGACTTCATCTGCGTCGTCAGCACCGGCTCGGCGCCGGGAAACTTCTCGAACTGCCACTTCGGGATTTTCACCACCACATAGTCGATGCTCGGCTCGAAGCACGCCGGCGTCTTGCGCGTGATGTCGTTCTTGATCTCGTCCAGGCGGTAGCCGACGGCCAGTTTGGCGGCGATCTTGGCGATGGGGAATCCGGTGGCCTTCGACGCCAGCGCCGAACTGCGCGACACGCGCGGATTCATTTCCACCACAACCATGCGGCCCGTGACGGGGTCGATGGCAAACTGCACGTTCGATCCGCCCGTATCCACGCCGATCTCGCGCAGGCAGGCCAGCGCGCCGTCGCGCATCATCTGGTACTCGCGGTCGGACAGCGTCTGCGCCGGAGCGACCGTGATCGAGTCGCCCGTATGCACGCCCATGGGGTCGAAGTTTTCGATCGGGCAGACGATGATGGCGTTGTCGGCGAGGTCGCGGATGACTTCGAGTTCGTATTCCTTCCAGCCCAGCACGGACTCCTCGGCCAGCACTTCATGCACCGGCGACAAGTCGAGGCCGCATTCGAGAATCGTCACCAGGTCCTCGCGGTTGTAAGCGATGCCGCCGCCCGTGCCGCCGAGGGTGAACGACGGCCGGAGGATCAACGGGTAACCGATCTTGTTGGCGAAGTCCAGGCCTTCCTCGACATTCGTCAACAGGCGCGACTGCGGCGTCTCAAGGCCGATCTTGCGCATCGCGTCCTTGAACAGCAGCCGGTCCTCGGCCTTCTTGATCGATTCGATCTTCGCGCCGATCAGTTCGACGCCGTACTTGTCAAGAATGCCGGCTTCGGCCAGCGCAATGGAAAGGTTCAGGCCGGTCTGCCCGCCGACGGTCGAAAGCAACGCATCGGGGCGCTCCTTGCGGATCACCTCTTCGGCGTATTCAATTGTGAGCGGCTCGATATAAGTCCTGTCCGCCGTATCCGGATCGGTCATGATCGTCGCCGGATTCGAGTTGATCAGCACCACCTCGAAACCGTCGGATCGAAGGGCCTTGCAGGCCTGCGTACCCGAGTAGTCGAACTCGCAGGCCTGTCCGATGACAATGGGGCCGGAGCCGATGATGAGGATCTTGTGGATGTCGTTTCTGCGTGGCACCTTGGTCGTCGTTCTCCGTGCTTAGGACTTCTTGAACTCGCGCATCAGGGCCGCGAAGTCGTCAAACAGATACTGTGAATCGTGCGGGCCGGGCGCGGCCTCGGGATGGTACTGGACGCAGAACAGAGGCTCGCTGCGATGGCGCAGTCCCTCCACAGTGTCGTCGTTCAGGTTCCAGTGCGTGATGTCGACCGCCGAATCCTTCAGCGAATCCGGGTCGACGCAGAAGCCGTGGTTCTGCACCGTGATCTCCACCTTGTTGGTCCGCTTGTTCAGCACCGGATGGTTGAGGCCGCGATGGCCGAACTTCAGTTTGTACGTCTTGCCGCCCAGTGCCAGTCCGATGATCTGGTGGCCAAGGCAGATGCCGAAGATCGGCTTGCGGCCGACCAGTTTGCGAACCTGCCCGGCCTGGAAGCGCAGCGGCTCCGGGTCGCCGGGGCCGTTGGAGAGAAAGACCCCATCGGGATTCAGCGCCAGGATCTCCTCGGCCGGCGTTGCGGCGGGAACCACGGTGACGCGCGCCCCGATCGATGCCAGGCAGCGCAGGATATTGTGCTTGATGCCGAAATCGTAGGCGGCCACGTGAAAGCCGCTGGCCGGCGGCGGCGGGATGCGTTCAGACGGCGAGCACGGCTCAACGGGCTTGTCCCAGCTATAGCGCTGCTTCGTCGAAACGCCCGTGGCCAGGTCCAGACCCGCCATCGGCGGCGACTTGCGGGCCATCCCGATCAGTTCATCAGGCGTGTGTCCGGCGGTGGACAACGCGCCGCGCATGACACCGCCGGAGCGCAGTTTCAATACCAGGCCGCGAGTGTCGATCTCGTCGATCACAGGCACTTCCTGGCGCGCCAGAAACTGGTCGGCCGATTCGTCCGCGCGCCAGTTCGACGGCATCTCGGCCCATTCCCTGACCACCAGCCCTTCAATGCACGCCTTGGCGGCTTCATTGTCGGCCGCCGCGGTTCCGTAGTTGCCGACTTGAGGGCAGGTCAGAACAACGATCTGGCTGGTGTAGGAAGGGTCGGTGAATACTTCCTGATAGCCCGTCATCGACGTGTTGAAAACAACCTCGCCGGTGCGGACGGTCCGCGCTCCGTGAGCGCGCCCATGGAAGACGGTGCCGTCCTCCAGGGCTAGGATGGCGGTGTTTGACACACTCTCTCCTGCTGGTGTTTTGTGGGGAACAAAATCTATTGTTTCACGCCCGTGACACAGATTCAACCGCCTCCGCAACAATCGGCCGCGGCTTCCCTGCCCGACCGCGATCCCAGCCGCCGGTTGACACTCCGGCCGCGGGCATCCGCGCCCGTCCGTCCAACGATCGCCGGCCTCCGCCCGCCCATGCCGTGTCCCCGCGTGCCATCCGGGAGTATCATGGGCGCGAGGACCCAACCCACGATGCCCCTTCCCGCGGAACTTAAATCCCATCAACTCCACCGCCGCTGCGACCCCGCGTCCTTCCAGTTCGAAACCACCGCCGAACTGCCGCCGCTGGGCGAGGTCATCGGCCAGCCCCGCGCCGTCGCCGCGCTCGAATTCGGCCTCGAGATCACCAGCCATGGCTTTCATCTCTTCGCTCTCGGCCAGCCGGGCTCCGGCCGCACCACGCTCATCCGCGAGTACCTCGAAAAGCGCGCAGCCTCGCAGAACCGGCCCCAGGACCTCTGCTTCGTCCACAACTTCGACGACGCACGCCGCCCCCTGCCCCTCCGTCTGCCCGCCGGGCGCGGCTGCGAGTTGAAGAAGGATCTCGATGTCCTTCTCTCCGAGTTCAATTCCTCGATCCCCAAGGCATTTGATGCGCCCGAATACGCCGAGCGCCGCGACGCCATCGTCGCCGGCGTCGACGACGCCCGGAAACAGATCTTCGAGGATATGGAGCGCTTCGTCAAGGAGTCCGGTTTCAAGCTCATGAAGGGCGACGGCGGCATGATGCTGGCCCCGGCTATCGGCGGCGAACTCATGCCCGAGGCTTTCTTCAATCAACTGCCCAAGGAAGAGAAGCAGAAGATCAGCGGCGCCCGCGAAAAGGTCCAGAAGTCGATCGAATCCAACATCCGCGCCGCCAAGCTGGCCGAAAAGGAGGCCCGCCAGCAACTCCGCGACCTCGACACCCGCACCGCCGCCTTCGCCGTCCGCCATCTGGTCGATGACGTCAGGGCCAAGTACGCCGGACTCGACGAAGTCCTCACCCACCTCGATCGGCTTGAATCCGATGTCGTCGAGAAAGCCGAGGACTTCATCAAGTCCAAGGACGACGAGGCGCCGCAGAACCCGCTTGCCGCCCTGATGCGCTCCTCCCAGGACCGACCGTTCAGCCGCTATGCCGTCAACGTCGCCGTCGACCACTCCCGCACCCAGGGCGCGCCCGTCGTCGTCGAAACCAATCCCACCTATCACAACCTGATCGGCCGCATCGAGCACCAGGCCATGCTCGGCGAGGTCAAAACCGACCACACCATGATCAAGGCCGGCGCCCTGCACCGCGCCAACGGCGGCTACCTGCTCCTCCCCGCACGCGAGTGCCTGATGAACCCTCATGCCTGGGAGGCCCTCAAACGGGCGCTGAAATCCCGCGAACTCGACGTCGAGGAACTCGGCGCCCAACTCAGCCTCGTTTCAACCGTCACGCTCGACCCCGAACCCGTGCCGCTCGAAGTCAAGGTGGTTCTCATCGGCAGCGCCCAGCTCTACTACCTGCTGTCGGCCTACGACGAGGATTTCCAGAAGCTCTTCAAGGTGAAGACCGAGTTCGCCTCCCGCATGCGCCGCACCGCCGAATCCGAACAGAGCTACGCGCTGTTCATCGGCGACATCGCGCGGCTGGGCGGACTGATGCCGTTTGACCGCTCGGCCGTTGCCCGCGTCATCGAGTACGGAACCCGCCTGGCTGACGACCAGCAGTGGCTCACCACCCGCTTCGGCGAAGTCGCCGACCTCGTCCACGAAGCCGCCCACCGCGCCGGCCGCAACGGCAACGGGGCCGTCACCGCCGCCGACGTCAAGGCCGCCGAGCAGGCCCGCCGCTTCCGCCAGAATCTCGTCGAGGAACGCATCCAGCAGATGATGGCCGACGGCGCCATCCTGCTTGAAACCGCCGGCGCCGCTGTCGGCCGCCTCAACGGGCTCACCGTCATCTCCATGGGCGACTACGCCTTCGGCCACCCGGCGCGCATCACCGCCGCCACCGGACCCGGCAAAGGCGGCGTTGTCAGCATCGAACGCGAAGTCGATCTGAGCGGTCCCATCCACGGCAAGGGCGTCCTCATCCTCAGCGGCTACCTGCTGCGCCAGTATGGCTCGCCCGGCCCGTTGTGCCTCTCGGCCAGCCTCGTCTTCGAACAGACCTACAGCATGGTGGACGGCGACAGCGCTTCGCTCGCCGAACTCATCATCCTGCTGTCGTCGCTCTCCGGCGCCGCCCTGCGCCAGGAGATCGCCGTCACTGGATCGGTCAACCAGCACGGCCAGGTGCAGCCCGTCGGCGGCGTCACTCAGAAGATCGAAGGCTTCTTCGACCTCTGCAACGCCAAGGGCCTCACCGGCTCGCAGGGCGTCCTGCTGCCCGCAACCAACATCGCCAACCTCACCTTGCGCGACGACATCCAGGACGCTGTCCGCGACGGCCGCTTCCACATCTACGCCGCCTCCTGCGTCGACGATGCGTTGGAATTGCTCACCGGCGTGGCCCCCGGGTCGCCCGGCGAGCAGGGCGCCCTGCATCAGTTGGTCGCCGAAAGGCTGGCTGAGTACTCGGCCCTCATGAAGCCCGATAAGCCCGCGGCTCCGGATCCGGCAAGGTAGACCGGTCTTATTCGGCGTCCTTCGCCACAAACCTCAGCACGAGATCAGCGCTGCGCGTGATCCCGATTCTTGTACTCGTTTCGACGCCCGCCGGCGGCTTCCCGCGCCGGATCACAATCGGCCCGCGCGTCAGATCGCAGCCGTTCTCGGCCAGCGTAATGCCCGCGGCCCGCGTCAGTTTGCCCGGACCGTCGCCCAACCCCTCGACGCCGCGGATCAACACGCAGCCCGGAATGCCTTCCGGTTCTGCGACAACATTCAGGCAATGGTGAATCCCGTAGTTCAGGAACACATAGGCGTGGCCCGGCTCGCCGTACAGCACCTCGGTCCGCGCCGTCCTGCCTCGCCACGCATGCGCCGCTTCGTCGCCATCGGGCAGGTATGCCTCCACCTCCACGATCCTGCCGCCGCGCCCGTTGTATTCAAGCACACACCCCAGCAGGCCCCGCGCCACCTCAACGGTCGGACGCGCGTAGAATCGCCTTGGCGGAATCGTCGCCTTCATCTCGCGATACGCTAAGTGAGAGTATCACTCGCGAATGAGACTTTTCATCGGCCTCGACGTGCCCTGGCAGATCCGGCGGAACCTCGAACTCCTGCTCAAGCACCTTCAGCCCAAGGCTGAAATCGCCTGGAGCCCTCTGGACAATCTCCACGTCACCACGAAGTTCGTCGGCGAATGGCCCGCGCATCGCCTCGATGAACTGAAGCGGGCGCTCACGCTCGTCCCCCGTCCCGGCCCCATGAACATCGCCATCCGCGGCATCGGCTGGTTTCCCAATCCCCATCAGCCGCGCGTGCTCTACGCCGGAATTCAGGGGCCGCCCGCTCTCGACACTCTCTCCGCCGATACCGAATCGGCCTGCGAATCGCTCGGCATCGCCGCCGAACGCCGCGACTACCGCCCGCACCTGACGCTGGCTCGCGTCCGCAACCCGAAGCCGTTGTTCGAACTCAAACGCGCCATTGCCGAACTGCCCGGCGACAGCTTCGGCGCATTCGAATCCACTGAGTTCCATCTCTACCAGACCGAACTCCGGCCACACGGCTCCCTGTACACTAAACTG
Source organism: Candidatus Solibacter sp. (assembly GCA_013822245.1). GTDB lineage: Bacteria > Acidobacteriota > Terriglobia > Bryobacterales > Bryobacteraceae > PNKE01. Next base: position 35,087 of record PNKE01000020.1, read on the forward strand.
GCTTCTTATCCATTGATCCCATGACACCATTGCTTGCACTCATCGCCGCTTACCTGCTCGGCGGCGTCCCGTTCGGTTACCTGCTGGTCCGGATCAAGACCGGCCAGGATGTCCGCGCCATGGGCAGCGGCAACATCGGCGCAACCAATGTCCTGCGCACCACCGGCCGCGCCTTCGGCGTCCTTACGCTGCTGCTCGATATCGCCAAGGGCTTGTTCGCCGTCTGGATGATGGGCCGCCTCGTGAACAACGACCCCGCCTGGATGGCCGCCGCCGGCGTCGCCGTCGTCCTCGGACACGCCTTCCCCGTCTTCCTCAAGTTCCAGGGCGGCAAGGCCGTTGCCAGCTTCGTCGGCGTGGCGCTGGCGCTTGCGCCGCTGGCGCTGCTCGCCGTGGTCGTCATCTTCGTCCTGGCCGTCGCCAGAACACGCTTCATCTCGCTCGGCTCCATCCTCGGCGCCGCTCTGTTCCCGCTCGCCGTCTGGCTGCTCTACCATCCCCGTTGGCAGGTGATGCTGGCCGGCGCCTTCTGCGGCTTCTTCATCGTGTGGCGCCACAGCGCCAACATCGCGCGCCTCCGCGCCGGCACGGAAAACGTCTTCCGCTTCGGAGGGAAAAAGTGAGCCGCCTCGCCATCATCGGCGGAGGCAGTTGGGGAACCGCCCTTGCCCTTGCGCTCGCCCCCAAGTACGACAGCGTGCGCCTCTGGGTCTTCGAACCCTACCTCGCCGACACCATCAACCGCACCCGCATCAACGACCTCTTCCTGCCCGGCTTCAAACTCCCCGCCGCCATCGAAGCCGGCACACGCCTGGGCTGGGCCGTCGACGCCGCCGAAACCGTTCTCGGCGTCATGCCCTCCCACCACGCACGTTCCATCTACACCCAACTCGCCCCTCACGCCGCGCCCGACATGCTCTTCGTCAGCGCCACCAAGGGCCTCGAACCAGACTCCCTGCTGCGCATCTCCGAAGTCATCCGCGACGTGCTCAAGCCCCGCTTCGAAGCCCGCATCGGCGTCTTGAGCGGACCCACCTTCGCCCGCGAAATCGCCCGCGGCGAACCCGCCGCCATCGTCATCTCTTCCATCGACGCCGATCTCGCCCGCACCATCCAGCACCGCTTCGCCGGCCCGTCGTTCCGCCTCTATACCAACTCCGACCCCGTCGGCGTCGAAATCGGCGCCGCGCTCAAAAACGTCATCGCCATCGCCGCCGGCGTCTGCGCCGGACTCGGCCTCGGCGCCAATACCATGGCCGCTCTCATCACCCGCGGACTCGCCGAAATCACCCGCCTCGCCATCGCCGCCGGAGGCAGCGCCCGCACCCTCGCCGGACTCGCCGGCCTCGGCGACCTCGTCCTCACCTGCAACGGCGAACTCTCCCGCAACCGCACCGTCGGCTATCAACTCGGCCAGGGCAAGCCGCTCTCTGAAATCCTCGGCGGCATGCGCATGGTCGCCGAAGGCGTCCAGACCACCTCGGCCGCCGTCGCCCTCGCCGCGCGTTTGCGCGTCGAAGTCCCCATCGCCGCGCAGATGCACGCCGTGCTCTATCAGGACAAATCGCCCAAGGCCGCGCTGCGCGACCTCATGGAACGTTCCCTCAAGGAAGAGTAAATCTACCCCGCCTTCAGCACCGTACACACCGACGCACAGATCGGCCCGCCGATATTGAACGTCGCCGCCGCCCTCGCACCATTCACTTGCAGACCCTCCGGCGCCCGTCCCATCAACTGCATCGCCGCCCACCCGATCATCGCCACCCCCGTCGCCCCCACCGGATGGCCCTTCGCGATCAACCCGCCCGACGTATTGATCCCACACTCCCCATCCACCGCCGCCTTGCCCTCCACCCAATACCTCGCCCCCTTGCCAATCTCCGCCTTCCCAATCACCTCCGTCCCGATCGCCCCCATCACCGTGAAGCAATCGTGCACCTCGGCCACATTCACATCCGCGGCCGTCAACCCCGCCATCGCATACGCCACATTCATCGCCCTGTACGCCCCCGCCGGCCTCAACACGTCGCGCCCCACGCGCGACAGCGGATCGGTCGCCTGACCCCAACCCGCCACCTCCACCGCATCGGCCCGTTTCACGCCCAGCCGCGCCAACCCCTCTTCCGTCGCCACGATCAACGCCGCATACCCGTCCGTGATCTGCGAGCAGTCATACGTCTTCAGCGGCAGCCCGTCGACGACATACCTATTGATGCCCTCGATCGCCAGAGCCTGTTCCAGCGTGACGCTCGCCTTTCGCATTTGAGCCTTCGGATTCAGCCGCGCATTCGCATACTCCTGCACGGCGACCGCCGCCAGGCCGGCCTCCGTCTCCCCATGCTCGCCCATGTAATCCCGCATCACCTCGGCGAAGATATGGGGAAACACAAACGTCTTGCCCTCGCGATCATCGGGATGCGAAAAGTAACCCAGCACCTCGCCGATCAACTTCCCGTCCATCTTGCCGTCCGCACCGCGCATCTTCTCATAGCCCACCGCAATGCCGGTCTCCGCCAATCCCAGTTGCAGCTTCTGAATCACCGACACCACGGCCTGCCCGCCCGACGCGCAAGCGTTCTCCACCGCCTCGATCGGCTTGCCCGCCATGCCCTCGACATCGGCGATCAACCCGGCCAGCAACCCCTGCCCGTTCAGCGTGAACCCGCACGCCGCGCCAATCGACGCCGTGCCAATCTCGCTCGCCTGCACGCCGATCTCTCCGCATGCGCCTTCCACGGCCGCCCGCACAATCGCCGGCGTGGTCATGCCCATCAGCTTTCCGAATTCGGATTGGTGATACGCCGCAATGTAGATCTTCTTCATCGCCGCTCTCCTGTTATGTCCCCGTCACCACGCCGCCATCCACGCTCAGCACCGTCCCGGTGACGAACGACGCCGCATCCGAAGCCAGCCACACATACGCCTCGGCGATCTCCTCCGGCCGCCCCATCCGCCCAAGCGGCGTGCGCGACGTCATAGCGTCCAGCACCTTCTGCGGCATCGCCGCCAGAATCTCGGTGGCGATGAAACCCGGCGCGACGGCATTCACCCGGATCCCATGCCGCCCCAGTTCCCTCGCCCAGACTTTCGTCATCCCGATCACCCCGGCCTTGGTCGCAATGTAGTTGGTTTGGCCGAAATTTCCATACAGCCCCACCACCGACGACGCGTTCAGAACCACCCCGCCGCCCCGCGCAATCATCCCCGGCACAACCGCCCGCGTGCAGGCAAACACCCCGCGCAGATTCACGCTGATGACCGAGTCAAACTGCTCGTCCGTCATCACCGACTGCACCGCGCCATCCTTATGCTTCACCAGCATCCCGTCGCGCAGGATCCCGGCATTGTTCACCAGCACATCGATCCCGCCCCAGTGCCCCGCCACCTTCTCGGCCGCTTCGTTCACCGCTGCCGTGCAGGTGACATCAACGTTCATCAGAACGCCTTCGCCGCCCGCCTCCGCCATCCCGGCCTCAAACGCCGCCGCGTCGCCCTGCACGTCCCAACCCGCCACCCGCGCGCCTTCCCGCGCAAACCTCCCGGCCGTGGCCCGCCCTATGCCCGACGCCGCGCCGGTCACCACAACCGTTTTTGAACGAAGTCCCGTCTCGATCATCGCTGCCTCCCGGCTCGATCCGCCTTCCAGGTTAGCAGGGCTATTCGATTAGAGCGAAGCCGGCATGTTGTCGGCGATCCGGCGTGTCGCGTTCGATGCCGCGGACCCGCAGAACGGCGTCACGTTCCCCCTCAGATCGTTGCCCAGAATCATCAACTGCTCGGCCCCATCGCCAAGCGCGATCCCGCAGGCCGTGTAGCCTTCCTGCACCGTCGCGAACCGGCCGATCCGGTTGCCCTGTACCTGCACGCCCGAAACGCCTTTGTCGATCATCACGCCGGCATAGCCCAGCCGCTGCGCATTGCTGTTCGCCGTCACTTCATTGTTCGAGATGATGATGTTCGTTCCGCCCTCGACCCACGCCCCGTGACCGCCGTTCTCCCTCAGCGCGCCGCCGGTGAAGATCACCGTGTCAACGCCCGCGCCCCGCACATGCAGCCCAGCCCCGCCCTTCGAAAACTGCCCTCCGGAGAATCCGTTATACGCGCACCAAGAATTCGTGAACCGCATCGAATACACCTTCGCGCCCCACGCCGAGCCATCCACGACACATCCGCCCAGCCGGTTCGTGTCACCCGAAAACTGCGTGAACGACCCATACAACGCCGCCTGCTCCGCGCCCGGCTGAATCAGCAGCCCGAAGCCAAACTCCAGCGCGTGAACGTTCGCCACATCCAGCCCGCCGCCGCTCACATACCACAGCCCCGCGCTGCGCTCGTCCTCCGAGCCGCTGGTCGACTGATTGGAAATCGTCGAGTTGGTCACCTTGTTGCTCCCCCCGCCCCGCACCCGAATGCCCGCCGTCCGCGCCGCCCACACCGTCGTTGAATCCACATGCGCATACCAGCACTCCTCCAGCGCAATACCCACGGCATGGTTCTTCACAATCACATCGCTCATCTTGAACTGGTGGTTCGCCTCCCTCACCTCAACGCCCGCGCCGCCGCTTCCGTCCTTTGAAAGCGACTCCACATCGCCCGCCACCACCGACATCCCCCGCATCCCCGCGCCACGCGTCAACGCGCCGCCCAGACCGCGAAAGTCAAACACCACCGCATTGCCGCCGCCCCGGTTCACGATAAACGTCAGATCCGGACCCGCGCCTTCAATCCACACCCGCCCCCGCACCAACAGCGCAGACGTGATCACATACCTTCCCGGCCCGATCTCCACACGCCCTCCGCCATGGGCCTCAGCCGCCCGGATCGCCGCCTGCAGCGCCGCCGTGTCGTCGGTCGCACCCCCGCCGCCCGCCCCATAGCTCCTGGCCTCATAGCGCCCGTCGCCAGCAGCAGCAGCCAGCCCGGCGGTCATCAGAAGGATCATCAACGCGTTGTTCATGGTACGCCCCATGCTCGCCCGCATCTCGCGCCACAACAATCCTGGTATTGCCCACCACCCCAGTACCAGGACCGCGCCCCACAATCCGTTCCGTTCCATGGATCTCCGGTACACTAAAAACATGACCCGCCGCGAGCTTCTGGGCGCTCTGGCCGTCGCCCCCTTGGCCTCCATCCCCGCGCCAACACCGGTCGCCGTCCGCATCTGCCGCTCCTACGACGATGACCTCACCGCCCTCATCGCCTCCATGTTCGATTCAATCGGCGGCGCCGCGCGCCTGGTCTCCGGCAAGACTGTCACCGTCAAACTCAACCTCACCGGCAGCCCGGCATTGCGCATCCAGGGCCGCCCGCTCGGCGTCACCCACTACACCCACCCCCGCACCGCCGCCGCCCTCGCCCACGTCCTCCACAACGCCGGCGCCCGCCGCATCCGCTTCGTCGAATCCTGCTGGGCCACCGCCGGCCCTCTCAACGAATACCTCCTCGAATCCGGCTGGAACCTCCGCCTGCTGCGCGCCGCCGCGCCGGACTGCGAACTCATCAACACCAATGCCCTGGCCGGCGCGAAAGACTACGCCCGCTTCCGCGTCCCCGGCGCCCCGTCCATCTTCCCCGCCTACGACCTCCACCCCGTCTATCGCGACACCGACGTCTTCGTCTCCATGGCCAAACTCAAAAACCACGAGACCACCGGCGTCACCCTCGCCATGAAGAACATCTTCGGCATCACCCCCGCATCGATCTATGGCGACGACTCAGGCCCCGCCGCGCCCAACGAATCGCCCGAGAAAGGCCGCGTCGATGTCTGCCACTTCGGCAAGCGCGGCCCGTCGAAATCCGCTCCCCAGGAACTCGACCCCGCCTCCCCCCGCGACCCCGGCCGCCGCATGCCCCGCATCGTCGCCGAACTCTGCGCCGCCCGGCCCATCGACATCTCTTTCATCGACGGCATCGAAACCATCGCCGGCGGCGAGGGCCCCTGGAACCCCGGCATCCGCCTTGTCCAGCCCGGCCTGTTGATCCTCGGCACAAACCCCGTCTCCACCGACGCCGCCGCCACCGCCCTGATGGGCTACGATCCCCGCGCCCCGCGCGGCCAGGGCCCGTTCAAGGCTTCTGACAACATGCTGCTTGAAGCCGAGCGCCTCGGCGTCGGCTCGGCCGATCTGTCGAACATCGACATCCGCGGCGTCAAACTCGGCGATGCCCTCTACCGCTTCGGCTGAGCCGCTTCGAGAACGATGATCGCCACGTCTTCCACCCTGTCGATGTCGAACGCCATCCCTTCGTCGCCCGCGTAGAGTTCCAGCGCCCGCTCGCCGCGCGGCGTCAACAGCCGCGCCGACGCCCACTTCTCCGTCGTCTGCACGGTGATCGACTCCACCGGATAGTCCGTGTAATTCACCAGGTGAACCGCCGCCTGCCGCCCGTCGGCTGACACTTTCAGATTCGACAGCATCCCCGGCGCGCCGAACACCCGCATGCCGAAATTGCGCCGCCCGATCAATCCGTTCACCTCGCGCCAGATGCCGTCCAACTGCTTCAGTTGCTCTTCGCCGAACACGATCGAGCCGCCTTCGGGCAGTGTCATCTTCCATCCCGGCGGCCCGTTCACCAGCGTCGCACCGGCCCGCGCCACCGCCCGCACCTGCCCCGTCTGCTCTTCGCTCAGCAGCGACGGATCCACGTTCAGGATCATCCTCAGCCCCAGCCCCGGCGCCTCGGCCAGTTGGTCCGGCTTCACCGTTCGCACCGGGATATGCTTGGCCACGATCATGTCCATGATCCCGCCCGAAAGCAGCGCGCCCATGCGTTCGTCTTCCACCAGCGCCAACCCGCCTCCGTCGGCCCATTCGCGGAACCGCCGGTGCGTCTCGTAGAACCGCGCCACCGCCGCGATCCGTTCCCAATCGGCCAGCGCCCGCTTGTCGCCCTCTTTGATCCCCTTCGCCAGCGCCGCTTCCAGATCCACCACCCAGCGCCCGCCATTCGATGCCGCATCGGCCAGCGCATGAACGTGTTTCTTGCCGTCCAACACCAGGCCCGCCGGCGCGCGGTTGGCGATCCATACCGCCTTCCCAGGCGCCGCCGCCCGCGCGTAGCGCAGGAAGCCCGTATTGGTCTCCACCCACGGCCCGCCCGTCGGCCGCGCCTCCGCCTTGCCGTCTTTCTCTACCCTGATGCCGGGCCACAGCCCCTGTCCGGTCGCGAGAACATCCTCGGCGCCGCTGAACAGTTCCCCCCTCTGCCTGATCTCAACAACGCCGGCGCCCGCGCCGCCCGTCTTCTCCGCCGCGCTGCCCTTCACCGCCGCCACCAGAATGCCTCTCGCCTTCGCCGCCTCGACAAGTTCTTTGTGGCCTTCCGCGCGCTCGGCCACCACGCAGTTGAAGACAGTGCCTTCGAGGCGCGCAAGGTCCGCCGCGGCCCAGCCCGCGGGCCAGCGCATCGGGACGCACTGGGCAAGCGCGGCGGCGACGGTCAGTTCAGCGATCATGCGGGTGCATCAGCCTCCACTCCCAGAATACAGGCGATCAACGCTCGAGCCGCGGCGCCATCCCGCTCCACCGGATAAGAGTCAGACGATATGAGGGCCTCTCCTTCGCCGCCGCGGGCTGTCGGGGGCCGCCGCATCGAATTCGGAGCTTCATATCTGAAACCCTTGTGTTCGGCATTGCTCTCTGTTAATCTGTCGCCACATAGGGATTCAGTGCGGCATGAAAAAACAGGCTGTCCGGTTCGATGACACGGGCCTAACGTGTCTGATTGAGCTTCTGCGCGGCGAAGGCTACGAGGTCATCGGACCACGCAAGTCGGGGCCCGCCGTGCGGCTGGCGCGGATCGAATCGGCCGCGGACCTGACTCCTGGGATCGATTCAGAGACATCGCCGGGCCGCTACCGGATGGCCGGCGCGCCTGATGCGCGGATCTTCGGCGCCGGTCCGGCGGCCGAGTCCCCCAAGCGGTATCTGCATGCGCCGGAGGCCCGGTTGGCCGTCGCCGAGCGGGAGAACGGGGCGTTCAGAATCATCAGGGACACGCCGGCGGCGCCGAAGACGGCTTTGTTCGGCATCCGGCCGTGCGACGTGGCCGGCATTGCCCGCCTGGACCGGGTACTGCTTCGGGACCGCTACAAAGACCCGGACTACGAAGCCCGGCGCGAGCAGACCTTCATCGTGGCCGCCAATTGCGTGCGCTCATCGGAGACCTGTTTCTGCGCATCCATGGAGACCGGTCCGCGAGCGGCATCGGGGTTCGACATCGCGCTCACCGAGAGTGTCAACGGCAGGCGGGAATATCTCGCCGAAGCCGGCTCGACGAAGGGAGCGGCGATGCTGGCGCAGATCAAGGCGGAGCCGGCGGCGGCCGATTTCGTGAAGGCGAGCCACGCCCAATGCGAAGCGGCCTCGGCCCAGCAGACCCGTTCGGTGGACTATAGGCGGGCCCGAAAGGTCATCCTAAGAAACTTCGAGCACCGGCGCTGGGATGCTGTAGGCAAACGTTGCCTGGCGTGCGGCAACTGCACAATGTCGTGCCCGACCTGCTTCTGCGTGAACACGAAGGACAGTTCCAGCCCGGACCTCTCCCATGCCGAGCGCAGGCGGCTGTGGGATTCCTGCTTCACGCAGGCGTTTTCCTATATTCACGGCGGCAGCGTCAGGACGTCCACCAAGAGCCGCTACCGCCAGTGGCTGTCGCACAAGCTGGCCCACTGGCAGGATCAATTTGGCGAGACCGGGTGCGTCGGCTGCGGCCGTTGCATCACATGGTGCCCCGCCGGTATAGACATCACCGAGGAGTTCGCCGCGCTCGACTCCTCATCGCAGAGCTGAAAGGAGTTGCCGACATGATTCCAGCAGGGGTTCGCACTTCACTGGCCAAGCATCCGTTCCTGGAGGGCATTCCGGAGCCTCTCCTGGACAAGTTGATGGGCATGGCCTTCGAGGTCACATTCGAACCGGACCAGGTCATCTTCCGCGAGGCCGATCCGTCGAGTTTCTTCTATCTGATCCTGTCGGGCACGATCTCCGTGGAGATCGCCATGCCGGGCCGGGTGCTGCGCATCCAGACGGTCGGCGAGGGCGAGGAACTGGGCTGGTCTTCCATCATGGAGAAGGTCAACAAGCAGTTTCAGGCGCGGTCGCTGTCGGCGGTGAAGGCGGTCGCGTTTGATGGCGTGAGGCTGAAGGCGGAGTGCGAGCGCGATACGGATTTCGGCTACTTCGTGATGTGCAGGATTCTGGAGGTGGTCGCCGAGCGCCTGCGGGCGACGCGCTTCCAGATGCTGGACGTCTATTCGTCCAGAGGAGGCGCGGCGTGACGGCGGGCGAACCAGCCACTCTCATCGCCGCCCCGCCAGGCATCATGGAGCCGCTGCCGGCGCAGGTGCTCAGTGTCGACAAGGAGACCCACGACACCTTTACGCTGCGCATGGAGCAGCCGCCCGGCATGGCGGGATTCCGTCCAGGGCAGTTCTCGATGCTCTACGTCTTCGGCGTCGGGGAACTGCCGATCTCGATTTCGGGAGATCCAGAGCATCCCGGAGAATTGACCTACACGGTCCGATCGGTCGGACCGGTCACCTACCAACTGGTGACGCGCCAGCAGGGGGAAAGCGCCGGCATTCGCGGGCCGTTCGGGACATCCTGGCCGATGGCCGAATGCCGGGGCAAGAACGTGCTGCTCATCGCCGGCGGCATCGGCCTGGCGCCGTTGCGCCCGGCGATTTATCACATCCTGCGCCACCGCGGCGACTTCAACCGGCTGGTGATCCTCTATGGCGCGCGAAGCCCGAAAGACGTCCTCTACAAGAAGGAACTGGCTGCCTGGAACCTGCTGCCCGACACGCAGGTGCTGACGACGGTGGACTACGGCGGCGTCTCCTGGCGGGGCTATGTCGGCGTGGTGACGACGCTGTTCAAGTTCATCCGGCTGCTGCCTTCCGAGACGGCGACGATTCTCTGCGGGCCGGAGATCATGATGCGCTACGCGATCCGGGACCTCACGGCGCGAGGTTTCGACGAGCGCCAGATCTGGCTGTCAATGGAGCGCAACATGCGGTGCGCCGTCGGCTTCTGCGGCCACTGCCAGTTGGGCCCGTACTTCGCCTGCAAGGACGGCCCGGTCTTCAACTTTCCCCAGGTGAAACCTTACATGGACCTTTATGAGCTCTAACGGATATAAGCCCAAGGTCGCGGTCTTCAAGTTCGCCTCGTGCGACGGATGCCAGCTTTCCCTGCTGGATTGCGAGGACGAACTGCTGGCGGTGGCCGCCGCCATCGAGATCTGCTACTTCCCCGAGGCGACGCGGAAGGTGGTGAAGGGGCCCTACGACATCGCGCTGGTCGAAGGTTCGGTGACGACTCACCACGACGCGCAACGGATCCAGCAGGTGAGGAGATCGGCCAAAACGCTGATCACAATTGGCGCCTGCGCCACCGCGGGCGGCGTGCAGGCGCTGAGAAACTGGCAGGACTCGGCGGAGATGGTGAGGACGGTCTACGCCAAGCCGGACTTCATCTCGACACTGAAGATGTCGACGCCCATCGCCGAACACGTGCCGGTGGATTTCGAACTCCGCGGCTGCCCGGTGCAGAAGTACCATCTGATCGAACTGATCACGGCCACGCTGATCGGCCGCAAGCCGAATATCCCGGCCTACTCGGTGTGCATGGAGTGCAAACGAAATGGCAACCTGTGCATCGCGGTGGCGCAGGGCGAGCCGTGCCTGGGCCCGGTGACGCAGGCCGGATGTGGCGCGCTGTGCCCGGCGTTCAACCGCGGCTGCTACGGCTGCTTCGGTCCGATGGAGAGCGCCAACGCCGAGGCGCTGACCGGGGTGATGCTGCGCAATGGTTCGACCAAGGATGAGATTCAGCGCAATTTCCGGACCTACAACGCCTGGGCCTGGCAGTTCCGGCAGGCCAGCGAGGAGGTGGAGAAGAGATGAGCCGCGAAGCGACAGTGTCGCCGGCGCAAGGCGCCATGACGATCAAGGTGGACTGCCTGGCGAGGGTCGAGGGCGAGGGCGCGCTGCATGTGAAGGTGAAGTCCGGCAAACTGCAGCACGTCCAGGTGCGGATCTACGAACCGCCGCGGCTGTTCGAAGCGTTCCTGCGGGGACGGATGGCGCCGGAGGCGGTCGACATCACGGCGCGGATCTGCGGCATCTGTCCGATCGCCTACCAGATGTCGGCGGCGCACGCCATCGAGCGCGCCTGGGGCGTGACGATTGATCCGCGGGTGCGGGCGCTGCGGAGGCTCTTCTACTGCGGCGAGTGGATCGAATCGCACGCCCTGCACGTGTTCTGCCTGCATGCGCCTGACTTCCTCGGCTGCCAGGACGTCATTGAGATGGCGGCCACGCATAAGCCGGAAGTGGAGATGGCGCTGCGGTTGAAGAAGCTGGGCAACGAGATCGTCCGGGTACTGGGGGGCCGGGAGATCCATCCGATCTCGGCCTGCGTGGGCGGGTTCCACAAAGTCCCGTCAAACGAGGAACTCGAACCGCTGGTGAGCGAACTGGAGTGGGGACTGCAGGCGGCCGAGGCCGGGGCGAAGCTGGTGGCGACGTTCGGTTTCCCGGAGTTCAATCCGGACTACGAATTCGTTTCGCTGTGCCACCCCGAGGAGTATCCGCTCAACGAAGGGCGGATCGTGTCGAGCAAGGGTATCGATATCGACGTTGGCGAATTTGAGGATGTCTTCCTCGAACAGCACGTGAAACACTCCAACGCCCTGCATTCGGTGGTGCGGGAGCGGGGATCGTATCAGGTGGGGCCGGTGGCGCGCTATAACCTGAACTTCGAGAAGCTGCCGGACACGGTGAAGATGCTGGCGCGCGAACTTCATGCCGAACCGCCGCTGGCGAACCCGTTCAAAAGCATCCTGGTGCGGTCGCTCGAACTGATGTTCGCCTGCGAGGAGGCGCTGCGGATCATTGCGGAGTACGCTCCTCCGTCCGAGCCTCACACAGAGGTGGAGCCAAAGGCCGGCCGCGGTATGGCGGCGACCGAGGCGCCGCGCGGGACGCTGTATCACCGTTACGAAACAGACGCCGGGGGCAGGATTGAATCAGCGAAGATCGTGCCGCCGACGTCGCAGAACCTGAAGCGGATCGAGGACGACCTTTGGGAGTTTCTGCCGGGCATCCTCCACCTGCCGGTGGACGACATCACGTGGCGGGCCGAGCAGGCGATCCGCAATTATGATCCATGCATCTCTTGCGCGACGCACTATCTGAGGGTATATCTGGATTCGGAGTGATATCGTCCAAGAGATCGAAGCCCGTCATCCTGTGTCTGGGCAGCGCCGACCGCGGCGACGATGCCCAGGGCGCCTGCTGCGCCGACACTCTGGCGCGGCGGGGCATCCCCGTCAGGATCATCGCAGGCAAGGCGTTTGAGCTGTTGGACTACTTCAAGTCGCACGCGAGGGTGATCATCGTGGACGCGATCGTGTCGGGCGCGAAGGCGCCGGGCCATTTGCACCGCTTTGACGGGCCGCCGGCGGATGCGGCTGGTTTCGCGCCGTCCTGTTCGACGCATGGATTCGGATTGGGCGAAGCGCTGCGGCTGGGCGCGGTGCTGAAGACGCTGCCGGAGCGGCTGACGATCTTCGGCATCGAGTCGGCGACGTTTGAATGGGGCGCGGCTCCGTCGCCTGAAGTCGCCGCATCGATGGAGAAACTGGCCCAGGCGGTGGCCGAGGAGTGGGAATCGGCCTGAGCCGGTGTTGTACCATCACCGTTGCCGTGGACTCAGCGCCCAAAAGACTCCGCATCTCGCTCGCCGGCGCGCTTCAGGGCGTGGGCTTCCGGCCGTTCGTGCACAATCTGGCGGTTTCGATGGGGCTGGCCGGGTGGGTGCGGAACACCTCGTCCGGGGCGCTGATCGAGATTGAAGGCGCGGCCGTCGATTTGGACGAATTCCGGCGGCGGATGAGAGCGCAGTTGCCGCCGGCGGCGATGATCCTGGCCGAGGAGTTTTCGTGGCTGGCGCCCTCGGGAGCCGCTGGATTCGAGATCCAGGCCAGCGAGCCAGACGAACTCAAGACGGCGGCGCTGCTGCCGGATCTGGCAACCTGTCCGGATTGCCTGCGCGAGATGCGGACGACGGGTGAACGGCGGTTCGGGTATGCGTTCACCAACTGCACCCGCTGCGGGCCGCGCTACACAATCATCGAGGCGATCCCCTACGACCGCCCGAACACGACTATGGCCGGTTTCGAGCTTTGCCCGGCGTGCAGGGCGGAGTACGGGGACCCGCAAGACCGGCGGTTCCACGCGCAGCCGGTGGCCTGCCCGGCCTGCGGGCCGAGGTTGAGCGGGAGCGTCGGACCGGCGGCGGCTCTGTTGGGCGAGGGCGGGATTCTGGCGCTCAAGGGGATCGGCGGCTATCAACTGCTGTGCGACGCGCGTGACGAGGCGGCGGTCGTCCGGCTTCGCGAAAGGAAACTGCGCGAATGGAAGCCGTTCGCGGTGATGATGCCGTCGATGGATGAACTGCGGCGGCACGCCAGGGTTTCGGATGAGGAGGCGGCGCTGCTGGCATCGGCGGCGGCGCCGATTGTGCTTCTCGAAGCGATGGCCGGGACCGGACTGGCTCCGGCCGTGCGGCGTGGTTCGCCGTGGCTGGGGGCGATGCTGCCCTATTCGCCGCTGCACCATCTGCTGATGGAAGCGTTTCCGCATCCGCTGGTTTGCACGTCCGGCAACCTGTCGGACGAGCCGATCGCGATCGCCAACGATGAAGCCCATGCGCGGTTGGGCGCGGTGGCCGACGCCTTTCTGGACCACGACCGTCCGGTGGCGAGGCCGTGCGACGATTCGGTGGCGCGGATCACGGCAGGGCGGACGACGCTGCTGAGGCGGGCGCGCGGCTATGCACCGCTGCCGGTCTGGACAGGCCGGGCGATGCCCAAAGTCCTGGCGCTGGGCGGGCATTTGAAGAGCACGGTGGCGCTGGCGGTGGGGCGGCAGGTGGTTGTGTCGCAGCATATCGGCGATCTCGATTCGCCGGAGTCGCGTGACGCCTTTGTGAGAACGATCGAGGACCTTTGCCGGCTTTACGGCTTCAAGCCCGACCTGGCGGCTTGCGACCTGCACCCGGACTACTTTTCGACCGTCCATGCCGGTTCGTTTGGGTGCGAGGTGGTCCGTATCCAGCACCACCATGCGCACGCGGCGTCGTGCATCGCCGAGAACGGACTGCAGGGCGCGGTGCTGGCTGTGACATGGGACGGAACGGGGTTGGGGACGGACGCAACGATCTGGGGCGGCGAGATGTTTCTGTCCGAGTGCGGCCGCTTCGAGCGGGTGGCGCACCTGCGGCCGTTCCTGCTCGCCGGCGGCGACGCTGCGATGAAGGACTGTTCGCGTCCGGCGTCGGGCATCCTGCACGGGCTAGGCAGGCCGTCGGCGCACGGAGAGTTGATCGAAAAGCGCCTAAACTGCGTCGAAACGACGTCAATTGGACGCTTTTTTGACGCTCTGGCGTATCTTGGCGGACTCACGGAGCGCAACCGCTTCGAGGGCGAGGCGGGACTGTTGATGGAAGCGGAGGCGATGCGGGAGGACGGGAGCCGAATGGTCCCGATGCCGGGAGGCGACTGGCGGGAGTTGGCCGGGGCGTTCATCGGGAAGCCGTCGGCGCGGATGCTGCATGAATCGCTGGCTGGCTGGATCGTCGAGACGGCGCTGGAGACGGGCGTGAAGCAGGTGGCGCTGTCGGGCGGGTGTTTCCAGAACGCGCTGCTGGTGACGCTGGCGGTAAGCGGGTTGGAGACGCGCGGAATCCGGGTGGCGACGCATCAGAGGGTGCCGGCCAACGACGGCGGGATCGCGCTGGGGCAGGCGGTGCTGGCGGCGATGGAGGGCTGACGGAGCAATGGGGGCCATATCCGGGCTTGATAACAACCGCGGCGAAAATCGGGATATGGGGGAGTCTCACAACTCCGCCCCTCCCACGCCGCCGTAGATGCGGGTCCTCATCCGGCGGTTCCGTGACTTGAGCCGGCGAGGGGCCGAGTTTCGTTTCGCCTTTCGCCGATGGAGGCTTCGCCGCTCCCAGGTTCCTTTCGGGCTTCACCCTATCCGCCCCCGGAAAGCTCCACCGAGGCGGATTGGCCGGCGCATGGCCTCCATGAGAGCCGCGCACAACTGCCCGCGATCACGATTCGAGCCTTCATCCGCTACCGGACTACTACGCCCTCTGCTGACTTCTGCCGCACGGTCAGGACCGATTGCTCGACCCTCAGTTCCGATTCCGGAACAAGCGGCAGATCTCCCGAGGTAAGTTCGACCGCCTTCGACGCACAGCCGCCCGATCTACAACCAGCAGTCTTGATGGATATGGGCTTCGCGGTCATTGGCCCGCTCGCCCGCTGCCGTATGCCTAATATCGGGTTCTTATTC
>PNKE01000058.1 GCA_013822245.1 Candidatus Solibacter sp.
GGGCCTCCAGCCGTTCGACCGCCGAACGAACCTGTTCGAGCGTCACCGTGCTGAGTCCCTCCGGCGAGACGATCACTTCGGACTCGGTCCGCCACGGCGCCCAGATCACCGCATCCGGCGCGCCAAACAGCACCGCCACCTTCAACCCGAAGGCGGCGGCCATATGGGCGGGGCCGGAATCGTTGCCGGCAAACAGGCTGGCGGACTGGAGAGTTCGTTTGAGCACGCTCAAATCGGCCCCGCGCAGGATGTCGAAGGATTGGAAGGGGCTGAAGTCGTCGGTCTCGGCGCCGATGATGGTGACGGGGAGGCGCTTTTCGTCGCGGAGCCAGGCGGCGAGGGCGGCGAAACGATCAGCCGGCCAGGCCTTGCCGGGGGCGGAGGCAAAGGGGTGGATGACGGCGCGCGGGGAGCGTTCGAGCGCCTTTCGTGCCGTGTACAGCGAGGCCCGGGGGATGTCCTGTTTGGGGACGCCGAGCCAGAAGACGGCGCTGGCGGCGTGTTCGGCTGTATGGACGGTGCGTTCCTCGCCGAGGATCTCCTGCGCCCTGGGAATGCGCAGGTTGTAGGCGAAGGCGGGGCGAAAATGGGCGAATCCGGCGCGGCGCCGGGCCATCGACGCCATGGTGATGCGCGCTGACTGCGGCCCGCCATGGAGGTTCAAAGTGAGTTGCGGGCGGTGGGAAAAGGCGAGGTAGGCCGAGGGGGGCAGGATCTGGGCGACGGCGGGGTTGGAATCGTAGACGCCGGCGAAGCGGGATTCGACCATGACGGCGAGTTGGAGGTCAGGACGGTGGGCGTGGAGCAGGGCGATGGCTGGGGTGGTCAAGACGCAATCGCCCAGCGAGCGGAGCCGGATAAGCAGGACCCGCGCGCCGGGCGGCAATTCGTCGAGCACCGGGGCCATGTCGAGGGTTAGTCCTCGATCGTGGCCTCGTCGACCAGCATGACGGGGATGTCGTCGCGGACGGGGTAGACGCGGCGGCACGAGGGGCATTTGAGGCCGCGGCCGTCCGGGGTGAGTGTGACAGACTCCTTGCAGACCGGGCAGACGAGAATATCGAGCAGATCCTGACTGATCGCCATAGTGAGTACCTGAAGCCGATTGTAACAAAGGGGGGCGGGCGGGCCGATGAATTTCGGATCAGGATCTCATCTTGTTGGGGTGAAGGCAGCGGGCGAGGCGGTATCAGCACTTGGCCACGGCGAAGGTGCGAACACTGAAATGGGCGGCGCCGGGCGGCCGAGTCTTCAAAGCCGTATCCAGAATCCGCTTCTGTCAGCACGCGGCGCGAACGCCCGCGCGCATGGCGGCGGCGGATGGCCTCCACGCCACCGCTCAGCGATGAGGCCCGAACCGCGATCACCTCCGGGCGCGACGAACCCGTCTCCCCGGCGATGGCCCCGGCTCCCCGGCGATGGCCCCGGCTCCCCGGCGATGGCCCCGGCTCCCCGGCGATGGCAATGATGGGGGCGCCAGAAGAAACCAACAGAATCGCATGGCGCTTCCGATCCGCCAGTTGCGGCGCGCGGCGAGGCGCGAGATGACGCCGATATCGCGCGCCGGGGACGCATGGCGCGCCCACGAGCGGCCCAACCGATGAATCCGCTTCACCAGGCGCCGGACATCCAGGAGCAACTGCTGCTTCCGGGCGGAGAAGCGGCAACAGCCCGAGTACCGGAAGGCGGAGGGCAGCAGGTAGAATAGATCCAATGGCCAAGCAGCCCATCCCCGCAGCCGAACCCGCGCAGCCGGGTATCGAGGAGAGTCTGGTCGCGTTGGAGGCGATCGTGAAGCGACTGGAGTCGGGCGAGGAGACGCTCGATGGAGCGGTCCAGCTATTCGAAGAGGGGATGCGGGTGAGCGCGGCGTGCAGAAAGCTTCTGGAGGAGGCTGAGGCGCGGGTCGAGATGCTGATGAAACAAGCCGGCTCCGAGGTGGCCCAGGCGTTTACGCCGGAGGAAGAATGAGCCTGGCGGCGGTCACGATCGGCGAGTATATCGAGCAGTTGTCGCGCCGGGTTGGGGAGAGCCTCGACGGCCTGGTCCCGCCGGAGACGCAGCCGCCGGAGACGATCCACAAGGCGATGCGCTACAGCCTGTTCGCCGGCGGCAAACGAGTGAGGCCGGTGTTGTGCATAGAAGCCGCCAGAGCCGTCGGCGGGGGCGAGCCGGATGGCATTATGGATGTCGCCTGCGCGCTGGAGATGATCCACACCTATTCGTTGATCCACGACGACCTGCCGGCGCTGGACAACGACGATTTGAGGCGCGGGCGGCCGACGAGCCATAAGGTATTCGGCGAAGCGATGGCGATCCTGGCCGGCGACGCGCTGCTGACGCACGCGTTCGTGGTGCTGGGCGGGTTGGGCGACGCGCGGCTGGTTTCGGAACTCGCCACCGCCTCGGGCACGGTGGGCGGCATGATCGCGGGCCAGGTGCACGACATTGAGGGCGAGCGGCAGCCGGCAACCGCGGAGCTGCTGGAACGGATACACCGGGCCAAGACGGGCGCGCTGTTGCGAGCCAGCGTGCGGATGGGGGCGATCCACGCGGGCGCGGACGAGGAAGAACTGGACGCCCTGAGCCGGTACGGTGAACACGTTGGACTGGCGTTCCAGATTGTCGATGACCTGCTTGATGTGCTGCAAACCTCCGAACAACTGGGCAAGACGGCGGGCAAGGACGCGGCCCAGCAGAAGATCACTTTCCCGGCGGTCCATGGAATCGAGGCTTCCCGCCGCATGGCCGAGCAGGAGCGCGTGGCGGCGCACGCGTGCCTGGAGGGGTTCGGCGCAAACGCCGGCCGGCTGCACGAACTGGCCGACCTGATCGTGGACCGTTCGAAGTAAAGCCATGAAGCCATTGCGGCGGCGCCTGGACCAGTTGCTGCTGGATCGCGGCATGGTGGAGAGCCGCGAGAAAGCCAAGGCGCTGATTCTCGCGGGCCAGGTTCTGGTGGGCGGACAGAGAATGGACAAGGCGGGCGCGGGCGTGGCCGGGGATGCGGCGGTGGAAGTGCTGGAGAGGTTGCCGTATGTGAGCCGCGGGGGGTACAAACTGGCCGGGGCGCTGGACGGTTTCGGGATTGATGTCACGGGGCTGGTGTGCGCCGACATCGGGGCGTCGACGGGGGGATTCACGGACTGCCTGCTGCAGCGGGGCGCGGCGCGGGTGCACGCGGTGGACGTGGGGCGGGGGCAGTTGCATTGGAAGTTGCGGACGGATGCGCGGGTGGTGGTGCATGAGAACGTGAACGCGCGGTACGTGGAGCCGTCGCTGCTGGGCGAGGCGGCGGGTTTTGCGTGCTGTGACGTGAGCTTCATCAGTGCTACACTCATCATTCCCGTGATTGCGCGACTGCTTGCGCCGCCGCGGCGGATGGTGGTTTTGGTGAAACCGCAGTTCGAGGCGCGGCGGGAGGATGTGGGCAAGGGCGGGATCGTGCGCGACGAGGCGGTGAGGCAGGCGGCGTGCGCGCGAGTTCAGTCAGCGGCCGCCGCGCTTGGGTTCGAGACGAGTATAATTTGCAGCCCTATCGCCGGAGCCGGGGGCAACTTAGAGTATCTGCTATATGGATTCGATCCGGACAGTCGGAGTGATCTCCAAGCCTGACGCCCGCGAGGCCCGCACGCTGGTCCCGGCACTGCTCACGTGGCTTGAAGCCCGGGGCATCACGCTGCGCGTTGACCCGGTCACAGCCGCCTACGCCGGCCGCTCCGACGGTCTGTCGCGCGACGAGGTGCCGGAGGGCTGCCAGCTCGTCATCGTTCTCGGCGGCGACGGAACGCTGTTGAGCGCCGCGCGCGCCATCGGCGGCAAGGAGACGCCCCTGCTGGCCGTGAATCTGGGCGGCCTTGGCTTCCTCACGGCCATCTCCACCGACGAGCTGTTCCCCGAACTCGAACGCGCATTGCATACCGAGCACCGCATCGCGAAACGGCGGATGTTGAGTTGCGAGCTCCAGCGGGGCGGGGAAGTGATCTCGCACTACGAGGCCCTCAACGACATCGTGATCACCAAGGCCCACATCGCCCGGATGATGGATCTGGTCTGCAACGTCGACGCCCACTTCGTCTGCCGGTACAAGGCCGACGGGCTGATCGTGGCGACGCCGACGGGATCGACGGCGTATTCGCTGTCGGCGGGCGGGCCGATCGTGTTTCCGTCGGTGGGGGCGCTGTGCATCACGCCGATCTGCCCGCACACGCTGACCAACCGGCCGGTGATCGTTTCGGATTCAAGCGTGATTCAGATCCTCAATCTCGCCGCCGACGGCGACGCGTACCTGACCATCGACGGGCAGGTGGGCGAGCCGATGAAGGAACAGGACCGCGTGATCTGCCGCAGTTCCCGGCACTCGCTGAGTCTCATCCGGCCCCCCCGGATGCTGTTCTTCGATGTCCTGCGTCAAAAACTCAAATGGGGTGAACGTTGAAATACCTGAAGAAAATCTCGCTGACCCAGTGGATCTTTATCGCCATGGCCGCCGGTGTCGCCATCGGGCACTACTTCCCCGATTTCGGCAAGGAACTCGAAATCCTCAGCACCATCTTCCTGCGGTTGATCAAGTCCATCATCGCGCCCTTGCTGTTCGCCACCCTTGTCTTCGGCATCGCCGGAAGCGGTTCAGCCAAAGCCATGGGCCGTGTTGGACTGAAGTCGCTCATCTACTTCAACGTCACCACCGTCGGCGCCCTGGTGCTGGCCCTTATGTCGGCCAACTACTTCCGCCCCGGCGACGGCGTCACGATCGACCGCGGCGTCCAGACCGAACTGCCCGAAGGCAAGACCAGCTTCAAGGGCGTGCTTGAAAGCGCCACTCCCGCCAGCGTCATCGATGCCATGGCGAAGAACGAAACCCTTCAACTCGTGGTGTTCTGCTTTCTGTTCGGCACGGCCTGCATCGCGATGGGTGACAGGGCGAGGCCGGTGGTCGACTTCTGCCGGTCACTGGGCGATGTGATGTTCGAGTACACGCGGTATGTGATGTTTCTCGCCCCGCTGGGGGTCGGGGGCGCAGTCGCCTCCGTGATCGGAGCCAAAGGCATAGGCGTGCTGTTCGGGCTGGGCAAGCTGATCGGCGCTCTCTATGTCGCGCTGGCCGCCTATGTCATCATCATCCTCGGCATCGTCGTGGTCATGTTCCGAATCCCATTGATGCGCTTTATTCGCGCCGTCAAGGATCCCTACTTCCTGGCCTTCTCCACGGCCTCCAGCGAAGCTGCTTTCCCCCTCGCCATGAGGAACATGGAGAAGTTCGGCGTCCCGCCCCACATCGTCGGCTTCGTTCTGCCGGCTGGCTACAGCCTGAACCTCGACGGCTCGACCCTCTATCTCGCCCTGGCCTCCGTCTTCGTTGCCCAGGCGGCGGGCGTCGAAATGACGCTCACCCAGCAGCTCACCATGATCACCACCCTCATGCTGACGTCCAAGGGCGTGGCCGCGGTCCCCCGCGCTTCGCTCATCATCCTCGCAGCCACCTTGTCCACCTTCAACCTCCCACTGGAAGGCGTCGCCGTCATTCTGGGCGTCGACACCCTCATGGACATGGCCCGCACCTCGGTGAACCTTCTTGGCAACTGCCTGGCCACGGCGGTGGTGGCGAAATGGGAGGGCCACGAACTCATCCCCGAGCCGGACGAACCCAGCGCGGAACCCGCCTAGCGATATACTGCCCAGGAAAGGACTCGCACCACCATGAAGCTCGGCTCGGTTACCTACAACGTATTGAAGGACTGGGATCTGGAGACGATCATCACGAAGCTGGAGCAGGCCGGTTTCAGCGGCGTCGAGCTGCGGACGACGCACAAGCACGGCGTGGAACCGTCGCTTGGCGTCGCCGAACGCCAGAAGGTAAAGGAGCGTTTCGCGCAATCCAAGGTGAAGCTTGTTGGCTATGGCTCGACATGCGAATACCATGCGGCCGATCCGGCGGTGAGGCGCAAGAACATCGAAGAGACCAAGCAGTGGGTGGACCTGGCGAAGGACACGGGGGCGATGGGCGTGAAGGTGAGGCCGAACGGGTTCCCGCAGGGGGTTTCGCGCGAGGAGACGATCAGGAATATCGGAGTCGCGCTGAAGGAATGCGGCGACTACGCCGAGGTCCGGGGCGTGGAAATCTGGCTCGAGGTCCACGGCCGCGACACCCAGGCGCCGCCGGTCTGCGCCGCCATCATGAAGGCGGCGAACCACCGCGCAGTCGGCCTCTGCTGGAACTCGAACCCGGCCGACATTGTCAACGCCAGCATCAAGCCGAGCTTCGATCTGCTGCGGCCCTGGATTAAGAGCTGCCACATCAATGAACTGGCCAACCAGGCGTATCCGTGGCGGGAACTTTTTCAGTTGCTGCGGGCGTCGAAGTACGACCGCTACATGCTGATGGAGTGCGCCGAGAGCAAGGAACCCGAGCGGTTCATGCGCTTCTACGCGGCGCTGTGGCGCGAACTGGCCCGGCCGTAGGCGCGAATCGGCACGCGATGACCAGGAGAATCCTA
The DNA here is from genome assembly GCA_013822245.1 of Candidatus Solibacter sp. Taxonomy (GTDB): domain Bacteria; phylum Acidobacteriota; class Terriglobia; order Bryobacterales; family Bryobacteraceae; genus PNKE01. The sequence goes on from PNKE01000058.1 coordinate 6,498, forward strand.
TTTCTGCTCGCGGCGTCCGCGCTGGGCGCCGCCGCGCAGCCCGTGCCGGAGCAGTTTTTCGGGCACCGCATGGGCGCCGACAAATCGACTCTCGAATGGGCCAAGGTCGTCGGCTATTTCAAGCAACTCGACGCCGCCAGCCCGCGGGTGCAGGTGGTTGAGTTCGGCAAATCGACCGAGGGACGGCCGCTGATCGCGGCTTACATCAGCTCGCCGGCGACGCTGGGGCGGCTGGAGCAGTACCGGCAGATCCAGAAGCGGCTGGCCGATCCGCGGAAGCTGTCGTCGGCCGAGACGGCGAAGTTGATCGCCGAAGGCAAGACGATCGTGCTGATCACGTGTTCGATCCACGCGACGGAGGTGGCGAGTTCGCACGCGGCGATCGAGTACGCGCACCGCCTGGCGACATCCAGCGACCCGGCGGTTCGCAACATTCTGGACAACACGATTGTGATCCTGGCGCCGTCGATCAACCCGGACGGGCTGGAGATGGTGACGTCGTGGTACCGCAAGACGCTGGGCACGCCCTACGAGGGCACATCCCCGCCGGAGCTGTATCAGAAATACACCGGCCACGACAACAACCGCGACTGGTACATCTTCTCGCAGGCCGAAACCCGGGCCGTCGTCAGCCAGCTCCACAACCGCTGGCACCCGCAGATCGTCTACGACCTTCATCAGATGGGTCCAACGGCCGCCCGCATCTGGGTCCCTCCCTATATGGACCCGATTGAGCCCAACGTCGATCCGCTCATCATCCAGCAGGCGAACATGCTCGGCGCGACCATGGCCGCGGACCTGACGGCCTCGGGCCGCCAGGGAGTCGCCGTCAACGCAATGTACGATTTCTGGACCCCCGCACGCCATTATCAGAGCTACCACGGCGGCATCCGCATCCTGACTGAATCGGCCAGCGTCCGGATCGCCACCGCCGTCAACATCCGGGCAGACCAGCTTTCCACAACGTCGCAGGGCTATAGCGCCCGCGAGCGCACCTGGAACCATATCGAACCCTGGACCGGCGGACCCTGGCGTCTGCGCGACATCGTCGACGATCAGCTTGTCGCCATGCAGAGCCTGCTCACAGTTGCCGCCGATCGCCGGGCGGCGTTTTTGCGCAACTTCCACGCCATGCTCGCCCGCGCCGCCTCGCGCACTTCGCCCGCGGCTTTCGTCCTGCCGCTTTCACAGGCCGACCCCGGAGCCGCCAGACATCTGCTGGAAACCCTGGCCTTCGGGGCCGTGGAGATCGAACGCGCCACCGCGGAGTTTACCGCCCAGGGCAAGCAGTACCCCGCCGGCTCGTATGTCGTGCGCATGACGCAACCGTTCTCGGCCTTCGCCAAGACGCTTCTCGAGAAGCAGAACTACCCCGACCTGCGCCTGTACCCCGGCGGCCCGCCCAAGCGCCCCTACGACGTCACCGCCCATACGCTGCCGCTGCTGATGGGCGTCGAAGCGGATCAGGTCATTTCAGAACTCGCCGCGCGCACCGAACCCGCCCGCACGTTCGCCTTCACGGCGCCCCCGGCCGCCGCGGCCAGGCTGGCCGCTTCGGATTCAACATCCTGGCGCGAGGTCAACGCCGCCTGGAAATCCGGCCGCGCCGTCTATCGCAACCTCACCACCGGCGAGTTCTTGATCGGACGCGCCCAGGCCGGCTTCCAGGCTCTCCGCAAGCCCCGCGTCGGGCTCTACCGCAGCTTCGTGCCCAGCATGGACGAGGGCTGGACCCGGTGGATACTTGAACAGTTCAACTGGGACTATTCAAGCGTCCCGAACGCGCGCATCCGCCAGGGCCGCCTCGGCGACAGCTTCGACGTCATCGTCTTCCCGGACCAGGCGCCTCAGACCATCCACAACGGCTATCGCCAGGGTTCGATGCCCGCCGAGTATCTCGGCGGCCTCGGCCCGGAAGGCGCCGCCGCCCTCAAGGAGTTCGCCGAATCCGGCGGAAAACTGGTGTTTCTCAACGCTTCGTCGGAATACGCGATCGAGCAACTCGGCGTGGCGGCCAGAAACATCCTGGCCGGCGTCGCCAGCCGTGATTTTTATTGCCCCGGTTCGTTGCTCAACGTTTCGATCGACCCGGCCTCGCCCCTCGCCCTCGGCCTGCCTCGCGAATTCAGCGTGTGGATGGAATCCAGCCCCGCCTTCGAAGCCGCGGGCGCGGCGCGCGGCATCGTCACCTACAAGTCAGCCGGTGTGCTCGCCTCGGGCTGGCTGCTTGGGGAAAAACACGTCGCCGGGAAATCCGCCCTGGTCGATGCCGCCCTCGGACGCGGCCGGGCGATCCTGTTCGGCTTCCGCCCCCAATACCGCGCCCAAAGCTACCTCACCCTCAAGATGCTGTTCAACGCCCTGGCGCATTAGTCCCGCCCAGGCCAGCCAGACACCGCCGCAGATCCTCCAGATGCAGCGGCTTGCCCAGAAATCCGTCCATGCCCGCATCCTGGCAGGCCGCCCGGTCCGATTCAAAGACATTCGCCGAAAGCCCGATGATCGGCAACGCCGCGCCCTTCGCCGTAGCCCTGATCCTGCGCGCCGCCTCCAAGCCATCCATCACCGGCATGCGGAAGTCCATCAGCACCAGGCCGTAGTCGCACGCCTCCACAGCCTTCACCGCCTCGGCGCCGTTGTCCACCAGCCGCGCCTCATGGCCGAGCGCCTCCAGCATCTTCACGATGATCCGCTGGTTCACGGCATTGTCCTCGGCCACCAGCACTTTCAGGCGCGGCGCCTGCTGTTCGGCCTCGCCTTCTCCATCCACCGCCGCGGGGCCGGCTTGCTGCCCGTTCGCCTCTCCGCGCTCCTGTTCCTTCACCCTCTCCAGCGGCAACTCCACGGTAAAGGCCGTGCCGCGTCCGAGCTTGCTTTCGACGGCAATGCCGCCCCCCATCGCCTCCACCAGCGCCTTGGCGATCGTCAGGCCCAACCCGGTCCCCGCGCTCTGATCCCGCCCATCTCCATGCAACTGCGTGAACGGCAGAAACAACTCGCCAATCCGCTCCGGCCGAATCCCCGCCCCCGTGTCGATCACCTCCAGCCGCAACACCCCGGCCAGCCCTTCCCTTTCGACCCAGTTGGCCCTCACCGTCACCGAACCGGCCACGGTGAACTTGACCGCGTTGGACAACAGGTTCATCACCACCTGATGCACCCTGTGGCCGTCGCCCAGCAGCTTCAGCCGCCTCTCGGCCATCTCCAGCTTCAGTTCCACCCCCTTGCCCTCGGCCGCCGGCCTCATCAGTTCGCAGACCGCGCTCACCACGGCCCGGATATCGAACACGGCACGGTCCAGTTTCAGTTTGCCCGCTTCCACCTTCGACAGGTCCAACACCTCGTTCAGAAGATGCATGAGCACGCCCGCGCTGTCCTGGACCACCTGCACCATCTCCCGCTGCTCTTTCTTCAAGCCGCCCAGCAACAGCAGATCCGTCATCCCGATCACGCCGTGGATCGGCGTGCGGATCTCGTGGCTCATCCGGGCCAGGAACTCGGTTTTAAACTGGTTCGCCTTCTTCGCCTTCTCCGATTCCTCCGCCGCCCGCGCCTTCTCGATGCTCAGCTCCCGGGTGCGCTCGGCCACCGCCTGCTCGAGGGCCCTCCGCCTCCCGGTCAGCAGCCTGATCCGCCAGGCATATACGGCCCACACCAGCCCGCCCAAACCCGCCGTCACCAGCATGGTGAACCATCCGGTCCGCCAGAACGGCGGCAATACCCGGAACCCCAGCCTCGTCACCGGCCCCTCCGGCTGCACGCCGGGCACATACGCCGTCAACTCGAACATGTAGCGCCCCGGCGCCAACCGCGGATACCGCGCCTCCCGCTCCGCCGTATCCACCCACGAATCGTGGCTGCCCAGCAGACGGTAGCGGAAGCGCACCGGCTTGCGGTCCCTGAACGTCAACACGCCCATACCGGCCGTCATGCTGGCATGACTGTAACCGACCTCGGCGCCCTCGGCCGACGCCGGATCGAGTTCGCCTCCCCCCATCACCACCCGCGTCACCACCGCCGTTAACGGCTTCCGCGGCGGGTACAGCGATACCGCCGGATCCTTGATCCGCGTCACCCCGCGCGCGGTGCCGATCCACACCGGCCCCGCCTCCTCGGCCAGGAACGCATCCACCGCGCAGGAGGTCCCCACCAGTCCGCCGGCCTGGGTGAACCGCGCCCAGCGCCGTCCGTCATACACATCCAGCCCGTCATCGCCGCCAACCCATAACCGCCCCGCTCGATCGGTCCTGAGGATCAGAGTGCTGCGCGACGTCAGAATCCCGTGGAAGTGAGCCGCATTGACCTGGTCGCCATTCCCAAACGTCAACCTCGTCACCCCCAGCGGATCCCGGTAGGCCACCCATACGCTCGCATCTCTCATCACCGCCACATGCGTCACCCCCTCGGCCAGCAGCCCGTCGGCCTTCCCGAACCTCCTCCACACGCCGCCGCTCCACCTCAGCAGGCCGCCGCTGCTGGTCACCCACACCGAGCCGTCCTGCCCCGCCGACATCCGGAAGTACCCCTCGTTCGGCCGGCTGCCCGGCGGCGAGACTCTTTCAAACTTCGCCTCCCGCCCGGCGCCCGAAACCGACCTGAACAGCCCCTCCATGGCTGCCACCCACAGCCTCCCTTCGTCGTCGGAGATCAGCGAGTTCACCCTGTCGAACCCGGTTCCCCGAGCCGGGCTGAACAGCGATACCCGCCCAGTCTGGGGCTCAAGCCTGGCAATGCCGCCTGGAAACGCCCCTACCCACAACGCCCCGCCGCTGGTCTCGGCGATGGCGCGGATTTTCAGTTTGCCCAGTCCGTCGGGTTGCCCCCATGTCACCCAATTCGAACCGTCGCTGCTGAGCCGGCTCAGCCCGGCATCCGTGCCCGCCCAGATCACCCCCTTGGCATCCTGATGCAGCGCCCCAACCGTGGCGCTGGCCAGACCGCTGGCCGGCGTCCAGCTCTCCACCGCCCCATAGCCGCGGATTCGCACCAACCCCACGCCCCACAACCCCAGCCACAGCGACTGCTCGCGGTCCTGGAACGCGCACGACACCGTGTCGCTCGGCAAAGCCTGCTCCACACCCACCCTCCGCCAGCCCTCCGCGGTCCCAATCCCCAACCCCCCATCGGTCGGGACCAGCAGCCGCCCCAGCGTGTCTTCGTAAAGCGCTCCGAAATAGCCCGACACCGGCAACCCCTCGCCTCGCTCCTCAAAGCGCGCCGCTCCTGACTTCAACTCAATCAGCCGCTCGGAACTCCTCACCCACAAGTTCCCCCGGCGGTCTTCGAGGAAGGCGTCCCAGCGGCTCGCCGGTACGCCGGCGGCCTGCCCGAAGCTCGTCAGCCTGGCGCCCGCACGCTTCCAGATCTTCCTGCCCTTGCTGGTCCACAGCGCCCCTCCGCGGTCCAAGAACACCGCATCCACCGCCTCCCCGCTCAACGCCTCCACCGCGTATTTGGCCCCGCCCGCGCCCGCCCTGACCCTGAAAAGCCCCTGCGCGGTCCCGACATACACCCGGCCCAGCCGGTCCAGGGCAAGCGAACTCCGGCCGTAGATCTCCACCGGCCTGCCCAATTGCACGCGCTCAAACCTCATCCCCTTGCGCACAGCCACCCCATAGCGCGTGGCCACCCACAGCCGGCCATTGCCGTCCTCCAGAATCGATTGGACGGTGGCGCTCGGCAGCCCGGCCGCCTCGCCAAACTCCTTGAACTCATAGCCGTCCCCACGGAAGAGCCCGCTCATCGTCCCCACCCAGAGGAACCCCGCCCGGTCCTGGGTCACCACGTTGATCGCCGAGTTCTTTAAGCCCTGGTTGTGGCTGTACTCCTCATAGGTGTACTGCTGGGCCGAGAGCGCTTGCCCCAATAAACACACCACCGCCGCACAGGCCACCGCCCGCCACCCTTGCGCCGCGCTTCCAAGCCGCTGCCGTCTGGGTTCCATCGTCCGCATCGTCGAGGGCGGCGAGTCGGGCAGGGAACCACCCGCTGGTGGGCTTCGTCAGAGCATCAAAAAGCCCGCCGCCAGTCATAATATCGGACTGGAGCCGTCCAGACTTAAGGTTAACCGCTCTGGGCGCCCGTTAAGTCCTATTTCTTTTCCGCCATCGCGGCCACGCCCATCATCCCGCCCAAACCCATCGTCTCCACCACGCTCGACGGCACAATCACCATCGCCCCCCGCTCCTTGATCGCCTCGTACAGCATGTTCATCGCCCGCAGGTGCAGAGCCGTCGGATTGCCGGCATATTGCTCGGATGCAAGAGCGAACTTCTCGGCGATCTCGGTCTCCGCGGTGCCGAGGATGATGCGGGCCTGGCGCTCGCGCTCGGCCTGGGCCTGGCGCGACATCGCATCCTCAAGTCCCTGAGGCAGTTGGACGTCCCGGATCTCGACGCTCTGCACGGTGATCCCCCACGGATTGGTCTTTTCGTCGAGGATACGTTGCAATTCGTGGCCCAGAGCGTCCCTGTCGGTCAGCATTTCGGTCAGCATGTGCCGTCCGATGGACTCCCGCAGCGCGGTCTGGGCGCTCATCGTAATGGCGTCGTAGAAATCCTCGACCTCGAGGACGGCTTTTTCCGCGTTCCAGACGAGCCAGAAGACGATGGCGTCGACGTAGACGGGCACGGCGTCGCGGGTGAGGGTGGATTCGGCCTGGACGTCGGTGACGCGGATTCTCTGGTCGACGAAGTCGCTCAGCGTGTCCACGACGGGCACGATGAAGAACAGGCCCGGGCCCTTGAGTCCCCTGTAGCACCCCAGTCGCAGCACGGCCACCTTTTCCCACTGCTTGGCCACCTTCAGCGAAAACAGCAGATAGAGGGCCAGCGGCAGCAGCAGGGCCAGCGGCCAGGCACTCCGCAATGCCGCGGCCGCCGCCGCACCCGCGCCGGCCAGAATGATCGCCGCCGCAAACGCCGGCCCGCTCACCAGTTGCGAATGGACGCCCGCGCCGGCATTGCCTTGTTTCACCGGCGGCGGCGTTTTGATGCTGGTCCGCTCGAACATGTCTATCTCCTCTCTTTCCCGCCCGCGGCCATCTCCGAGAGACGGCCGATCAACTCCCGCAGACTGAACCCTTCGGCTCCGGCGCGCGCCGCCGCGTCGACGGCCAGCCTGCTCAACTGCTGCTGCCGGGCCGCCTCGTCCCGCTCGACCTTCATTTCGCTGATGTATGTGCCCGAGCCCTGCTGGGTCTCCACGGCGCCGCGGATCTCCAGTTCCTTGTAGCCCCGCAGGACGGTGTTCGGGTTCACGGCGAGGTCGACGGCGAGTTGCCTGACGGTGGGCAGTTGCGAGCCGGGCTTCAGAGTTCCGGCGGCGATGCCGCCCATCACCTGGTCGATGATCTGCCTGTAAACGGGGACGCCGCTGGCTGCTTCCAGGCTGATCCGGAATGTCTCCGCCGGTTTCATTACTTGTCATAGTGTACTAATTAACTAAGACAATCAAGCATATCTTTTGATCTTACCGGGGCAGGCGCGGGCCGCCGCACCCACTTGTCTTATCCATCCAAGTACGATCTGATAACGACATGCGCCGCATTCTGTTTCTTCTGGCCGCCACGATGGCCTTGGCCGCCGCCCAGTCCGCCGAGCTGAAGGTCTATGTCGGCACCTACACGAACAAGGGTTCCAAGGGGATCTACCTCACGCGCCTGAACACCGCCACGGGCGCGCTGTCGGCGCCTGAACTGGCCGCCGAGACGTCGAACCCCACGTTTCTCACCATCGCTCCTTCGGGCAGGACGCTGTATGCCGCCAATGAGAACGGCAGCTTCAACGGCGAAAGGACCGGTTCCATCACCGCCTATGCCATCGACCCGGCCACCGGCAAGCTCACGCAGTTGAACGCCGTTTCGTCGAAGGGCGGCGGACCGTGCCATGTATCCACCGACGCGAAAGGCAGGTTCTGTTTCGCCGCGAACTATGGCGGCGGCACCGTGGCCTCGTATGCGATCGCCGCGGACGGCAGACTGTCCGACGCCGTCTCCTCGATTCAGCACGAAGGCAAGGGCGCCAATCCCAAGCGCCAGCAGCGTCCGCACGCGCATTCGATCAACGCGTCGCCGGACGGGCGGTTCGCCGTCGCCGCCGACCTGGGCACGGATGAACTGATTGTCTATGCGGTGGACCAGAAGACGGGCGCGCTGACGCGCCACTCGGCCGTCAAGACCGCGCCCGGCGCCGGGCCGAGGCACTTCGCGTTCCACGGAAAGCTGCCCCGCGCCTACGCCATCAATGAGCTGAACAATACCGTCGCCGTTTACGGCTGGAATGCGAAGGCCGGCACGTTGAAGGAGATCGCCGCGGTGAACACGCTGCCGGCGGGATTCACGGGCACGAGCTACACGGCCGAGGTGGTGGTGCATCCGTCGGGCCGGTTCCTCTATGGGTCGAATCGCGGCCACGACTCGATTGCGTTGTTCTCGCTCGACTCGAATGGCATGCCCGCCTTTGTCGATACCTTCCCCTCGGGCGGGGCGTTTCCCCGCAACTTCAACATCGACCCTTCGGGCCGCTGGCTGCTGTCGGCGAACCAGAACAGCGGAAACGTTGTCGTTTACTCGATCGATCCCAAGACCGGCGGATTGTCGGATACTGGCAATAAGATCGACGTGAGCGGAGCCGTCTGCATCCGCTTCCTGGGAAAATAACCATGCGCATCGCACCGCTGCTGTTTCTGACTCTCGTCATGCTTGAACCCGATTTCGCACAACAGCGCTGGCACGCCCGGTCGGTGGTTTACTCCACGGGCGGGATCGTGGCCACATCACAGACACTGGCCTCGGCCGCGGGCGCGCAGGTGCTGGCGCGGGGCGGGTCGGCCGCCGACGCGGCGATTGCCGCCAATATCGTCATGACCGTTGTCGAACCGATGTCGAACGGCATCGGCGGCGATCTGTTCGCCATTGTCCGCGACGCGAAGACGGGTCAGATCCAGGGGCTGAACGCCTCCGGACCCGCGCCGGCCGGGCTGACGATCAAGCTGCTGAAGGACCAGGGCGAGAAGGAGATGCCGCAATACAGCATCCACTCGGTCACCGTGCCTGGCTGCGTCCGCGGCTGGGCCGATCTGCATGCCAGGTACGGCAAGCTGCCGTGGGCGGAACTGTTCGCGCCGGCGATCCACTATGCCGAGCAGGGATTCCCGGTGACTGAACTGATCGCCGCGCAGTGGGGCGGTTCGGCGACTTTCAAGAAACTGGCCGCCGACGCCGACTCGGCGCCGCTGCTGCCGGGCGGCAAGCCGCCGGCGCTCGGCCAGGTGTACCGCAATCCGGAACTGGCCGTTGCGTTGCGGCTGATCGCGAAGGAAGGACCCGCGGCTTTCTACAACGGCGCGATTGCGAAGGCGATCCTGGCGAAGTCGGCCAAGCTGAAGGGAACGCTTTCGGCGGAGGATCTGTCGTCGTTCCAGGCCGAGTGGGTGAAGACGATCTCGACGACCTACCGCGGGTGGACGGTGCATGAGATTCCGCCCAATTCGCAGGGGCTGGCCGCGCTCTCGATGCTGAACCTGATGGAGTTGCACGATCTGGGGCCGTTGGACCCGCTTTCAGACAAAGCGCTGCATATTCAGATCGAGGCCCAGAAACTGGCCTATGCCGATCTGGCGCGTTATGTCGCCGATCCGCGGATGTCGAAGGTCCCGGTGGCGGGGCTGTTGTCGAAGGACTACGCCAAGCGCCGCGGCGCCCTCATCGACCTGAAGCGCGCCAACTGTGCGCCTGTCGAGGGCGAGCCGCTGCCCTCCGAGGGCGACACCATTTATCTCTCGGCGGTGGACGCGGAAGGCAACCTTGTTTCGCTGATCCAGAGCATCTATCAGGGGTTTGGTTCAGGGATCGCCGTGCCCGGCTACGGCTTCCATCTGCACAACCGGGGCGGTTTGTTCACGCTCGACGAAAAGCATCCCAACGCCCTGGCCCCGAAAAAGCGCCCCTTTAACACGATCATCCCGGCGCTTATGCAGAAGGATGACCGCCACATCGCCTTCGGCATCATGGGCGGGCTGAACCAGGCGCAGGCGCACGCGCAGTTCGTTTCGCGCGTGGCGGATCACGGGATGAACCTGCAGCAGGCGCTGGAAGCGCCACGTTTTACGCGCCAAAGGTTCACTTCCGGCTGCGAAGTGCACCTTGAAAACCGCTTTCCCGCGCCTACAGTGACAGGTTTGGTGGAGCGCGGACACATCATCCGGCCCGTGGGGCCGTTCTCGCTCGATATGGGCGGCGGGCAGGCTGTGGAGTTCAACTCGTCGACAAAAGTGAAATCGGGCGGGTCGTCGCCGCGCAAGGATGGTGCGGCCGTGCCCGAAACGCCGGCGTACTGGAAGCCCTGACCGGTTGCTCAGGGCGCGGTGTTTTCGAGCGCGGGGTCGCGGGGATCGAGGGCGGTTTCGTCCTGGCAGCACTGGCAGCGGCCTGGAGCATAGGTGCGGATGGCGCAGATTTCGCACCAGTAGGTGATCACCAGCAACTCGGCGTTGCGGCGGATGAAGAGGGCTTTCCTGTGGATGGGGTCGATCAGGAATAGACCGGGCGATTTCCATTCGCCGGCGGCTTCGAAGTGCTCCCTGATGACGCGCGGGTCGCGCAGGACGGCTGTCGTTGAAATGTCGCCTTCGAGGGTGATCAGTTTGCCGTCCTGGGTCTTGAGCTGGACCGGTCCGCCGGTTGAGGTTTGAAGGCGTCCGGTGACGGTGGCGCGGCCTTCAGCAGCGATGGCGGCGACGGGGGTGAACAGGAGGATGGCGCTGAATCGGCGGCGTGTCACTACTTGAGTTGATGCGCCGGATGGGTGGCTGGATGCGAGCCGGGCTAGTCCTGGTGGCCGGGCCGGAGGCGGAGGGAGAAGTCGCGGCCGGCGGCGAACGAGGACTCGGCGGCGGGGCCACTGAGGTCACGGCGGAGGACGGCGAGGTGATCTTCGATTTGGGCCAGGGCGGCGGCGATTTCGTCGCCGTTGGTTTCAAGGATGTCTTTCCAGATGTCGTGGCTGCTAAGCGCCAGGCGGGTCATGTCGCGCAGTCCGGGGCCGGAGACAGAGGCGGCCGCGGCGGGGTCGGCGGAGTGTTCGAGGGTGGAGGCCAGGGTGGTGGAGAGCAACTGCGGCAGGTGGGAGGCGGAGGCGACGAGGCGGTCGTGTTCGGCGGCGGTGAGGACGACGAGGCGGGCGCCGGCGCGCTGGATCCAGTCGCAGAAGGAACGCACGTGCGGGAGGTTCATCTGGTCCGGCGACGACGGGGTGAGGATATAGGGGCGGCCGTCGAACAGAGCGGCTTCGGCTCCGGACGCGCCGCGTGAGGCCTTGCCGGCCATGGGGTGGCCGCCGAGGAAGGCGTCGCCGAGGGGCGCGGCGGCCTGGAGGATGGTTCGTTTGGTGGAACCGGCGTCGGTTACCAGCGCGCCGGGCTTCAGGCAATGGGCGAGGCGGGGCAGGGTGTCGATGATGGCGGAGATGGTTTGCGAGAGGTAGACGAGGTCGGAGGAGGAGGCGGCGGACTCAAGCGTGGCTCCTTCGTCGATGGCCCGGCATTCGATGGCGGCCTGGAGAGACCGTTCGGAACTGACGCCGAGGATACGGCCGGAGAAGCCGGCGCGGCGCAGGGCGAGTCCGAAAGACGAACCGATGAGGCCGGTTCCGACGATGGCGACGGTTTGCATGGCGGGTCCTAGAGGGTGCGTCCGATGGCCTGGGCGATGAGGCGGAGCTGGCCGACGAGTTCCAGCAACTGGCCGGCGTAGAGCGATTGCGGGCCGTCGCTGAGGGCGTGGTCGGGATCGGGGTGGACTTCGATGAGCAAGCCGTCGGCTCCGGCGGCGACGGCGGCGCGGGCCATGGGCGGGACTTTATCGCGGCGGCCGGTGCCGTGGGAGGGGTCGGCGAGAATGGGCAGGTGGGAGAGTTTTTTCACCGACGGGATGGCGGCGATGTCCATGATTTCGCGGCTGGGGGTTTCGAAGCCGCGGATGCCGCGTTCGCAGAGGATGACGTTGTAGTTGCCGCCGGAGAGGACGTACTCGGCCGACATGAGGAGTTCCTCGACCGTGGCGGCGAGTCCGCGCTTGATGAGCACGGGGCGGGAGGCGCGGCCAAGTTCGCGCAGCAGGGTGAAGTTCTGCATGCTGCGTGCGCCGACCTGGAGCAGATCGACGTACTTCTCCATGGCGGCGATCTGGGTGTGGTCAGCGATTTCGCTGACGACGAGAAGCTTGTGTTCGTCGGCGGCGGCGCGTAGCAGGCGCAGGCCCTGTTCGCCGAGACCCTGGAAGCTGTAGGGCGAGGTGCGGGGTTTGAAGGCGGAGGCGCGGAGGAAGCGTGCGCCGGCCTGGGCGGCAATGCGGGCCGATTCGCGGATCTGCTGTTCACTTTCAACGCAGCAGGGTCCGGCCATGAGCGTGACGGCGGGGCCGCCGACTTCGACATCGCCGAAGCGGACGATGGTGCCTTCGGCGCGGAAGGGGCGGGATGCGAGCTTGTAAGGGGCGACGACGCGATGGCATTCGCGGACGCCAGCCATGACGAGGAACTCCTCGGGGTCGACTTCGCGGGGGCCGACGCCGCCGAGCACGGTGTGGATGACGCCGGTTGAACGGTGGATGGTGAAGTCCAGCGAGACCAGTTTGTCGATGACCTGTTGAAGCTGCTCCTCGGTGGAGCCCTGTTCCATGACGACGATCATTGGCCGTTCTCCTTCTGCTGATTGCGTTCACGCTGGAGTGTGCGCATTTCGTCGATGATGCGCTCGAACAGGCGGCGGACGGCGGCTTCCGACAGCGGGCCCTGGTTGTGGGAGAGCACGTTGCGGTAGACGGCGTCCTCGCGTTTGGGCTCGTAGACGGGCAGGCCGGCTTCGCGTTTGACTGCGCCGATCTTTTCGACGATGCGGGTGCGTTCGTTGAGGATGTCGAGGATGCGGAGATCGAGCGAGTCGATCTCGATGCGGTACTGGTCGAGCAGGCGGGCGGCTTCGCCGGGACTCATCATCGCGGGGAGTCCTCCTTGCCGGAGAGCGATCGCATGAACTGTTCGAGGCGGGATTCGAGATCGGGCGCGTGGCCGTTCTGTTCGATGATGCGCATGATGGCGCTGCCGACGATGACGCCGTCAGCGTAGCAGCCGATGGCGGCGACGTGTTCGGGTTTCGAGACGCCGAAGCCGACGGCGAGCGGCTTGCCGGTCATCGATTTGATCCTGTTGACCAGCGGTTCGACCGATGCGGCGACGTCGGAGCGCTCGCCGGTGACGCCTGTGCGCGAGACGACATAGACGAAGCCGGAGCTGAGTTCGGAGACGAGCTTGAGGCGGCGCCCGGTGGAGGTGGGCGCGGCGAGGAAGACGGTGTCGAGGCCGGCGGCGCGGAGTTTCGAGACCGGACCGGCGGCCTCTTCGACGCTCAGGTCCGTGATCAGGCAGCCGTCGATGCCGGCGTCGCGGGCGTCGCGCGCGAGGGCGTCGAAGCCGTAGCGCATCAGCGGGTTCAGGTAGCTGAACAGGACGATGGGCATGGCGCTGTGGCGGCGGATTTCGGCGGCGATTTCCAGCACGCGGCGGACGTTCGTACCGGCCTTGAGAGCGCGGTCAGAGGCCTGTTGGATGACGGGTCCGTCGGCGACGGGATCGGAGAAGGGAACGCCGAGTTCGAGGATGCCGGCGCCGCCGCGGTGGAGGGCGAGGGCGAGCGAGGCGGAGCGTTCGGGCGACGGATCGCCGGCGGTGAGGTAGGCGACCAGGGCGGGCCGGGATTGCGCCTTGGCGGCGGCGAAGGCTTCGGCGATGCGGTTGCTACTGGGCATCGGGCGTATCCAATTCGGGGAAGTTCTCGCGGTAGATGCCGGTGTCCTTGTCGCCGCGGCCGGAGAGGTTGACGAGGATGATTTTGCCCGCGGCCTGCGGCGCGAGGCGGATGGCTTCGGCGACGGCATGGGAGGATTCAAGCGCCGGGATGATGCCCTCGGTGCGGGCCAGTGTGCGGGCGGCGTTGAGGGCGTCCACGTCCGTGCAGTTGGTGTAGCGGGCGCGGCCCTGGTCGTGGAGCCAGGCGTGTTCGGGACCGATCAGGGCGTAGTCGAGGCCGGCAGAGACGGAGTGGGTGAGCGAGACCTGGCCGTCGTCATCCTGCAACAGGTAGCTGTAAGCGCCCTGGAGGACGCCAGGGCTGCCGCCGGCGATGCGGGCGGCGTGGTTGCCGGTGGTGAGGCCGCGGCCACCGGCTTCGACGCCGATGAGCGAGACCTGCGTATCGGGGATGAACGCGGTGAAGATGCCGATGGCATTGGAACCGCCGCCGACACAGGCGACGATCGAGTCGGGCAGGCGTCCGGCTTGGGCGAGAATCTGGCGGCGGGCCTCGTCGCCGGTGCAGCGATGGAAGTCGCGGACCATCATGGGGTAGGGGTGCGCGCCGAGGGCTGAGCCGAGCAGGTAGTGGGTGTTTTCGATGTTGGCGGCCCAGTCGCGCATGGCTGCGCTGACGGCGTCCTTGAGGGTGCGTGAGCCGCTGGTGACGCTTTCGACGCGCGCGCCGAGAAGGCGCATGCGGAAGACGTTGAGCCGCTGGCGGCGCATGTCCTCCTCGCCCATGTAGACGACGCATTCCAGGCCAAACAGGGCGCAGACGGTGGCGGTGGCAACGCCGTGCTGGCCGGCGCCGGTTTCGGCGATGATGCGCGTCTTGCCCATGCGGCGGGCGAGAAGAACCTGGCCGAGGCAGTTGTTGATCTTGTGCGCGCCGGTGTGGAGGAGGTCTTCGCGCTTGAGGAAGAGGCGAGCGCCGCCGAGGATCGCCGACAGCCGTTTGCATTCATAGATCGGCGTAGGGCGGCCGGCGAAGTTGGCGAGCAGGCCGGCGAGTTCGGCTTGAAACGCCGCATCCTGGCGGGCTTCGGCATAGGCGCGTTCGATCTCTTCGAGCGGCGCCATGAGGATTTCGGGAACATAGCGGCCGCCGTAGGGGCCGAAGTGGCCGCCGGAGTCGGGCTGTTGAATCGGGTCGTTGCTCATATCGTGGCCGAGCGCGCGGCTCGGATGAATTCCGTAACCAAAGCGTGGTCCTTGCGGCCGGGCGAGGATTCGAGCCTGGAACAGGCGTCGACGCCCCACGGGCGGACCTGGCGGATGGCCTGGGCGACGTTGTCCGGCCCGAGTCCGCCGGCGAGGACGATCCTGCCGGGCAGATCCCGAACCAGCGACCAATCGAAAGTGCGCCCGGTTCCGCCGCGCTCATCGCCGGCGGGGGTGTCGATCAGAAACGCTTCGGCCCCGCTTGTTTCCATTGTCGCCCGAATACTCTCTTCGGTGGCGGAGAAGGCGAGCCAGTGGCGGATGGATGGGGGCGTCTGTCGGGCGCCGTGGAGTTGGACGATGTCGAGACCGGCGTGGCTGGCGATGGCGGTGAACTCTGTTTCGGGGGCGTCGACGAAAACGCCGGCTTTGAGTATGCCGGCGGGCAGTTTCCCGGTGATGGCGGCGGCGGCGGCGGGGGTGATGTAGCGCTTGCTACGGGGCCAGAAGTTGAAGCCGAGGGCGGAGGCGCCGGCTTCGGAGGCGTGCAGGGCATCGTCGAGCGTGGTGATGCCGCAGATCTTGATGAGGGTCATGAGCGCAGCGCCCGCAGCGCTTCGGCGGGGTCGGGGGATTTCATGAGGTGCTCGCCGACGAGGAAGGCGTGGAAGCCGGCGGCCTGGAGACGGCGGACGTCAGCGGCTGAATGGATGCCGCTTTCGGCCACCTTGGTGATCGGCGCGGGCATCAATGCGGCCAGCCGTTCGGAGGTGTCGAGGCTGACGTTGAAGGTGCGCAGGTCGCGGTTGTTGACGCCGATGATCGAGGCGCCGGAGTCGAGCGCTTTCGCGAGTTCGTCTTCGTCGTGGACTTCGACGAGCGCGGACATGGAGTGGCTCTCGGCGAGTTGGCGGAAGGATTCGAGTTCGTCGCGGGTGAGGATGGCGGCAATGAGGAGGATGGCGTCGGCGCCTGAGGCGGCGGCTTCGAGGATGTCGATCTCAGCGATGGTGAAGTCCTTGCGGATGACGGGCAGGAAGGCCGAGGCGCGGGCGGTTTTCAGATCGCTGAGCGAGCCCTGGAAGAACTCGCGGTCGGTGAGGACAGAGAGCGCGGCCGCGCCGCCGGCGAAGTAGCGCTGTGCCTGCGCGGCGGGGTTGAAGTCAGCGGCGAGCAGGCCCTTGCTGGGCGAGGCCTTTTTGATCTCGGCGATGATGGCCGGCGGGCGGGCGCGCAGGGCCTTGGCGAAGCCGCGGCGCTGGCCGGACTGGTAGCGCGCGCTCTGCTCGAACGAGTGGCGCGAGCCTTGTTTGGCGGCGATTTCGGCGCGCTTGCGTTCGACAATGCGCGCGAGGATATCGGGAACGTTGGCCGTCATGCGGGAATCTCTCAAGATAGCAAAAAGCGGCGGCGGACTCAGTTTTGATCAGCGCAGGGAGAAGCGGAGTCCGGCGCGGTAGAGGCGGGGCGCGGCGAGCATGGGTGCGGGCGTGAAGCCGGCGAGATAGGCGCGGTTGAAGGCGTTTTCGATGGCGAAGGTGGCCGAGACGGGGCCGGCGAGGCGGTGCGATGCGCTGAGATGCCAGACGGCGAAGCCGGGCAGGATGAAGGTGTTCAGGTCGTCCTCGAATTGCAGCGACGATGCGCGCAGGCCGCCTGAGATGAGGCTCGCGCCGCGGGACCAGGTGAGCAGCGCCGAGCCTTGATTGCGCGCGACCTGGGGCAGGCGGGCGGCTGTCGGGAACGACGAATCGGCGAAGAGCCAGGAGGCCTGGGCGAGCCAGGGTCCGCGGCGGTGGGTGGCCGAGAGTTCGACGCCGCGGGACAGGGCCGAGGCGGCGTTGTCGCGCTGGCGGGTGATGAGCGGCCCAGTGACCGAGCGTGTGACGTTGGTGACGAGGCCTGAGAGCGAGTTTCGGAAGGCTGTGGCTGAGAGTGTGGTCCGTTCGAGGCGGAGATCGAGTCCGGCTTCGACGCCTTCGAGCGATTCGGGCTTGAGCGCCGCGTTGGGTAGTGTGCGGACGTTGCCGGCGCGGAACTCGCGATGGAGTTCGTTGAGCGTGGGGGCGCGGAAAGCCCGGTAGGCGGAGGTGCGAAGGCGAACGGGTCCGGCGTCGAAGGCGGCGCCGCCGCTGGGGCTCCACAACCGGCGCGCCCCGGCCATGTGGCGGCGCAGTCCGCCGAACAGTTGAAGGCGGCGAAGGCGGACGTCACCTTGCGTGAAGAGGCCGTGTTGCCACTGGACGCCGCCGCCGGAGCGGAAGCCGGCGGGATAGATGGTGTCACGGCTGTAGCCTTCAGCGCGGTTGAGGTCGGCGCCGAGCGAGAGGTTGGCGCCGCGTTGCGACCAGCGATAGATTGCCGCCCCGCCGGTCGAGTCCGCCGGCACGGATTGGCGCGAGGTGAGCGTTTCGGCGTTGCGGTTGCTTGTGATGGACGAAAACGACGCCCGGTATTCGGTGCGCGTGTGGAAGCCGAGCACTGAGAGCAGCGACGATGCGGAGGAGCGTGAATAGTGCGCGGCGAGCGTTCCGAGGCTGGTGGAGTTCTGCTGCAGGCGGGTGCCGTTGTCACGCTGTTCGGCGTGGATGTCGGCGCGCAGGAACAGGCGGTCTCGAAGAGAGGCGCGGTCGAGACGGAGGTTGCCGCCGCCGAAGCGGACGTTGGCCTGGGTGTCGGCGGCGCCGCGGATGGTGTCGGGCACGATGTAGTAGCCGCCGGTGGTGAACGCGCGGCCGGCGCCGGAAACGGCCCAGGCGCCGAAGCGGCGGGCGGCGGAGAGCGAGGCAAGTGCGGTGGCGCTGTTGCCGGTTTCGAATGATGCGCCGATGCGGGTCTGTTCGGCTTCGCGGGTGAACAGTCCGATGGCGCCGCCCATGGCGCGGTCGCCGAACAGACTGGTTGAGGCGCCGCGGGAGACTTCAATTCGCTCAAGCTCCTCGGGGGCGAGGCGGGTCCATTGGACCCAGCCGCCGAAGGGGTCGTTCACCGGGATGCCATCCCAGAGAACGAGGGTGCGGCTGGCTCCGGTGGAGCCGATGCCGCGCAGGGAGACGCCCTGGGTGGTGGGGTTTGCGACAAGGGACGACGAGCGGCGGAAGAGGGTGAATCCGGGAACGAGACGGAGACGGTCGTCGGCGTTGACGCCGGGCAGCGCCATGAGTTCTGCGCGGGGCAGGGAAGTGATGGAAGCCGGGGCGCCGGCCTCGACGTTTTCGGCGACAGTGATCGAGGTCTTAAGAGAGCCGCATGGTGGAGCCTGCTGGCAGAGCGCGGTGGCGGGGGCCAAAGACAACAGCAGCAGGCCAATCGACGCTGAGCGCGGCGGATTCGCGGGCGGTAAACAGAAGCTGGACGGAGTCTTCAGCAAGGGGATCGAGTCTCGTGCAGCGGCGTTTGCGCTCAACCAACGCCAGATGTTTCAGAATAGCGTAAACGTCGGCTTCGACCGGCGTGATGAGGTCGATCTGCTGCGTGCGGAAGCGCAGGCGCGCGCCGCGTCCGGAAAACGTCCAGGCGAGATAGGCGCAGCATTCGATGGACTCCTCGAACCAGGCGTCATCGGCTTCGCCGGCCTGGAGATCGAACGACAGGGCGATGGAGGGCTCCTGTTCGCGGGCGAATTCGCGGACCTGCAACTGGCCGGTATGGGCGGTGGCGCGCCAGTCGACGTGGCGGGCGCTTTCCATGGACTGATAGGGGCGGATGCGGTAGAAGTCGTGGCCGCGGCCTTGCAGGCGGGCCTCGGCTTCGCCGGCGACGGCTTCGGCGAGCGACTCGAATCCGGGCTTGGGATCGAGGGCCGGATAGACGATGACGTCGCGAGTGACGGTGACGTTCATGCGGCGTTCGGCGAGGGCGAAGGGGAAGCGGGAGGAGAAGCGGAAGGTGTCCTGGGTATGCAGGCCGCGGCGGTGGAAGTGGACGTCAAGCGAGTCCTGGACGGCGGAGCCGCCGGCGATGGAAGGGAAAAAGATGCGGCCGGTGAAGGCGCCTTGCTCGACGCCCGAGAGATGGATGGAAAACGACGGGATGAAGCGCTTCTCGTTGCGCAGACGGATGCGTGCGGAGACGGTGCGGCGGGCGCAGATATGGTCAGGCAGGAAGATGTCGAGTTCGAGACCGGAGAGGCTCAGACGGCTGATGAAATTTGACGCCAGCAGCATGGAGCCCATGGCCGCCAGCAGCAGGAACAGCAGGTTGTTGGCCGACAGGAACGCAGACGCGCCGGTGAGTGCGGTGGCGATGATGAAGCCCATGCCCGAGGCGGTGACCCGCTCGCGGACGCGCGCCCTGGCCCAGGCGCGGAACCTGCTCCACGCCCGTCCCGCCACGCTGTCTTTCGCTGCCATCTGCCTCCGGACGATCCAAAGCATGGCACAATGTGAGCTTCTATGTCGAGTACGTCAAACGCAGCGCAGCCGCGCCTCGCGCGATCGCTTGGATTGGGAGAACTGCTCATCATGGGCGTCATCATGGTGCAGCCCACCGCGCCGATGCCTCCGTTCGGGGCCATCAGCGCCGGCGCGAATGGGCATGTCGTGACCGTGGTGCTGATCGCGATGTTCGCCATGATGCTCACCGCGCTGAGCTACGGACGCATGGCGCGGGCCTATCCCGTGGCCGGCAGCGCTTACACGTATGTCGCGCGCGAGATCCACCCGGCGCTGGGCTACGTCACCGGCTGGAGCATGTTGCTGGACTATGTGGTGAACCCGGTGATCTGCACCATCTGGTGCTCGAAGGCCATGCTGGGGCTGTTTCCGATGACCGGCTACGCGTTCTGGGTGGTCTTTTTCGCGGTGCTGTTCACGCTGCTCAACCTGCGGGGGATTCAGGCCACGGCGCGGACCAATCAGATGCTGACCATCGCCATGGGCGTGGTGATCGTGTGGATGCTGGCCGCGGCGGTGCGCTACCTGACGGGCATGCCGCAGTTGACGGCCGTTGATTTCACGCGGCCGTTCTACGACGCGGAACGCTTCTCGTGGATGTCGATTTCCAACGGCGCCTCGATCGCCGTGCTCACGTACATCGGCTTCGACGGCATATCGACGCTTTCCGAAGAGGTGAAGAATCCGCGCCGCAACATCCTGCTGGGCACGGTGGGGACGTGCCTCATCATCGGCATTCTGTCGACCGTTCAGGTCTACGCGGCGCAGATGGTGTGGCCGGCGTCGCAGCCCTATCCCGACAGCGACACAGCTTACATTCATGTAGCCGGCCGGGCGGGCGGAGCGCTGTTGTTCCAGGTGTTGTCGTGGACTCTGGTTGTGGCGACGGTCGGTTCGGCGTCGGGCGCGATGCTGGCCGGCGCGAGATTGCTTTACGGCATGGGCCGCGACGGCGCGCTGCCGAAATCGTATTTCGGATTCATCCATCCGGTGCGGCGGATTCCGAGCCGCAATGTGCTGCTGATCGGCGCAAGCTGCCTGATCGGCGCGTTTCTGATCAGCTACCAGATGGGCGCGGAACTGTTGAACTTCGGCGCGCTGATTGGATTCATGGGCGTGAACCTGTCGGTGCTGATGCATTATTGGGTGCGCGGACGCGACCGCAGTTGGTCGTATCTGGTTCTGCCGGGGCTGGGCTTTCTGGTCTGTTTCTATCTCTGGCTGAGCTTGAGCATTCCAGCCAAGGTCATCGGGGCGGTTTGGATGGCCACCGGGCTGGCGCTGGGCTGGTGGCGGACCAACGGCTTCAAGAGAAGCCTGCTGAGCTTTGAAACGGCGCCGGAAGAGTGACCCCAACCGGCGCTCGCACTGGCATAGACTGTCAGTCATGGATCGCCGCACGTTTATCTCCGCTTCCGCGCCGCTGTTCGTCCCCAGGCGAGTGTTTGGCGCCAACGACCGGTTGAAGGTTGGCATTGTCGGACTGGGCGGCCGGGCCACCTGGCTGTTGAAGAACGAGAAGTTCACCGGCGCCGACATCGTCGCGCTGTCGGACTGCAGCCTGCCGCGCTGCGACGCCGCGGCGACGATCCTGGGCGCGGGCGCGAAGCCGCTGATCGCGCAGGACTACAGGCGGATGTTCGAGCGCGCCAGGCCCGACGCGGTTTTCGTCCAGACCACCACCCACGCCAGGGCGCTGATCCTGGCGCAGGCGATGATTGCGGGCATCGACGTCTACGCCGAAAAGCCGATGACCCTGACCATCGCCGAGGGACGTTATCTCGCCAGCGTCGCGGCGCGCCACAAGCGAGTGCTGCAATGCGGCACGCAGCAGCGCTCGATTCCGGTGAATGCGTGGATGAGCCAGAAGGTGCGAGAGGGACTGATCGGCAAGGTGAAGCAGGCGCTGGTCTGCAACTTCGAGGGTCCCAGGCGCTGGACCGCACAACCGGCACAGCCGATGCCCGACGGACTGGACTGGGACCAGTGGTGCAACCAGACCGAACTGCGGCCTTATCACCAGGAACTGCAGCGCCGCTGGGCGTGGTATTGGGACTACGACGGCGGCGGGCAGTCGTGGGGCGTGAGCGGCTGGGGCACCCATGCCATCGACCAGGCGCAATGCGCACTGGGCCTGGACGACACAGGCCCGGTGGAGATCTACCCCGAAGGCAAGGGCGAGATGGCCATGGTGTCGATGCGCTTCGCCAACGGTACGCTGCTGCGCATGGCGGGCGTCCGCAGGCCCGACCATTCAGACCTGGGCGTGATCCTTTATGGCGAGACAGGCACGGTCGAAATCCGCCGCGGCACGCTGCTGGCGAGCGGCCGCGAGTTGCTGAAGGGCGCGCCGCCAGACACGGTGGAGGGGCCGGGCGAGAACGATTGGCACATCCAGAACTTCTTCGACTGCATCCGCACGCGCAAGCGCACGAACGCGCATGTCGAGGCCGCGCACCGCTCGACGTCGCTCTGCCACCTGATCAACATCTGCCGCGAACTGGGCCGCCGCCTGGAATGGGACCCGGCTGCCGAACGCTTCAAGTCCGACGACGAAGCCAACGCCAAGGTGAGCCGCGCGCGCCGCAAAGGCTACGAACTGCCTGCGCCCGGCTGAGCGTCTGGTCGGATTTCTTGCGCGGGCCTGTAAGCCACGACAACAATGCGCCCGTCATGAATTGCAGGAGGTGGCAATAGCCACATGACAAAACGATTTCTGATGACGCTCGCGGCCGCTCTGCTCGTAACCGGACTGGCCGCCGCACAAGGCAATGGTAGACGCGGCCCGATGGACTTGGGCGTTCAGGCAGCCGGACAACCGGGCCCGCATGGCGGCGGCGCGGCGCTCACCCCCGCGGAACGGATCGCCAGACGCGTGGAAGCGCTAACGAAAGTCCTCGATCTCACTCCTTCGCAAGTGACCGCCGTGACATCGATCCTCACCAAGGAAGCCGCCGACATGCAAGCCCTGCGGCCGCAGTTTGACGCGCCGCGGGATCAGTTGCAGGCCGCCGTAAAAGCCAACAGTGCATCGGGCATCGATGCGGCCGCGGCTCAGATCGGAGCGCTTCACGGCAAACAGGTCGCCATCCAGGCCAAGGCCAGGGCCGAGTTCCTCGCTGTTTTGACGGCGGACCAGATTGCAAAGCTGGGTGCGATCCGCGAGCACCTTGGCAGACCCTAAGGCAGGTCGGTCAGAGTCACCCTGTAGCGCAGCGTGAGCGGCTTGCCTTTCTCCAGGGTGTAGCTGCTCACGCTTTCGGTGCGGCCTGGAAACGCCGCGCCGATGAATCCGTAGTGGCGCAGGCACCACTGCGGCGGCGAGTGGGGATTGCGCGGATCGGCTTCGAAGCGCACCGCTGCGCGCCTGCCGCCATAGACGGCTTCCATCTCCGCCCAGACATGTGCAACGAGGTCGGTGTCCTTCGGCACGTCGCCATCGCTGGACCGGATCACGGTCTGCTCGCGCGGCGCGAACCTGACGTTTAACCCGCCATAGCTCTTGCCCTTTTCGCGAGAGCCTTGGAGTTGGACCGGTCTGTCCAGCGCCTCAAAAACAAGTTCCAGGTCCAATGTTCGTGAAGCTTTTTCCGCCGGATGCACCGCGATCCGAACCTTCTCGCTGACGATCGGCGTCCCGCCGGCCTCCCAGTGGTTCGACGCTTCGATCCTCGCAACGCCGCCTTGTACGATGGCCTCGGGCGCTGCGCCGGTGACCGCGCGGATGCCCGCCATCCGCATCCAGTTGTCGTAGACCTTGCCGCCCGCCTCGACAAAAGGCCAGGCCCAGAACAGGCCGCGGTGGTGGTAGTGGTCCTTGGGAAAATCATCCAGCGGACTCACGCCGCGCGGCGTGAGCAGCGGATAGACGTAGCAGCAGCGCGCGCGGTCGGCCGGCGCGTCAGGGTGCGACTCGATGCCGGCGTTGTAGGTCAATACGGGCTTGCCGTTCTCTGACAACTGGTATCGCTGGTTCTCGCCCACCTTCCACTCAAACTGCGCCGCGGCGAGCAGCGGCAGCGAGAGCAAGACACTAAGCGCTGATTGGATTCTCATAGACCTTCCTCTCATCCACTTCAACGCCCAGTCCCGGGCCCGCCGGGACGCGCAACGCGCCGTCTTCCAGTTCAAACGGTTTCTTCAGGTACGATCCCGCGAGGAACTGCAGGCCGTTCAGCGCCGCCGGATATTTCAGGTTGTAGGCGCCATAGAGTTGCAGGGTCGCCGCCAGCGCCAGGTCGGGATCGGTCAGTCCGCTGCCCAGGAACATCAGGCCGTTGTCGAGCGCCATCTGAACCTGTTTGCGCGCATCCCACAGCCCGGCCGTGCGGGCCGGCTTCATGGCGATGCCGTCGAGCAGTTTCATCTTGATGAACTCTTCGAGTTCGACGCTCGATACCAGCCCCTCGTCCATGATGACCGGCAGCGCGCCCTGCTTCTTCATCGCCGCGAAGCCGGTGAGGCGGTTCGCCGGCAGCGGCTGTTCTAGGACATCGACACCCGCGTCGCGCAGCTTCGGCGCAACGGCCAGAGCGGTCTCCAGGTCGTAGCCGCCATTGGCGTCGGCCCACAGGAAGCACTTCGCATCGTAGCGCCGCACGGCCTTCGCCAGTTCAAGGTCGAACTTCGGATCCGGCGCGACTTTGATGTTGAAGTGCTTGTAGCCCAGCTTGCGGCCCTCTTCCATCAGCACCGGCACGTCGTCGAGCTTCTGCGGGTTCAGGGTCCAGGAGAGCGTCACCCGCTCCATCGGCTTGAGGCCCCACATCTCGGGCACGGACTTCCTGGC
This sequence comes from Candidatus Solibacter sp., assembly GCA_013822245.1. GTDB lineage: Bacteria > Acidobacteriota > Terriglobia > Bryobacterales > Bryobacteraceae > PNKE01. Next base: position 30,692 of record PNKE01000058.1, read on the forward strand.
CAGACGTCCCGCCAGATCGTGGAGAGCCAGGTCGATACCCGCCTTGCTTATTGGCATGCCTGTTGAAAACGACGGCCGGATGGCGTTGTTCATCGCCGTATGCGCAGCGGCGAGGTCGGTCGGATTCAGGCCCTTCACGGCGGGGATGAGATAGTGCTTCAGCGTCGCCTCGCAGGCCTCGACGCTCTCATAGCTCCAGGTCTCCACCGGCACGGCCTGGCCCCAGCCCGCGGTGCCGTCCTCGGCGGTGACCTTGATGATCACCGAAGCCCGCTGGCTGTTCTTGAAGAACTTGAAGTAGGCCTTCGTGCGATAGGGCCGAACCCAGTATTCGACCTTCGTGATTGCCGGCGCTTTCGGGATCACAGGGATCATCGCCGAGGCCAGAAACTCTCTTCTTCGCATGGTTAGACAATCTCCAATCGGCCTGTGTCGAACGTCACCTTGCGGCCCAGCCTCAGCGCTTCGGACGACATGATGCCCGCAACAGCATGGGAGAAACCGCATTGAATGTCGGCCCGCGGCGTTTTCCGGGACCGCACGCAGTCGAGGAAATTCGCCAGGTGTGAATTCAATTCTACAGGCTGGAGCTTGATCTCGCCTTCCAGCCGCCGCGGGTCTTTCGAGCCGTCGGGCGACAGCGTCAGCTTCTCGCCGTCGAACAACCCGCGCGTGCCGAACCACAAATGCCTCGACCCCGCCGAGTTCGTCATCGACATCGCGAAATGCACCATGCAGCCCTTCGGATACTCCACCAGCGTGTGATAGACATCCGACGTCACCCGCCCGTCGTTCCACATATACACGCCGCCGTGCGACACCGCCGACGACGGATACGGATCGTCCAGAAACCAGTACGCAAGATCGATGAAATGCGACAGCCACAGGCCGGCGATGCCGTTGGTCAGCGGCGGGAACAGTTGCCACTCGCGCAGCTTGCGGGCGTCGAACTTGCCCAGATCGCGGCCGAACGAAAACGCCTCCCAATCCACGTCCTCGGCCCGCACCATATGGAAATCGCGCCGCCAGCGCGGCTCCTGGAAGTGATACTGAATGTCGGCGCGCGTCACCTTGCCGATCATGCCCGCACGAATGGCGTTCGCCGCGGCGGCGAGTCCGCCATCGGAACGCCGCTGCGTGCCGATCTGGACAATCCGGTTCGAACGCTTCACGGCGACAAACGCATCGCGCGCCTCGCTGAGAATCGTCCCCATCGGCTTCTCGCAATAGACGTCCTTGCCCGCCGCCACGGCGTCGATCAGCATTCGCGAATGCGTATGATCCGGCGCGGTGAGGATGACCGCGTCCACGTCCTTGTCCGCCAGCAGTTCCTGATACCGCGACGACTGCTTCGGCTCGGCGCCCCACGCCTGTTTCACCTGTCCGGCGAACTTCTCGCGCGCCACCTTCCATACGTCGCAGACATGCGTGATGCGGGCGTTCAGGTTTGACGCGCTGAGCTCCTTGTAGTGGTCGTTCGCGCGTCCTCCGGCTCCGATGATGCCGATACGGATGCGGTCCGAAAGCGGCTGCGCGGCCCCCAGCACGGGCACGGCGGCGAGTATGGCGCGGCGGGATATCTGCATGGCGATTGATGCCATCATACCTCCGGCGCTCGTGTCCGCGGCCAAATGAAACGGGCGGCCCCGCGGTGGAGCCGCCCGCGTTGAGTTCGTATGGCCGTTTACGCCAGTTGGTGGATGAGGCCGTAGATCGGCTTCAGCGCCGGATACAGGACGCTGAACACTTCATATCCGCGGCTGTAGGCGGCCGATTCGTGCACCGTCGGGATCATGCAGTCGGCTTCGCGGATCACTGCGTCGCAGGTCTCTTCGACCGACTTATACAGCCCCGATCCCGTCATCGCCAGCAGCGCCGCGCCATAGGCCGAGCCTTCCTTGTTCTCCAGCGTCGAAATGCCGATGCCGAAGATATCGGCCAGCATCTGGCGCCAGAAAACGGAATTCGCGCCGCCGCCCGAAGCCCTGACGTTCTTCACCTCAACGCTCATCTGCTCGATGATGCCAAGGCAATCCTTCAGCGAATAGCTGACGCCTTCGATCACCGCGCGCAGCAGGTCGGCGCGCGTGTGCTTGGCGGTCAACCCGATCCATCCGCCGCGGGCGATGGCGTCCAGGTGCGGCGTGCGCTCGCCCATCAGGTAAGGCAGCCAGTAGATGCCATGCGATAGCACCGGCGACGTGGCCGCTTCGGCGGTCATCTGGTCGTAGGTCGCGCCCGGCATCAGTTGGTTACGGACCCACTGCAAACTCAAGCCCGCGCCCTGCGTCACGCCCATCACGTGCCACTTGCCCTTCACCGCGTGGCAGAACGTATGGACGCGGCCCGTCGGGTCATATTGCGGACGGTCGAGATAGGCGAACACGACGCCCGAGGTCCCGATCGTGCAGGAGACCGGCCCCGGCCTCACGATGCCGTTGCCGATGCCGCTCGCCGCCTGATCGCCGCCGCCGCCCACGACCGGCGTGCCTTCCTTGAGACCCGTCGCCTTGGCCGCGGCCTTGGTGACCGTGCCGGTAATTTCCACCGATTCCTTCAGGTCCGGCAGCAGGCTCGCGTCCAGTTTCAGCCGCTCGACCATTTCGCGCGACCAGCGCCGGGTGACGACATCCAGCAGGCCCGTGCCCGAAGCGTCGCTCACCTCCGTGCAGTGCCCGCCGGTCAGCTTCAGCCGGACGTAATCTTTCGGCAGCAGGAACTTTGCCGCCTTCTCGAAGTTTTGCGGTTCGTTGTCGCGCACCCAAAGGAGTTTGGGCAGCGTGAAGCCGGTCAGCATCGGGTTGGCCGTATGGGCGACGACGTTGGCCTTGCCGACGGTCTGGTTGATGAAATCCACCTGCGGCTGGCTGCGCTGGTCGCACCAGATCAGCGAAGGCCGGATGACGTTGTCGTCTTTGTCCAGCAGCACCAGTCCGTGCATCTGGCCTGAAAGTCCGATGGCTTTGACGTCGTCGCCCTTCGCTCCGGCTTGCTTCAGGACGCCCTTGATGGCCTCCTGCGCGGCGTCCCACCAGTTCTCGGGCCGCTGCTCGGCCCACATCGGCTTATCCATCCTCATGTCTTCATGCGCGGCGGTGAAGGCGGCTTTGACCGTACCCTGTTCATCCACCAGAAGCGCCCGGCTGCCGCCGGTTCCAATGTCGATTCCAAGCCAGTACATAACGTATGAAGCCTCTTTTCGATTATCCGACAACCCGCCGCTGCAATGCCTCAAGCCCCAGACAGGCCGCGCCAAACAGTCCCGCATCGCCGCCCAGCGTCGCCTTCTCGATTCTGGTGTTCGTGTTGCGGAACGTGAAACTGCGCCGCCCGGCCTCGGCCTTCATCGCCGGAGCGAACAGGTCCCATGCCGGCAGCGGCCCGCCGCTCAACAGATACAGCGGGAAGTTGAAGATGTTCACCAGGTTGCTGATGGCGATGCCCAGCGCCTCGCCCATCGATTCGAAGATGCGCCGCGCCCGTTTCGCGCTCTCGCCCTCGCCGAGAGCGATCTCGTAGACATCGGCAGCCGTCAGGCTGTCACCCAGTTGCATCAGCCGCGCCATGGCTGCGATGGCAGTGGCCGAGGCGTGCTTTTCCAGGCACCCGCGGCTGCCGCAGCCGCAGGGATTGCCGTCGGGGTAGACCGTCGTGTGGCCGATCTCGCCAGCCATGCCCACCTCGCCGTGCAGGATCCGGCCGTCGACGATGATGCCGCCGCCGATGCCCGTGCCCAGCGTCAGCAACACCAGCGAATCCACGTCCCGCCCGGCGCCGATCCATTTCTCGCCCAGCGCCGCCGCGTTGGCATCGTTTTCCAGCATCACCGGCGCGCCCAGGATGCGGCTGATCTCGTCGCGCACCGGGTAGCCTTCAAACTGCGGCAGGTTGTTCGACCCGACAATCAGCCCCTTCTTCATCTCGATGAATCCGGGCACCACCACGCCCACTCCGGCCAGTCCGGCATCGCCGTGCGTCACGCGCAGATTCCGGATCGATTCGACGATATCCATCACCACCGCATCGCGGCCCGCATGGAGGTTCGTCGTGCCCGAAAGCCGGCTCAACACAGCCCCGCCGGGCGCAATTGCGGCGGCCCTCAGGTTGGTCCCGCCCAGATCGACTCCAATCGAATAACGCGCCTCCGGCATGAAGCCGCATGATAGCAAACTGAAGAGTCAGTTTTGGTATCTTGCGTCCGAAATAGAGCTACTGGAAGGAGACCGCCGCGTCGGCCACGGATTCGCCCGTCCTGGGCCGCCACTCGCGCCGCGCCCGGTCCCGGACCGGAATGCGCTGCTCGAAGACCCGCCGTATCCAATCTTCCAGTGCCGCCGTGCTGGCCGGGTCTCCCGGTTTGACCACCCACAGCTTCCTTGCCCGCGCCTCGGCCTGGGCCGTGAGTCCGTCGATCCTCAATTCGCCGAAACGATAGAGCGGACCCCTTTCGACGTGGATGGTCACCTTCAACTCGCCGCCGTCCACCGTCTGCGTCGACCGCGCCGCCGCGTTCAGATAGCCGTCGTTGCGCGCGGCCGCCAGCACCCGCCCCAGCGCCTGGTTCAGCCTCCCTGATTCCGCCGGCGCGCCCTTGACGAATCCCGCCCGCTCGCCCCACTTCGGATCGCCGCCCGTCATGCCCACCGCGCCCAGCACTGCCACCGGACCTGCGTCGATCTCGACCACCAAAGCGCCTTTGTCGCCCTGCGCGAACCTCACCACAGGCGTCCAATGGCCCGATTCAGCCAGCGCCGCCTTGACCAGCGGTTCTCCAACCTCTTCGACGGCATCCTGCTTGTACTCCCGCCCCACCATCGCCCCCTCGAGCGCCAAACGAACTCTTGCCTCGCGTTCCGCCGCCACGCCGCGCAACTCCACCCGTTCGATCTTCGGCCCCGGCAACGGCGCCTCGTCCGGCGTATCAACCGCCGCTTCGACTACCGTGAATGTGACTTCCACCCCGTCTTCGCCCGGCTGTGTCCGCCAGGTGACGCGCTCGAATTGGCCTGTCGCCATCATCCGTTCGACCGCCGACTGCAGGACGGCCTTGTCCACCGCCTGGCCCGGTTTCAGTCCTGACAGTTCAATGACGCGTTCCGCCGCCAGGCGCTGCGCACCGCGCACTTCGACCGTCGAGATGGCGGCCTGCCATCCGGCGGCCAGACCGGCGCCCGCAACCATCAGCGTTGCAACCAAACGAACTCGGCGGCTCACGCATTCATGATGCGACAAACGTGCCCGCGGCGGCACGGGCCGTCAGCGGTACTCTTCGTTGATCCGTTCGAGCGCTTCGCGGCTCGGCCGGGTCACCGATTCCGGCAGAGTCGCCAGCGGGCGGTCCACCATATTCAGCGTCCGCGTGAAACTGGGCCGCGAACGGTCCAGGTAGAGCAATCCGGTCAGCACCTCGTCGCCGTCCGATGCCTGATGAAGCCGCGTTACGGCGTTCAGACGGCTCGACGGGTCATAGTCGTGCTCCAGCTTGTGCAGCAGAATGCGCGACCCGTCATGCAGCGAAACCTCGCGCGTGGCGCCTTCCTCGATCTCCACCTCGATGTCGTTGAAGAACGGGATGAAGTCGATCTCATGCAACGGCTCCTCGTGGTCCTTCATATAAGAATAGGATTTCGTCGAGCCTTCGTGGTCGTTGAACGCCACGCACGGGCTGATGACGTCCACCACCGCCAGCCCGTCGTGCGACAGCGCCGCCCTGAGCAGGGCCGCGAGCTGTTTCTTGTCACCGGAAAACGACCGCGCCACGAACGTCGCGCCATACTCGATCGCCGCCAGACAGCAGTCGATGGGCGTGAAGGCATTCACCGCGCCGCCCTTGGACTTCGCCCCCAGATCGGATGTCGCCGAAAACTGGCCTTTCGTGAGTCCATAGACGCCATTGTTTTCAATCAGGTACAGCATCGCCGGATTGCGCCGCAGCGTGTGCATGTACTGGCCCAGACCGATCGACGCCGTATCACCGTCGCCGCTGATCAGCACGCAGCGCAGTTCATGGTTGGCCAGCAGCGCGCCCGTGGCCACCGCCGGCGCCCTGCCGTGAACCGAATTGAACCCGTGCGACTGGCCCAGGAAATAGGCCGGCGTCTTCGACGAACAGCCGATGCCGCTGATCTTGGCTACCCGCCACGGTTCGACGCCCAGCTCCCAGCAGGCTTCCACCAGCCGTTCGGTCACCGCGTTATGGCCGCATCCGGCGCAGAGCGTCGTCTTACCGCCGCGGTAGGGCAGGATGTCGAAACCCAGCCGGTTGGTCTTCTTCGCGGGCGCGGTTGGCGTACTCATCGGATGCCCTCCTGTCTGGCGATCTCATCGGAAACCGTGCGCGCGTCCAGCGGCAGTCCGCCGTAATACCTGACGCTGCGCAGACTCAGTAGCAGCACCGGGTCCAGATCCAGCTTCATCAGCGCCAGCAACTGCGCGTCCCGGTTCTGGTCAATAACATAGACGCGGTCGTGCGCCTTGATGAACTCGTCCAGCGACGCGGTGAACGGATACGCCTTCAGCCGCAGCGAGGAAGTCTCCAGGCCCAGTTCCTCGCGCAACTGGTCGCAGGCCTCTTCCATGGCGTATCGCGAGGTCCCGCAACACACCACGCCCACCCGCGCGCCGGGATGGAAACGCACCTCCGGGGCGGGAATGGCCCCGCGGATGGATTCGAACTTCCGCGACAGCCGGTCCATGTTCGCGATCCAGTCGTCGGCCTTCTCGCTGTAGCGGGCGTGTTCGTCATGGCCCGTTCCGCGGGTGAAGTAGCCGGCCTTGTCGTGCGGCGTACCGGGCAGCGTGCGGTAGGCCACACCGTCGCCGTCCACGTCCTGATACCTCGAAAACCCGCCCAGCCGTTCCAGATCCTCGGTCGAAAGAACTTTGCCCCGGTCCACGGGCAACTCAGGATACTCAAACGGATCGGACATCCAGTTGTTCATCCCCAGGTCCAGATCCAGGTTGACGAACACCGGCGTCTGGAACTTTTCGGCCAGGTTGAAGGCCTCGCTGGCCATTGAAAAGCACTCTTCAGGATTCGACGGAAAGTAGAGAGGATGCCGCGTATCTCCATGAGAAACAATAGCGTTGGTCAATGTGTCGCCCTGCATCGTGCGCGTTGGCAGCCCCGTCGACGGCCCCACGCGCTGGACGTCGATGAACACCCCGGGGATCTCGGCAAAATAGCCCAGCCCCAGGAACTCCGACATCAATGAGATGCCCGGACCCGACGTGCAGGTCATCGCCCTGGCTCCCGCCCACCCGGCGCCCAGCACCATGCCGGCGGCGGCCAGTTCGTCCTCGGCCTGGACGACGGCATAGGTCGCCTTGCCGGTTTCGGGATCCTGCCGCAGCCGGCCCAGAAAGTCGATCATCGCCTCGGCCAGCGACGACGATGGCGTGATGGGATACCAGGTCAGCACCGTCGCGCCGGCAAAGACGCAGCCCAGCGCCGCGGCCGTGTTGCCGTCGATGATCAGCCGGCCGTGGTTTGCGTCCATCCGTTCCACCTTCAGCGGATCGGCTTTCGGCAGGTTTTCGCTGGCGTAGCTCTGCCCGGCGAGCACGGCCTGCCAGTTCATCTCGGCGGCCTTTTTCTTCCGCTCGCCGAACTGCTTGACCAGGGCCTTGCGGACCTCGTCGATGTCGATGCCCAGCAACTGCGCCGCCACGCCGGTATAGATCATGTTTCTGACCAGCTTGCGCAGCTTCGGCTCCGGGCACACCCCGGTCACGAGCTTGTCGAACGGAACGGCGTAGAAGACCAGATCGTCCCTCAAGCCGGCCAGCGCCAGCGGCTCGTCATAGACCACGGCCGCGCCGGCGTCGAGAGCCATCACGTCTTCCCGGGCGGTCTCCGGGTTCATCGCAATCAGGAGGTCGATCTCTTTCTTCCGGCCGATGTAGCCTTTGCGGGAGGCGCGGATGGTGAACCACGTCGGCAGGCCGGCGATGTTGGACGGGAAGAGGTTCTTGCCCGACACCGGGACGCCCATCTGGAAGATTGAGCGCATAAGGACACTATTTGCGGTTTGGCTGCCACTGCCGTTGGCCGTGGCAACGTGGATGGAGAAATCGTTCACAACCGGGGTGGCATGCATCCTGGATGCCTCCTCTTTGACTTCAGGTGGCCCGATTGTAGAACAAGCCGATGGTTCGATACAACTTAGTCAGGAATCAGTAGAAGTCCGAAAGCGTGGCCAGATACTCGATGCCGGCGGTTGTCCGCAGTAATCCGCGCCGGACGTAGGCCACCCTGGCCCGCGTACAGACGGCTAGCGAAGGTACGGCGCAGTAGAGGATTTCACCCGGCTGAATGGCCGCTCTGGTTCGGATTCGGAGGCCGCCATCGGAGAAGTCGGCGAGCCTTGCCCTGGCAATTTTGGACTCCAGCGACAGACACACCATGCCCGCGCCCGCCTGCCGGGGGCTGCGCCTGCGCTCCGCGGGGCTGGAAGCGGCGTCCATGTCTCCACTATGGCAACCGGACGCGGGCCGGCGCCATGGGATCAGTCCTGGCCGCGGTGGTGGGGTGGTACTGGACCCCCAGGTACAAATCCAATCGAAGTGGCGGAGGTGCATAGGGACCGGCCGTGTGGCATGGGATGTGGGCGATGTCACCGCGAATCGCGCTCATTGCCTTCCTGCCACTGCTTGCCGCACGCGCCGCTGTTCATCCGCTTCCGGGTAGGGGGTCTGCCGAATGAGGGCTGTCGGACCCATTGCGAACTCACTATGTCCGGCCCCTACCGGCCTTGCTTCCTGACCGCACGGAAATCGCCCGGAACCTCGAACCAGCTCGCATCCGGGTCCACTCCGCGCCGGACACTGGTGATTTCCATCTCTTCCCGGAGCGTCTTTCCCGGCAATGTGAATTCCGAATTCGAGGACAGCAGCAGCCCAGCGGGATCCGTTGCGTAGCACTTCTCCCCAATCCGCGCACGTTGCCCTTCGCGTCTGCCGAACACCGGACTCGGTACGCAAGCCAGGCCCGCCACCTGTTTCCGATCCCCCGCTTCGCTTTCTCCCGCCGCCGTCCTCACTCTCGCGTCGCTGGGGTGGATGTCCATGCGGTCCATGACCTCCACCGTCTTCAGGGCGTAATCGATCGAATAGATCACCCCCGTCTCCTTGACCCACAGGGTGACGAGCTTTCCTTGTGACCGTTCCTGGGATCGATACAGGCTTCCGGAGCGGTTGCGCGCCACGACGATTTCGAAGCTGCGCTGTTCCACCGCTTTTCCGCCGGGTTCGACCATCTGGAATTTCAGCATGCCGTCAGCAATGTAGGGCTCTTCACCAGTCTGATTGACGGGCCATTGGGCCATGGCGGCCAGTCCGGCGAATGCGGCTAACGCAGCCAAATGCAAGAAATCAAATATAGATCTGTGCTGGCTCATAGGGTAGGGGCATCTCCCTTCCTGGCATCAGTGTAACCTGTGCGGTTTGTCCGTCGAGCCATCTTTCGATGGCTTGCCATGAGTTTCTGAATTGCGGCGACCGCAAGGAAACGTATCCGGCAAGGAACACCAGGGCGATCCTGTGCGCTTCCGCCCTGGAACCGCGCTCGTTCGTTTCCGGGGAGACACTCCGGGCAGCGATTGGCCATCAGTGGCGCGGGCAGTCCGTGCGCGAGGGAACCCAGCCGGGACTCGATTGACGGCATCGCGGCAGGCCGGGCCGGGGTGGCGTGGCATATGATGAGGGCGATGTCACCGCGAATCGCACTCATTGCCTTCCTGCCACTGCTTGCCGCACAACCGCCGGCGATGGAACCGTTTGAGATGATCTGGAACGCCGAAGGGCCGTTTCTGGCTGATGTCTCGTTCCTGCTGGATGCGCCTGCGGGCAAGCATGGGTTCGTCAAGGTGGTGAACGGACGGTTCGCGGACGGCGACGGCAAGCGGTTGCGGTTCTGGGGCGTGAACTTCTCGTTCAACGCATCGTTCCCCGAAAAGAAAGACGCACCGGCGGTGGCGGCGCATCTGGCGCGGTTTGGTGTGAATTGTGTGCGCATCCACCATCACGACTGGCGGTCGCCGCGCGGGCTGATTGACGGGTCGAAGCCGGATTCGCGGCGCCTGGACGCGGAGATGCTGGACCGGCTCGATTACCTCGTTTCCGAACTGAAGAAACGCGGCATCTATGTGGACTTGAACCTGAACGTCGCCCGTGCGTTTCAGGACGCCGATGGGGTGAAGGACGCAGGCGTGCTGGGATTCGCCAAAGCCGTGACGCAGTTCGACCCGCGGATGATCGAGTTACAAAAAGAGTTTGCGCAGGCGTATCTGACGCACAGGAATCCGTATACGGGGAACGAGTACAGGAATGAGCCGGCGGTGGCGATCGTCGAGATCGTGAATGAGAATTCGCTGATCGAATACTGGGCGCGCGGGCGTCTGCAGGGCGGCGGGCCGAAGCCGGGGCAGGACCCGACGTGGCGGGATATCCCGGATTCGTATGCGAAGGACCTGGACAGGCTGTATCAGGAGTACCTGTCGAAGGCGATGGCGGCCGATGCGGCGGCGATCCGCAAGGAGGCGGGCGTGGCCGAGGGCCAGGCGGTGCCGCGATTGGGTCCGGCGCAGTTCAAGGAGGCTTCGGCGCTGCGGTTCCGCACCGAGGCCGGGTTCTACATCGCGCTGGAGGACAAGTTCTATCAGGCGATGGCGGCGTATTTGAAGAACGAATTGAAGGTGCGGGCGCCGGTGATCGCCAATTCGGTGCACGCATCGACCTTCACGCCGTATCCGCTTTCGTCGATCATTTCGAAGCTCGATGCCGTGGATACGCACGTCTACTGGCAGCACCCGTCGTATACGCGGGATGCGAACGGCAAGACGACGGCGTTCAAGATTCAGAACACGCCCATGGTCAACGAGCCTGAGAGGTCCACCGTGGTGACGCTGCACCGCTCGGCCGTGCTGGGCAAACCCTTCACGGTGTCGGAGGTGAATCATCCTTACCCGAACGAATACGCGGCGGAGATGATCCCGGTGCTGGCGTCTTACGCCGCGTTCCTGGATTGGGACGGGATCTTCTGGTACAGCTTCGAGCATTCGGCGGCTTCGAACTGGACGTCGCGGTATCCGGGCCATTTCGACATCCGGCAGGATGCGGTGAAGATGAGCCAGCTGGCGGCCGGGGCGCTGGTGTTTCTGCGCGGCGACGTGGGGGTGTCGCGCAAGACGGTCACGCGAACGATTGCGAGAGAGGACATGGTGGAGAGCCTGCGGAAGCCGTCATCGGCGGCGCCGCTGTTCACAGAGGGCGCTGCGCCGGGGGCGCTGTTGCGGGACGATGTGCGGATTGCCTCGTTCGACGCCAGGAAGACCAGCCGGTTGCCGAATGCGAAGCCGCCCTATCGGACCAATACGCGGGAGATCGAATGGTCAGTGCGGAAGGGCAAGGGCGTGGTGGCGGTGTCTTCGGCGCGGTATGAGGCGGCGGCCGGGTTCATCAAGGAGAACGCGGTGAGGCTGAAGCATCTGAATCCGACGCTGGACAACGCATTCGCGTCGCTGATGCTGGTCTCTCTCGACGGTAAGCGGGTAAGTGAAAGCGCGAAACTCCTGCTGACCACCGGCGCGCGGACGGGCAATACCGGAATGACGTGGAACGCGGACCGCACGTCGCTGACGGCCAACGGGACAGGTCCGATGCTGATTGAGCCGGTGACGGGATCGATCCGGCTGTCGAACATGGGCAGGGCGTCACGGGTGGAGATTGTTCCGCTGGACGGCGCCGGGCGGGCGATGGGTCCGTTTGCGACGGCGGAGAAGATCCTGGACGGCTTCCGGGTTCGGCTGGGCGAACACATAACGCCGTGGTATCTGATTCAGGTGTGGAGGTAGGTTAGAGGCGGCCGAATTTGCGGTCGATGGTCTTCAGGAATCGTTCGACCCATTTGGTCGGCATGCACGCCAGCAGAGTGATGGCGACGCCGATGATGACAACGATGACGTAGAACCAGGTTGGGATGCCATCCATGTAATCGGGCATGTTTCTACTCCAGGCTAACTGACGCGCGGGTGTTATGGGGCGCCGAGCAGGGATTCGGCCTGCACGCGGAGCTGGTCCCAGGTCTGGTGGTCGTAGGTGCCTTCTTTCACCCAGCGGATGTTGCCGCGCTGGTCGAGCAGGACGAGGCAGGCGGCTTCGGCGTTATTGCAGTTGAACCGCCGTTTCCAGTCCGATGCGCCGCCGTAGACGGTGATCACCTTTTCGTGGTCCTCGCGGGGGGCGCCGCGCCGCATGCCCGAATCGATGAACCACCTGCCCATGCGTGCCATTCCGCCGATGATGGGGATTTCGAAGAAGCCGGTGCGGACATCATTGCCGAACCGCCTTCGCCACTGTTTGACGTAGGCCTCGACAGGGAAGCGGGAGCCGTAGCTGAAGCCGATGGCCAGCAGGGTGACGCGCCCGTGGGCGGCGGCGGGCAGGGTGGCCTTGCGGCCTGTGAGGAACTCGCCGTTGAGTTCGGGCATGGGGGTTCCGGCGGGTAGGACCGCGGCCACGGCGAGCAGGGCGGAGACGATGGAAAACATATGCTGTCTCTCTGATGACCGTGCGGCCGGCCGGGCTTTGATATTCTCAAGGAAGATGGGCCGGCGTAGCTCAGCAGGTAGAGCGTCTGATTTGTAATCAGATGGTCGCAGGTTCGATTCCTGTCGCCGGCTCCATTGCCCGCCTGGTTTTCAGCACTCCCAAAAAAAGAGGCGGCGCATGGGGAGTTGGCCGGCGCCGCCTGTTGTTCTCGCTGCAGTGTTCTGCAGTAGTCTCTGTCTCCAGATACGCTACCAGAGATATTCCGGGGATGCAATCCTAGGATAGAAGCAGTCGATGCATGGAATCCCGATGCGGACGCCAGGGTGGAGTCTGCGGGTGGGTAGGGCAGGGAAGCGCGGGCAATGGGATGGGGCCGGTTGACGGCGGGATCGCCGAACGAGCCTGGGCCGTGCGGGCTTGCTATTGCAGCGGATCGTCGCGCCGATAGAGATCGGGGGTCTCGGTCTCGGCGCTGCCGCCGTCCTCGGATTCCTGCATGGACCACATGCGGTCGGCGCAGTCCGGGCACTCGTAGAGATGGCTCTCAACCCACTTCAGTTCCGCAGCGTCATAGATGATCCCATTGACGTAGCGTTCCAGGTGCACGTCGGAAAGATGTTGTTCGCCCATGACGCCTCCATGATTGCCCGAATCGGCGCAAGCTGCAAGTGAAACCGGATTTCCGGGTTTTCATTGCCGCGGATTTCCTGTAGGATCGCTGATGATGATAACCACCAGGCGATCGATTCTGCTGGCTGCGCCGGCGGCCGTGGCTGCCTCACGGACGGCGATGCCGAAGATCAGGTTGGGGCCGCATTCGGTGTCGCGGCTGATCGTCGGCGGCAATCCGGTGAGCGCGAATTCGCATGTCTCCGGCCAGATGAGCGCCGAGATGCGGGACTATTTCACCGCCGCCAACACGAAGCGACTGCTGGCGGCCTGTGAGCGCGCCGGGATCGATACGTGGCAATCGCGCGCCGACCGGCACATCATGCGGCTGCTGCATGAACACCGGCAGGAGGGCGGGCGGATACAGTGGATCGCGCAGACGGCATCGGAGTATGGCGATCTGAAGCGCAACCTGGGCGAAGCGGCGTCGCTGAAGCCGGTGGGCATCTACCACCATGGTTCGCAAACCGACAAGCTCTGGATGTCGGGGCGTATCGAGCACACCGGCGAGGCGCTGAAGGCGATCCGGCAGACGGGCGCTCAGGTGGGCTTGGGGACGCACATCCCGGAAGTGGTGGATCACGCCGAATCGGCGGGCTGGGATTTCGACTTCTACATGACCTGCCTTTACAACCTGAGCCGGACGCCGGAGCAGACGGCGCAGGTGGCGGGCAGTCCGGTGAAGGGCGAGTACTTCCACGATGCCGACCGGGAAGAGATGCTGAAACGGGTGGCCAGGACCAGGAAGCCCTGCCTGATCTTCAAAGTGTATGCGGCGACGAGACATTCCGGCACGCCCGAGGCGCGGCGGGCGGCGCTGAAACTGGCCTTCAGCTATGCCAAGCCGGGCGATGCGGTGGTGATCGGGATGTATCCGAAACACTCGGAGCAGGTGGAGGAGAACTGCCGGCTGGTGACCGAGGCAGCGGCGGCGAAGCCGTCCTGAGGCGTCAATCGGGTTTGGCGTCGAGGCGCAGGACGGGGTGGATTTCTTTGTCGGGTTCCTGGTAGGGGGAGCGGCGGTGGAGCCAGGTGAGGCGGGCGCGGGCGTTGGATTTGAGCGGCGGATCGGTGGCGATGGCCTGTCCAAACTCCTTGCGCAGCGAGGCGTCGGCGGCAAGCATGGCGAGGTCGGCGTCGTTGGAAGCCTGGCGCGGGGCCTTGCCGGACGCAGCCATGGCTTCGGGTGTGACGGCCATGATGTCGAACGCCCGGAGGCCCCTGATTCAAGTGACCAGACGTGGAATCAACAACTTGCGCAGGGCCTTCGAGCGTGACCAGTTCGCGGCGGGAGTCTGCCGGATGGATGACACGCAGTTTGATTTGCACGAAAGTGGCAGCCGGTGTATCTTTGTTGAAACCGGGGGAGCAATCTGGATCCAAAGGGTATGTACAAATTTGCTTTCAGATCTCGCTTGATGCGTGAGGTCCGATCATCGAAGGAGGAGATTCATGAGGGACAGACAGTGTGTGCCGAAATACGCCGCCCGCCTGGCGGCCTGTTGCCTGCTGCTGGGGCTGCTGCCCGCATTGGCGCAAGTGCAGATTATTCCGCAAGTTGCCGACGGCGCGGGCTGGTCGACGACGATCGTGCTGTCGAACAAGACGGCCACGCCTCAAAACGTCGCCTTGAATTTCTATCGGTCAATTCCCGCTACCGGCGGTACGACCGAACCCTGGACTCCGCCGTTCATCGAGAGCGTCTCGCTTCCCAACATCACTCTCGCCGCCGGTTCCTCTCTCTTCCTGCATACCCCCGGCGCCTCTGCCACGTTATCCCAGGGCTGGGGTGAACTCAACGCCGCCGCCGGTGTTTCCGGCTATGCCATCTTCAGATCACAGGGTCAGGACGCCACCGCGCCCGCCGTTCCGCCGGCCAGCCGCATCCTGGTCCCGTTCGACAACTCGTCCGGCCTGGTCACCGCCGTTGCCGTGGCCAATCCCAACGCCGGCCCGCAGACCATTCAGGTCAACATCAAAACATCGGATGGAGCCGTCAGCACGGGCGCCCTGCCTCAAATGCCGGCCAAGGGGCACAGTGCCTTTGTCCTGCCGGACCTGTTCGCGGAAACCAGGGGCAAGCGCGGGTTAGCCGAGTTCCACGTAGCGTCGGGCTCCTTCTCAATCATCGCCCTCCGTTTTAATCCGACCTCGGCATTCACTTCCGCCCCGGTGTACTCCCAATCCGGAGCGCCCGTTATTGGCGCCGTGGTCACTAATGCGCCTTCCACCGCTCCGCGCACTCAGGTCATCGCCCAGGTGGCCGACGGCGGCAACTGGGCGACCACCATTGTCCTGACCAACACAACAACTGCCAACCTGACCGGCGCCTTGATCTTCAGAACGTCGATCCCCGGCGGCGGGGGAGCGACGGTACCCTGGAACCTGGCGTTCCTGGAAAACGTTTCGACATCCAGCTTCAGCATCGCCGCCGGTTCCACCATGTTCCTCCAGACTCCCGGTTCGGCGGCGAACGTCTCCCAAGGCTACGCCGCCTTAACCGCCGACGCAGGCGTGGAAGGCTACGCCATCTTCACCACCCGTGCCGCCGGGAAATCCCAGGACGGCACCGCATCCGCGGTTTCACCGTCCAGCCGTCTCCTGGTCCCGTTCGACAACGCTTCGGGCCTGGTCACGGCGCTCGCAATCGTGAACCCGAACGCCGGCGCCCAATCTGTCTCAGTCAACCTCCGCACCTCGGACGGGACCACCACCCCCGGCGCCGCCATTGGTCTCCCCTCGGAAGGCCATATTGCCATCGTCATGCCCGCGCTCTTTCCAGAAACCGCCGGCAAGCGCGGGTTGGCCGAGTTCCATGTCCCATCCGGCACGATCGCCTTCATCGCACTGCGATTCAGCGACAGTGGAGCCTTCGCCTCGGCCCCGGCTTACTTCGAGAGCGGAGCCCCCATCATCACCACTGGCGGCGGCGGCGGTGGCGGCGGCGGCGGAGGGGCGAGCAGCGACATGAATCCCACTCCCGCCGAGATTGACTCCTGGATTGCGAGAGGCAACTACACTGCCGGCGCTGTGACGCTCACCAGAGCCACCGCCTACGCCACGACGGACACCATCGGCGGCAGTGGCGTGACCGCCGTCACGGCCTTGACCAAGCACGACACGATTGACGCCTTTTTCGGCCGGTTCGGGGGCACTGACCTCCCCAAGGTGCTGCGTGGCGAACTGCCGCCGGGCTTCCCCAACTTGAATCCGTCGGCCGGGAGTTGCGTCGTCTACACAATCAGCGCACTGACGAACCCGTATCCCAACCTCACCTCGACCGGCCTCGATGCCGGTCCGCAAGTGACCTCCAGCGGTCCCAACGGCAACCAGGCGGCTTTGCGGCAAACTCATCAGGTCGGCGGTTTCACTTACAACGCACCCAACGTTCCCAATACCTATCTCGCCGCCGGCCAGTACACCCTGGCCGCTCCCGGCGGTGCCGATGTCGGGGCGTTTAGCGGCACGTTGGACATCGTGCCGGACCTGGTGGTCACGAACAACCCCGATGACCTCAAGGTGGTCAACCGCGCCGGCGGAGTCACCCTGCGCTGGACTGGCGGGGAGCCTTCCACGTTCCTGACCATCAGCGGTAGCAGCGCTTCCAGTGCAACCGATGGCGCCGTGTTCCTGTGCATCCAGAACGCCTCGGCGGGCCAGTTCACGGTACCGTCCAGCGTGCTCTCGCAGCTTCCCGCCAGCGCCGTGATCGGGGCCGGAGGGTTCAGCTTCATCACGCGCGGCGCCCTCATCGTGACCGCCAGGGGCAAAGGCAAGCGCTTCGCCTCGCCGTCGGGGTTGGATATCCTCACCGCGATCAACCACTGGATCTGGAGCTACACGCCGCAGTACCAATAGGTAGCGCGGCCAGCGCGCCGCCTCTGGCGACGGTGAACCTCCCGTCGAGGTTCACCGTCTCCCCAGGGACGCTGTTTCCGCCGCTTCTCACGGACGCCCGCCCTCGGCCCTCGTGCCTGGACGTTCGTGTCGCGGCAGGCCTGTCCGGACGTCTTCGCCGCTGCCCCGCGGCGTCCGGCTTCTGCTGCCCCTCTGTCCCCCGCACACCAACGGCCATTTGCCGAATACCGCCGCCCCGGACCCGGCCCTTTTCACCATCTCGCCCATCGTGAAATCCCGCCGCCGCGGCCACGACGGCATCTTGCCTCGCATCCGCCCCGGCCCCTATGCGGGCCTGTGAACTGACCGCCCCCGCCGCGCGCCACCGTCTCGGCCGGAGGCCGTTGCCCTCGCCAGGGCGGTCCGGCACGAATGCCATTCGAGGACCCCCTCGGTGTATCCTGTCATCCAAGGAGACACCCATGTCCGATTTCACCCGCCGCTCCCTCCTCGGCTCTTCCATCGCCTTCGCCGCCGCCTCACGCGCCTCCGCCGTCGCCCCTTCCGACAAGGTCAGGATCGGGCTCATCGGCTGCGGCGGCATCTCCAGGGCCGACACCAACGCCTTCCTGGCTTCGCCGGAGTGCGAAGTGGCCGCCATCTGCGATGTCGACGAGTCGATGATCGCCGGAACGCTCAAACGCCTCGCCTCCCTCAACCGCCCCACCCCCGTCACCGCGAAGGACTACCGCCGCGTCGTCGAACGCAACGACGTCGATCTGGTGCTGGTTTGCACCCCCGACCACTGGCACGCCCTCCCCGCCATCGACGCCATGCGCGCCGGCAAGGACGTCTATGTCGAAAAACCCCTCGCCACCTCCGTCCTCGAAAGCAAGGCCGTCCGCGACGCCGCCCGTGAAACCAAACGCATCGTCCAGATGGGCACCCACTGGCGCTCCGGCGTCCATTACGCCGAAGCCGTCGAAATGGTCCGCACCGGCAAAATCGGCAAGGTCCGCCAGGTCCGCTGCTTCGCCTATCTCGACTGGATCACCGACTGCGGCTCGCCCGCCGACGCCCCCGTCCCCCCCGGCGTCGACTACGACCTCTGGCTCGGCCCCGCCCCCCTGCGCCCCTTCAATAAGAACCGTTTCCACTTCAACTTCCGCTGGTTCTGGGACTACGGCGGCGGACTCATGACCGACTGGGGCGTCCATCTCATCAACCTCGCCCTCTGGGCCATGGGCCCCGAATGGCCCCGCGCCGTCGTCTCTTCCGGCGGCAAATACGTCCTTCAGGACAACACCGAAACCCCCGACACCCAGATCACGGTTTTCGATTTCCCCAGCTACACGATGATCTGGGAACACCAGGTCCAATGCGGACTCGGACCCGACCGCCGTGAACACGCCGTCGTCTTCACCGGCTCCGACGCCACCCTCATCCTCGACCAGTCCGGCTGGGAAATCGTCGCCGAACCCAAGAAACGCACCACCGTCATCGAGATGAAACGCCGCTATGTCGCCGGCGAACAGGTCCGCGCCGCCCACGCCCGCAATCTCCTCGATTGCATGAAAACCCGCCAGCAACCTGTCGAAAACCTCGAAGTCGGCCACCACGTCACCGCCGTCTCCCAACTCGGCAACGTAGCCCTGCGCTCCAAATCCCGCATCGAATGGGACGCCCAATCCGAACGCGTCCTCAACAACGAAGCCGCCAACAACCTCCTCTTCCGACCCTACCGCTCCCCCTGGAAACTCGCATGACCCCGGTGAGTTGTCTTGGGGTAGAGTGGAGACGCTGCAAAACCGCGAAATGCTGATGCCCCCGGCTCTCATCCATCGAGAGCCTCGAGTGTCCCGCTGTCGGCGCGCCGAGGAACAGGCGAAACCAAGTGCAGACCTTGCCGTGTAGAACAGGGTGGCTGTTCTCAGCCGCGATCGTTTCTTACTGCCCGGCGCCGGGAACCTGAATACCCAGATTGCCTAGGCCGCAGCGGCCGTACCAGCCCAGGTTGTCGAGGCTCACCGTCGATTTGGACATCTCAGCCCGAAGGAAGTTATGGAAGACGGCGTCCTTCTCCGAAACCACAACTGTTCCCGGCGGGAACTCCCTGAACGGTTTCGTTGCCGGATCTTCATAGATGAGCCTTTTCAACTTCGACAGTTTGATGGCGTTCGCGGTGTCGAAGCGGCCGGCCGCCGATCGCACCTGCTCGGTATCCGTCCTGTGAACCCATCTTCCCGGGCGCGATATTGGAGCGCAAACTGAGTGCATGAGATCGGCGCGGCAGCAGGCAGAGATGGCGGC
>PNKE01000039.1 GCA_013822245.1 Candidatus Solibacter sp.
CCAATGGATGCGCAGCGTGGCTAAAGGCTCGCATCGCTCCTACATCGCCAGCAGGAAGGCCGAACTGAACCCGAAAACCGATGAGGATTCGCCATCTATTCGCCAATAAACCCCCCTCATTCCCAACGCCCATCCCGCCACCCCCACCCCCCGTCCGCCCGCTAAAACCCCATGATCTGGTATCCGCTATCGACGTAAATCACGTTGCCCGTAATCCCGCGCCCCAGATCCGACGCCAGGAATACCGCCGTATCGGCCACCTCTTCCGGATCGCATGGCCGCCGTAGCGGCGTCGATTCGGTCACCCGGTCCAGAATCTTCGAAAAATCCTTGATCCCCCTCGCCGACGCCGTCTTGATCGGACCCGCCGAAATCGCATTCACCCTGATATTCTTCGGCCCCAGATCGCTCGCCAGGTACCTGACGCTCGCCTCCAGCCCCGCCTTCGCCACGCCCATCACGTTGTAGTTCGGCAGCACCCGCACCGCCCCCAGGTACGACAGCGTCATGATCGCGCCGCCCTCGGTCATCACCGGAGCCACCGCCCTCGACACCCCGATCAGCGAGTACGTGCTGATTTCGTGCGCCAGCAGAAACCCTTCCCGCGACGTCTCCACGAACGGCCTCGTCAGGTCCTCCTTATTCGCGAACGCGATCGAATGCACCACCGCGTCGATCCGGTCCCCCTCGCCCCGCAGGATCTCCGATAGATGCGCCAGATCGGTCTCCTGCGTCACATCGCACGACAGCAGCCGCGCCGCCCCCAACTCCACCGCAAGTTCCTCCACCGCGTCTTGCTGCCGCTCGCCCTGGTACGTCAATATCAGCTTCGCGCCCTCGCGCCGGAACGCCTTCGCAATGGCATAGGCGATCGACCAGCGGTTGGCCAGCCCGAGCACTATCGCGCTCTTGTCTCTCAACAGTTCTGACATGGATTCTTCAGTTTACCAGCCTCTCCAAGGCCCGCGATGCCGTAGAACCTGTGTGGAGACTCTCTCCGCGCCGCCCGCGCCGGCGCCATTCATTTGGCGGTGTTGTGACCATCACCCGGCGCCGCCTCGGCGCTCTCGCACTGCCCGCTCTCGCCGCATCCCGCGCCCACGCCAAGCCCTATTCCAGCTTCGGCGGCGTCCGGATCGGAGCCTTCTCCTTCCGCGGCCGCCCTGTCGGGAATACCCTTCAATACGGCCTCAGCGCCGCCGGACTCATGAGCAACGCCCGCTCGCCCAACCCCGCCGGCGCGGTCGCCGGGGTCCGCAAGTGCGCCGGCTACTGCCACGCGGCTCCGGCGTGGACGCTCACCCCGTCGAGTCTCAATGAAACGGGCGGGTCCGTGAGGACCCGCCCGTTGAGTGTTGGGTTGGAACTGGTTTACCAGCCCAATCGCAGACCGAAGCGGAACACCCGCTCGTCGATGCCTTCACGGCCCGTGTTGCGGATTCCCGTCACCTCGAAGACGCCGCTGCGGAAGGTGCCGTCGGCGTTCTTCACCAGGTTCGAGATGTTGTTGCTCGGATTCGAGAAGTGAGGCGTGTTGGTGGCGTTGAACGCCTCAGCGCGGAACTGCAGGTCGACCCGTTCGCCGAGCTTGAACCGCCGGAATACGCCCAGGTCAACGTTGATGATGCCCGGACCCAGCAGCGTGTTGAAGCCTGCCGTGCCGAACCGCGGCGTCGTTATCGGGGCGAAAGCGTCCATGTCGAAGAACGGCATGCCCGCGCCAACGTGGCCGAGTTTCTTCACGTCGGCCTTCACCTGGTCGGCCCGCTGGGAGCTTTCAGGAGCGTTCAGCGACGTGCCCGAGGCCGTGACCGAGAACGGGTTGCCCGACATCATCGACAGCAGACCGTTCACCTGCCAGCCGCCGAACAGCTTCGATGCCAGCCCGGAGGTGGCCAGAGACTTGCCCGCGCCGAACGGCAGTTCATAGACGCTCATGGCGGTGAACCGCTGCGGCTGATGGATGCCGCACTGGGACTTGTTCAGGCCGAAGTACTGCGGAATCTTGATCGCCACGCGATCGCCCGAGTTGCCGAAGCCCGCCGGCGCGATGCACTTTGACCAGGTGTAGGCCAGGTTCAGTTGCAGACCGTTCGACATCCGCTTGTCGAGCGTCGCCTGCAGCGCGTCGTAGGTCGAGTTGCCGAGCCTGTTCACCACCGCCAGGCTCACGTTGCGCTGCGTGGACGGGAAGTAGACGCGGCCGGCCGCGCCCCCGCCCACCACGCCGTAGTTGCGCTCCTCGAAGCCCATCACGCCGACCGACCGGGTGGCCACATAGCCCACCTGGGCGACGAAGTTGAACGGCAACTGCCGCTGGATGGTGAAGTTCCAGGACTGGATGTATCCGCGCCTGAAGTCCGAATCGAGCGTGTTGGCGACCACGTTCAACGGCAGGTCGATGATGCCGTTGCCGTGTGAGGGCTGCGTCAGCACCGGGATGCCGGTCTTCAACGTGCCCGCCCACGAAAACGCGTTGGGCGCGTTCTCGGTCTGCGCCGTCAGCAGCGGGTGGTTGGTGCGCATCGCCCGGGCGATGTTCCACGGATCGATGTTGATGCCGTACCCCGTGCGGACAACCGTCTTGTCGTCGAGGCGGTAGGCGATGCCAATCGACGGGGCGAACAGCTTGCTGCTGTTCGACACCCCGCAGTCGCGCGGCGCGTTGCCCACGCCGCACACCATCACCTTGTTGGGATACTGCGAGTCGCCCGGGAAGATGTAGCGTTCCAGGCCGCGGTCGTTGCGCGTCGGCATGGGGAACGTATTCCACCGCACGCCGTAGTTGATGGTCAGCTTCCGGCTCGCCTGCCACTGGTCGCGGACGTAAAGGCTCGCCATCGACGTGCGCGTGCCATAGACGTCGGGCCACTGGTAGATCTTGCCGATCGTCGTCGCGTAGCCGAGCAGGAAGGTGCTGATCGAGTTGAACTGGTTCGACGCCGGGCCGCCGTTCAGCGTCGTCGGACCGCCGGAGAAGCTGAAGCCGCCTGGCGCGCCCCAACTGCCGCCGTAGAACTCGGGCTGCGTGTGGTTGAGCTGCTGCCAGCTGAACTCGGCGCCGTAACGGATGTTGTGCGTGCCTTTGGTCCAGTTCATGTTGGCGATCCACTGATACTGCGGGTCGCTGCGGAAGTACGGCATGTAGGAGTCCGCCAGGCCGAACGTGGTGTAGTTGGTAATGCCGAAGCCCGGCCAGCCGCCCTCGAAACGCCGCGAACCGTTGGTGCCGGGGATGCCCAGGTCCAGACCGATCTTCTTGTCCAGGCCCGGCTGCTCCACGTTCGTGTTCATCTTCGTGTAGCCGAAGTTGGTGTCGAAGATCATCGTCGGCGAGATGGTGTAGGTCATGGCCATGGTGGTGCCAAACGTCTTGCCGAAACCGTTGCCGGGGTTGCCGCCGGCCAGCGCCGATCCCAGGAACTGATCGCCGAACCGCGTCGGCATCATGGCGTCGTAATTCATGATGCTGAACCGGCCGTACGTCGTGATGCGCGAGGTCGGGTTGTAGTTGATCTTCGTGTCCAGCGACTTGCGGTCGAACGCGAACGTGCCCTGCGAGTAGTAGTTGTTGGTCAGCAGGCCCGGCTCGGTCGGGTTCGGCATGAACGTGGCCAGTTTCGCCGCGATCGAGTCGATGCGGGCCGACGGGACGATGTTGCCCGCGAATGGCAGCCGGTCCCTGCCGTCGATGGTGCCGGTGGCCGGATCATAAACCAGCCGCGGCGACTCCGCCATGTTGCCCGTCTTCATCGTCGCCGTGGGCACCGTCGACAGGCCGCCCGCGAACTGGCGGTCGTAGGTGCCTTCATAGCTGGCGAAGTAAAACAGCTTGTCCTTCTTCACGGGGCCGCCGATGGTGGCGCCCTGCTGGTTGTACACCAGCTTCGGCATGTCCTGCGAGAAGGGCAGGAAGAACGGCCGCGCCTTCGTGTTGTTGTTGTTGTGGTACCAGAACGCCGAGCCATGCACGTCGTTGGTGCCGCTCTTGATCTGGACGTTGATCGCCGCGCCGCCCGCCAGGCCCTGCTCGGCGTCAAACGCGTTGGTCACCACATTGACGGTCTCGATGGATTCCAGCGCCGGCACATACGCCGTGACGTGCGGCAGCCAGACGTTGAATTGCGTCGCCCCGTCCAGGCGGATGTTGTTCGACGCCGAGGCGACCCCGTTCACTTCATACTGCAGCGACCGCGAAGGGTTCGACGGCACCGAGTGCGAGGTGCGCGGCGGCGTGAAACCCGGCAGCGCGTTGAACAACTGCTGGTAGTTGCGGCCCGGCGGCACCGGGACGTTGAGCAGCGTCGTCGTGCCCACCTCGGCCCGCACCTCGGCGCGGTCGGTCTGCAGCGAGGACGCCTGCCCGGTCACGATGATCGTCTCGGTCAGCGCGCCGATCTCCAGCGAGAAATCGACACGCGCCACCGAGTTGGTCGAAACCAGCACGCCCTTGCGCGTCACGGGCCTGAAACCGCTGGCCGTCACCGAAACCTCATACTCGCCGCCCGTGAGGGTGGAAAACGTATAGGTCCCTGATTCGCTGCTGACCGCCTGGCGCGACTGGCCCGTCGCGGCCTGCCTGATGGTGATCGTTGCGTTGACGATAGGCGCGTTGCTGGGATCAGCCACGTTGCCCACCAGTGAGCCATAAAGAATTTGCGCCTGCGAGACCGGCGCGGTGGTACAGAGCAAAACAACAACTGCGAGCAGTGCCAAGACGAGCGGCCTGCCTGTTCGGCTGAGTTGTATCATCTATTTCCCTTTCTGAAGCATGAACTGACGCGAAACCCGCCTGGCGGGGACCGGGCACAATAGCCGCATGACCCACCAGGAGATAGTCTCGTGGCTGCTATTATACATTCTTAATTTGCACTGTCAACAGTGAGACCGTGGTGAGTCCGCGGGCCCGAGACCGCTGGCGTGAGACCGCAGGCGTGAGACCGCAGGCGTGCGAAAGCAGCCCCGGCCACCGGTCTTTCGTACACGCGCCGGCGCGCAGGCCGGAGGCTTCGGCGGGTGGCTCCGCCTCAGCCCGTCCTTGACTCGCGATACCAGTCCAGCGTCAACCTGAGGCCTTCCTCGAAGCTGAACCGCGGCGCGTGGCCGAGGTCGCGCACAGCGGCCGCGGTGTCGGCCAGCGAGTCGCGGACATCGCCCGCGCGCGGCTCGCCGTATTCGGGCTGGAGGTCCAGTCCCGCCATCCCGCACAGCATCCGCCACGTCTGGTTCAGCGTGTAGCTCCGCCCGTTGCCGGCGTTATAGACCTTGCCCGAAACCGCCCCGGCCTCCGCCTTCGACGCCTTGACGCACAGCGCGGCCACATCCTCCACAAACGTGAAGTCGCGCGACTGTTCGCCGTCGCCGAAGATGGTGGGCGCCTTCCCGTCGATCAGGCAGTTCAGAAAGATCGACAACACGCCGGAGTACGGCGACGTCGGATCCTGCCGCGGCCCGAACACGTTGAAGAACCGCAGCGACACGGTTTCCAGCCCGTAACAGTGCGAAAACACCGAGCAGTAATACTCGCCCGCCAGCTTCTGCATCGCATAGGGCGACAGCGGCTGCGGCCTCATCGCCTCGGTCTTCGGCAGCACCTCGGTATCGCCATAGGCCGACGACGACGCCGCGTACACCACCCGGCCCGACTTGCGCGCCACGCAGGCCTGCAAGAGGTTGAACGTGGCGTTGATGTTGGATTCGTGCGACGGCACCGGATCGCTCACCGAACGCGGAACCGACGGAATCGCCGCCATGTGGAAGACCGGCGCGCCCGGCTCGATGAACTTCTCGAACGCGCCGGGGCTGCGCAGGTCGGCCACGCAAAGGTCCACCTGATCCAGCCCGGCGAGGTTGTCCCGCTTGCCGGAGGTGAGGTTGTCGATCACGCGGACGTGATGGCCGTCCGCGACAAGGGAGCGTACAAGGGTGGAGCCGATGAAACCGGCGCCGCCCGTAACGATGGCAAGACTCATAATTTCTCGATGATGGATTCCAGATGGCGCAGGCTCTCGGAAGCGATCCGCTCGGCGCCCGGCGCGAAATCGAAGGCTTCCAGCGAAACCCAGCCCTTGTAGTCAAGGCGTTTCAGCGTCGCCAGCACCGGCGCGAAATCGTAGTCGCCCGTGCCGCAGTGCCCGCCGCCGGTCTCGTTCACATGAACGTGGCCAATGACGCCAAAGTGCTTTTCGACCAGCTCGGCGTGCGGCGCCGCCTCCTCCACCGCGTTATGGGTGTCGAACATGGTCCGGATCGCCGGACTGGAGATCCGGGCGACGATCGAGGCGGCTTCGTCCAGCGACAGCACCACGTCGGTCTGGTTCGACGGCAGCGCCTCCACCAGCAGCCTCACGCCGCGCTGTTCGGCATGCGGCGCAACCGCCGCCAACCCGTCGATGTAGCGCTTGGTGGCCTCCTCGCGCGTCGAGCCGCCCGTTGTCCCGCGCTGCAGCGGCGATCCGAACACCATCACGCCGCCGGGGCCGAGGTCGGCGCACAGGTCGATGAGATTGACGATATGCTCCCACGAGCGGGCGCGCAGTTCGCCGTCCGGCGTCGTGACGTGCAGGCCCTTGGGCGACACCATCAGCCAGTGCAGGCCGGCGAAGACCAGCCCTTCGTCCCGGATGATGCGGCGGTATTCGGCGCGCGCGCCGGCCGGTATGGTCGCGGGATCCTCGGCCAGCGTGAACGGCGCGATCTCGATGCCCTCATAGCCGGTCTCCCGGATGTGTCTGGCCGCCTTGTCGAAGTCCCATCCCTGATAGACCTCGTTGCAGATCGAGTGGCGGAATCGGTAACCCATTGGATCTCATGATAACCGCATGGCATGGCCCGTAACAAACCCAAAGCCCCCGCCCGCCCGCTTGTTAGAATCGTGAGGACCCATGGCCGCCCGCAAGCTCATCTCCATCCTCATCCCGGCCTACAACGAGGAAATCCACCTCGAGGCGCTGCTGGAGCGCGTCCTGGCGGCTAGGCTGCCTGACGGCTTTGGCCGGGAAATCGTGCTCGTCGACGATGGTTCGACCGACGAAACCGGCGCCATTGCCGCCCGCTGGGCCGCAGCCCATCCCGGCCTGGTGCGGCTGTTCACCCATGATCGCAACCTCGGCAAGGGCGCCGCCATCCGCCTGGCCGTCGAAAACGCCGCCGGGTCGATCTCCATCATCCAGGACGCCGACCTTGAATACGACCCCGGCGACTACCCGCGCCTGCTCAAGCCGCTCATCGAGCACAAAGCCGACGCCGTGTTCGGCTCCCGCTTCGGCTTCAGCGAGGAACGCCGCGTTCTGCTCTACTGGCATAGCGTCGCCAACCGCTTCCTCACCGGGCTCTGCAACATGGTGTCGGACCTCAACCTCACCGACATGATGACCGGCTACAAAGCCTTCCGCACCTCGCTCATCCGCACCATCCCGCTGCGCTGCCGCGGCTTCGGCATCGAACCCGAAATCACCGTCAAGCTCGCCCAGCGCGGGGCCCGGATCTATGAAGTCCCGGTCTCCTACCACGGGCGCGGCTACGCCGAGGGCAAGAAGATCCGCCTCGGCGACGCCCTGCGGACGCCATTCGTGATCCTCTGGCACGGCCTGCGCCGCGACGTCTACCTCAACCCCGGCGCCCGCATCCTCGACGCCCTGGCGTCCACGCCGCGCTTCAATGAATGGATGGCGTCGGTCGTGGCGCCCCATCTCGGCAGCCGCGTCCTCGAAATCGGCGCCGGCATCGGCAACCTGAGCGCCCTGCTGAGCCGCGGCAGGAAGCGGTATACCGCCACCGACCTGGACGCCGAACACGTCGAACGGCTCGCCGTCCGTTTCGCCTCCAACCCCCGCATCAGCACGCATCTGCTCGACGCCGCCGATGCGGCCGGCTTCGAGCCACTCACCGGCACGGTGGACAGCGTCGTCTGCCTCAACGTGCTCGAACACGTCGAGGACGGCCGGGCCGGTTTCAGGAACCTCTTCAACCTGATCGAGCCCGGCGGCCGGGCCGTCGTCCTCGTGCCTCGAAGCATGCGGCTCTTCGGCACGCTGGACGAGGTGCTCGGCCACTGCCGCCGCTACCGGCGCGATGAACTCGACGCCCGGATGCGCGAAGCCGGCTTCGTCGTCGAGCGGATGCTGGACTTCAACCGGCTGACCGTCATCGGCTGGTGGGTCAACGGGCGGCTGTTGCGCCGCCGCTCGTTCGGCCGCTTTCAGTTGGCCGTCTTCGACCGCCTGGTGTGGCTCTGGAAACGTCTGGAGCCGCTGCTGCCGTGGGGCGGGGTCTCGTTGATCGCCGTCGGGCGCAAGCCCTGGCCGCCGGCCTCGAACGCGGACCAGAACGGTCCGGACACGCCTGCCCGGGATTTTGAATAGAATGGTGATTTCCGGGCGTCAATGAAGAGCTTCCCGCTCTTCGGTCTGAGACAGCGGCGCCTTCGATGAACCCTCCCGAGTGCACAGGCGCGGGGGCAGCGGAGTGTCATTATGAGCACCTTGGTGGCAGGCGGCCGGAACAGGACCGCGATTTTATACGAGTCCGTCATCGGCAAGAAAATCATCATGGCCGTGACGGGCTTTGTCTTATGCGGCTTCGTGGCCGGGCACACGGTGGGCAACCTGCAGTTGTTCGCCGGCCCGGAGAAGCTGAACCATTACGCGGAGCTGCTGCAGAGCCTCGGCGGGGCGCTGTGGGCCATCCGCGGATTCCTGCTGCTGTGCGCCGGGCTGCACATCGCGATGGCGGTGCAGTTGACGAAGCTGAAATGGGAGGCGCGGCCCGCGGCGTACGTGAAGAAGGCGTCGATCGCGTCGAGCTACGCGGCGCGGACCATGATCTGGAGCGGGCCCGTCATCGGCGCGTTCCTGGTCTACCACATCCTGCATTTCACCACCGGCCAGGCGCATCCGGAGTTCGTGAAGGGCGACGTGTACCGCAACGTGGTGACGGGATTCCAAAACCCCGCCGCGGCGCTGTTCTACATGATCGCCAACATCCTGCTCGCCATCCACCTCTATCACGGCGTGTGGAGCATGTTCCAGAGCCTGGGCGTGGCCCATCCGCGGTATACGCCGCTGTTGAAGACGGCGGCCAGGACGTATGGCTATGTGATCGGCGTCGGCAATGTGTCGATGCCGCTGGCGGTGCTGGCCGGGCTGGTGAAGTAACAGGGAGGGAATGAACCATGGCACTGAATTTGGATGCGAAGATCCCCTCCGGACCGATCGAGCTGAAGTGGGACAAAGCGCGCTTCGAGATGAAGCTGGTCAACCCGGCGAACAAGCGCAAGTACTCGGTGATTGTCGTCGGCACCGGGCTGGCCGGAGGCGCGGCGGCGGCGTCGCTGGGCGAACTGGGCTACCGCGTGAAGGCGTTCTGCTTCCAGGATTCGCCGCGCCGCGCCCACTCCATCGCCGCCCAGGGCGGCATCAACGCGGCGAAGAACTATCAGAACGACGGCGATTCGGTCTTCCGGCTGTTCTACGACACCGTCAAGGGCGGCGACTTCCGCGCCCGCGAGGCCAATGTTTACCGCCTCGCCCAGGTCTCTGTCGACATCATCGACCAGTGCGTGGCCCAGGGCGTGCCGTTCGCGCGCGAGTACGGCGGCGTGCTGGCCAACCGCAGCTTCGGCGGCGCCCAGGTGTCGCGGACCTTCTACGCGCGCGGCCAGACCGGCCAGCAGTTGCTTCTCGGCGCCTACCAGGCCCTGGAACGCCAGATCGACGCCGGCGCGGTGGAGATGTTCTACCGCCACGAAATGCTGGACGTGGTTGTGGTGGACGGCCGCGCCCGCGGCATCGTCACCCGCGACATGGTCACCGGCGCCATTGATGTCCACATCGCCGACGCCGTCGTGCTGGGCACCGGCGGATACGGCAACGTGTTCTTCCTGTCCACCAACGCCAAGGGTTCCAACGCCACGGCGATCTGGCGGGCTTACAAAAAGGGCGCCGCGTTCGGCAACCCCTGCTACACCCAGATCCACCCCACCTGCATTCCGGTGAGCGGCGACTATCAATCCAAACTCACCCTCATGTCCGAGTCGCTCAGAAACGACGGCCGGATCTGGGTTCCGAAAGCCGCCGGCGAGACGCGCAAGGCGGGCCTGATTCCCGAGGCCGAGCGCGATTACTACCTCGAACGGATGTATCCGGCCTTCGGCAACCTGTGCCCCCGCGACATCGCCTCGCGCGCCGCCAAACGCGTTTGCGATGAGGGGCAAGGTGTGGGTCCGGGCGGCAAGGGCGTCTACCTGGACTTCGCCGAATCCATCGGCCGCCTGGGCAGGGACAAGATCGCCGAACGCTACGGCAACCTCTTCGAGATCTACGAACGCATCACCGGCGAGGACCCCTATACCGTGCCCATGCGCATCTACCCGGCGGTCCATTACACGATGGGCGGGCTGTGGGTCGACTACAACCTTCAAAGCACCATCCCCGGTCTCTTCGTCCTCGGCGAGGCCAACTTCTCTGACCACGGCGCGAACCGCCTCGGCGCCTCCGCCCTCATGCAGGGCCTGGCCGACGGCTACTTCATCATTCCCTACACGCTGGGCAACTACCTGGCGCAGGTGCAGCCGGGCGGCGTGGACGAGACGCATCACGAGTGCCTGGCCGCGAAGACCGAGGCCGAACGGCAGATGAAGACGCTGCTGGGTATCCGGGGCAACAAGACTGTCGACGACATCCATAAGGAACTGGGCAAGGTCATGTGGGAATACTGCGGCATGGGCCGCAACGCCCAGGGCCTGGAGAAGGCGCTGGGACTCATTCCGCGGATCCGCGAGGAGTTCTGGAACAACGTCAACGTGCCGGGTTCGGGCGAGGAGTTGAACCAGAGCCTCGAACGCGCCGGACGGCTGGCCGACTTCCTCGAACTCGGCGAACTCATGTGCCGCGACGCCCTGGTGCGGGAGGAGAGCTGCGGCGGCCACTTCAGGGAAGAGCACCAGACCGCGGAGGGCGAGGCCAAGCGCGACGACGAAAAGTTCTGCCACGCGGCGGTGTGGGAGTATCAGGGCGCCGGTCAGGCCCCCGCGCGGCATGTCGAGCCGCTGAACTTCGAATACGTCCACCTGGCTCAGCGGAGCTACAAGTAGGAAGGGGCAATATGAACATGCGAATTGTTCTTCACATCTGGCGCCAGCGCAACCGCGCGGCGCAGGGCCGCATGGTCCGTTATGAGTTGCCCAACGTCAGCGAGCATATGTCGTTTCTGGAGATGCTCGACGTGCTCAACGAGGAGTTGACGCGCAAGGGCGAGGATCCGGTGGCGTTCGAACACGATTGCCGCGAGGGCATCTGCGGCTGCTGCGGGTTCATGGTCAACGGCGTGCCGCACGGGCCGCAGCGCGGAACCACGGTCTGCCAGTTGCACATGAGGCATTTCCGCGACGGCGACGAACTCTGGCTCGAACCGTTCCGGGCCGCCGCGTTCCCGGTGGTCAAGGACCTGATGGTGGACCGCAGTTCGCTGGACCGGATTATCGCCGCCGGCGGATATGTGTCCGTGAACACCGGCTCGGCGGTGGAGGGCAACGCCCTGCCGGTCATCAAGCAGTGTTCCGACATGGCCATGGACGCGGCGTCGTGCATCGGCTGCGGGGCGTGCGTGGCGTCGTGCCCGAACGCGTCGGCGTCGCTGTTCACCTCGGCCAAGATCTCCCATCTGGCGCTGCTGCCGCAGGGCCAGGCCGAGCGCGACCGGCGGGCCATCCGCATGGTGGCGCGGATGCTCGAAGAGGGCTTCGGCTATTGCACCAACACCGGCGAGTGCGAGGCCGTGTGTCCGAAGGGCATCACGCTGGACAACATCGCGCGCATGAACCGCGACTTCCTCAAAGCCGCGATCACCTATCGCGAAGAGACCGCCGCCTCCGCCGCCGGCTGAGCGGCGCGCGCCGCGCAGCCGTAACGGGACCCGCTTGCGGGCGGGCGGGGACGCGCGGTGTCAGAATGGAGAGAAGTTACCGCCATGGCAAACGAAATCAACAAATACAGCTCCAGAATCACGCAGCCGAAGTCACAGGGGGCGTCGCAGGCGATGCTCTACGCGACGGGCATGGTTGAGGAAGACATGGGCAAGGCCCAGGTGGGCATTTCGAGCGTGTGGTACGAGGGCAATCCGTGCAACATGCACCTGCTGGACCTGGCCGCGAAAGTGAAGGAAGGCGTGGCCGCCGCCGGGCTTGTCGGGCTGCGGTTCAACACCATCGGCGTGAGCGACGGCATCGCGATGGGCACCGACGGGATGAGCTTCTCGCTGCAGTCGCGCGATCTGATCGCGGATTCGATCGAGACCGTGATGGCGGCGCAGTGGTACGACGCCAACATCTCGCTGCCCGGCTGCGACAAGAACATGCCGGGCTGTTTGATCGCGATGGCGCGGCTGAACAGGCCGTCGATCATGGTGTATGGCGGGACGATCCGCGCGGGCTGGCTGGGCGGCAAAAAGTTGGACGTGGTGTCGGCCTTCCAGAGCTACGGCGAGTACATCGCCGGCAACATCGACGAGGCGGCGCGGGCCGGGATCGTGAGGCATTCGTGCCCCGGCGCCGGGGCGTGCGGCGGGATGTATACGGCGAACACGATGGCGTCGGCGATCGAGACGCTGGGCATGGCGCTGCCGTATAGTTCGTCGACGCCGGCCGAGGATCAGTTGAAACTCGACGAGTGTTTCAGGTCCGGCGCGGCGATCCGGCGGCTGCTGGAGATGGACCTCAAGCCGCGCGACATCATGACGCGCGAGGCGTTTGAGAACGCGATGGTGATTGTGTCGGTGCTGGGCGGGTCAACCAACGCGGTGCTGCATTTGATCGCCATGGCGCGGGCGTGCGGGGTGGCGTTGACGATCGACGATTTCCAGAAGGTGAGCGACAGGGTGCCGCTGCTGGCCGATTTCAAGCCCAGCGGCAAGTATGTGATGGAAGACTTGCAGGAGATCGGCGGGCTGCCGGCGGTGCAGAAGATGCTGCTGGCCGAAGGGCTGCTGAACGGCGATTGCATGACGGTGACGGGCCGGACGCTGGCCGAAAACGTGGCCGGACTGCCGGGGTTGGCCGAGGGCCAGCAACTCGTGTATCCGGTGTCGAATCCCATCAAGGCCACCAGCCATTTGCAGATTCTGCGGGGCAACCTGGCGCCCGAGGGCGCGGTGGCGAAGATTACGGGCAAGGAAGGGCTGAAGTTCACCGGTCCGGCGCGGGTGTATGACTCGGAAGAGGATATGCTGCGCGGCCTGGAGACGGGCGAGATCGTGAAGGGCGTGGTGATCGTGATCCGGTATGAGGGTCCGAAGGGCGGGCCGGGGATGCCGGAGATGCTGACGCCGACGTCGGCGATCATGGGCGCGGGGCTGGGCAAGGACGTGGCGCTGATGACCGACGGGCGGTTCTCGGGCGGCTCACACGGGTTCATCGTGGGCCACGTGACGCCGGAGGCGCAGGAGGGCGGGCCGATTGCGCTGGTGCGCGGCGGCGACATGATTACGATTGACGCGCAGGACAACGTGATCAGCGTGGATGTATCGGATGAGGAGATGGCGGCGCGGCGGGCGGAGTGGACGATGCCGCCGTATAAGGCGGCGCGGGGGACGCTGGCGAAGTATATCCGGCTGGTGAAGAACGCGAGCCAGGGGTGCGTGACCGACGAAGAGTAGACGCGGATAACAATCCGATCAGTGGAGGCGGCGTGTCAAAGCGCCGCCTTTCGCATTGCCGGGGAGCGCCGAGCGCGGTGAAGCGGACAAGATCGCGGAAGGCCGTAAGCCGGCCGGAAAGCCTCTTTCCGCTTTGTCGAGGGCCGGCCTGTCACGCTGGACTACTGAGCCTGCGGGGGCACGCGGCAGGCCGGCGATCTGACGCCGGGGGCGGCGTCGAGCAGCCAGCATTCGAGGGCGGGCTTGAGGGTCAAATCGACGCTGTCGAGGGGTTTGCCGGAGCGTGAGAACACGACGGCGCTTTGGCCGACCCTGACGGCGACGGCATCGGGGCCGGCGGAGAGCATTTCGATTTGAGGCTGGGCGGAGGAGTCCGCCGCGAGACGGGGGACCAGGACGTTCAGGAAGAGGTTCGACGTCGAGGGCGAGGCGGGCGAGACTTCGACGCGCCAACGGCCGCCGGGCTTCGGGCCGGGCTTGCCTTCGCCGCCGGTGGGCTGGAGATTGGTCCCGTTGAAGCCGTTGGACTCGTCGCCGTCGTGTTCTACATAGCTGCCGAAGTTGGGGCCGCCAATGAGCAGCGTGCGGGCGGCGGCGGGGAGCAGGATGTGGTGGGTGAGGGCGCCGAGGCCGGCGCTCGAGAGCAGGGTGCGGGCCGAGGTTTCGAGGATGCCGTCATCGGGCGAGTTGCCGGCGAGCAGGCGGCCGGCGGAGGCTTCGGGTTTCGACATGGAATGCAGCAGGAACTTGGGTGTGTAGGCGGGGTTGGCAGTGTCGATGCGGTCGAAGACGACGAAGGCGCGTTCACGGCGCAGGTAGACGAACTGGCGGGTGACGCGGGAGACCTTGGCGGCGCTGCCGGGTTCGGCGAAGCGGGTGGAGTTGTACGACGCCGTGATGTCGGCGGCGTAGTAGTCGAGTTTGTTGGGGACGGTGGAGACGGCGGTGATGTCGGCGCGTTCGAGGTGGCGGGTGGAGGTGAGCAGGCGGCGGAAGTCGGCGACGCTGAGGCAGTCGAAGCCGGTGGGGTTGATGACGCGCTGGCCGCCGGAGAGCGAGGTCCAGGGGCGGTTGGGCTGCGAGAGAAGGGCGCGGGAGGTTTCGTTGGGGGCGAGGACCAGGAGGCTGTTGGAGGCGACGGTCTGGATGGTGTAGCCCAGGCGGTAAGCGCCGGTGTAGGTTGCGCCGCCGCCGTAGAGGCCGGTGAGGGGCGCGAGCAGGCCGCCGAGCTGGATGGAGAAGTGGCCGTTGTTGTAGTGGTCGTGGTGGGCGAGCATGTCGCCGGCTTTGAATGAGGCGTAGAGTTCGTTGGGATCGCCCCAGCCGCCGCGCATGAAGGCGACGCCCATCGAGTTGCGGCCGAAGAGCATGGACTGGGGCAGGTTGGCGCGCAGCCAGAGTTCGGGGCGCTGAGGGTCGTAGCCTGCGCCGGGGCGGACGCCAGGGTCGTAGGCGAGGGCGGCGTACCAGTGGATCGGCCGCTTGCCGTAGGGGGCGGGGGAGCGGAGGCGGAGGTAGTCGGCGGCGGCGGCGGCGCCGGGGTGGCGGGAGAGGCGGGCGAAGTAATCGATGCTGGCCTCCCACATGCCGGTTTCGCCGAGGCGGAGCGAGCCGACCGAATCGCCGTAGGGTTCAAAGATGGCGTTGGGACCGAAGGAATAAAGCGTCCAGAGGCCGATTTTGGCCATGACGTCGCGGATGGGGATGCCGGCGACGGATTCGGCGCCGGTGGCGGACAGGAAGCAGTCGGCGGCGAGGGCGTAGGGCAGGGTGCGGTTGTAGATCCAATAGCTGGGGCCTTCGGGCCAGCCTTCGGAGAACTGGAGGGCGCGGAGGGCTTCGGCGTAATGGCCGGTGGCGCGGCGCAGATTGTCCTGCTGGCCGGGAAGTCCGGCGAGGGCGAGGGCTGCGGACATGGCGCCGTTGGCGGCCTGGTTGCGGCCGTGCCACAGAGCCATGCCGGTGTCGTCAAGCTGGGCGAGTTCGGTGTGTAGACGTTCGGCGATGCGGGCGGCGGCGCGATGGCGGATGTCACCGGAGAGGGCGGGGTGATCGTGCAGCCAGTCCCAGGCCAGCGCGAACGACCAGACGTTCGAGTAGCCGCCGGAGCCGGATTGGGTGATGGGGGCGTCGAGCATGAGTTGGACGGCGGCGTGGGCGTGTTTGTCCTCGGCGCTGACAACCCAGCAGGCGGCGGCCATGGCTGGATGGGCGGGCTTTTCGCAGGCGGCCAGGGCGAGGTCGAAGGTCTGTCTGAAGAAGGCATCGGTGCGGTAAAGGCGGCGGAGGTCTTCGAATGTGCGGCCGGGACCGGGGGCGGCGGGGGCGCGGAAGACGAGGCGCGGGTGCGACTGGCGGACCGCCGGGGCGTCGATGGGCGGCGTGTGGGGCGCGCGCTGGGCGAGGGCGGGGAGGGCCAAAACCGACATACAGGCTGCAAGACAAGTTGACCGCATGGTTGTCACCTCAATAGGAAATCGAAACGGATTGGCAGCGGGTGAGGCCGGGGGCTTGGAGCGTGAAGGAGGCTTCGCCTTTTGAGAGAGCCGAGGGCGGCAGGGTGTGGGCGGCCTGCCTTTCGCCCTGGGCGGTCTGGTAGCGATAGGAGATGGTGACAGGCGCGGCGGGCGCGGCGGCGGTGCGGAGGCTGAGGGTGTTTGAGCCGTCGAACAGGGGTGGGATGGACATGATGCCGTTTTCGAAATAGAGCTTGAGGGCGATGAACTTGAGGCCGGCGGGAGCCTTGCGGGCCGGATCGGGGTTGACGCGGAGGCGGAGCTGGAAGTGGTAGAGGCCGTGGATGCTGGGGTCCTTGCCGTTGAAGCGGGGCCGGCCGAGTTCAGCGGCTTTGGGTCCGGGGCCGGAAAGCAGGGGCTGCCAGCCGGACCATTGATCGGGCTGATTGGCGGCGCGGGTTTTGGGGGCGAGGGTGCGGATTTCGATTTCGGCATTGCCGATGAGTTCGGCCGAGAGGGTGCCGTCGACCAGAACGAACGGCGATCGGATGTCGATGACGGCTTCGCCGCCGGCTGTGATTTGCGCCGGGCGGAGATGGGGGGCGGCGGTGGAATGGACCAGGGTGGCGCCGGGCGAGATGGCGTCGAGATAGGCTTTGCCGGCGAGGTTGGGGCGGTAGTCGATGGCGCCGTAAGCCTGGCCGATGGACTGGCCGCCGGCCAGGTCGGCGGGGTAGCCCTCGTTGGTGGGGATGGTGGCGAGGTAGGGTTTGGCGCGGAGGTAGTTGGGGTCGTGGGCGGGCCAGTTGCCGCCGTGGGACTTGTCGGTGACGCGGTAGAAACGGCCGCTGGCCAGGAATGGCAGTTCGCGTTGGGTGTGTTTGCCCGCCGGGACGTAGAATTTGCGGGCGGAGTTGTCCCAATAGCGTGTGATGGTGGTGCCGCGCTTCATGGTGAAGCCCATGTCGTGGAAGGCTGTGCCCATCTGGTAATGGCTGTCGCCGAAGACGGTTTCGATGGGCGAGCCGGCGGCGCGGTATGCGGCTTCGCTATCGAACCAGCCGGGCTGGATGAGCAGGGCGCTGTTCCACTCCCTGCCGTAAATCTCGAAGTACGGCTTTGAACGGTTCTTGTAGGTCTTGTTGATTTCGAACCTGCCGTTGACTTCGCGCCAGTCGAGGATGCGGGCGTCGGGGGCGTCGCGTTCGATGAGGTAGTAGCCGTAGCGGGGATCGAAGGCGCCGTAGCGGCCGTCCATGCGCAGGCGGTACATGGTGTGGTAGCCGAGGTCGGCGTGCTGGGTGATGACGCGTTCGGCGGATTTGGGATCGGATTTGTATTCCTTCCAGGCGGCTTCGGCGATGCGGCTGGAGGTGTCGCAGAAGCCCCAGCCGTAGACGAAAAGCTGCTTATGGGCGTCGAGGACCGGCGTCTCCTTGCCGTAAGGGCCTTCGAAGGACTGGATCATGCCGCCGACGGCCATGCGCGAAAACAGCCGCAGCCATTCGAAGAACGCCTTGCCCTGGGCGGTTTCGTTCTGTTTGTCCGTGCCGGAGATGCGGAGGACGTCCGCGGTCCACTGCTTGAGGTTGGTGGAGCGCGGCCAGCGGTGGTTGCGGAGGGAGAGGCCGTCGATGGGGGCGGTGCCTGGGGGGGCGGGCTGGACCTGGGCCACAGCGGGGACGGCGAGGATGGCCGCGATAAAACAAACCGTTGCCTTGCGCATGGGGTTTACCTTGTTCCTGTCCTGATGGTGGTCTTGAAGACGTGGCCGTGGTGGAGTTGGATGGCCTGGTAGAGGGGTTGGACGCCGTAGCGGACGTCAGGGGTGAAGTCGAAACTCCAGGTTTCGGTGCGCAGCATGACTGGGATTTCGGCGGCGGGGGGGGCGGTGGGGGAGAGGCGGATGACGCTGGTGAGGTCCTTGGCGCCGGTGAACTCGCGCTCCTTTTCCTCCTCGATGCGATCGGATTCAGCGATCAGCGGGGATTCGCTGAAGACGCGGACGCGCCGCCAGTTGTTTTTGTCGAAGGGGTCTAGCCCTTGCGCGATGCGGACCCAGATGGTCGCTTCCTCGCCGGGTTCGAGGACGCCGTTGCCGTTGCCCTTGCCCTCGGTGACGGTGCGCTGGCGGGGCGCGCCGCCGCCCTGGTTGCCCTTCTGGCGGAAGACGTTGAAAGTGTGCGTGCGGCCGTCGAGGAGGACCATTTCGACGGGCGGGGCCGTGCCGTCGGGGGCGATGAGGACATCGAACTGGTCAGACGTGCCGGGCCATCCGGCGGAGAGTCCGGCCTTGATGCGGGCCGGGCGGTAGTCGCCCGCGCCGGCGGTGAAACGGGCCTTGAAATGGGCCGTGAGATCGACGCGGCCGCCGGAGGGGATCTCCTTGATGACGGCGGATTTGGCGAGGAGTTCGACGGTGGGGTAATCGCTATCGAGCGAGATGGAGACATCGTTCATCGGCTCGGTGCGGGGGTTGTAGATGACGATGGGGAGCGAGACTTCGACGCCGGGCGGGACGCGGAGACCGTCGGGGTTGCCGACGGGGAGAAGGACGGGTTGTTGGGTGGCGGCGCCGGGTCCGGTGATGCTGACGAGGCGGCCGTCGGCGGAGACGGTGAATTTGAGGCGGCCCGTGGCATCGGCGGTGATGGCGGAGCGCCTGGCCTGGCCAGGGGCGATGGGGGCGTCGAGGAGGGTGTAGGTGACGCCGGGGCGGTAGGAGGGCGGGGTTGTGATATCGATGGTCTTGCCGGCGACGGGCGGGCCGTCGGGGGCCCAGCGGCGGGTTTCGATGCGGAGACCGCTTTGGGAGACGTTGCGGAGGACGGTGTAGCCGGCGCCGCCGCCGGAGCCGGCGAAGTCCCAGCCCCAGATGGAGAAGCGCTGGTGGGCGTTCGAGTAATGGAATTCGTCGGCGATGTTGGACAGGGCGGGGGTGGAGAAGGCGCGCATGTGGAAATCGAAGGTTTCGGCGATCGACGTTGCCCAGTGGCGGTGGTAGTCGTCCTGGCGGTATTCGAACCCGACGCGGTGTTCGCGGGCGTAGGCCATGCGGGTCTCTTCGTGGTACTGGGAGATGAAGTCGCCGCTGGCGCGGATGAGGCGGACCATTGAGCGCGAGTGGTTCAGGACATGGTCCTTGGGACGGTAGAGGACACGGCGGCCGGATTCGCCGGCGTAGAATTCGGGACCGGCGTTGAAGGAAGAGGCGCTGCCGATCAGTTCGGGGAAGCGGGCGCTGACGTAGAGGCTCATGTAGCCGCCCATGCTGAGGCCGGAGGTCGCCCGGTGGCGGCGATCGGGGATGGTGCGCAGGGTGGAGTCGATGTGCGAGACGAGTTCCTTGAAATGCTCGCCGACATCGTATTTGCCGCCGGCTTCGCGGACATCCCAGGGCGAGCCGCCGTAGAAGCCGGTATAGTCCTCGGCGATGTAGCCGTCCACCGAGACGACGATGACGGGGTTGGCGGCGGCGAAGCGGGCGATTTTGGGAACGGTGTCTTTGCCTTCGTCGTAGCGTTCGAGGGTGTAGCGGTCGCTATGTCCGTGAAAATAATAGATGACGGGGTAGCGCTGGGTGGACGACGCGTAGTCGGAGGGCAGGAAAAGGCGGTAGTGGCGGTCCTGGCCGAAGACCTTGCTGTGGAAGGTTCGGTCGTGGAAGGGCGCGGCGAGCGAGGAGAGGAGAAGCAGTCCGGTCAGCGTGGCGAACACGGGGCAGGCCGCCTTTCTGGCCACCTCCCGACCATTGCATCCACCGGGGTTGTATGGTGTAATGCCGGGTTAGGAAAGTTGGTTAACTAACATGCTATACCCAGAATGGCTGGGCCGCAAGGGAGGAAGTTAGGGTCATGGTCGCTTTTGCACTGCTGATGTTGGCCGCGCCGGATGCGGTTTTGCTGACCAGGGAAGCCAGGCAGTATGAGCGGGTGGAGATCGAGATGGCGGCGCCGTCGTTGCCGTCGAACCCGTTTGACCCGAACGTGGCGGCGGTGGATGCCGATGTGGTGATGCCGTCGGGGCGGCGGATCACGGCGCCGGGGTTCTGGTATCAGGGCTATACGAGGGCGGTTGAGAATCCGGAGGCGGTTGGGGTGAACCGCGTGGAGAAGTTGACGCCGGCGGGGAAGGCGGCGTGGCGGGTGCGATTTTCCTCGCCCGAAGCCGGGCGGCACAGGGTGACGGTACGATGGCGGATCGACGGCAGGCAGGGCCAGACGGCGCCGGTGACGGTGGAGATCGGGCCGGGGACGCGGCCGGGGTTCATCGGGGTGAGTCCGCGCAATCAATGGTATCTGGAGCATGAGAGCGGGCGGCCGTTTTTTGCCATCGGCGAGAACCTGTGCATGTATGAGAAGCGGGAAGGGACGTATTACTTCGACCGGACGCTGGGGAAACTGGCGGCGAACGGGGGCAATTACGTCCGTCTGTGGCAGGAGTATTATGTCCCGCAGGACACGTCGATCGTGGCCGGGGCGGGCGACGGGCACTTCACGGGGTTCCCATTGGAGACGCAGGCGACGGGACTGGGGCGCTATGACCTGGCGTCGGCGTGGCGGCTGGACCATGTCGCGGCGGAGTGTGAGCGGCTG
Source organism: Candidatus Solibacter sp. (assembly GCA_013822245.1). Classification (GTDB taxonomy): domain Bacteria; phylum Acidobacteriota; class Terriglobia; order Bryobacterales; family Bryobacteraceae; genus PNKE01. Next base: position 20,702 of record PNKE01000039.1, read on the forward strand.
GATGTGTATTACCAGTTGGCGTTTGAGATGACGGTGTGGTGGCAGACGCGGCAGAAGCACCGCTGGCCGAGGAATCCGTATAACGCGGCCAACGGCGGTCCGTGCGTGAAGCCGGAGGATTATTTCACGAATCCGAAGGCGCGGGAACTGGTGAAGCGGCGGCTGCGCTATAGCGTGGCGCGGTGGGGATGGTCGATGCACCTGGCGGCATGGGAGTTGTGGAACGAGGTCGACAACAACGAGAACTTCGATCCGGCGGCGAATGAAGCGTGGCATAAGGAGATGGCCGGGTATTTGCAGTCAATCGATCCGTGGCGGCACTTGATCACGACCAGTTGGCGCGATGCGCGGATGTTTGCGCTGCCGGAGATCGGGATCGTGCAGGCGCATTCGTATTGGGGCTCGGAGTATGACGCGGCCACCTATACTATGCAGGATACCGATCACCTGATGAGGCCTTACGGCAAGCCGTTCTTCTTCGGCGAGCAGGGGGTGGAAAACCCGGCCGAGGCGGTGAAGCTGGATCCGGAAGGGCGGCATTTTCACGACACGATCTGGGCCAGCGCGCTGAGCGGCGCCGCCGGGACGGGGCTTTACTGGTGGTGGCATAACTACGTCGAATCGTTGAACCTGTATCCCCACTACAAACCGCTGGCGGAGTTTCTGAAGGGCGAGGACCTGGCGGCGCGCAAGTGGGCGCGGGTGGGGACGTCGAGGCCGAATCTGCCGGTGACGCTGGATGTGTACGGGCTGGCGGCGCCGGACCGGATGCTGGTCTGGATCAAGGATCCGCTGTCGTTCAGGATTGCCGGCGGCAAGGCGGTGAAGGGGCCGGGGCAGGACGCGGCGAGCGTGAACGTGACCGGGCTGGCCGATGGCGAGTATGCGATTGAGTGGTGGGACACGATGCGCGGGGAGGTGGTCCGGAGGGACCAGGCTCGCGTGAAGCGGTCGAACCATTTTGGCTATGGGCTGGAGTTGAAGCCGCCGCCGTTTTGGGGCGACATCGCGGCCCGGGTTGTGCGCGGCGGTACCAATGTGAAGGACCAGAAATGAAACTGCAACTTGTTCCGATGGCCCTGGTTTGCACCGGACTCCTGTTTGCCCAGCCGGCGCCGACAGAACTGTATCTGCGCGGATACGCGGTTGTGCCGACGCCGCAGAAGGTGACGCTCGATGACGGCGAGTTGCGGATTGACGAGGCGTGGCGGATTGACGGAGCGGCGGAGCATATCGCCACCAGGTCACTTGTGGCCGGCCTGGAGTCGTTCCACGCGCTGAAACTGGGCCGGGCCGACGGGCCGGGCGAGAGGGTGATCACGTTGCGGGTGAGGCAGGGCGCGGTGGCCATGGCGCCGGGAGAGACCTCGGACCAGGCCTACCATCTGGACATCCGCGGCAACCGCGTGCAGGTGATCGGCAACGGCGACGCCGGCCTGCTCTACGGCGTGCAGACGCTGGTGCAGTTGATCAGGGCGAACGAGCGGGGGCAGTTGGTGATGCCGCTCTGCGAAATCGACGACTGGCCGCGGCTGAAGCTGCGCTTCCTGCACTGGGACACCAAGCACCATCAGGACCGCATGCCGACGCTGAAGCGCTACATCGACTGGGCGGTGCGGTTCAAGGCCAACATGATCGGCTTTGAACTGGAGGACAAGTTCGCCTATCCGTCGCTGCCGGACATCGGCGCGCCGGGGGCGTTCACCGCGGCCGAGTTGCAGGAGATTGTCGATTACGGGCGGGAGCGGTATATGCAGGTGGTACCGGTGATTCAGTCGCCGGCGCATATGGCGTACGTGCTGAAGCACCCGCGGTATGCGCACCTGAAGGCGGACGGCAACAACTACCAGTCGGATTTGTGCAAGGAAGAGACCTACAAGCTGATCTTCCAGATGTACGACGACGTCATCGCGGCCACCAAGGGCGTGGATTACTTCTTCGTGTCCACTGATGAGATTTACTATGCCGGTATCGGCAGGACGTGCTCGTTGCCGTATACGCCGGAGAACCGGAGCAAGGCGTGGGCCGATTTCGCCATCCGGGCGCGCGACCACCTGGCGAAGCAGAACCGGCGGATGCTGGCGTGGATCGAGTACCCGCTGCTGGACAAGGACATGGAGCGGATTCCGAACGACGTCATCGACGGCGTCGTCGGCGAAGAGAGCTTTGTGCCGATCCAGAAGCGCAAGGGGATGCGGCAGTTGATCTACACGTCGACGCAGGGGGCGGAGTTTCTGTTCCCGGACCACCTGGCGATCGAGAGCCTGCCGCCGGGGCAGGTGATGGGCGAGTTCGAGGCGGTGTTCACGGCGGGGAGGATGAAGTCGCTGCGGGAGTCGATCGCCAACGCGCGGGTATGGCAACTGAACCCGATCGGGAGTTTCGCGGCGGCGTGGGGCGATTCGGGGCTGCATAACGAGACGTTCTGGCTGGGCTGGGCGGCGGTGGCGAGGTGGGCGTGGCAGCCGGGGACGCCGGGCGAGGAGCAGCATGCGGCGGAGTTCATGAATGTGTATTACGGGCCGAGGGTGGAAGGCATGGTGGAGGTGTACAGGACGATGCAGCGGCAGGCGCGGTCGTGGCAGAGGGCGTGGGACCGCGTGACGTCGCGGGTGCGCAAGCCGGGTTATGGGAATTCCGACGGCCCGGGGATCGGGACGGCGAGGCAGGATTTGACGTTGACGCCGCCCCCGCTGCCGGATGCCGTGACGCTGGCGTTCAAGCCTGCGTTCACGGTGAAGTATAAGGGACTGGTGGCCGAGGCCCCGGCGCAGAGCCTTCAGAACGATCAGTTGCGTCATGCGCTGGCGGCCAACATGGCGCGGGCGTCGAGGAACCAGTACAACCTGGAAGTGATGCTGACGCTGGCGCGGTTCACGGGCCATCATTGGGATCTGATCGGCGCGCTGGCCAGGGTGGAGGGCGATCTGTCGGCGGCCGCGGCGGCGGCGGCGAAGAAAGACGCGGCGCAGGCGGTGGGCCATCTGGTGGCGGCGCATAACCGGGTGGCGCGGATGGAAGCGGAGGCGGCGGGGGTGCGGCGGTACCTGACCGGGGTCTGGGAAAAGAGCCAGTATCCGAAGGGCAGGGAAGTGGACGGGCGGAAGTTTGTCCATGTGCTGGACGATACGAAGGACCACTGGGCCGACAGGACGCCGGATCTCGGCTACATGTTCCATCCCGAACAGAGCATCGGACTCGCCGCGTGGCGGGCGTCGCTGGCGAAGATCACGGCCGGCTACGCCAAGCGGCACGGCGTTGAGGTGAAGGGGTTGGCCGAGGCGCGGCTGGAAGAGTAACGCCGTGGCGGCCTCCCGGCGGCATGGTCCCGGCCGTCGCAGCAGCCGCATGGCGAATTTTGCTTGACTTCGGTATTGAGCCGTGGTTCACTCGCATTGTTAGGAAAGTTAACGTACTAACCTAAAGTCATGAAACGCGCTGCACCCACACACGCCTCGGGCCGGATGAGGGCATCCGGTATGCGGAAGATGAACGCGGCTCTGTTGCTGAACATCATCCGGGACAAAGGGCTGGCGTCGAGGGCTGGGCTGGCGCGGGCAAGCGGGTTGACCAAGCCGACGGTATCGAGCCAGGTGGCCGACCTGCTGCAGCGCGGCATAGTTCTGGAAGACGGGGAGGCGGCGCCGGACGCGCGGGGCGGCAAGCCGCCGATGATGCTGAGGTTCAATCCGCATTGGGGGTCGGTGATTGCGGCGGAGATCGGATCGGCGGCGGTGCGGGTGTGGCATGCGGATCTGGATGGGCGGCCGTTTGATTCCGAGGAGAGGGCGATCAGGCCGGAGTTTGGCGCGGCGCACATTCTGGATGTTCTGTGTTCGGCGGCGCAGGAGGTTCAGTCGCGGGCGCTGATCGGGCACAATCTGCTGTCGATCGCGGTGGCGGCGCCGGGGCGGGTGGACGCCCGGACGGGCACGGTGCTGGAGGCGGGCAACGTATTCCATTGGCGCAACGTGGAGGTGCGCAAGAGGATGGAGGATCGCTTTGGCGTGCCGGTGATCGTGGACAACGACGTGAATTTCGCGGCGTTGGGGGAGATGCACTCGGGGCTGGCGGCGGGGGTGGAGAATTTCGTATTGATCCGGCTGGGGACGGGCGTGGGCGCGGGGCTGGTCTTGGGCGGGCGGCTGTATCAGGGCACGCATTGGGCGGCCGGCGAGATCGGCCACATGATTGTGGACCGCGCGTCGGCGGCGGAGGATGGGGCCGACCGCGGACTTCTGGAGCTTGCGATCGGCAGCGACCGGGTGAAGGAGCGGGTGATGAAAGCTCGCGCCGGGATGCCGCCGCCGCCTGACCTGTCGACGGCCGGGCTGGCGGGCGAGCTTGCCGAGTTGTTGAGCCGCAACGACGAGGCGGCGTCGCGGGTGCTCGACGAAGTGGCCTCGCAGATCAGTGTCGCCGTCGCCGACATGGCGGCGGCCATCGACCCGGAGATGATCGTGCTCTCGGGCGATTTATTCGGCCTTGTCGCCGAACGTATCCGTGAATTGGTCGGGAGGGTCATTCCGTGGCCGATGCGCATCGAGCTTTCCGCTCTCGGCGCCGACGCCGCGCTGATGGGGGCGATGGGTTCCGCGAGGGGACTGGCCCATGACCTGCTCTGCGACCCGGGCCGCGAACAAGTTCAATATCTAACCATGAGGTAGCTTGCGATGCGTATAAACCGATGGAGTCCAATGTTTCTGGCGGTGCTGTTGATTCTCCTCACAGCTCCCGCATTCCCGCAAACAGGCGCCGGCGTGGTACGCGGAACCGTCTTCGATTCCGCGCGCGCCGCCGTGCCAGGCGCGAAGGTCGTGCTGACGCAGGTGAGCACGAACATCGCCCGTGAGACGTTGACAAACGATCTTGGCATCTATCTGTTCCCCGGCGTGGCGCCGGGGCGTTACAGGATCAGCACCGAGTTCGCCGGCTTTAAGAAGTGGACGGCGAACATCACGCTGGAAGCCGGCCAGACGGCGGTGATCGAACCGGCTCTGGAAGTCGGCAACGTCGACACCATTGTCGAGGTCACCGGCGCGGCGCCGGTGATCAACACGGAGAGTTCCGAACTGGGCGACGTGAAGGACTCGGTCCGCATTCAGCAGTTGCCCTTGAACGGGCGGTCGATCACCAACCTGTTCGACCTCACGCCCGGCGTCGAGGGCGGCGGCAACCCCCGCATCAACGGCCTCAAGGTCGGCGCGGCCGAGATGACGCTGGATGGCGTCTCCCTGGTCGACCGCTTCGGCGGCGGCATCGCCCGCGTCCAGCCCGGCCTGGATATCGTGCAGGAGTTCCGCGTCGAGACGGTCGGTTCCGGCGCACAGTTCTCGCGCCCCGGCACTATCACCCTGGTCACCAAGAGCGGCACCAACCAGTTCCACGGAACGATGTTCGAGACGCTGCGCAACAATGGCGGAGGGCTTCGGGCCCGGCAGCGGCAGGATGGCAACACGCCGGCCTTGATGCAGCGCAACGAGTTTGGCGCCTCCGCCGGAGGGCCAATCTTCATCCCGAAAGTGTACGACGGGCGGAACAGGAGTTTCTGGTTCCTCGCCTATGAAGGGATGCGGCAGCGTCAGCGGACCTTTTACCAGTACAATGTGCCGACCGCCGCGATGTGGGACGGCAACTTCAACGACATCATCGATTCCGCCGCGCGTCAGACCAACATCTACGACCCGACCACCACCAACGCCCAGGGCCTCCGCCAGCCCTTCGTCGGGAATGTGATCCCGAAGGCCCGCTTCAATCCGATTTTCAATACGTTCCGTGATGTGACGCATGCCCCCACCCGCAGCGCCAACCCGTATCTGGACGTGAACATGGCCACCTTCTATCCGATCATCAACGACACGGACAACATCACCGTGCGCGGCGATCACACCCTTTCCAGCAGCGATGCGCTGTCGCTTCGCTATACGCGCTCGACCCGCTTCTTCCGGCAGAACGGCGGCGTGTTTGGCGCTCCGCGGGCCGACATCACCGACGGCTACGGCACCGGCCGCAACGACCAGAAGGTCCACAATGCCTCGCTTCGATACACCAAGACCGTCACGCCGGCGCTGCTGAGCGAACTGCTGGTGGGCGTTCACCGGGCGCCGAAGGACTCGGGCACCAACGCCGACTTCACCGACTGGCCAAAGAGACTCGGACTTCCCAACCCGCTTGGCGAATTGGGCTGGCCGACCGTCGTGGCGGGCCAGTTCAACTGGCAGTCGGACAACTATAAACCCGAAAAACTGACCGCCTACATCCTGCAGGAGAACATGACCTGGATCCGCGGCGCCCACACCATGAAGTTCGGCGGGCAACTCCGCATCGAGCATAACAACATCATGGAACGCCAGCAGGCCCAGGGCTCGCACAGCTTCGCCGGCGCCTGGACCGCTCAGTACGCCCCGGCCAGCGACAACGCCGTCCCGTTCACCGGCGACGGATTCGCCTCAATGGCGCTGGGACTGCCCGGCAGCCTGACCAACAACTTCAACCGCGGCTACTTCTACTTCCAGCAGAAGGAGATGGGCCTCTACTTCCAGGACTCCTGGAAAGTGACCCCGAAGCTGACGGTGGACCTTGGCGTGCGCTGGGACAAGTGGACCCCCTACAAGGAGAAGCAGGACCGGCTCGTCAACCTGGATACCCGCAGCATCGGCACCGCGTTCCAGGTGGTCACGCCTCGCGACGTCAGAATGGAGACCATCACCGGCGTGCCGCCGTCCGTGCTTGCTTCCTGGGCCAACCGCGGCCTCACCTGGAAGACGGCCAACGAAGCGGGCATGCCGGGCGCGCTGCTGCCGGACGACAACAATAACTTCGGGCCGCGCATCGGCTTCGCCTACAAACTGACCGGCAAGACCGTCATCCGCGGCGGCTACGGCGAGTTCTTCTGGACCATGCCGCTGTCGCAGATCCTCCAGGCCTCGCGCACCAGCGCGCCGTTCAACCTCCGCTACACGAATCCGATCTCGATTCTGGACGGCACGGCGTCGTTCGCGCTGCGAACGGCTCCGCAGCCCGACTATTACGTGGGCAAGGCGGTGGTGAACACCGCGGGCCTTGTCACGATCCCCGTCAACGCCCAGCCGTTCACGCCGTGGGATCCGTTCGCCTGGCAGGACGGCCGCGCGCAGTCCTGGCACTTCACCATCGAGCGCGAACTGATGGCCGACACGTCCCTTCGCATCACCTACACAGGAAACCGCGGCCGCGACCTGGAGATGAAGTACAGCATCAATGAGCGCGAAGCGGAGTTCAACTACGTCGCCCGCACGGGCCTCGCCCCGCCGGCCAACCGCGACGAAATGCGCGTCAACAGGAACTGGGACCTGTCCAACGCCACCAACAAGACCGGCTACTCGAACACCAATTCGATCCAGACCGAGATCGAGCGCCGCTTCTCCGGCGGCCTGGCCTTCCAGTGGTTCCATGTTTTCACCCGCTCGCTGACCAATAGCGATTCGGGAGGCTTCAGTTCCGGAGGCGCGGGCATCAACAGCAACAACGGCACCAACAAGGCGCCGCAGAATGAACAACTGCTCGGCGGCGGCAAACTGAACTACGACCAGTTGATCCGGCTCGCCTATCAGAACTCGGCCACGGTCCCCGCCCACCAGATGAAGTGGAACGGCATCTACGATCTGCCCTTCGGCAAGGGCCGCAAGTTCGCCTCCGGCGCCAACCGCGCCCTCGACGCCCTCATCGGCGGCTGGCAGACCGCCGTCATCGGCCAGTGGCGCAGCGGCTTCTGGATGGGGGTCAACTCGGCCCGCTACCTGTTCGGCGATCCCAGTCTGAAGGAAAGCCAGAGAATGGAAATGTTCTTTGCCGGACGGCCGCGCAGGCTCTGGTTCGCCGGCGACTTCAACCCCACGCTGGCCACCAATGTCGATCAGACCGCCCTCCAGGCCCTGGTCCCGCTCAACCAGGGGCAGCGCATCCTGCGGCCCCTCGGCCCCGGCCTCAACAACCAGTGGCCGCAACAGTTGGCCAACGGCACGGTGCGCAGCACGCCGATCACCGACACGGTGAACTGGAACTCCCGCGCCTTCTACAAGGGCCCCGGCGCGTGGGGATCCGATATTTCGGCGTTCAAGAATTTCAGCCTCACCGAAAAGGTGAAGCTGCGGTTCACGGCCGACTTCTTCAACGCGTTCAACGCCCCGATGGACGCCAGCCCGGACGCCACCACCGGCCTCCAGGACCTGGCCGTCCAGACCAATGAACCCCGTACCATTCAGTTCTCATTGAGACTGAGCTGGTAAGGCATCACTTGCGGCGCGGTTGCCCCGCGGCCAGAGTCCCAGGGCAACCCGCGCCGCTCACCATTCTGAACCGCAACCCGCTGAACGAAAGGTCAGCGGCCCACAGGTAGAAACCAATGATCTTTGAAAATCGAAAAACCATGATGGTCCCGGCGCTGCTGGTATGCCTCGCCGTTCCCGCATTCCCGCAGTCCGGCGCCGGCGTCGTCCGCGGAACCGTCTTCGATTCCGCGCGCGCCGCCGTCCCGAACGCGAAAGTCGTGCTGACCCAGGTCAGTACGAACGTCGCGCGCCAATCGACAACCAACGAGCTCGGCATCTATGTCTTCACCAGCGTCCCGTTGGGCAAGTACAAGCTCACGGCCGAGTTGCAGGGCTTTAAGAAGTGGTCATCCGAACTCGATCTCATCGCCGGGCAGACGGCAGTGATGGAGCCAGTGCTTGAAGTCGGCAGCGTCGACACGATCGTCGAGGTCACCGGCGCGGCGCCCGTGATCACCACCGAGAGCTCGGAAGTCGGCAGCGTCAAGGACAACATGCGCATTCAGCAACTGCCGCTGAACGGACGTTCGATCACGAATCTGTTTGACCTGACGCCGGGCGTTGAAGGCGGCGGCAACCCGCGCATCAACGGCATGAAGGTAGGCTCGACGGAAATGACGCTGGACGGCGTTTCGCTGGTCGACCGGTTCGGCGGCGGCATGGCCCGCGTTCAGCCCGGCCTGGATACCGTCCAGGAGTTCCGTGTCGAGACGGTCGGTTCCGGCGCCCAGTTCTCGCGTCCGGCCACGGTCACCATCGTCACCAAGGGCGGCACCAACCAGTTCCACGGATCTTTGTTTGAAACGTTCCGCAACAACGGCGCCGGCCTGGTGGCGCGCAAGCGCCAGGACGGCAACACGCCGGCCGTGCTCAAGCGCAACGAGTTTGGAGCTTCCGCCGGCGGTCCGGTGTTCATTCCCAAGCTCTATGACGGGCGCAATAAATCGTTCTGGTTCGCGGCGTATGAGGGCTTCCGCCAGCGCCAGCAGACCTATTACGAAATGACCGTCCCCACCGAAGCCATGTGGGGCGGCGACTTCTCGGGCGCGCGCGATGCCAACGACAACCTGTACGCCATCCACGACCCCCTCACCACCGGCGCCAACGGCACCCGCGCGCCGTTTAACGGCAACAGAATCCCCACTAACCGCCTGTCGCCCTTCTTCGCCACGATGAAGAGCGTCAGCCACCTGCCCACCAGCCCGAACAGCCCCTATATCGGACCCAACATGCAGGAGGTCTACTCCGTCAAGGACGACCGCAACAACATCACCCTGCGCGGCGACCACAACTTCAATGAAAGCAACATCGTCACCGGGCGCTTCACGCGCTCGATGCGCAGGTTCACCCAAACCGGCGGCCGCTACGGCGGGCCCCGCACCGGTCTCACCAACGGCTACGGCACCAGCCGCAACGACGCCGACGTCTACAACGCATCTCTGCGCTACACCAAGACCTTCACCCCCAGGCTGGTGAGCGAAATGCTGTTCGCCGCCCACCGCGCGCCCAAAAGCTCGGGCACGCTGGCGGATTTCACCAACTGGGCCAACAAGCTCGGCCTGCCCAATCCCTTCGGCGAGTCCGGCTGGCCCACGATGTACTCCCACGCCGACAACGATTGGAATACCTACTTCGAGTGGGACGCCGACAACCGCAAAAACGAAATGCTCACCGCCTACATCTTCCAGCCCAGCCTGACCTGGGTGACCGGAGCGCATACGTTCCAGTTCGGCGGCCAGTACCGTCAGGAGTTGAACAACATCGTTGAACTCCAGCAGGCCATGGGCGAACATGACTTCGGCCCCGAGTGGACGTCGCAATACGACCCGGTCAGCGACAGCGCCGTGCCGTTCACCGGCGACGGCTTCGCCACCATGGGCCTCGGCCTGGCCAGCTATTACTCCGCCCAGTACAACCGCGGCTACTTCTACTTCCGCCAGAAGGAGTACGGCCTTTACGCCCAGGACACCTGGAAGGTCACGCCCAGGCTCACGCTCAGCCTCGGACTGCGCTACGACTTGTGGACCCCATACAAGGAGAAGTTCGACCGCCTCGTCAACATCAACTTCAGCACGCTCGCATCCGCCTTCCAGGTGGTCACGCCCGGCGGCACCGCCATGGAGTCCATCGGCGGCCTGCCGCCATCGATGCTGGCGAGCTGGAAAGCCCGCGGCCTCAGTTGGACCACCGCCGGCCAGGCCGGTCTGCCCAGCCGCCTCATCCCCGGTGACCACAATAACTTCGGCCCGCGCCTCGGTTTCGCCTATAAGCTCTCCGGCAAGACCGTCATCCGCGGCAGCTACGGCGAGTACTTCTGGACCATGCCACTGTCTCAGATCCTCCAGGCTTCCCGCACCAACCCGCCCTTCAATCTGAGGTATGAATACCCGGTCGCCTACCTTGACGGCACCGGCAGCTACGGCGTCCGAACCGCCCCCAGCCCGGATTACTTCATCGGCAAGGCGCAAATCCCGATTACCGGAATCGTCGAGCTTCCGCCGTCGGCGCGGCCCTTCGTCCCGATGGACTACGAGCGCTGGCGGGACGGCCGCGCGCAGTCCTGGCACTTCACCTTCGAGCGCGAACTCATGAACATGACCTCGCTCCGGCTCAGCTACATCGGCAACCACACCACCGGCCTCGAACAGAAATACAGCATGAACAGCCGCGAGGCTCAATACAACTACGTGGCGCGCACCAGGCTCGCCCCTCCCCCCAACGGCGACCTGCTGCGCCAGAACAAGGACTGGTCGATCGGCAACGCCACCAACAAAACGGGCTTCTCGAACACCAACTCGCTGCAGGCCGAAGTCGAACGCCGCTACAGCAACGGGCTTGCGGTGCAGTTCTTCTACACCTTCACCCGCATGTTGACCACCTCCGACGCCGGCGGCTTCGAATCCGGCGGCGGTTCCATCAACTCCACCAACGGCGTCTCCCAGGTGCCCGAAAATATCCAGATCCTCGGCGGCGGCAATTCCTCATATGAGGACCGGCTCCGCCTCGGCTACCAGAACGCCACCAGCGTTCCCGCCCACCGCATGCGCTGGAACGGCATCTACGACCTCCCCTTCGGCAAGGGCAAGAAGTTCGCCGCTGACGCCACTGGCTTCGTCGATGCCCTCATCGGCGGCTGGCAGGTGGCCGCTCTCGGCGACTGGCGCTCCGGCTTCTGGATGGGCGTCACCGCCAACGCTTACCTCTTCGGCAATCCATCGCTTACCGGGGATCAGCGCCTGACCATGACCTACGCCGGCCGCAACCAGCGCCTCTGGTTCGCCGGCGACTTCACGCCCACCGCCGCCGCCAACGTCGATCAGACCGCCCTCCAGGCGCTCATCCCGTTGGATCGCTCGAAACGCATCCTCCGCCCGGTGGGCTCCAACTTTTCAAACCAGATCCCGCAGTTGCTGGCCAACGGCGCCGTCCGCAACACCAGCATCACCGAAACCGTGAACTGGAACTCACGCGCCTTCTACAAGGGACCCGGCGCCTGGAGCACCGACATCTCGGCCTTCAAGAACTTTTCGCTCTCCGAGAACGTAAAGCTCCGCTTCACCGCCGACTTCTTCAACGGGTTCAACCACCCCAACGACGCCAGCCCGAACGTCACCACCGGCCTTCAGGACCTGACGACGCAAACCAACGATCCGAGAACCATTCAACTGTCGTTGAGGCTGATCTGGTAATGCGCACCCTGGGGGCAGCCGTGGCTCGCTGCCCCCGCTTTTTGTTCCGCCGGCGCCGGGCGCCGGGCCCGCCCCCGCTGAACGAGACTGGTTGAATGAACAACGGCACAAATCCACTGCAAGAGGTTCGAACCGAACCAGGCGCGCCCCGTTTCAGGCGGGTGCTGTCGCGCAGGGACCTGGTTCTTTACGGGCTGGTGATTCTGACGCCAACCGCCCCCTACCCCGTCTTCGGCATCGTCCAGCAGTCCTCCGGCGGCCACGCCGCCCTGGCCTATGCCGTCGCCATGGCCGCCATGTTCTTCACCGCCTCCAGCTACGCCAAAATGGCCGCCGTCTTCCCCTCCGCCGGCTCCACCTACACCTACGCCCGGAAGGGCCTCAACTCCCACGCCGGCTTCCTCGCCGGCTGGGCCATGATCCTCGACTACTTCCTCATCCCCCTGCTCAGCGTCATCTACGCCTCGCTCACCGCCGAACGGCTCTTCCCCATCGTCCCCAACTGGGCCTGGGCCGTCCTGTTCACCCTCGCCATCACCGCCGTCAACCTCCGCGGCATCCGCATGACCGCCCGCGCCTCCTACTACCTCATGGCCATCATGACCGGCTGCGCCATTCTGTTCACCTCGCTCGCCATCCGCCACGTGGTCGCGGCCAGCGGACCGGGAGGCCTGCTCAGCCTGCCCGCCGTTTTCCGGCCCGAATCGTTTTCGCCCGCCACGATGCTGTTCGGCGCCGGCGTGGCCACGCTCTCCTATATCGGTTTCGACGCCATCTCCACGCTGGCCGAGGACGCCGTCGATCCCCGGCGCGACATCGGCTGGGCCACCGTCGCCGTCTGCATCTTCCAGGGACTCATCTGCATCCTCACCGTCTACCTTGCCGCCCTCGTCTGGCCGGACTACAAGGCCTTCCCCAGCACCGACACCGCCATCCTCGATATCGCCTCGCTCATCGGCGGGAAACTGATGTTCGGCGCGCTCACCTTCGTCCTGCTGGTCGCCGGGCTGGCCAGCGCCCTCACCGGCCAGGCCGGCGCATCCCGCCTGTTGCTCGGCATGGGCCGCGACGGCATCATCTCCAGCCGCGTCTTCGCCAAAATCGACCCCCGCACTTCGACGCCCGTCCGCGGCATCCTCGTCATGGGCGCCGTCGCCCTGGCCGGCTCGCTCGCCTTCCGTTTTCAACTTGCCGTCGAACTGCTGAACTTCGGCGCGTTGACCGGGTTCATCATGGTCAACCTCAGCGTGATCGCGCACTACTATTTCCGGCTTCGGCGGCGAAGCGGTTGGGACGGGGTGCGGCATCTTCTGTTCCCGGTGCTGGGCGCCGCCGTCTGCGGCTTCCTGTGGTTGAATCTTTCCAACCCGGCCAAGCTTGCGGGCTTTGGCTGGCTCGCGCTCGGATTCGTTTACCTGGCTGTCCTGACCCGCGGTTTCCGCATGCCGCCGAAGACCCTGGCCAGCCTGACGGAGGAGTCTTCCAATGGCGTCTGAACTTCACGTTGAACGGGAGCTGCTGGAATACGCCGAAGCCCATCGCGGCCATCTGATTTCGCTGATCCAGGACCTGGTCCGCATCCCATCCGAGAACACCCCGCCGTCGGGAGCCGAACTCGCCTGCCAGCACTATTGCCGCGACTATCTCGCCGCCCGTGGATTCGAGGCCGATCTCTACGAACTCTCCGACGTCGACGGTCTCGAGTCCCATCCCCTCTACTTCCCGGGCCGCGATTACTCCGGCCGCCCCAACCTCGCAGCCACGCTCAAGGGCGGCGGCGGGCCGTCCATCCTGCTCTCCGGCCACATCGACACCGTCCCGCGCGGCACTCTGCCCTGGTCGCGCGACCCGTTCTCCGGCCACGTCGAAAACGGCCTGCTCTACGGCCGCGGCTCCAATGACATGAAGGCCGGTATCGCAACAAACCTGTTCGTCGCTCAGGCCTTCAATGACCTCGGGATCCAGCCCTCCGGCGATGTCACCATCGAATGCGTCGTGGACGAGGAGTTCGGCGGCGTCAACGGCACGCTCGCCGGCCGCTTGCGCGGCCATATGGCCGACGCGGCAATCATCTCCGAACCCTCCTTCCTGCGCGTCTGCAACGCCCAGCGCGGAGGCCGCACCGCCCATATCACCTTCACTTCGGCCAACGAAGGCATTCTCTCCGACCATATGGAGGATGGCGTCGCCGGCCAGGTCGCCTGGTTCCTCTCCCAGGTCCCCGGGTTCGCCCAACTGCGCCGTGCCACCGCCCCCGCCCACCCCGCCTACCGCCACCTCGCCAACCCCGTCCCCGTCTCCGTCCTCAAGATCCATACCGGCCCCTGGGGAACCGGCGAACCCATGGCCACCGCCTGCGTGTGCAGGATCGAACTCTTCTGGCAGACCATGCCCGGCGAATCGCTCGAAACCATCGACGCCCAGTTCAACCGCTGGTTCAACGAAACCATCGCATCCCGGCCCGGCCTGTTCCCCTCCCGGCCCGAGGTCGATTTCCCCATCCGCTGGCTGCCCGGCTCCGCGCTGCCGGTGAACGGCTTCTGCCAGTTCTTCATGCGGCGGTTCACTGAGGCGGCCGCCGACGCGCTGGGCCGGCCTCCCGAGATCGCCGGCATCGAGGGTCCGTGCGACATGTACGTTTTCCACCAGCACTTCGGCATGCCTGCCATCCTGTGGGGCGCCCGCGGGGCCAATACGCACCTGGCCGATGAGTCGGTCGAAATCGCCTCGGTGGTCGACTCCGCCAAGGCGCTGCTACTCTTTGTCTATCGATGGGGCCGCACGCCCAGGCCACGTTGAACGGATGGCGCCCCTGATTGAGGAGTCCGCTACTGATGAAAACAACCCTGCTGCTCGCCGTTGTTTCGGTCCAGGCCCTGGCCGCGGACCTGTCCGTGTTGCCCGCGCATATCCGCGGCGATCCTTTCGGCCGGATCGTCGCCGCCGACCGCGCCGCCGCCGTGCCGCCGGCGAAACAGATCACCCTGGTCTCGGCCCGCGGCGCCTACGCCTCCTGCCGCATCGTGGTCACCAGCGGTGAGCCTTCGGCCTACTCGCTCACCGCCGCCGGCGGCCTCCCCGCCGAACTCTTCCGCGAGTGGTTCCATTTCCTGCCGAAGACCAAACTCTACTACCCCGACGCCCTCGTCCCCATCCCGCTGCCGCACAAATCCCAACTGCCCGACCCCGGCAACCGCATCCCCGGCCAGACCGCGCAGTCCTACTGGCTCGATATCTGGATCGCCGAGTCGGCCAAGCCCGGCGTCCAGACCCTCACCGTCTCGCTCGACTCCGGCGGCGCGAGATCCTCGGTTCCCATCCGCGTCGAAATCCTCGATGCCGTGGTCCCGGCCGATGACCCCATCGTCATCGACCACAACTCCTACGGAACCTCCTGGTTCGCCTCCCAGTACCCCGAACTCGCCAAACGCACGCCGGACTTCTATTTGAGCGATCCGTTCTTCGGCCTGATCCACGCCTACCACCGCGTCTTCCACGATCACCGCGGCACTTACCATCAGCTCGGCTACGGCCACGGCGGCAAGACCGCCGCCGAATTCGCCCCCCGCCTCGAAGGCTCCGGCAAGTTGAAACGCATCGCCGACTGGACGCTCTACGACAAGCACTACGGCCCGCTGCTCGACGGCTCGGCGTTCGCGGGGACACGGCGCGGGCCGCGCCCGATTCCCTATGTCTACCTGCCCGTCAATCCCGAATGGCCGGCGTCGTTTCTGTGGTGGGGCGAGCCGGGCTACGAGCGCGAGTTCGTCAACGTGATGCGCGAGATGGAGGCCCACTTCCGCGGGAAGGGTTGGACGAAGACGAAGTACGAACTGTTCTTCAACCACAAGAAGCGCTACAAGGCCTTCCACTGGGACGGCGACGAGACCCGCTTCCTCAATGACCTGCCGGTGTTTGTCGAATACCACCGCCTCATGAAGACGGCCATCCCGCCGTCGTCGCCGGTGAAATGGCTCTTCCGCACCGACGCCAGTTGGCAGATGGAACGCCAGTTCAAGGAGCAGGCCGGCATCATCGACTTCTGGATCGTGAGCGGCGGCATGTTCGGCTGGTATGCCGGGAACCTGCCGCTGCTGAAGGCCCGCGGCGACACCGTCTGGACCTACGGCGGCACGCCTGAAGCCGGCAAACCGGCATCGCATATCACGCTGGACCTGCTGCGCCCGTGGATGCTGGGCGTTGACGGTTTCGTGCGCTGGCAAACGGTGCTGCCGGGCCCCGACCCCTGGTTCAACTTCTCCGGCGGCGGCGAGACCCTCGTCTATCCCGGCGGCCGCTTCGGCATTGATGCTCCCCTGGCCTCGGTGCGGCTGAAGCTCCAGCGCAACGCGATGCAGGATCTGGCGCTGCTGGACTCGTATAAGACAACGGTTCCGCCGGCCACGCTGCGCGCCGAGGCCGCTAAACGCTATAACGCCACGGCGCCGGCCGACTGGCGCCCGGCGCGTCCGAAGCTCGCCGATTCCGACCCGCTCACCTGGGACAACGTCACCATCGGCGAGGCCCTGCCGCCCGACCCGCGCTTCGAAGCCGGCGTTGACGCCGCCGCCTGGGACCGCGTCCGCGGCTACGTCATCTCACTTGCCAAGGAGCGCCGCCCATGATCACCGCCGCACTTGCCGTCCTGCTCGCCGCGCCCGCGCCGGCCCAGGATCCGCTGGCCGCCGAACTCGACCAGATCGCCCGCACCGCCACCGCCATGGTGGACGGCGACGCCGTGCGCCGCATCCAGACCCCGCGCTCGGTGGCCACCATGCTCGACAAGAACCCGCGCGACCAGTGGGCCGCGGCCGACAACTACGACGTCGATCACGCGGCGTTCGTCGCCACCAAAAAGACCCTCATCCGCCTCTCCCGGCTCTGTACGGCCACCTGCGACGTCAATCTCTGGCTCCCGGTTCCCGGTGCGCCGGACCGCATCCACATCGCCATCCGCAACGTGAACGAGATGAGCCAGTTCTGGAACTGGGGCGACCTGCATCAGCCGCTGCCGGCGGAAATGAAAGCGGTGCTGGAGACGGGCCGCCGCCAGACGGTCCGCCGCCGGCCGGGGATGGTCTCGGTGCTGGCGCCGGTCCACGACAGCCTGGGCGGCACCGCCGGCCTGGTGGAGGTGGTCGCCGCGCCAAAGGCGAACCCGCAGGAAAACGTGCAGTAGCCGCGCCGGGGCCGGGCGCGGCAAGGCATGCGGCAACGCTGCTGTCCGCCTGGCGGGCGGGCTACTTGCGCAGGGTGTAACTGTAGATTTCGGCGCCCGACTGGTTGATGAACCGCATTGTGAGGGCGGCATCGGTGGCTTCGACGATCGAGAAGCCGGGCGTATTGTCGGCCATGAAGAGGATGTTGGGGTAGTCCTTCTGGCGGGCCGCGCGCGCGCCGGCGCCGGCGGCTCCGTTGACGAAGAGATGGACGTTGCCCCGCGGCTTGAGATGCTGGAACAGGTGCTCGTGGCCGCAGAAATAGATGTCGGCCTTGTTGTCCTCGATGATGGGCAGGATGTCCTGAATCAGCGTTTCGTTGTCGCCGCGGATGGCGGAGTAGATCTGGTAGTGGCCATAGACCACCTTCCAGCGGGCGGTGCTGGATTTCAGTTCGCGATCAAGCCAGATGCGCTGGCGTTCGGAGAGCAGCGGGGTGTTGAGGACGAAGAACTGGACGGGTCCGGCCGTGTAGGTGTAGTAGAGGGCGGGGAGTTTCCAGCTCGGGTTCTTGTAGAGCAGTTGCGAGGCCGGGCCGGAAGGATTGCCCCAATCGTGGTTGCCGAGGGTGGGATAGAAGGGGATGCCGAGTTGGGGATAGAAGCGTTCCCAGTATCTTTCCCAGCGGGCGTCGGCGGGGCTCAGCGGGCCATTGTCCTGGTAGTTGTCGCCGAGCGTGATGCCGAAGTCGAAGGGCTGCTGCTTGTGGATGCGGGCGATGGTGTTGGCGCAGGCCTCCTGGATGGGACTGCCTGTGCCGGTGTCGCCGATGGCGACGATGCGCAGGGAAGCCGATGCGGGCTTGGCCTCGAATTTGGGCGGGGCGTCCCAGAGAAAGGCGGGCAGTTGCGAGCCGATCATCTCCTGGACGCGGCCCAAAGCGAGCAGGGCCTCGGTGTCGTTGGCGGCGCGGGCGGTCAGGATGCGCTTGCGGAGCGTTTCGGACAGCCGTTCCTGACGGTGGTCGGCGAGGCGTTCCAGGGCCTGGACGGCGAGCGTGGGATTGGGGTGGGAAGAGGCCCAGCGTTCGAGGTGGGCGATGAGGGCGGGATCGGCTGAGCGGCGGATGGCGCGCGCCACATGGCCCAGACAGGCCGAAGAGCGCGACGTGAACGTGGGCGAGGCCTCGGGACATTCGCCGGCGTCATAGAGCCCGATGATGAAGGGGGTGACGGCGGCGAGGCGTTCGGCTTCACCGGCGCCTGGGGCGGAGTCGACGAGTTTGGAAAGGCCGGCGGCGCGGGCTCGGGGCTCCTTCTGGTCGATGACGGCCTGGCCGGCGGCGCGCAGTTCCTGAGGCAGGCGGTCGGCCAGCGAGGCGGTGGTTTGCGGCCAGAGCGGAGAGAGTGCGCCGGCAAGCAGCGCCGCGGTCAGCAGGCAGGTCCTGGAGGCGAGGGGCGAAGGTCTCAAGAGATACTCCTTGAAGGTCTGGTGATGATTCACACAGCTTCTCCGAGGATATCAAGTCGAAGGCGATGGCCGGTTCCGCCCGGCGGCGGCCGTGAAAGCAACCTGCGTTCAAGGCAGGCGGACCCGTCCAGGGGCTGACCTCTCATATCGGCAATCGAGCCCGCGGGCACTGGAGCGCCGGACGCGGCAAGACTCACATGCCGAGGGCGTGCGGGAGAGACGCGCCCGCCCTCCCCTGGCCTTTCGCGGCCCTGCCAGGCGGCGCAGGAAGCGACCGGGCATGGCCGACGAGATATGATGGGAAGCAGATCTTTCGCGTACGTCCAGGTTGGCAGGATCCCGCTGAGTTGTACATTCACCCTGGGCGCTGATTCAAAACCGCCATTCTGAGGGTGTTTGATCTCGTGACTAGACCCTTGCCTCCCGTTTCGCGTCCCGCCCGCCGCGCCAGCCGCCGGTGTTCAATCCCGTTGGCTCTGCTCTTCTTCCTGGGCCCGCCGGGCGCGATGCAGGCGCAGACATTCAGCCTGAAGGAAGCTCTCGATCTGGCCGCGGAGAAGCATCCGTTACTGAGCGCGGCGCAGGCGGTGGTGCAGAGGGCGGAAGCCGGGACGCTGACGGCGAAGGCCTACCCTAATCCGAGCGCAAGCGGGCAAAGCGGACGGCAGATGGTGAGGATTCCGGGGAACGTGTCCGGGTACGTACAGATACTGAGCTTCTCACAGCCGCTGGAGTTGGGGGCGCTACGCCCGGCGCGGCTGCGGGCTGCCGAGCAGTCGCGCGACGTGGCCGAGGTGAGTCTGGAGGCGCGGCGGCTGATTGTGCTGTCGGGGGTGCGGCGGGCGTTTTACGGGGTCCTGCGGCGTCAAGGAGAGATGACGATACTTGAGGAAAATTTGAGGTTGGTGGAGGAGATGCGGAGGCGGATCCAGGTGGGCGTCGAGGCGGGAGAAACGGCGCGGCTGGAACTGGTGAGGGCGGACGCGGAAGTCGCGACGGCGCGGGCGCAGATGACGGGTTCGCAGATCCGGGTGATCGAGGCGATGGCCGGATTCAGGGCGGCGGTGGGAACCGAGATTCCGGACAATGTCACGCTGAGGGGCAATCTGGATCCCCAGGCGCAGCTTGCGCCGATCGAGGAACTGGAGCGGCAGGCGTTGGCGCGGCAGCCCGTACTGCGGCTTGCGCGCACCGAGGTGCGGCGTTCCGAGGCGCAGCTTGCATTCGAGCGGGCGCAACGCGTGCCGCAGCCATCGGTGCGGGTGGACTATGAGAGGTTTCCCGATGTGCCCAACTGGCGTTTCGGGATGGACATACCGCTGCCGTTCTGGAACCGGCGGCAGGGGCCGATCGCGGAGGCGGCGGCGCTGACAAGGCAGATGGCGGCCGAGGAACAGGCGCGGCGGGTGGAGGTGCTGACGGCGCTCGACGGGGCGTACCGGCGCTATCAGGCGGCGTCGCAACAGTTGGCGGCGTTCGAGCTGGGCATCCTGAAGGAAGCCGAAGCGGCGTTGAACGCGGCCCAGACGGCCTTCCAGTTGGGAGAACGGGGAATCATCGACGTGCTCGACGCCCAGCGCGTGCTTCGAAGCGTCCGGCAGGACTATCTCAACGCGCAATATGACCGTCAGGCGGCGCTGGTGGATCTCGACGAATTACGCGCCATCGATCCGCGAGGACTCGCACAATGAAGAACTCAACCAGGGCATTCCTAGTCCCGGTCATTTCACTGGTTTTGATCCAGGCCGGTTGCGGCGGGCCAGCGGAGAAGCAGCCGGCGCAGGCGGCCGGGGCGGCGCCGGCGCAGGCCGGGGATCCGATGGAGATCCGGATCGACGAAATGCTGGTTTCACGGGTGACGACGGCGGTTGCCCGGCGCGACAGCGTGGACGCGCCGCTGACGGTATCGGCGAGGGTGGAGGTGGACGCGACGCGGATGAACCGTATCGGCACGCCGGTGGCGGGCCGCGTGTCGAGCCTGCGCGTGGAAGAGGGCCAGGTTGTGCGGAAGTCGGAGTTGCTGGCGCTGCTGCAGAGCGCCGGGCTCAACCAGGCGCAGTTGGAATTGCTCAAGGCGCTGTCGCAGCAGATGGTCTCGCGCAGGTCCGTGGACCGGGCGCATCTGCTTCTGAAAGGCGGCGTGATCGGGGCGGCGGAGTTGCAGCGGCGGGAGGCCGAACTTGCCCAGGCGACGGCGGAACTTGAAGCGGCGCGCGACGAACTGGGGCTGCTGGGTTTTCCGCCCGAAGACCTCGATGAATTGGAGCGGACGCGGCAGATCCACTCGATCGCCCGCATCACGGCGACCATGGACGGCACGATCATCCACCGCCGGGTGACGCAGGGCCAGGTGGTGCAACCCGCCGACACGGCGTTTGAGATCGCCGACCTTTCGAATCTGTGGATCATCGCGGACGTGCCGGAGCAGGCGGCCGGTGACATCGTCGCCGGACAGCCGGTCACGGCCGAAATCTCGGTGCTTGCCGGGGAGAAGGTCAACGGCAGGCTTTCGTTCGTCAGCGCGCTCGTCAATCCCGAAACCCGCACCGTCGTGGTCCGCATGAACCTTCCCAATCCTCACGGCCGTTTCAAACCCGCGATGCTGGCTACCTTGACCATTCAGGGCCACCGGGAGGAGCGAATCGTGGTTCCGGAAAGCGCCGTCGTGCGCGAAGGCGACGGAGAATACGTTTTCGTGCAACGGCAGGCGGGAGTTTTCCGCTTAACGCCGGTCAGAGCGGCCCAGACGTGGCGCGGGCTCCGCGTCATCCTTGACGGACTCGCCGGCGCCGAGACCATCGTCAGCGAAGGAGCGTTCCACCTCAACAACGAGCGCCGCCGCCGCAGCATTCGGGGCAAGGAGTAGATTCGCATGCTGAACGGTATGATCGACGCGGCGCTGCGTCACCACATCGTGGTCTCGGTCGCGTTCCTGGCCGCCCTCGGACTGGGGGTGGAGGCTACGCTCGATCTCCCCATGGACGCATTCCCCGATGTCACCAACGTGCAGGTGCAGGTGGCGACCATCGTTCCAGGCAGGTCGCCCGACGAGGTGGAGCGCCTCGCCACGATCCCCGTCGAAATCACCATGACCGGGCTGCCCGGGATGACCGAGATGAGGTCGCAGAACGAGCCTGGCCTCTCCATCGTGACGCTGGTGTTCACCGACAATACGCCGGTCTACTTCGCCCGGCAACTGGTTTCGGAGCGCCTGGGCGAAGTCCGGTCCCGGATGCCGGAAGGGATCACTCCGGTGCTGGGTCCGGTTTCGACCGCGCTCAGCGAGGTCTATCAATACACGCTCGATCATCCAAGCGACGGCGGGCGGATGCTCACCAAGCAGGAACTTGTCGAACGGCGCACCGTCCAGGATTGGGTGGTGCGCCCGTTGTTGAGATCGATCTCGGGCGTGGCGGAGATCAACTCGACCGGCGGCTACGTGAAGCAGTACCAGGTGCTGGTGGATCCGGTGAGAATGCGCTATTTCGGCGTGACCGTGGGTGAGGTCCATCGCGCGCTGGCCAGCAACAACGCCAACACCAGCGGCGGGATACTCCCGCAGGGCCCCGAGATCCTGCTCGTCCGCAGCCTCGGATTGATCAAGAGCCTGGACGACATACGCTCGATCATGATCAAGGAGCACAACAACACGCCGGTTTACCTCAAGGACCTGGCCGAGGCGAGGATCGGCGAGGAGGTCCGCTACGGCGCGATGGTCAAGGGCGGAGATTCCGAGGCGGTGGGCGGGATCGTTTCCATGACCGCCGCCGGCAACGCCAAGGACATCGTGACGCGGGTGAAGGCCCGGGTGGAGGAGATTAATTCCGGCGGCATGCTTCCGGGCGGGCTGAAGATTGTGCCCTACTACGACCGCTCGGAGTTGGTCGACGCGGCGATCGAGACGATCGTGAACGTGCTGAAGGAAGGCATCGTGCTGGTGGTGATCGTGCTGTTCCTGTTCCTGGGCGACCTGCGATCGTCGCTGGTGGTGATTGCCACGCTCATCTTCACGCCGCCGATGACCTTCCTGGTCATGAATCAGCTTGGGATGAGCGCGAATCTGATGTCGCTCGGGGGTCTCGCCATCGCCATCGGGCTGATGGTGGACGGATCGGTGGTGGTTGTCGAAAATGTGTACGCGCGTCTGGGGCGGTCGGGCGGCGTCAACCGCATGCGCGTGATTTTCGAGGCGGTGGAGGAGGTGGCGGTGCCGGTGGTGTTCGGCATCTCGATCATCATCGTGGTTTTTCTGCCGCTGATGACGCTCCAGGGCATGGAAGGCAAGATGTTCTCGCCGCTGGCCTACACGATCGCCATCGCGCTGGCGATTTCGCTGGTGATCTCCCTGACGCTTTCGCCGGTGCTGTGCCGCTATTTCCTGCGCGGAGGCAGGGAGCACGATACGCTCCTTCTGCGCCTGTTCCGGTGGCCCTACACGCGGGTGCTGGGATGGTCCATGCGCAATCCGGGAAAGACGGCGGTGGCGTCGCTGGCGGCGTTCTGCGCCTCGGCCGCCTTGTTTCCCTACCTCGGCACCACGTTCATCCCCGAGTTGAAGGAGGGCACGGTCTCCCCGAATATGGACCGGGTTCCGAATATCGGCCTCGACGAGTCGATTCGAATGGAGATGGAGGCGGTCAGGGAGATTCGCCGGATACCCGGAGTCAAGTATGTTGTCGCGCGCCTCGGGCGCGGAGAGTCTCCGGTGGATCCGGCGGGATACAACGAGGCCGACACCATGATCAATCTGCTCCCGCCGGCCCAACGGCCGGGGATTACGCAGGAGATGGTGGAGCGGCAGGTGCGGGCGATCGTGACGAAGTTTCCAGGCGTCAATGTGGTGATGGCGCAGCCGATTTCGGACCGCGTGGACGAGATGGTGACGGGCGTGCGCGCCGACGTGGCGGTGAAGATATTCGGCGACGATCTGAACGAACTGCTCAAGAGCGCCCGCGAGGTGGCGCGGATCGCCGATCGGGTGCGGGGCACGAGCGACATCAAGATCGACCGCGTCGGCGGGCAGGTCAACCTCGACATGACGGTGGACCGGCAGGCGATCGCGCGTCACGGGTTGAGCATCCAGGATGTGAACGATGTCGTCGAGGCCGCGGTCGGCGGCAAGCCGGCCACCGAGATCTACGAAGGCGAACGGCGTTTCGAAGCGGTTGTGCGGTATCCCGAGCAATACCGCAACTCGCTGGAGAGTATCCGGTCGATCGTCCTCAAGGCGCCGGACGGGGCGCTTCTGCCGCTGGGAGACCTTGGCGCCCTCCGCGTTCGTGAAGGCCTGTCGCAGATCAAGCGTGAGGCCGGCAAACGGCGAGTCGTCGTCGGCATCAATATACGGGACCGGGATCTGGGCGGCTACGTTCAGGAGTTGCAGAGCAGCGTCGGCAATGCCATGCGCCTGCCGGCGGGCTACTACGTTGAGTATGGCGGGCAGTTCGACAACCTGAAGCGGGCCGAGCGCCACCTGATGGTGATCGTGCCGATTACGATCGCGACGATCTTTTTCCTGCTGTTCCTGCTGTTCCAGTCGATCCGGGGGGCGCTGCTGATCATTCTGGTGCTGCCGTTCGCCTCGCTTGGCGGGATCGTGTCGCTGTACGCGTCTGGAGAGTACCTGTCGGTGCCGGCATCGGTCGGTTTCATCGCCCTTTGGGGTATCGCGGTGCTCAACGGCGTGGTTCTGGTTTCGTGCATCCGGAAGCTGCGTTCGGACGGCATGGAGGTGCGCGAAGCCGTAAACACCGGGGCGTCGATGCGATTCCGTCCGGTGTTGATGACAGCGACAATCGCCGCGCTGGGTCTGGTGCCGTTCCTTTTCGCCACCGGGCCAGGCTCCGAGGTGCAGCGCCCGCTGGCGATCGTGGTGATCGGGGGACTGGTTTCCTCGACGCTGCTCACGCTGGTGGTGCTGCCGGCCGTATACAGGTTCTTCGACGATGTCAAGACGCCTCCGGTTGAGATGGAGCCAGCCGCGGAAACCGCCCGGTAGCCGCAGGCTGGCCCGGCGATGCGATTGACGTCAAGACAACGAAGCTACACCCGCGATTCGTTGACGGCCGAACCAGTGCTCGCAACAGAGGCGCGCGGCGGGCGATCGGTCCCCTCATCAGCGCGACACGCGAGGAACGCAACCGGGCCGCTAAACAACCGCCGGGCAGGGACGTTTTTCGAGAGCCAGGGCCGTTTCGAAGGCGTGGGCGATCTGGAGCAGCCGGGCGTCGCCAAAGGGCCGTCCGATCAACTGGATGCCGACGGGCAGGCCGGCGGGCGTGTAACCGACATGGATGGCGGCGGCGGGGAAGCCGAGGGCGTTGACGCCGCGGACCAGGCGCGTGGAGGCGATGCGGACGTCTTCCATCTGGCCGCCGATGCCGACGGTGGTCTGGCCGATGTGGGGCGCGGCGATGGGGCAGATGGGCGTGAGGATGCAGTCTGACTTGTCGAGGAACATGCGCCAGACCTGCTGCAATCGGGTGCGCAGGCGCTGCGCCTGGACATAGGCGGCGCCGGGAATGGCTCGTCCGATGTCGATGACGGAGGCGACGTCGGCGCCGTAATCGGAGCGGCGCTTGCGGATATAGGGCTCGTGGACGGCGGCGGCCTCGACGCCAAAGGTGACGTTGGCAACCGTGTTCAACTGGTTGGGTTCAGGGACCGCGCCCATGACGAATGTCGCCCCGGCGGTCTCGACCGATTGGGCGGCCAGCAGGATGACGCGTTTGACGTCGGTGTCGATATTCTCGAAATAGAAGTTGCGCGGCAGCAGGATGCGGACCTGGCGCAGCGTTTCCTGGACGGCATCGGTGTTGACGGCGTAGGGTCCGGCGTCGCGCTGGACGGTGGACGGGTCTTTGGGATCGTGGCCGGCGAGGGCATCGAGCATGAGAGCCGAGTCTTCGATCGTCTGCGTGAGGGGGCCAATGTGGTCGAGGGAGAAGGCGAGGGGGAGGGCGCCGTATTTCGAGACCAGACCGTAGGTGGGCTTAAAGCCGGCCAGACCGCAGTAGTGGGCGGGGACGCGGATGGAGCCGCCGGTGTCGCTTCCCGTGGCAGCCAGCGCCATGCCTGTGGCGACGGCCACGGCGGAACCGCCGCTGGAGCCGCCGGGGATGCGTTCGGGATCGTAAGGGTTGCGGATGGAGCCGAAGTGGGGATTGTCGGAAGTGACGCCGCAGGCGTGTTCGTGGAGGCCGGTCTTGCCCAGCATGACGGCGCCGGCCTGGGCGAGGCGGTCAACAGAGGTGGCGTCGAAATCGGGGACATAGTCAGTGAAGATCCTCGATCCCGATGTGGTGCGGACGTTGAGAGTGCAGAGCAGGTCTTTGTGAGCGATGGGGATGCCGTGCAACGGGCCGCGGTCCCGGCCCGAGCGGAGTTCGCCGTCGGCCCTGGCGGCCTGGGCGCGGGCGAGATCGGCGGTGACGGTCATGAAGGCGTTGAGCTTGGGATTGAGTTGCTCGATGCGCTGGAGGCAGGCTTCGGTGAGTTCAACCGAGCAGACCTGGCGGGCGCGCAACGCCGCGGAGGCTTCGGCGATGGTCATTCGGGGTCCTCCTGGACGCGGAAGTACTGGCAGGGCTCTTCCTTCCAGTCGATCATGGCGGAGAGCAGGGTGATCGATTTTTCCATCGCTTCCAGGCGCTGGCGCTGGGTTTCATTGAGTTCGATGCCGCGCGCCTCGGCGGCTTGAGTCCAATCGGCCATGGTTTAATCATGGCATGGGCGCGATGACGAACATGGGCGCGGTGCGGCCGCTGACCGTATTGGACGAAGACGAGCGGATGCTGCGGGACATGGTGGCCGGCTTCAGCCGCAACGAGATCGGCCCGAGGGTCCGCGAGATGGACGAGAAAGGCGTCTTCGACAAGGCGCTGCTGAGGCAGATGTTCGAGCTGGGGCTGATGGGCATCGAGATCCCGGAAGAGTACGGCGGGCAGGGCGGGACGTTCGTACAGGCTTTGATCGTGATTGAAGAGATGGCCGCGGCGGATCCTTCAGCGGCGGTGATCGTCGATGTCCAGAACACGCTGGTCAACAATGCCGTCATGCGGTGGGGCACGGAGGAGCAGAAGCGGCGCTGGCTGCCGCGGCTGGCCACGGACACGCTGGGCGCGTATGCGTTGTCGGAGGCTTCGGCGGGCTCGGATGCGTTCGCGCTGGAGACGCGGGCGGTGGAGGACGGCGACGGCTATGTGATCACGGGGCGGAAGCTGTGGATCACGAATGCCGCCGAGGCGGGTCTGTTTCTGGTGTTTGCGAATCTGCGGCCCGAGGCGGGCTACAAGGGCATCACCTGCTTTGTGATCGGGCGCGGGGCGCCAGGCTTCACAGTGGGGCGGAAAGAAGACAAGCTGGGGATCAGGGCGTCGTCGACGTGTGAGCTGATTCTGGACGGGGTGCGCGTGGCCAACGACGCGGTGCTGGGCGAGCCGGGCAAGGGCTACAAGATCGCCATCGAAACGCTGAACGAGGGCCGGATCGGCATTGGCGCGCAGATGGCGGGGCTGGCGCGGGGGGCGCTGGCGCACGCCACGGCGTATGCGAAGCAGCGCCAGCAGTTCGGGCGGGCGATCGCCGAGTTTCAGGCCGTGCAGTTCGCGCTGGCGCGGATGGCAACCGATATCGAGACGGCGCGTCTATTGGTTTTGAACGCGGCGCGGCTGAGAGAAGCCGGGGCGGCGTTTGTGAAGGAGTCGGCGATGGCGAAGTACTGGTCGTCGCAGGTGGCCGAGCGCGTGGCGTCAGAGGCGGTCGAGATCTTCGGCGGCGCCGGGTTCACGCGGGACTATCCCGTGGAGAAGCTCTACCGCGACGCCAAGATCGGGCGCATCTATGAAGGCACGTCGAACATGCAACTGGCGACCATCGGGCGTCAGATACTGGGATGAGAGGGATGATGACGAAGCAACTGGCGATTCTATTGATGGCGGCGGCCGCCGCGTTCGCGCAGGACGTGAGCGAGGCCGAGGCGGCTGACATCATCCGGCGGTTCGCGGCCAAGGAGGCCGAGTTTGCGCGGGCGCGGGAGAACTATACCTACCGCCAGCGCTACCGCATCGAGGAACTCGACATGAGCGGCCGGGTGATCGGCAAGATGGAGACCGTGGCCGACGTCATTTTCACAGCCGAGGGCAAGCGCACCGAGCGTGTGGTGTTCGCGCCGATGAATACGCTGAAGGGACTGCTGATGACGCCCGAGGACGAACAGGATCTGCGCAACGTGCAGCCGTTCGTGTTGACGACCAGGGAAGTAAACGACTACAAGGTGCGCTATATCGGGCGCGAGAAGATCGACGAGATCGGCGCCTATGTGTTCGCCGTGAAGCCGAAGCAGATGGTGGAGGGCCGGCGGTATTTCGGCGGGATGATCTGGGTGGACGACCGCGACATGCAGATCGTCAAAACATATGGGCGGGCGATCGGCATCGGCAAGCGGGTGGAAAAGCAGCGCTTCCCGAAGTTCGAGACCTGGCGCGAGCAGATCGACGGCAAGTACTGGTTCCCGACCTATACCGCCGCCAACGATACACTGCCGTTTGAGAGCGGCCCGCTGCCGATCAAAATGCTGGTCACCTACCGCGACTACAAGCAGTTCAAGAGCGATGTCGTCATCACCTACGGCGACGAGGTGGATGAGAGCAAGCCGGCGCCGAAGAAGAAGTAGAGGCTGAGCTCCTGGGCGGCGGTTGAGTGGGCGCCGTTCACAAATTCCTTCAAGTTCCCTCGGAACTTGCCGATCAATCCAGCACTGAGTAGTTGCGAGGCGCGGAGAGCCTGCGATTCGCAGGGTGTCCGCCGCGCGGGATCGGCTGCTCCGTACCTTCCCGTGAAGACGGGTCGCAACTTTTGGCAAAGGAAACCAGGGAATGAGAATTCTGCATCAGGTAGCCCTGATTGCGTTGGCGTTCGGAGCCACCGCGGTCTGGGCTGCGGACTTGAAAGTAGTAGCGTCTCCGCACACCTTCCAGGTGAGCAAGACGCAGGACATAGTGCTGAGCATCGCCAACACCACGCCCGGAACGGGCGCGGGCATCGCGCTGATGAATGGCGACACGATCGAGTTGTTTCTCGATCTGCGCGGAGGAAGTCTGGCCGAGGCTCCGATTACGACATTGCTGCAGGGACAGAATTTCGAGGGGCAGAATTTCTCGGTTGAGCCGGTGCCGGGCGAGAACCGGGTCCGGATCACTTACGCCGGAGCAGGAACGCAGTGGAGTTCGGCCGAGAGCATTCAGTTGAGCTTGAAGATCACCACGCCGAGCACGCCTGGCGTGGCTTTGGTGGTGATGAAGCTGCCGACGCTGGACGGACGGTTTGGGGCGGCGGAATGGAACGTCTTCCCGATCAACGTGTTGACGGCTAACCAAACGCTGGCGGCCGGGCCGCAGGGGCCTGAGGGTCCGCAGGGTCCAACAGGTCCGCAGGGCGTGGCCGGTCCGCAGGGTCCGCAAGGAGTACCTGGGCCGAGGGGTGACTTTGGGCCGGCGGGATCGCCGGGTCCGGCGGGTGATCCTGGACCGCAGGGTCCGGCTGGTTCGGCAGGTCCGGCGGGCGCGACTGGCGCCGCTGGTGCGGCTGGCGCAACGGGCGCGACGGGTTCGGCAGGTCCGCAGGGCGAGATTGGTCCGGCGGGTCCGGCTGGTGCT
>PNKE01000075.1 GCA_013822245.1 Candidatus Solibacter sp.
GGCGGTTGAGAGAGGCGAGCTGCGGGGGCGAGAGGGTGGGGGAGGAATTGGGGGAGAAGAGGCTTGCGTTGGGGGCGTAGTTGATGTACTTCAGTAGTGGAGAAGGGGACCCGAATATGCAGCAGTTTCCGCCACCGGGATCGCATCTGAACAGGAGGCCGGGGCAGGGGCGGATCGCGTCGCCACTGGCTCCGAAAACAGCGGGGGTGCAGCCGCCGGCAAAACAGGCGCCGGGGCCGGCGGGAGTGCAACCGCCGGCAACACCCTTGGCGAAGCAGGCGGCAAAGTTGCCGGCGGCGCCGAGACCGGAGCCGAAGCCGGCGCCGGTGCTGCTGTTCTCGATGGACAAGACGATGAAGTACCTGAAGTCGGCGGCGATGTGCCGGGCGATGGCGGAGTCGTGCAATTTGGAGTGGAAGAGCTATGACGACAGCATGGTGATCAACGCAATATACAGGCTGATGCCGTGGAAGGAGAAGCCGGGCACGGTGGATGTGAAGATGGCGGGGAAGGAGGAACTGGGGGAGAGGTATGCGTTCTGGTTGAAGAAGTTTGTGACGCGATGGACGGCGTCGATGTCGATGGGGGCGTTGTCGGCAAAGACATGCCTGGACCGGATTGAGGCGCAGAAGCAGAAGGACCGGGCGCATATCGCGCAGGTGGCGCAGGACGCATACGAGATCAACGCCGAGGTGGCCGGGCAGCTTGGAGATTCGATCAGGACGCTGGCGAGGATCAAGCTGGCGAGCACGATACTGGTGGCGGGGATCAGCGGGGGCGCGGCGATGGCGTCGGTGGCCTACATCGGGGCGCCGGCATATGCGGGGTTGGCGGCGGGGGCGGCGAAGCTGGGGATGGTGAACACGGGCTACAGCGTGCTGGGCAGCATTGTGAGCAACTGGAACGAGGGGGGCAAGGCGGTGGGCGTGGGGGTGACGATCGAGAGCGCCAAGGCGGTTGGGGGCAAGATCGGGGGCGATGTGGGAGAGGCGATATTCCAGGGCGGCAGAGCGGCGTTGGAGGGCAGCGAGGCGGGGATGTCGATCGCGGCGGCGAGGATGAACCAGGCGCGGCATGGGTTCATGAACGCGGCGCGGCATAAGGGCAGGGCGAATGCGGCGAGGCAGTTCGCCAAGGGAGCTCAGCAGATGTCGGGGGCGGTGGAAGGGGCCAAGCAGGCGCGCGGGGCAATGGCGATGGGGGCGAAGGCGATCGTGGTGTCGGCGGCGATCTTCTCGCTGGTGGACATCGGGCAAGGGATCTACGACTACACGAACGACGTTGCGGACTAGCGGGAGTTTACTCGTGGAACTCGAGAGAGGATGTAGCCGGCGGCGTAACTGCCTCCCCGGGCGGCGCTTAGCGCTGGCCCTTCGATCACATTCTGCATTGCCCCGTGTAAGACTTTTCCGTCGAGCCTCGTAGTCTTTTTCGACCGCCACCAACCGCCGCTCCCGCCGCGGCAGGTGGTTCATTATTGCGCCGCCCTTTATAGTCTCAACTGTTTGTCTCAGCCCAGGGGGCAGGCGCGGTTTCTTGCGGAAATCGGAGCCAACCTACCCAGAGCGGAAGCCCCGCCGGATCGTTACACCTCACGCGCGTGGCGGAAACCTGATTTGCGCGGCAGTGGTTGCGGGCCTATTGCGCTGAACACCCGCCTCCCGTACCATGGAATCCTGGAGGAGAAATTTATGCGTACAGCAACCCTTGTACTATTACTATTGATTCTGTCCTTGGCCCTGCCGTCCATGGCGGCCACGATTGGAAATCCGGTCATCGACCGCAGCATTGTTGACGCAGCCTACAACACGATGTTCGTCTATCGCGGCGCATTCCCGAATGCCGGCGAAACCGTCACCGGTTGGAGTTTCTTTGGCACGAACACGAATTCCATCACGCCGCTGCTCTTCGAGCGGATCGGCCCGTCCTACAACTACACTCTCCTCGGCATCGGCGCCGCCAGGACCAGCACCGGCGCCGGCCTGCAGAACTACGATTTCGGACTGGTTTCGGGTTCGAACGTAACTGGCCCAGCCACGACGTTCGGCTGGCTGGACAGCACCACGGGCGTCATCGAGTTCGACTACCTGTTCAGTGATCCCGGCTTCGAATGGTACGGAACCACCCCGGCGCAGCCCCTCGTGGTTGGCAACCAGTATGAGTTCAACGATGCCGACCTCGCCGGCAACCCCGCCCCTTACCCCGGCGGCCGGCTCTATTCGGTCCAGTTCACGACCGATTCGGCTGCCATCCCGGAGCCCTCCTCCCTGGCGCTGCTTGGCGCTGGTCTGGCGGGCCTGGCCCTGCTTCGCCGCCGCAAGTAAAACGCCGGCAGACCGTGCTCCATTCAATGAAAGGGCCTGAGCGCACATGGCGTCCAGGCCCTTTTCCCTCGTGTTCAACGCACACCGGCGAGCCGCCGGCCTGGTTTGCACCTGGCTGTCCGCCGGTCTCCGTTCCGGCGGACAACGAGGGTGTGCGCAGCTCTGAAGTTACAACGCCGCGTCGCCGCGTTCGTCGTTGCGGATGCGGATCGCCTCGGCCACATCGTAGACAAAGATCTTTCCATCGCCGATCTTGCCCGTCCGGGCGGCAGCCGCAAGGGCGCTAGCCACCTCTTCCAGGCGTCCATCGCCGACCACCATCTCCACCTTCACCTTGGGCAGCAGGTCCACCTGGTATTCCTGTCCCCGGTAAACCTCCTTGTGGCCCTTCTGCCTGCCGTGGCCCCGGACCTCGGTGATGGTCATCCCATCGATGCCGATCGCCTTGAGGGCTTCCTTGACTTCTTCCAGCTTGAACGGTTGAATGATCGCTTCGATTTTCTTCATGGACTTCTCCCTCTACTAGGCCTCCAGGTTGTAGCCTTCCTCGCCGTGCTGGCTGAGGTCCAGGCCGTCGGTCTCTTCATCGGCGCTGACGCGCAGTCCGAGAGCCATGTCGCAGACCTTCAGGATAATCAACGTCCCGACGATCGCCAATCCCCACGCAATCGCAGCGCCGATCAACTGGTTGAGGATCTGTCCGCCGTTGCCGTCAATCAGCCCGAGGGCCGCCGGGTTGCCGGATGCATCCTTCAGCGCGCTGTTAACGGAGTTGGTGGCGAACACGCCGGTCAGAATCGCGCCAAGCGTTCCGCCCGCGCCATGCACTCCAAAGGCGTCCAGCGAGTCGTCATAGCCGAATTTGTGCTTCACCTTCACCACCATGAAGTAGCAGACCGCCCCGCCCAGGAATCCCATGATCAGCGCCGATCCCGGCGTCACGAATCCGGCCGCCGGCGTGATCACAACCAGTCCGGCCACCGCGCCAGAGATTCCGCCCAGCACGCTCGGCTTGCCCATCTGGATCCACTCCATCACCAGCCATCCAATCACTGCCGCCGACGCGCCGAGATGAGTGGCAACGAAGGCCGATGATGCCAGGCTGCCCGCGCCCAGCGCACTGCCGGCGTTGAAGCCGAACCAGCCCACCCATAGCAGGCAGGCGCCGATCGTGCTCAGCACCAGCGAGTGCGGCTTGATCGGCTCGGACGGATAACCCAGACGCTTGCCCATATACAACGCACAGATCAGCGCCGAGACGCCGGAGGTAATGTGGACCACCGTGCCGCCGGCGAAGTCGAAGCTGGGAATCGACCCGCCGAGGAAGGCGTTCAGAAGTCCGCCCTTGCCCCAGACCATGTGCGCCATCGGGTAGTAAACCAGCAGCGACCAGAGAGTCATGAACAACAACATGGCGCTGAACTTCATGCGCTCCGCGAACGCGCCCGTGATCAGCGCTGGCGTGATGATGGCGAACATCATCTGGAACATCATGAACGTCTGCTGCGGGATGGTTCCGGCGTAGTCTCCGTTCGGATCGCCGCCGACGCCCTTCAGCATCAGGTAGCGCAGATCGCCGATGAAGGCGCTGCCCTCGCCGAAGGCCAGGCTGTAACCGGCCACGGCCCAGAGAATGCTCGCCAACGCCATCATGATGAAGCTTTGCATCATGGTGGCTAGAATGTTCTTCTTGCGCACCAGGCCGCCGTAGAACAGGGCCAGGCCTGGTCCGGTCATCATCAATACCAGGGCGGTGCAGACCAGCATCCAGGCGTTGTCGCCCGAGGTCTGGGCCGCGCTCACACTGCTTTCGAGCGCCGCCAGTTTCCCGGCTGCTGCATCCTGCGCCGCGGCCGTCATGGCGGCCAGCGCATATGCGATGGACAAATACTTCGCGATTCTCATTGGGCTCCTTCCGCTGCAAGGGTGAATACCTGGCTCGGGGGACGGGGAGCCGTTGGGGGTGCGACAGGGCGGTTGCTCACCATCTTCGCGGGGATTGCCGGATTCGGGAAGCGCAAACTTTTTATCGGCGTGATTAGAAGTATCTATTGGCTTCCGGGCGGCGCCGGACCTTACAATTCAAATCACCCAGTCAGAGCTGCCGCCCTGTCGCCGTAGCCGCCAAATCACAACTGCTACGGAGACAGACCCCGGAATGAAACGCTCTATGTGTGCGTGCACACTGCTGCTGCTTTGCAGCGGTCTCGCTGGCGGACTGATGGCGCAGGAGACTCCCCCGGCCGCTTCCGTCCCTTCGGCGCCCACCGCTCCCGCGCCGCCCCCCTGGTCGGCCGGCCCCATCAGGCTGAGCGGCCTTGTTGACGGCTACTACAGCCTCAACTTCAACCATCCCGCCTCCGGCTCGAACCTTTATCGCAACTTCGACGTCATGGCCAACCAGTTCAGCCTCAACATGGCCCGCCTCACTCTGGAACACGACCCCGATCCCGTCGGCTTCAAACTCGACTTCGGCTTCGGCAAAGCCTATCAGCTCTTCCATGCCGCCGAACCAGGCGGCGACATCCTCGACTGGGTCCCGCAGGCCTACGTCAGCCTCAAGCCCACGCAAATGAAGGGAACACAGTTCGACTTCGGCAAGTTCTACACCTCGGCCGGCGCCGAACCCACCGAAACCCACCTGAACTGGAACTACTCGCGCTCCCTCATCTACGCCCTCGGACCCTACTACCACATGGGCATGCGCGTCACCCAACCCCTCAACGACAAGTTCACCGTCGGCGTCCAACTCCTCAACGGCTGGAACAACGTCCAGGACAATAACACCGGAAAAACCCTCGGCCTCACCTCGGCCCTGACCACTTCCAAAGTGAGCTGGTTCAACAACTACTACACCGGCCCCGAGAAGACCGGCACCAATCAGGGCAAGCGAAACTTCTATGACACCGTCGTCCTGCTCACCCCTTCCGAGAAGGCCAGCTTCTACGTCAACTTCGACTACGGCACCGAACGCTACGCCGGCGGCGGATCGCAGGACTGGATCGCCCTGGCCGGCGCCGCCCGCTTCCAGGTCACTGACCGCGTCGCCTTCAGCCCCCGCCTCGAGTACTACTACGACAAGGAAGGCTGGGCCACCGGACAGCGGCAGAAGCTGAAGGAGTTCACCTTCACCGCTGAATACAAGATGGTCGAAGGCCTGCTGGCCCGCGCCGAGTACCGCCGCGACTGGTCTGACCAGCCCGTCTTCGAACGCGGCCTCGGCGGTGTGTTCAAGAACCAGACCACCATGCTGGTCGGCGTCGTCGCCTTCTTCGGACCCACGCGCTAAACCGGCAAATCACGAGTCCCGCAAACGAAGGCCTTGCCGCTCACACGCGGCAGGGTCTTTCGCCGTCTGGAGGAGCCGCTTCCCGATCGTCAACGCTCGCGCCGGATTCTCCACGGTCATCAACCGGATCTCTGCTTCCGTGTATTTCGCATCCCGCAGCGCCGGGATGAAATGCGTGAACAGCCCCGAATACGGCTTCATCGGACGCCCCCCGGCGCGGAACGAGTTGCCGTCGTGCGACAGCAACACCTGCTTCAGCCGGCCCATCGATCTCATCATCCCCACCAATGCCAGGTGCCTCTCGACGCTCTCCGGCGCAATGCCGTCGAAGCTCAGCCACGCGCCCTCCCCGGCCGCCGACTTCAACGCCGCCTCGTCCTTGCAGTTGTTGGCGTGGATCCACGCCCACGCCTCGGTCCGGATCCCGTGCTTCCGCAGCATCTCCAACTGCCGCCCCGCCGCTTCGGCTGCGTCCCCGGTGTGCACCGTGATCAGCAGGCCCGTCTCGCGGTGAGCCAGGCAGGCCGCCTCGAACAGCTTCCCGTCGATCGCCGACAGCGGCCCCGCGTCCACTCCAAGCTTCATGAAGCCCGGTTTGATGCCGGTCCCATCGATGCCTCCGGTGTACTCACTCACCCACCGCGCCGCGATCTGGCTGGCGCTTTCCTCGCGCGCGGACCGCGGAACATACCGGCCGTTCGCCGCGCCATAGTAGCCGGTGTTTGTCAGTACGTGGACACCCGTTGCGATGGAGACCCGCCTCAACAATGCGGCATCGCGCCCGAACCACGCCGTCGTGCCGTCAGCGATCGCCCGGCATCCGAGAAACCGCAGCGAATTCACATACCGGCTCACCTCGCCCATCAGCCTGGGAACATCGTATTCCGCACGTTCAGCCGGCTCCTCGCCGAAGATCGAAAACAGGTGTTCGTGCGGCAGGCACAGCCCGAGTTCGGCCGCCCGCACCGGTCCCCGCACGGTCATCACCATCTCCCCCGAAACCGTAGGCGCCACGGCAGCCGTCAGAAGCAATTCCCGGCGTGTCATGCACAAATCATGACACGGCGCGCCGCATCATGGTTCTGCCCCGTGATTGCCCATTCCGGCGATTCCTCGCGATCGGGGGGATTGCCCGTAAGCATATGGATACACGGCAGGGTTGGCAACTGGCGGGACAGTATCGCCTACTGGCCGGACTTCCCGCCCCTCAAGATCCATGACCTGCCCGGCCACGTCACCGGCGCCTCGCCCGGCCTGAAACCCTTCGGCCAGGCAGTTTAGCCGCTTGTCAACGCCCGGCTGCTTAACATCTCCATAGTCGCCGCCTCGATCGCCGTCCTTGTCCTCATCGGGATCACCCTCGCACTCATCGTCATCTCCGCGCGCCATCTCATGGCTTAGCCGGTTCGAATGTAATCCTCGACTCCGCGCCGAACCGCTTGTATTCCGCATAACGGATCTCCAGCCGCATCCTCAATGCGCCCGTGCGAAACGGCAACACGTCGTCGGCATAGGTCAACTCCGGAAACCAGTGCCTGCCGTCCACCTTCCTCCGGATCGTCGTGAACCGCGGAAACAGGTTCTCGCTCTTCGCCGTCCTGACCGGCGGCGCCGCCTGCCCGTGAATGCGCACCACCATCAGGTCCCGCTTGTCCACCCACGCCATCCCGTCGAACATCCGGAACCCGGCGAACAACTGCCGCGGCGTGATCTCCAGCACCCAGCACTCCACCCCGTCCACGGTCTCCTCGCCCCGGAACCGCACACTGTATCGCGGCAGCATCTCCGGCGTCAGCATCAGCGGCTGGATGTGCCGGATGTCCTCGAAGTCCTGCGGCGTCAGGATCAATCGCTGAAGACCGTGGAACGGTTTCGCCGCCACCCGCTCCGAACGCTCCCCCGCAGGCGAGAAGATCACCTCCCGCGTCTCCCTGAACCGCCCTCCGCGCGGCTCCACTTCCTCGACGACAACCGATTGCCGGTACATGTAGTTCAGCCGCGCCGCTTCGTTTTCGCGCTCGTTCTCGGCCACCCGCTTCACCAGGTCCGGCGGCGGCTCCTGCCCTGGGCTGGATGCTAGGATAACTGTCAGACACACGATGAGCCGCGGATACGGAATCACTCTGGCGGTCCTGGCCATGGCGGGTTCCGTCGCGGCGGTGATCGTCATCCAAACCCAGAATATCGGCTTGCGCATCGTCCTGCCCGCCCTGGCCGCCGTCCTGCTGGAAGCCGCGCTCTACGCTTCGCTCGCCTTCGAGGAAATCCGCTGCAAATGGCGCTGGCAGGCCGTTGCACTGCTCGCGCCGGTTCCTTATCTGCTCTACACGATTCCCCTCGGACTGGCATCGCCCGTTCACGCGGCCGTCCTCATGCTGATCGCCGCCGCCGCCTCGGCCTGGTTTCGTCTCCTGCCGCGCCGCCGCCTTACCGACTTCGCCTTCGTCGCAATGATGGCCGCGCCATTGCTGTTCAAGCTCTTCCCCCTCATCTATCCAAGGGCGCATGAAGACCTGCGCCTCGATTTTCTCGGCCAACTCATGTGGATCCGCGCCGCCCTCATCGCCGTCCTCCACGACCGTCCTCAACGCGGCATCCATTTCGGATTCATCCCCACGCGCCAGGAATGGCTCACCGGTTTCAAGTGGTTCGCCATCGCTCTGCCGCCCGTCCTCGGCATTGTGGTCTGGACCGGCTTCGCCTCGCTCGCCATCCCCCAGGCCGCCTGGTGGAAGACCGCCGCAACGGCAGCCGGCGCCTTCATCGGCATTCTCTGGGTTGTCGCCCTCAGCGAAGAGTTCCTCTTCCGCGGACTCCTCCAGCAGTGGTTCGAGGAGATTACGGGAAAGCGTTGGATCGCCCTGGCAGCCGCATCCCTCCTGTTCGGCGCCGCCCACCTCGGCTTTCGCGGTTTCCCGAATTACCGCTTCGCCGCCATCGCCGCTCTGGCCGGCGTCTTCTATGGCATGGCATTCGCCAACGGCAAGGGCATCCGCGCCGCCATGGTCGCCCATGCCTGCATGGTGGCCGTCTGGCGAACCCTGTTCCGCTGATCAGTCCGACGGCATCGCCGGAACAAACTCGATCCACCCCTGGGCCGGAATCGCATCCAGCGGCAACCCGTCCCGCCACACCGAAAGCTGCATCCTGAACAGCTCATCCGCCTCAAACCCCGCGGCCTCCAGGTTCAACGCCAGCTCAAACGTCCGGCCATACGCGGCCCGCACCGCGCCATCGGCCTGCCTCCCCGCGCCTGCCGCCAGCACCACGCCTGTGCTGGTGAGCACGGCGCTCAACTGCATGTCCCGCCCGCCGCCTTCCATGGCCATCCGGATCTCTGTCCCCGCAAGCGCCCCCGGACCCGGCTGATCGAGGTCCAACCTCACATAAAGCGCCGCCTCGTCGCTGCCGTAGTGCAGTTCCTTCACCACGAACTCGCGCCCATGCATCGCCCCCTGCCGCTGGTCCGGCCGGTAGAGGCCCGCTCCCAGCCACTCGAAGTACGATGACACCTCGCCTTCGATGCTCGGATGGACCAACCCGGTCGGCGGCTGGTGGAACGCCGCCTCGGCCACCCGCACGATCGGCCTTGACAGCGCTTCCGGCGGCGCCAGACCAAGCAGCCTGTACACCTGCGCCACATGATCGCGGAACAGTTTGTCGAACTCCGCCCGGTTGTCGGAATGGTGCTCCGGTCCGTACCACCAGTTCCAATCGCTCCCCTCCGCGATCATCAACTCCTCGAACGCCATCCGGACCTTCTCCGGATACAGCTTCGCGGCGGCATCGGACTTCGTCACTCTGTCATAGGTCTGTCTTGCATCCAGCAGCAGATTCCACGCAGTATTGTCCTCCTCGGCCCCGATCCACACATCGAAGTTGGCGTTGATCCACGAACCCGGATGGATCCTGTGGATCTCCTCCGCCTTCATCTTCGAGAGCGCCTCGGAGACCGTCACCGCCGACATCGTCGCATCCGCCGAAATCTTGCCGTATAGGCACTTCAGGAAATCCCTTCCGCTCTCGTGGAAGTGCTCCCAGGCGTTCTCGCCATCCAGGATGACTGGTACCAGAGCGTCCTTGCCCGAACCCAGAATCGCCTTGGTGTTCTCCCGGATGCGGTCCAGAAAGTGGCCGGCGGCCTGTGCCGGCTCCATGCGCGAGTAGACGAATCCGATCAGGTCGCTCAGGTAGTGGTCGCGGAAGATCATGTGCATCTGCCGGCCGTCGTGCTTCCACAGATAGGGCTTATAGGTCTCCATCACTCCGGCGATCCGGCCCAGCGTGGCCCCCAGCACTCCGTTGTCGGTCGCCATCCATCTCACGCCCTGATCCGCCGCCAGCGACAGCGCCTGATCTGAAACCGACCCCTCCGAAGGCCACATCCCCGGCGGCGCCGCGCCCAGCTTCTCCTTCGCGTACGCACGCGCCCTGCGGATCTGTTCCTCCGCGTCGCCCGGATACACATACCGCCTCGGCAGCGCCACTCCCGGATGCGACACGCTGGCGATGTTCGAGTCGCACAGCAACGGCAGGATCGGATGGTAGTACGGCGTGATCGATAGCTCGATCTGCCCTTTCGCCGCAAACTCCTTGTAGACCGGCAGCACGCACCCGCAGATCTCCTGCTGCTTGCGCCCCATCAATGCCTGGTCATCGAGCGAGTACCCGCGGCCCTTCTTCACCAACGCTTTCACGGCGCCGTCGTGCGTGAGAAACTCCTCATCGAACCACGCCAACTGCGACACCACCTGCAAATCGCGCATCGCCTGCACGTCAAACGCCCTTCTCGCCCGCGCGTCGTCTCCGCCCGCCGCCAGCCATTTCTCATACAACTCGGCGTAGCGCGGATAGCGGTAAATCATCCTGCCCGTGTTGGCCTGGAAAAAGTACTTCAGGATGAAACTCTGATCGTCCTGCGTCAACTGCTCGGCCGGCTTCAGCGCCGCACGCAGGAACGGATCCTTCGCCGTCCCTTCGGCGTAGTCCTCGATCTGCGCCATCATCGACGGCACCAGGTTGAAGGTCTGGTGGACGTCTGGAAAACCTTCCAGCACCTTCACCATCCCGTAGTAGTCCTTCAGCGCGTGCATGCGCGTCCAGGGCAGTTGATACTCCCCCGTCACCAGGTCCTTATAGAAAGGCTGGTGCATGTGCCAGACAAAACAGATGTGGATGTGCGCCATCGGCTATCTCCCGTGGTAGCTCCGCACCGGCGGCGGCGGTGCGGTCCCGCGAACGGCGAGCCACAGGATCTCGTTCAACTCATTGTCGTCAATCATATCGGCTTCATCCCACTGCATCCGCAGCGATCTTGCCGCCGTCGGGCTGGTAGCCGGATTCCGCTCTTCGAGCCCCACCCGCGCCTCGGCCTTCTCATACGGCCTCGTGTCGGCCTGATTGCGGAACGCGGCATGCATCGGACGCGCCCCGGCGTCATGCATTGTCATCGGATGCAGACCCAGGATCAACTCCATCGTCCGCAGCATCGACGTCGTCGTGTAGTGCGACGAATCGATGCCTCGCCCGCGCGTGTACGGCGAAATCACGTACGCCGGCGAGCGGTGCGAATCCACATGATCGGGCCCGTTCTGCGCGTCGTCTTCCAATACGAAAATCGCCGTCTTCGCCCAGAACTTCGATTTGCTTACCGCCTCGACGATCATCCCCAACGCCAGATCGTTGTCCGCCACCGCCGCTCTCGGCGAGATGCGGCCCGGCGACGTCCCCGACGTGTGATCGTTGCCGATCCTCAACACAAGGAATCGCGGCATCGCGCCCTGCGCGTCGAACTGCTCGATGTCCCTGATGAACACCTTAGCCCGGTCGACGTCCTTGTAGTTCAAATCGTAGGCGCGGAATTCCATGTTGGTGACCGCCGCCAGCGCCGGGTCGCGCACCGCCGCAATCTGCCGCCCGGTCTCCGGCGCCGGCGTCACGTTCGAACACCACCAGCCGTAGTTGCGCATCGGCAACCCCTTGGCCATCACGTTCGTCCAGATGTAGCCCGCCGGAGGCAATGCCGCCCGTTCGCCCCCTTCGTAATCGTAATGCCGCCGCCGCGCGCCGTAGCTGTTCGGCCACATGCGCTGCACATAGGCCGGCGCGATCGCCGCCGCCGACCAGTTGTGCCCGTCCGCGCTCACGTCGGCGTTCACATAGAAGTTGTCCAGCAGCACAAACTCCCGCGCCAGTTTGTGATGGTTCGGCGTCACGTCCTCGCCAAACAGCGTCAACGAAGGATCCCCGTTGCCTATGCCCAGATCGCCCAGCACCTGATCGTACGTCCTGTTCTCCTTGACGATATAGATCACGTGCTCGATCGAGGACCGCTCATCCGGCCTCGCCGGCACCACGCTCCCCGCCGGCGTGCCCGCGTCGTCC
Source organism: Candidatus Solibacter sp. (assembly GCA_013822245.1). Classification (GTDB taxonomy): domain Bacteria; phylum Acidobacteriota; class Terriglobia; order Bryobacterales; family Bryobacteraceae; genus PNKE01. The sequence goes on from PNKE01000075.1 coordinate 11,998, forward strand.
ATCATCATAGGCTTGTATGGCGCATTTGCCATCACCGTCCTCGACCATCTGGCCAACTGCTGCTCGTCGAACGCATCAATCACCGACGCCGACCCGCGCTGCAACGCGCCCACGTATTCAATCGCGCTGTTGCCCAAATGCACCGGCGCCGCGCGCTTCGTCGGATTCGGCCCCAGCCGGTTCGGATAGCTCCTCGCGCCCCTGCCGTTCAACACCATCAATCGCCCGCCAGGCAACTCCCTCGCCGCGGCCGGATACCACCCTGTCGGGATGAATCCAGCCACCATGCTCCGCGGCCCGCTGACTTCCGCCACGGCAACCGCATTGGCGTCCGCACATACCACGTACAGCCTCTTCTGATCCTCCGACAGCGCCAGCGCGCTCGGCGTCATGCCCGCCGGCATCACCGGGTACAGCGCCACGTTGATCCGTTCCACCATGTTCAGCCGCTTGTCTTCATTCACCCCCACCACGGCCACGCTGTTCGTGTTCGACACCGCCACAAACAGCCGCGCCGCGAACTTCACCGGCTGCTTCTCTTCCTCCTCGTCCTCTTCAACCACCGGCTTGTCCCGCCACACCATGTCCATCGGCTGCGGACCCACGTTCAGCCGTTGCAGCACCTCGCCGTTCTGCGCGTTGTGGTGGTACAGCGATCCGTCTCCCCACCCGGTCACGAAGAACGACTTCCCGTCCGCGTGGAACAGAATCCTGTACGGCCTGTGCGCCGACCGGAACTCCTCAATCACCATCCCCGTCTGCGGGTTGATCACCCAGATCGAATTCCTGTACAGCGCCGCGGCATAGATCAGCCGCCCGTCCGGCGACACCGTCACATCGCCCACGAAGTCGGTGTGCTTGCGTTGATCGGCCCGCACCAGCGGAAACGTCCGCCTCGCCTCCAGCCGCCCTTCCGCCGTCAGTTCAAACTCCATCACCGACGACGCCGACCCGCCGCTCACATACATCAGATTCGAATTCGGCGCGAACGCCATCCCCAGCCACGCGTCCGTCACCTCGACGCGCGACACCTCCTTCAGCGTCGCCGTCTCATGTACGCTCAACGACGGCTTCATGTAGCCGCCCTGCAAGACCACCGTGTACTTGCCGTCCCGCGACACCGCCGTCGCCATCGGGAACGTGCTCAATGAAATCTGCCGCCCGGCGGGCCGCAGCAGCCACCCGTTGTGCAGCAGCACGCTGCCATCCGGCCTCGGCCCCGGCGCTTCCACTCTCGTCTCTTGCGACACCAGCGCCGCGGCGCCCAGCATCACCGCGGCCGCCGCCAACCAACGCATGTCCATCCGCATCGTCTCCTGCCTCCCCCTCCCCCTCGGGAGGTCAGTCCTTGAACTTCTGTGCGATCGGGAATCGCCGCCCGATCCCAAACGCCTTTGTCGTCACCTTCAGCCCCGGCGCCGCCTGCTGGCGCTTGTACTCGCTCACGTCCACCTTGCGCGCGATCTCTTTCACCAGCTCCAGCGGCTGGCCGCTGTCATGCGCGATCTCAGCCGGCGCTTTCAGCTCTTCGATGTAGCTCTTCAGGATCACGTCGAGCACCGCATACTCCGGCAACGAGTCCGAGTCCTTCTGATCCGGCCTCAGCTCCGCCGACGGCGGCTTCGTGAATATGTTCTGCGGAATCACCGGCCCCCTGCGCCGGTTCACCACCCGGCACAGTTCGTACACCATCGTCTTCGGCACGTCGCTGATCACCGCCAGCCCGCCCGCCATGTCGCCGTACAGCGTGCAATACCCCACCGCCGTCTCGCTCTTGTTGCCCGTCGTCAGCACCATCGCGCCCCACTTGTTCGACAGCGACATCAGCGTCACGCCGCGCAGCCGCGCTTGAATGTTCTCCTCGGTCACATCCGGCGCCGCGCCCGCGAACAGCGGCTCGAGTGAGTCCGCCATCGCCCGGTAGGCGTCGTTGATCGGCGCCACCTCGAACCGCATCCCCAGATTCGCCGCCAGTTCCCGCGCATCGGTCAGCGAATGGTCTGAACTATACGGCCCCGGCATCGCCACTCCGGTCACGTTCGACGCCCCCACCGCATCCACCGCCACCGCCGCCACCAGCGTCGAATCCACGCCGCCGCTCAATCCGATCAGGACGCGCTGGAACCCGCACTTCTTCACGTAATCCCGCGTTCCCATAACCAGCGCTTCATACACCGCCTCGGTCTCATCAGCCAGGTTCTCGTCGATCTCTCCCGTCATCCGGTCGGTGTCGTACAGCACTATGTCTTCAGCGAATGACCGCGCCGACGCCGCCACCTCGCCATCCGAGTTCAGCGCGAAACTCGACCCGTCAAACACCAACTGGTCGTTGCCCCCCGTCATATTCACATACACCACCGCCGCGTGATGCCGCCTCGCGATCGCCGCGAACATCCCGCGCCTCAATCCCCGCTTGTGCATGTGAAATGGCGAGCCGTTGATCGACACGATCAGCGACGCGCCCTTGCCCACCAGATCCTCCACCGGATCGCTCTTGTACAACGGCCGCTGCCAGAACTGGTTGTCGTTCCAGGCGTCCTCGCAAATCGTCAGCGCCAGCCTCACTCCCCTGAACTCGCAGATCTCCTGCGATGTCGCCGACTGGAAATTCCTCGACTCGTCAAAGACGTCATACGCCGGCAAGAGCATCTTCGACTGCGTGAACCTCACCTTGCCGCCCTCGACGAGCGCCGCCGAATTCATCGCCGCCCTCGGCGACCCCTCCGGCGCCCGGCTCACGTAACCCGCCACCAGTCCCAGCCGAAGATGCGCGGTCGCCTTCGCCAGTTCTTTCAATTCCCAAATCGAGCGGTCGATGAACGACGGTTTGTCCACCAAATCGCGCGGCGGATATCCGGTCAGGGCCAGCTCCGGAAATACCGCCAGATCCGCGCCGCGCCGTGCAGCCTCGCCCGCGTAGACTTCCATCAACTGGCGGTTCCCGGCAAGATCCCCAACCGTCGAATTGATCTGGCAAAGCGCAATGAGCATAGGAAACCTCCATTGTACGGGGTCCGGACGCGCTCTCCGGCTACACTGATATCGTGCCCCGGGGGAAATCCGCTTTCTGGACCGACGTCCGCTCCGCCCTCCGCGGCGATCAACACGACTACACCCAGGCGCCGCTGTCCCGCGCCATCCTCCTGCTCGCCATCCCGATGGTCCTCGAGATGTGCATGGAGTCCCTGTTCGGCATCGTCGACATCTTCTGGGTCGCACGCCTCGGCTCCCATGCCGCCGCCGGCGTCGGCCTGACTGAATCGCTCATGGCCATCCTCTACGCCGTCGCCATGGGCGTCTCCATGGCCACCACCGCCATGATCGCCCGCCGCACCGGCGAAAAGAACCCCGATGGCGCCTCCACCGCCGCCGCCCAGGCCATCCTGCTCGGCCTCGCCCTCTCCGCCCTCATCTCGGTTCCCGGCTTCATCTTTGGCGGTGACCTGCTCCGCCTCATGGGCGCCGATTCCGGCGTCCTCGCCAGTGCCACCGGCTACGCCCAGGTCATCTTCGGCAGTTCGCTCTCCGTCATGCTGCTGTTCCTGATGAACGCCATCTTCCGCGGCGCCGGTGACGCCGCCGTCGCCATGCGCGTTCTCTGGGTCGCCAACGCCATCAACATCGTCCTCGATCCCCTCCTCATCTTCGGCATCGGGCCTTTCCCCGCTCTCGGCATCACCGGCGCCGCCTGGGCCACCGCCATCGGCCGCTCCATCGGCGTTGCCATGCAACTCTGGATCTTCTTCTCCGCCGGCAGCCGCATCCGCATCGCCGCCCGCCACTTCCGGCCCCACTGGAAAGTGCTGCGCAACCTCTCCCGCATCTCGGCCACCGGCATGGTTCAGTTCATCATCCCCCACGCTTCCTGGGTTGCTCTGGTCCGCATCATAGCCATATCCGGCGCCGAGGCCCTGGCCGGCTACACCATCGCCGTCCGCATCATCGTCTTTGCTCTGCTGCCCTCCTGGGGCCTCTCCAACGCCGCCGCCACCCTCGTCGGCCAGAACCTCGGAGCCCGCCGCCCGGACCGCGCCGAATCCTCCGTCTGGCGCACCGGCCTCTACAACGTCGTCTTCCTCGCCTCCGTCGGAATTGTATTCGTCATCGCGCCCGCACCCGTCCTGCGCCTGTTCACCTCCGACGCCGCCGTCATCGCCCACGGCGTCGAATGCCTCCGCATCATCAGCTACGGCTACCCCTTCTACGCCTTCGGCATGGTGCTGGTCCAGGCTTTCAACGGCGCCGGCGATACGGTCACCCCCACCTGGCTCAATCTGGGCGCCTACTGGCTCTTCCAGATCCCCCTCGCCTGGTCCCTCTCCCAACCCCTCGGTCTCGGCGCCACCGGCGCCTTCTGGGCCGTTCCCGCCGCCGAGTCCCTGCTCACCCTCGCCGCACTCTACTTCTTCCGCAAAGGCCACTGGAAACTGCGCAAAATCTGACCCGCCCCGCTATCGCCCCCGCCGCCCTCTGAGATACAACTGAATCCATGCCCCGCAAAATCCTCATCGTCACCGGCGACGCCGGCGAGTCCTACGAAACCCTCTACGCCCTGCACCGCTTCCAGGAGGCCGGCGACGAGGCCGTCATCGCCGCCCCCTCGGTCCGCCGCCTCCACCTCGTCATGCACGACTTCGAGCCTGGCTGGGACACCTACATCGAACGCACAGGCTACGGCTGCGATTCCCAGATCTCCATCTCCGAGGCCAAGTCCTCCGGCTACGACGCCATCCTGCTCATCGGCGGCCGCGCCCCCGAATACCTCCGCCACAACGACGACCTGATCCGCCTGGTGAACGAGTTCAACGATGCCGGCAAGTGGGTCTGGGCCATCTGCCACGGCATCCAGATCCTCGTCGCCGCCGGACTGGTCCGGGATCGCTGCGTCACCTGCTACGAACATGTCCGCTTCGAAGTCGCCCAGGCCGGCGGCACATGGGATCAGCGCCAGGCTGTCCGCGACGGCCGCATCATCACCGCTCAAACCTGGCAGTCCCACCCCGGCTTCTACCGCCTCATCTTCAACGCCCTGGCCGAATAGCCGCCTGCATCAGCGGGCGCGACGCCCCCCCGTGCGCCACCCTTGGCCTTGAAACGGCGAACAAGGGGAGCGCGTCTCCTCGCTCAACCGATCTTCGGCACCTTCATCTGCTCGCCGCCCTTCAGCGCCGATTCGTGCGCGATGATCCCCGGCAACGTATACGCCACCGCCTCCTCCACATCCACCGCCGGCTTCCTTTCTTCCACCACGGCGCTGATGAACTCGTGAGCTATGAAGGTATGCGATCCCTCGTGCCCGCTGTTGTGCCTCATCGGCTCCGGCAGCATCTCCGTCGCCCACCACTTCGGATACTCATACTTCTCCATCACCGCGCTCTGCCGCGCGAACCCCGCGCTGTCTTTTTCCTGGCTCTCGCTCCACCGGATGATCGTCGGACCCTGTCCCGTCGGGTGGTTGAAGTAAAAACTCATCTTGTCGCCGAAATACTGCGCCCGTTCAGTGCCGCGGTGCGCCCCCTTCCACCACACGGCAACGCGGAAGGCCGTCCCAAGGTTGGTCTTGAACATCGCCGTCTCGTTCCAGAACGGGTTGCGATAGACGTTGTCCTTCAGAATCGGATCGTTGTCGCCCCATCCGATGCACGTGGCTTCAACAATCCTCTCGCCGGTCACCCCCAGCAGGTGGGCCGTGCAGTGGGTCGGGTACAGCATCGGCGGCAGGCCATAGCGCCACGTGCGCTTGCCCTGGTAATACAGCAGCGGATTGGCCGGCGAATTCAGGCCGGCGTGGTGATACTCGCTCTCGCAGGCGTAGATCCTCCCAAATTCCCCCGCCTGCTGGAACTTCCTCGCCGAGATCGTCAACTGCTGGTAGTAGCTCGTCTCGGCCATCATGTAGGTCAGCCCGCTGCGCTTCACCGCCTCAAGCAGCCTCTGGCATTCCTCTATCGACATCGCCGCCGGCACCGCGCACAGCACGTGCTTGCCCGCCGCCAGCGCCTCCAGCACATGCCTCGCATGGTCCGGCGCCGGCGTGAACAGCCCCACCGCCTCCACCCGCCGGTCCTTCAGTAACTCCGTCATTGTCACGTACGCCTTCGCGCACCCATACGTCTTCTGCAGCGCCGCCCGCCTGTCTTCCCTCAGATCCGCCACCGCTTCCACAACCGCGTTCGGATGTTCGTTGAAGTAGAACTGCGTACCAAATCCGCCGCCAACCACGCCCACCCTCAGCTTCCTGTCTTGCGCCCCCATCGCCGCCGTACCCATCGCCGCCGTACCCATCGCCGCCGCGAAACCTCTGCGCGTCATGTCTCTCATCCCATGCTCCTCTTGTTCAGCCCTCTTTGCGGCAACCAGTCTACATCAGCGCCGCCGCGCCGCGACAAACGCGCCCCCCACCCGCCTCGACCAAGACCCCGTCTATTGGGCCGGATTCGTCGTCCTCGGCCGGCCCTGATCCTTTTTTCTCTGCCGGTTGGTCCGCTTCTCCTCCTGTGACGTATCCCAAATGGAGGAGTCCTGCCACAAAGCATCCCGGCCACTCCGATCGCGGGGTTGAACAAGCCGGTCGAGATCAACCCCGCGCCGGGCTGCCCTGTTCGCCGAGCTTCATGGCCGCACAATCGAATTGACTCCTCTCCCGCTCTTGCGGTATCAACGTGTGCACACACATGCCCACGCTCCACCCCGAGTGCGCCGCATTTCTTCAGTCCCTCGCCGCGATGGATCTGCCCGGCGATCCTCCGTCCCGCTACTCCCTGCTTTGCGCCCGCTTTGCCGCACCCCCGCCGCTTTCCGTCACCATCCGCGACGCCCCGCCCCTGCGCTTGTACGAACCCCCTCACCCCTCCGCCGCCATCCTCTGGCTCCACGGCGGACGCTTCATCTCCGGCGGCCTCGACACCCACGACTCCCTCTGCCGCCTCCTCGCCCACGCTTCCGGACGCACCGTCGTCGCCCTCGACTACCGCCTCGCTCCCGCCCACCCCTACCCCGCCGCCATCGATGACATCTCCGCCGCCCTGCCCGGCATCCTCTCCCGCTTCCCCCGCCTCGCCATCGGCGGCGACTCCGCCGGCGGCTGCCTCGCCCTCACCGCCGCCCTGCAATCCGAGCACCCCCCCGACGCCCTCGTCCTCGTCTACCCCATGCTCGACGCCACCTGCCACCTCCCCTCCCACGCCATCTTCGAATCCGGCCCCGGTCCCTCCTCCCTCGACATGCGCGCCGGCTGGGACCTCTGGCTCCCTCCTGATGCCGGCCGCCGCCACCCTGACATCTCCCCCCTGTTCGCTCCCAACCTCAGCCGCCTGCCCCGCACCTTCCTCCTCACTGCCGGATTCGATTCGCTGCGCGACGAAGGTCTGCGCCTCGCCTCCCGCCTTGCCGCCGCCGCCATCCCGCTCACTCATACCCATCTCAACGGCCACATCCACGGCTTCCTCACCTGCCCCGCCGCCTTTTCCGCCGCCGGCCAGACCATTCTCTCCATCGCCCGCTTCCTCGCCGGCAACTGACACTCTCCGGGCATTCGATGCGCACCGGCTCGCGCGCTGTGATGGAACTCCACCAGCAGGAGTCGCCATGCGCATTTTTAGCTTGCTCACTCTGGCCGCGGCCTCGATCTGCCTGACGGCGGCAGGTGCGGACTACTTCGTCAGCCCCAAGGGCGACGACAAGGCGGCGGGCTCGAAAGCCTCTCCCTGGCGGTCCATCGAACGTGTCAACCAGACGCAACTCAATCCCGGCGGCCGCATCCTCGTTGATTGGGGCCAACCGGCCGGGCCGGGGCACTCGGCCACTCAGCCGGCGGCGGGGCGGATGGCGGCAAGTTTAGCGCGCAGGAAGGCCATGCAGCCGGGAACCTGTTCGACGGTGAGTCCGTGGAGCAGAAGCGGGCCGGTGAAGCGATGGGCGCGGAGCAAGCTCAGGTAACGGTCGTAGTCGAGCAGCCCGTGTCCCGCGGCGAGGTGGCCGGCGTCGCCGTCGCGGTCGAGATCCTTGGCGTGGGCCACGACGATATCCTTGCCGAGAACTTCGAAGGCCTCGTCGAGAATCTCCTTCATCCGGGGCAGTTGGCCCGTGTGAAAGATGTTCGCCGGGTCCATCGTGACTTTGAGGTGGGGCGAGCCGATCTCGTCCATGAGCCGGCGGGCTTTGAGCGCCGAATCGACGATGTTGTTGACCTCGGGCTCGAAGGCGAGGACGACGCCTGCCTGGCGGGCGATTTCGGTTGCTTCGCGGATGCAGGCGGCCATGTCGCGCCAGGCTTCGGGCGTGGTGTTGTCGGCATGGTGGCGCCACATGCTCTGGGTGTTGCGCGTGCCGGTGCAGATATGGATCATGCGAGTGCCCATGGGCGCGCAGGCGCCGGCCAGCAGACGTAAGCGGCCGAGACCGGTGCGGCGTTGCTCGGGATCGGGGTGGCACATATTGAACGTGCCGGTGAGACAGGCCAGCTCCATGCCCCGCGCAGACGTTTCCCGGCCGAACTTTTCGGGCAGACCGGCGGGGATCGAGTCTGGCATATCCGGCAGTCCGGCGCAGGCCATGCTGAGTTGGACGCAGGCCATGCCGTGCGCTTTGGCGGCGTCGAGGCGCTCTTCGAGCGTCCCGGTTCTGTAAGTTGTGGCGACGAGGATGCCGATGGTCGGCGAGGCGGGTGCGGCCAGAACCGAGGCCCCCGCGGCGGCTGTCCCGGTGAGGGCGAGGAAACTGCGCCGGCTTCGGCCGCCGGGCGGGGTTGGGTGGACAGGGCGATTGTTCATGTTGGCGTGAGGCTCCGGTTCGCATTCAGTATACCCGTGGGCGGCGGATTCGATGACGCTGAGTAAGCCCTTCCAACGCCCGGCGGCCCAACGCTTCAAGCCGTGTGCCCGAATCGCGGCATCGCCGCCTGGCCGCTTAAATTACACTGGTAGTTTCACCCGCCATGATCGAGTCCACTCTGTCCGAACTCGAATCCCGCGCGGCCGCGTCAATCGATGCGGCTGCCACGCCCGATTCGCTCGAAACCGCACGCGTCGAATTCCTCGGCCGCAAAGGCGCACTCGCCTCCATCGGCAAGGACATGGGCAAACTGCCGCCCGATCAGCGCGCCGCTGTCGGCAAACTGCTCAACGCCGTCAAGCAGAGCATCGAGTCGCGCTTCGACGCCAGGAAAGCCATCTTCGGCAAAGCCGCCCTCGACTCGCGCCTGGCCGCCGAATGGCTCGACGTCACCCGCCCCGCGCCCGGCGTCCGCCCCGGATCGCTGCACCCGCTCACGCTCATCCAGCGCGAACTCGAAGAGTATTTCACCTCGCTCGGCTTCGCCGTCGTCGACGGGCCCGAGGTCGAAACCGAGTGGCACAACTTCGACGCCCTCAACATCCCCGCCACCCACCCTGCGCGCGACGCCCAGGATACCTTCTGGGTCGAGGGCGGCCACGTCCTGCGCACACATACCTCGCCCGTCCAGGTCCGGGCCATGGAGAAGTTCGGCGCGCCGCTGCGCATCATCGCCCCCGGCCGCGTCTTCCGCAACGAGGAAGTGGACGCCTCGCACGAACACACCTTCTACCAGCTCGAAGGCATGATGATCGACCGCGACGTTTCCATCGCCCACATGCTCTATTTCATGAAGGGGCTGCTGGAGGCGATCTTCAGCCGCGAGGTGACCGTCCGCCTCCGCCCCGGATTCTTCCCCTTCGTCGAACCCGGCTTCGAACTCGATATCAAATGCCTCATCTGCGGCGGCCCCGGCTGCCCGGTCTGCAAGCAGAGCGGTTGGGTCGAACTGCTGCCCTGCGGGCTGGTCCATCCCAACGTCCTGCGCGCCGGCGGCATCGACCCCGGCCACTGGAACGGATTCGCCTTCGGGCTTGGCCTCACCCGCCTCGTCATGATGCGCTACGCCATCGACGACATCCGCCACCTCGCCTCCGGCGACCTGCGCTTCCTGCGGCAGTTCTAATTCAGAAAAGGATCTCCGGCCTTGAAGTTCTCATACAACTGGCTCAGCGAACTGCTCGACGGCGCCCTGCCCGGCCCCGCCGAACTGACGCGCCTCATCACCATGAAGACCGCCGAATGCGAAGGCGTCGAGCTCTTCGCGCCCGCGCTCGCCCACGCCGTCGCCGCCCGCGTCCTCGAAGTCACGCCCATCGAGGGCAGCCTCAACGTCCAGGCCCGCATCGACGCCGGCCCCCTGCACGGCATCAAACAGGTGGTCTGCGGCGCGCCCAATTGCCGCGCCGGACTGGTCGCCGCCTACCTCCCCGCCGGCGCCGAACTCGACGGCCGCGTCATCCGCAAGGTCACCATCTCGGGCGTCGAGAGCGACGGCATGCTCGCCTCGGCCGCCGAACTCGCCATCAACCGCGACCATTCGGGCGTCCTCGAAATCGACGTCGAGCCTGGCTCGCCACTGCCCGGCCTCGCGCCCGACCACGTCATCGAAGTCGATAACAAGTCCCTCACCCACCGCCCCGACCTCTGGGGCCACTACGGCATGGCGCGCGAGATCGCCGCCATCACCGGCGCGAAATTGAAGGACCCCGTCAAGGCGTCGCTGCTGCCCGCGGGCGAGCCGCTCTATAAGGTCGAGATCGAGGACCATTCGCTCTCGCCGCGTTACTCGGCCCTGGTCTTCGAAAACGTCACCGTCCAGCCGTCGCCGCTCTGGCTCCAGGCCCGCCTGGAAGCCGCCGGCATGAACGCCATTAACAATATCGTCGATGTGACCAACTACATCGCCGCCGAACTCGCCGAGCCCATGCACGCCTTCGACGCCGACAAACTCCAGGGCAACACCATCTACGTCCGCCGGGCGAAAACCGGCGAGCCTTACGATGCATTGAACGGCGAATCCTACACGCTCGATCCGCGCCACCTGGTCATCGCCGACTCCGGCGGCGCCATCGCCCTGGCCGGCGTCATCGGCGGCGCCGGTTCGGCCATCAACGGCGAAACCACCCGCATCGTCCTCGAAAGCGCCAACTTCGACGCCGCGTGTATCCGCAAGACCTCGGCCGGGATGAAACTCCGCACCGACGCCTCGATGCGCTTCGAAAAGGCGCAGGACCCCAACAACACCGTCCGCGCCCTGGCGCGCGCCATCGAACTCTTCGAAATCGTCTCCCCCGGCATCCGCCTCCGCGGCGGCCTGATCGACAACTTCAAGGCCCCGCCCGCCCCCGCGCCCATCACGCTGCCGATGGATTGGCTCATCCGTAAACTCGGCCGCCCGATCGAAGCAGCCGAGGTGCGCGCCATCCTTGAATCGCTCGAATTCGGCGTTGCCGAGCCAACTCCCGGCGTCTTCGAGGTCACCGTCCCCTCGTGGCGCGCCACCAAGGACGTCACCATCAAGGACGACCTGCTCGAAGAGGTTGGCCGCATGGTCGGCTACTCCAGCATCCCGCCCGAGCCGCCCTTGAAGCCCGTCGAGCGGCCCTGGGTCAACCACGAGCGCCTGTTCCATCACGACCTCCGCCAGAAGGCCGCGGCCCAGGGTTTTACTGAAACTTACAACTATTCGTTCGTCTCCGAGGCCATGGCCGCCCGCTTCGGCTTCACCCCCGATCAGCACGTCCACGTGCTCAACCCCATCTCGGTCGAGCAGAGTCTGATGCGCATCAGCCTGCTGCCCGGCATTCATAAGAACATCGTCGATAACGCCCGCTACTCGGACGAGTTCCGGCTGTTCGAAATCGGCAACGAGATCCACAAGCGCCAGGGCAACGGCCTGCCGCACGAAGTCCCGCACCTGATGGCCGCCTTCCATACCAAGGCCGACGGCCAGGCTGCATTCTTTGAACTGAAACGTCTGGCCGAATGCCTCATGCCCGGCTGCGAAACCGTCCCAACCAGTTCGTTTGGTTACGAACACCCGGCCCGCTCGGCCGCCATCACCTGGCGGGGCAGGCAAGCCGGACGCATCTTTGAACTCCACCCGTCGCTGGTTGAATCCGGCCGGGCGTCAATTCTCGACGTGAACCTCGCAGTCCTGTCTGAACTCGGACCCGAGCCCAAACGCTACCAGCCTCTGCGGCGGTTCCCTTCGTCCTCGTTCGACCTCTCCGTCGTCGCCGGGCTGCGCGAATTGACCGGCGAACTCGGCCGCCGTATCCGTGCCGCCGCCGGCGCAAACTGCGACTCGGTCGAGTTCCTCTATTCCTACCAGGGCCAGCCGCTGCCCGGCGACAAACAGAGCCTCAGTTACCGCATCACCGTCTCGGCGCCGGATCATACGCTGTCGAATGAGGAGCTTACCGGCATTAGATCGGCGATCATCGAGGCCCTGAAGGCCGCCGGATACGAGCTGAGGGGCTAGACGGAACGGCGTACGAGCGTAGGCAGGAACCGTACGTGATATAGTCTGGGCGTGACTATCACCGCATCCAAGCTTCGGGAAAACGTCTACCGGATTCTCGATCAGGTGATTGAAACGGGCGTTCCGGTGGAGATCGAGCGCAAAGGCGTCATCCTGCGCATCGTCCCCGATACGGCCCCGTCCCGCCTCGGCCGGCTCGAAAAACGAGATCTTTTCAACGGCGACCCGGATTCCATCATCGGGGCTGACTGGCTCGCCGGCTGGAGCGAGAAGGCGTGATCTATCTCGACACCCATGCCGCCATCCTGCTCGCCCAGGGCGACGCGTCGAGGTTCAGCCGCACCGGCCTGCATGTGCTCGGCCGTGAGGACGTGGTGTTGTCGCCGGCTGCCTTGCTCGAATTGGAGACCCTTCACGAGGCCGGCCGGCTCAAGGTCCACGCCCGCGAGGTGGTCGAGATCCTCAGGGCCTCGCTCGGACTCCGCGTCTGCGACCTGCCGTTCTCCACCGTCGTCGACAAGGCGCTGGACGAGACCTGGACCAGCGACCAGTTCGACCGCCTGATCGTCGCCAACGCCCGCCTGCGCCAGGCGCGCCTGCTCACCCGCGACCAGCGCATCGCCGCCCATTACCGCCACGCCTGCTGGTAATCAGACCGTCCAATCCGTACAATTGGCGAAGGAGGTCTCATCCCGTGAAACGAAGGTCCTTCATCGTGTCCTCTGTTGCCGCTGCCGCGTCCGCCGCGCCCAAATCGCAGGTCCCCAAACGCCCCTACAAGGCGGGGATTGAGTTGTCCATCATCGGTTTCGGCGGCATCGTAGCCACCGGAATGCCGCAATCGGAGGCCGGCCGGCGCGTCAAGGCCGCCTATGACCGAGGCGTCAACTATTACGATTGCGCCCCCTCCTACGCCGATGGAGAGGCCGAAATCAAGCTCGGAAACGCGCTTCAGGGCCTCAGAAAGCACGTTTTTGTCGCCGAAAAGACACAAAAACGCGACGCTTCCGGCGCCCAGGCCGAGCTTGAACAGACTCTGCGCCGCTTCCATACCGACCACGTCGATCTCTATCAGTTCCACGCCGTCAGCAGCATGAAGGACGTGGACCAGATCCTCGCCCCCGGCGGCGCCGCCGAGGCCTTCTTCAAGGCGAAGAAAGAAGGAAAGACCCGCTTCCTCGGCTTCTCCGCCCATGACGCCGCCGCCGCCATCCGCCTCATGGACGCCCTCGAACTCGACTCCATCCTGTTCCCGGTCAACTTCAATGCCTGGGAGAACGGCGGCTTCGGACCTCAAATGCTACAAAAGGCGAAATCAAAAGGCATGGCCCGCCTCGCTTTGAAGGCCCTGGCTCTCGGAAGCTGGAAGAAGGGCGCCAAACGAACTCACCCGAAGTGCTGGTACGAGCCTGTCTCCGATCCGGCCCTCGCCAAGCTGGCGCTACAATTCACTTTGAATCAAGAGATTACAGCCGCCGTGCCGCCCGGCGACGAGAATATATTCGACCTCGCCCTCGATCTGGCCTGTGCTCCGCTTCCGAAACTGCAAAAGGCGGAGATGAGTCGCCTGACAGAAGCCGCCAGATCATCAGATCCTATCTTTAGGGCATAGGAGTTCGTTTGGTCGAATCCGCGGGCGCCGGTCCGGCCCTCTCGATGCCCTTCCGCCCCGCCCCGCCGCTCTGGCTGGCCCATTCGGCCTGCTCGCGGACGGTCTCGCCGCGGGTTGAGTACAGGTGGATGTACGGCCAGCACGGCCTTGGCGAGCGGGTAGGCCGTATCCAGCGTCCACGGCGCGCGAGAACAACCGGGTGGCGAAGTACATATCACGCGGCTCGTACTGGTAGTAGAATTTGCGGCCGCGCAGGTAACAGCCGTAGGCCGCGGTGTTCCGGGTGGGCGGAGCGATCGGGGCTGTCTTGGCGGAACCGTCGGGCATGCCGATTTCAGGCGCCTTCACCACCCCGGCAGCGGCCGACTTTGCCGCTTTCTCCCTGCATCGCGAGTACTCACCAGCGTGGGCAAGAGCAGATCGCGAGGATTCACGAGCGCACTCCCGTAGAAATAAACCCCTACTGCCGGCGGCCGTCGCCGTCCTGCTGACAGTGCCGCCATCGCCGGCTCGAATCCGAGCCGCGGAGTTCTCCGTGCCCCGCCGATGGCACTCAGTGAACACGGTTCTCCCGGCCGGCGGGTACCGGGCCGGCTCTGATGCCGGGACGCGGCACAGCCTCATCAAAGTGGTGGCATGGGATAGCCGCAAGGCTGTTGTCCCGCCGCCCAAGCAGGCCGTCAGATCCGGCCTGGGCGGCGCGAAGATCTGCGTTGCCCGAACACCGCCTTGGGGCCACCCTGTATAATGACCCATTGGGAGACTCCAACCTTTCGATGGATGAGCTGAAGAAGAAGCTGCAGGGCGAAATCACGGTGCTTGAGTACGAACTTCGCAACGAGTTGCCGAAGGAGATCCTCAAAGCCCGCGCCCACGGCGACCTGCGCGAGAACGCCGAGTTCCATGCGGCGAAAGAACGCCAGCGCTATGTCGATGCCCGGTTGTCGGGGTTGAAGAAGAGGCTGGCCGACCTTTCGCTCGTCAATATGGACCAGATCCCCAGGGACCGGGTCGGGCTGGGATCGACCGTGCTGGTCCTCGATGTGGACAAGGACGAAGAGGTCCGTTACCGGATCGTGGCCAGCGAGGAGTCCGACGCCGCCAACAACAAGATCTCGACGTCGTCGCCGATCGGCAAGGCATTTCTGGGCAAGAAAGTGGGCGACGAGGTGACGGTGGTGATTCCAAGCGGCAAGCGTCAGTTCGAAATCATCGAACTGGCCACGATCCACGACGCGGCGGAGTAGCGCGGCATGACCTTCACCAAGGCGATCGGCGCAGGCGCGGGAGCGATCATCAAGCTGATTGTCAAGGCGTTGGCGCTGTCCAGGATCAGCCCCAACGCGCTCACCCTGATCGGGCTGCTGATCAACATTTACGCCGCCGTGCTGCTGGCCCAGGGCCGGTTCCTGGCCGCCGGGCTGGTGATCATCGGCGCCGGCATCTTCGACATGGTGGACGGCCGCGTGGCGCGGGCCACCGGACAGGTGACGCGCTTCGGCGGGTTCTTTGATTCGGTGATCGACCGCTATTCCGATCTCGCCCTGCTGATGGGCCTGCTGGTCTACTACGCCAACGTCGGACGCAACTTCTATGTCGTGCTGACCGCGGTCGTCATGACCGCCTCGGTGATGATCTCCTACACGCGCTCGCGGTCTGAAAACACCATCCCGTCCTGCAAGGTCGGCTTCCTCGAACGTCCCGAGCGGATCGTCCTGTTCATCATCGGCGCGCTGTTTGACCGCATGGCGCCCGTTCTCTGGGTGATCGCCGTGGTCGGCAACATCACGGTGATCCACCGCATGTGGCACACCTGGCTGGTGACCAGGGAGATGGACCGGAAGGGACCGGCCGGTTCCTGATCAGCTTTCAAGGATCACGTAGGCCAGGCCCAGTTGAGCCGTGTGCGTCAGGCTCAGGTGGATGCTCTTCACGCCAAGCCGTGAGGCAAATTCGGCGGCCACGCCATGCAGTTTCAGCGTCGGGCGGCCCGAAGGCAGGTTGATGACCTCGAAATCCTGCCAGCGCACGCCCCGCCGCCAGCCCGTGCCGATCGCCTTCATGCCCGCCTCCTTGGCGGCGAAGCGGGCGGCGTAACGCTCGTACTTGTTCGCCTTGCGTTCCACATAGGCGATCTCGGACCCGGTATAGATACGCTTCAGGAACTTCTCGCCGAACCGCACCACCGACTCGCGGATGCGGTCCACTTCGGCCAGGTCCACTCCAGTGCCGACGATCATTGTCTGCCTGCGCTCCTTCCTCTAGTCAAAGATCACCGTCTTGTTCGAATAGGCCAGGATGCGGTGCTCAAGGTGCCAGCGGACGGCGCGTGACAGCACCACGCGCTCGACGTCGCGCCCCTGGCGGATCATGCCGGCCACGCTGTCACGGTGCGAGACGCGGACCACGTCCTGCTCGATGATCGGCCCGTCGTCGAGCACCTCGGTGACGTAATGGCTGGTGGCTCCGATCAGTTTCACGCCCCTCTGGTGCGCGGCGTGATAGGGCCTGGCGCCGCTGAACGCCGGCAGAAACGAATGGTGGACGTTGATGATCCGGCCCGGAAACCGGGCCACGAAATCGCCCGACAGGACCTGCATGTAGCGGGCCAGGACAATCAGGTCCACGCCTTCCTCCAGCAGAATGCCGATCTGGCTGCGCTCGGCCCCGGCCTTGTCCGCCGGCGTCACCGGGATGCGCTCGAACCGGACGCCGTGGAAGCGGGTGAGCGGCCCGGCGTCGTCGTGGTTGCTCAGCACGAGCCGCAACTCGCCCGGCAGGTCATGCGTGGAGAAACGCTCAAGCAGATCAGAGAGGCAGTGAAGCTGCTTCGATACCAGGATGGCGACTCTGAGCGGATTCGACGAATACTCGACGCGCCAGTTCATGCCGAACCTGGCGGCGAGCGGAGTGAACGCGGCGGCGAAGGCCGGCTCGTCAAGGGCGAAATCGGCCAGGTCCCATTCGTTGCGCATGAAGAACAGGCCTTGCTCGTCGTCGCGGTGCTGGTCGGAGTGCAGGATGTTGGCGCCGTGCTGATAGAGGAAGCCTGAAACGGAGGCCACCAGGCCCTTGGCGTCGGGGCAGTCGATCAGCAGCGAGGCGGTGCGGCGCGGCGGGGTGGAAGATGCCATTGTTCTGATGCTACCCCCTCACGCACTCAGCGGCGATTCGCAGATCAGCGTCACCGGCCCTTCGTTCACCAGATGCACGCTCATCATCGCCTGGAAGACGCCGGTTTCCACCTTCAAGCCGAGGGCGCGGGCGCGCTGGACGAAATACTCATAGAGGCGGTTGGCCTCATCGGGCGGGGCTGCGCCGTCGAAACTGGGCCGGCGGCCGCGGCGGGTATCGCCGTACAGGGTGAACTGAGAAACCACCAGCAGGGCGCCGCCGGATTGTTCGACGCTGAGGTTCATCTTGCCGTCCGAGTCAGGAAAGATTCGCAGCCCGCGGATCTTCTCCACCAGCCAGTCGGCCGACGCTTCGCCGTCGCCCGTGCCGACGCCCAGCAGGATCATCAGGCCGGGTCCGATGCTGCCTGTGACCTTGCCGTCCACCTCCACCCTGGCTTCCGATACTCGTTGAACGACTGCTCTCATCCCGATGCGGCCCCCAAGAAAACCCGCTGTCCGCTCTACAGGTTTGATGCCACCTTGCCGATAGGACGATCATGATATTCCGTCGAAAGCGGCGAGACAGCCTGCCGAGCGGCTTCTTCCGATTCTCCCACGGCCAGCGCAGCGTCCATGGCCACGGCGACGGCGATTTCATCCGTCTGCATGACGAAAACGGCGTGGAGTGGCGCGGCGTGGCCGAGCGCCAGGACGACGGCACCATCCGCTACCGCTTCCGCGACGGCGAAGACAATTATGCCTCGGGTGTTTCGGACGGCTACGGCATCATCCTGCGCGACGCCCGGGGCAACACCTGGCGCGGCTTCATCGATTAGGCTGGTGACGGAACGGGCCATACCGCGTGCTGACGCACACGGTTCGAAAGGCCGATCCGGGTGTGGCGGCCGGTGATGAGGCGGTTGCCGCTCAGGTCCACGATGCGCGACGGCGGTACAACGCCAAACCAAGGACTCCACACGCCACGAACGCGAGGGTGGATGGCTCGGGAATCGCCGCTCCCGATTGCCCCAACTGCACGTCAGTGATAGCCGGAGCATGGCCGGATCCACTCTGGGATGTCAAGGTAAAGCCGGTGAAATACTCGGCGGGGTTGTCGGTGATGAATCCCTGGAAGGCGAGAGCCGTGTTCACGTTCGGGAAGGAGAGCCCGAGGAAGGAGTAGGAACCCAGGTTTGTGTCAAGTTGGATGTCGACCAAGGACGTGGAGCCCAGCAGGCCGATGTTGAAGCCGAACATGTCAAATACGTCCGGCGAGGTCGAGATGGTACCGGGCAGCGGCGACCAATAGTTATTGAGGAGGACCGGCCTTGCGGTGCCATAAGAAGGCGGGATGGCAATTAGATTGTTTGCACTGGTATACGTGACCCCCCCAATGGCGTACGGGTCCCCGGGATAGGAGAACCCTCCTCCAACCAAGCTGTCCCAATTGGTGTTGTGAACGATCACGCCCTGGCTCTGGAACAGCGGCTCACTCGTGAACGTGAGGACCCCCGCCTGCGCGCAGACAGCGGCTCCAAGAACAAGCATCGTCAGCAATCTTTTACGCATTGATTCCTCCTCATTCCAGCCTCAGTGACTATCGGAGCTGTCGTTTTCGGGTCCGGCCCAGAGTGACAGTATTATCATGCTGCCCCCCACCCAATGTCAACATATTTGTCGAGGATGCCGTAATCTCTCGGCCTCGGGGACAGGCTTGAGTCTGGGGACGCGGGTCCGGCGGCGGTGACGATGCGGGCGACCTGGATGACGATCGACGATGAGGCGGATTAGGCCTGGAGCGGACGCCGGCCAGCGGAAAGCGACAGCGCATGACGGCACGTCATTCTAAACTGGAGGTAGACAAGATGCCAGTTCAACGACCTATCCGGTACCGCGACGCGGGCGTGAATATCGACGAAGCGGACCGCGCGGTCGGATTCATCAAGCAGGCGGCGAGGAAGACGTTCACCAGCCGGGTGATGACCGATATCGGCAGTTTCGGCGCCGGATACAAGTTGACCGGCTATAAACGCCCGGTGCTGATTTCGTCGGCCGACGGCGTGGGGACGAAGCTGAAGGTGGCCTTCATGGCCGGCAAGCACGACACCGTCGGCCAGTGCCTGGTAAACCACTGCGTCAACGACATCGCCGTGCAGGGCGCCGCGCCGCTGTTCTTTCTGGACTACTTCGCCGTCGGCAAGCTGAACGCCGATGTCGCCGGGCAGGTGGTCGCCGGCCTGGCGAAAGCCTGCGGCGAAAACGGCTGTTCGCTGATCGGCGGCGAGACCGCCGAAATGCCGGGCATGTACACCGAAGGCGAATACGACCTGGCCGGCTTCATCGTCGGCGCCGTTGAGCAAAGCCGCCTGCTGACGGGCAAGAAGCTGAATGCGGGCGACCTGCTGCTGGGTCTGCCCTCCACCGGCCTGCATACCAACGGCTACTCGCTGGCCCGCAAACTGTTCTTTGAGACCGCCAAATTCAAGGTCAACACGTTCGTCAAGGAACTCGATTGCACGCCCGCCGAAGAGTTGTTGAAGGTCCACAAGAGCTACCTGAAACCGATCCAGAAACTGATGGCCGCCGGCGCGCTGGGCGGCGCGGCGCATATCACCGGCGGCGGAATCACCGACAACACGCCGCGCATGCTGCCCGCCGGGCTGGCGGCCGAGATCAGGATGGGATCATGGCCTGTGCTGCCGGTGTTTGAACTGCTGCGCCGGCTCGGCTCGGTTCCCGCTGACGATTACCGGCGGACGTTCAATCTGGGCCTGGGCATGATCCTGGCCGTGCCCGAGGCCAAGGCGGACAAGGCGACGAAGATCCTCAAGCGGCTGAAAGAGCCGTATTATGAGGTCGGGCGCGTGGTGAAACAGCCGCGGGGCAGGAAGGAGCGCGTGATCTACAAATGAAACGGCTGGCGATTCTTTTGTCCGGACGGGGATCGAACTTTGAGGCGATCGCCCGCAATATCAGCGAAGGCAAGCTGGAAGCCGAGATCGCCGTGGTGGTGTCGAACAACCCCGACGCCAAGGGCCTGGAGACAGCCGCCGGGCTAGGGCTGAAAACAGTCTGCCTGCCGTCAAAGGGTGTGGACACCGGCGTCTGGGCGGCGGGCGCGGTTGAGGCGCTGCGGCCATTTGAAGCCGATCTGATCTGCCTGGCCGGGTTCATGCGCCGCGTGGGCGGGCCGCTGCTGGAGGCCTATGCAGGCCGCATCCTGAACATCCACCCGTCGCTGCTGCCGAGCTTTCCGGGCCTGCATGTCCAACAGCAGGCGCTCGACTATGGCGTGAAATACTCCGGCTGCACGGTGCATTTCGTCGACGCCGGATTGGATACGGGCGCGATCGTCAAGCAGGCCGCCGTTGAAGTGAAGGACTCCGACGACGCCGATACGCTGGCGGCGCGGATCCTGGTGGAGGAGCACCGCATTTACAGCGAAGCGATTGCGCTGGTGCTGTCGGGCCGGTTCAAAATCCAGGGCCGGCGCGTGGTTGAGACGCAGGCGCGCACGGCCGGTGTTTGATTTTCCGGCCCCTGTTCTGAAAAGCTCATTAGTGTCCTATGGTTGAGCCGTCAATCCCAAGACTCGCGCTGCTGGCTCTGTTGCTCGCCGGCGCATCCGGCCAGGAGCGGAAAGCTCAGGTGCTGGAGTTTCAGTCGCCGGCGGGCGAGCGGCCCGCGGCCCGCCGCGTCGGCGCCGAGAGCATCCTGCCCGGCGGGCGGATGATCGAACCGCTGGGCCGGCAGTATGCCACCGGGCCGGGCGCATTCGGATTGGCGATCTCGCCCAGCGGCAAGTATGCCGTCACCGCCGACGGCGGGCCGAACCGCTATTCGCTCACGCTGCTCGACATCACCTCCGACCCCTGGCGGCTGTCGCGTCTCGACGCCAAACAGCGGGACGAAAAGCCCACGCCCGGTGACGACGACGACTGGCGCAGCGTCTTTCTTGGCCTGGCCTGGGAGGATGACTCGCGTCTGTTCGCCTCGGAAGGCAATTCGGGCCGCGTCCGTCATGTCTCGATTCCGTCGGGCCGCATCCTGGGCCATTTTCATCTCAACCAGGGCGATTGGAAGGACTCCTACTCGGCCGATATCGCCTACGACGGCGAACGCAGACTGCTGTTTGTCGCCGACCAGGCCAACTTCCGCGTGGCCGTGTTCAGCACCCGCAACCGCCAGATGCTGGCCAGCGTGAAGGTGGGCCGGCTGCCGTTCAAAATGGCGCTGTCGCCTGACCGTAAGCGCCTGTATGTGACCAACCTCGGCATGTTCGAATACAAGGCCCTGCCCGGCGTGTCGAAGGACGATCCGGTGGGCACGGGCCTGCCGTTCCCGGCCTTCGGCTTCCCGTCCGGGGAGGCCGAAAAGGGCGTGCGGCGCGAAACCGCGCGCGGACCCGTCGACGTGCCCGGCCTGGGCGACCCGAACGTGCCAGAGTCGAATTCGCTGGCCGTTCTGGATGTGTCGGCCGAATCGGCGCCGAAGCTGATCGCGCTGGTCAGGACCGGCGAGCCGTTTGGAGAGAAATCGATCGGCGGGTCGTCGCCGGCCGGAGTTGTCGCCACTTCAAGCGACATCTACGTGGCCAACGGCAATCAGGATACGATCAGCGTCGTCGACGCGGTGACCCTGCGCATCCGCGCGGCAATTCCCATCCGCATCCCGCGCCTGGAACAGTTTCGCGGCATCCTGCCGCTCGGAATGGCCATTGATGCCGACAACGGCCGCCTGCTGGTGGCCGAGGCGGGCATCAATGCCGTGGGCGTCATCGACATGGCCCAGAACAGAGTGCTTGGCCACCTGCCGGTGGCGTGGTTTCCCACCGCCGTGGCGATCCATAAGGGCCAGATCTTCGTCGCCAGCGCCAAGGGTCACGGTACGGGTCCGAATGCAACCAGGAGCGGGCGGCTTGAGGAGAGCTTCCAGGGCGTCCTCAGGCGCGGCACCATCAGCGTCTTCCCATCGCCAATGCCGCGCGCGCTGCCGATCCACACGGGCCGCGTGATGAGCCTGAACGGATTTGTCCGCAGCCTGGCCCGGCCGGCGCAGATGCCGATCGATGTCCGCCACGTGGTGCTGATCGTCAAGGAGAACCGGACCTACGACGAGGTGTTCGGCGACAGGCTGGAGGCATCCAACGGGGAGTTGCGCGGCGCGCCCGAACTGGCCCGGCTCGGCCGCGGCGGCTGGATCACACAGACGCCCGGCGCGTTGAAGGCGCGGGCTTACAAGAGCTATTACAACCTCACGCCAAACCATCATGCGCTGGCCGAGCGCTTCTCGTTCAGCGACAACTTCTATGCCGATTCCGAGGTCTCGGTGGACGGCCATCACTGGCTGGTCGGGTCCTATCCCAACGCCTGGACCGAAAGCTCGCTGATGGCGTCCTACGGGGGGCAGAAGGACTTCCGCCTGCCCACCAACGCGCCCGGACGGCTGTTGTTTGCCCAATCGAATTCCAGCCTGCATCCCGAAGAGCAATTGGAGGCGGGCGCGCTGTGGCACCATCTCGAACGCCACGGACTCGAATTCCGCAACTTCGGCGAGGGATTCGAACTGGCGGGCGTGGTCGAGGATCCAGGCCAAAAACCCACCGGGGCGCGGTTTGTCACCAATGTCCCGATGCCCGATCCGCTGTTCCGCAACACCTCGCGCAACTACCCCGGCTACAACATGAACATTCCGGACCAGTACCGCGCCGACCAGTTCATCAGGGAGATCGAGGAGCGCTACGTCACGCCCGGCCGCGATCTGCCGCGGTTCATTTACATTCACCTGCCGAACGATCACATGGCCAAGCCGCGCCCCGCCGACGGCTATCCGTTCGAGGTGTCCTATGTCGCCGACAACGATTACGCCCTCGGCCGTATCGTCGAATACCTTTCCCACTCGCCATGGTGGAAACGGATGGCGATTTTCGTCACCGAGGACGACGCCCAGGGCGGCGTCGATCACGTCGACAGCCACCGGACGGTGATGCTGGCCGTGAGTCCCTGGGTGAAGCGCAACTACGCCTCGCATGTGAACGCCAGCTTCCCGGGGCTGCTGAAGACCGTCTTCCGGCTGCTTGGCATGCCGCCATTGAATCTCTATGACGCCGCGGCGTCGGATCTTTCCGATGTCTTCACGCCGGCGCCCGATTTCCGGCCCTTCAAGGCCGTCCGGCCTGACCCGGATATCCTGATTCCGGAGAACGTGAAGGACCCGCTCGACCCGCAGCCGCAGCCGCCCATGGACGCTCCGTCCTACTTGCGCGAACAACACCGCCGGCAGTAGGCCCATGTAGTACACTTATGGGTAGGCGAGTCACACCCGGTGGGCGCAAGCCCACTTTTTTATTGAGACCCGCTTTTGGTAACGAGGAAGATGGCCGAAACGCCCGCCCAGGACTGGACCGCGAAGGTGACTGAGATCGCCGAACGGGCCGTTGTGCGCGAAGGCATGGAACTGTGGTCGGTGGAATGTCTCGGAGCCGGCAAGTCCCGTATCGTGAGGATCTTCATCGACAAGCCTGGCGGCGTGACCCACGGCGACTGCGAACTGATCTCCGAGCAGGTGGGCGCGATGCTCGACGTCGAGGACGCCGTCCCGGGCAGGTCCTACCACCTCGAGGTTTCCAGCCCCGGCGTTGAGCGCAAACTCCGCCATGAGGGCGACTTCAGACGTTTCGCCGGAGAAAGGGCGCGAGTCTCGCTCCGCGAGGCCGTCAACGGCCAGCGGCGGTTCGAGGGACGAATCGCAGGCCTGGACGAGGACGGCTCAATCGTCCTCGAAACCGGGGCGTCGGCATCCATCCGCTTCAGGATGGAAGATTTAGAGAAAGCAAATCTGAAATTCGATTGGTAAGGCCCCGAAACAGGGGCTTCAAACCAACGGCAAAGGAGAGCGACGAGCTTGGCTTCCATTCAGCAGTCTATCGAAATCCTGAGCAAGGAGAAGGGCATCGACCCGCAGATCGTCCTCGACGCCGTCAAGGACGCCATGCTGGTCGCGGCGCGCAAGCAGTTCCGCACCGAGGAGGATCTTGCCGCCGACTTCGACCCCAAGACAGGCGCAATCACGATTTTCGTCGTCAAAACCGTGGTCGAGCACGCCGAGCAGCCGCTGAACCAGATCACGCTTGACGATGCCCGGGCCATCGACCCCGAGGTCCAGTTGGGCGGCCAGGTGCGAATCGCCCGGCCCACCGAGGCGCTGGGCCGCATCTCGGCGCAGACGGCCAAGCAGGTGATCCTGCAGAAGGTGCGCGAGGCCGAGCGCGAGAATGTCTTTACCGAGTTTTCGTCGCGCGTGGGCGACCTGGTGAACTGCGTGGTGAAACGCATCGAGGGCCAGGACCTGGTGGTGGATCTTGGCAAGACCGAGGCCAGGCTGCCGAAGAAGGAGCAGTCGCGGCTGGAGTCGTTCAGCATCGGCGAACGCGTGCGCTGCGTCATCAAGTCGGTGGAAAAGACCGGCAAGAATGCCGGCGTGATGGTGTCGCGCGCCGCGGCCGAATTCGTCATGCGGCTGTTCGAACAGGAAGTGCCCGAGATCTACGACGGCACGGTGATCATCCGCGGCTGCGCGCGCGAGGCCGGCGAGCGGACCAAGATCGCCGTCCTGAGCCGCGACCGTGACGTGGATTGCGTCGGCGCCTGCGTCGGCATGAAGGGCATGAGGGTGCAGTCGATCATCCGCGAACTGCGCGGAGAGAAGATCGACATCATCGAGTTTTCCGAAGACCCGGCCGTCTTTGCAACTCATGCGCTGAGTCCCGCCCGCATCTCACGCGTTGCCATCATCGACAGCATGGAACGGCACATGGAAGTGATCGTCGAGGACGCGCAACTGTCGCTGGCCATCGGCAAGAAGGGGCAGAATGTCCGCCTGGCGGCGAAGCTGATGGGCTGGAAGATCGACATCAAGACCGAGGAAGAGAAGCGCCAGGAAGTCGAGGCGACCATGAACTCCATGGCGGCCACGCCGCTGTCGCAGTTGACCGCCTACGGCCTGCATGACAGCATCGTCGGAGCGCTGTTCGCCGGCGGCGTGGCGACGGTGGAGAAGGTGGGGGCAATGACGCCCGAGGAACTGGAGAGCATCGAAGGCGTGACGCCGGAGATGATTCACGAGGTGGTTCTGGCCGTGAACGCCTACTACAGCCAGCCCTACGCAGGGCAGGCCGAGGCGGTTGCGGAGGCTGTCGTGGCGGAGTCCGTGGCGGCGCCGGCGGCCAGCGATGAAGCGGTCGAGACCGCCGCCGAAGCCGTTGAGAACGCCGCCGAAGCCGTTGAGACCGCCGCCGAAGCCGTTGAGAACGCCGCCGAAGCAGGGAAAGATCCGGAAGAGAAAGACGGCGAGGGGTCCGGCGCCGGGGAATCTGATACCATGGGAGCCTCGGGTCTTGCTGTCGAACAATCCTGACGGGTTTACAATCGCTTCGGAGAGTGTGCCGTACGGGGTAGGCAGGGAAAGCTCGTGGTCCGCCGCCTCGCGGCGAGGCTGTAGACGTCCGTAATTATGAAGAAACGTATCAACGAACTGGCAAGAGATCTCGAGGTAAAACCCGGAGTCCTGCTCGATCTTCTCCACGAGATGGGCCACGCCGACAAAAAGACCCACTCCAGTTCGATTGACGAGGACGTCGCCGAGGAGTTGCGAATCCGCGTGCTATCGATGAGTGTGCGCCCCGCGAGGGCAACTGAAGCGGAGGGGCCAGGCTCCGAAGCCGCCGAGTCCGCTATGGCGAGCCATGCGGCGCCCATTTGGCGGCCCGCGGCTGAAGAAGCCCAAGCCGCGCCCGCGGACA
Organism: Candidatus Solibacter sp.; assembly: GCA_013822245.1. Taxonomy (GTDB): domain Bacteria; phylum Acidobacteriota; class Terriglobia; order Bryobacterales; family Bryobacteraceae; genus PNKE01. The sequence goes on from PNKE01000075.1 coordinate 37,845, forward strand.
AGCCCGGGCACGAGCCGCCGGCCCATCACGAGCAGCCGGCCCATAAGGAAGAGCATCGGGAAGTGAGGGAGGAGAAGGCTCCGGCCGCGGAGGCGCCCGCGGCCCATGCCCGCGCCGTTCCGATCCGCCCGCCTCTGGCGGGTCTGGGCGGAACGCGCCCGATCGCTCCGCCGCTGGCCCATCACGCACCCTCGATTCCGATTCCGGCAAGGACGGTGGTGCACCATACGCCCACGCCCGTCCCGGCTCCAGCGCAGCCGCGCCCGGCAGTGCAGCCTGCGGCCACGCGTCCCGCTCCGGCCGCTCCGGCGCGCAGTGAGGCGCCCGCCGCCGCCGCGTTATCGACGCCTGGAAGGCCATCTCCCGCGCCCGCGCCCGCGCCTCCAGCCAGGCCGATCCTCAGAACCACACCCATCGCCCAGCAGCCGGTCGCGCCCGCGGCGCCCGCGCCTCCGCCCGCGGCTTCGGCGGTCCCGGGTTCGCCGGCGCCCGCGGAGCCTGCAACTGCCGCCACCAGAATCCCGCCGCCCCGGCCGCCCAAGCCCGGCCAGATCATTTCAGGCCCGCGACAGCCCATGCCCGGGGGAGCGCTCCCCAGGCCGGCCGTGGTGAGTCCCGGACGTCCCAGGCCCGAAGCTCCCCGCCAGGCCGCTCCCGGCGCGCCGAGAATTCCTCAGCCGCCCTCGCATCCTCATCAGCCTCAGGCGCCCAGGCCGCCGCTCGCCGGACAGCCCGCGAGCCGGCCTGTCGTGCCCCCGCGGCCCGATCTGGTCGCACGCTTGCAGGCGCAAAGCCAGCCCAAGGCGACTCCAGGCCAGCCTCCGGCCTCCAGGCCAGGCGTCCCCATGCCCGGCCAGCCGATCTATCAGGGTCCGCCTCGCCGCGGCCCCGGCCAGCCCCCCATCGGCGGGCCCCGCCCGATGCGCGGACGCGGCCCCCATCCGACATCGCCGGCTCTGGTTCCGCCGCCGCCTACCGAGGTCGCGCGCCGCGACACCGGCCGCAAGCGCTCCACGCAGCGCCGCCGCGAGGAGATCGAAGGCAACCTGAGGATGGGTCCATCGCGCAGGGAAATCGAGATCCCGAGGGCCGCCAACATCGAGATCACCATCTCGGAAGGCATCACAGTCAAGGAGTTCTCCGAAAAGCTCGGCATCCGGGCGGCTCTGGTTATCAAGCAACTGGTCGACCGCAAGATATTCGCCACCATCAACCAGACCCTCGATGTGAAACTTGCCCAGGACCTCGCCCGGATCTTCGGCGCGCAGGCTACCCAGATGAGCTACGAAGAGGAGTCGATCCAGGAAATCCAGCAGACCGAAGCCGCCGGCGACCGCTATCCGCGCCCGCCCGTGGTTACCGTCATGGGCCATGTCGACCACGGCAAAACCAGCCTGCTCGACGCCATTCGCAAGACCAATGTCGCCGCCCGTGAAGCCGGCGGCATCACCCAGCACATCGGCGCCTACCACGTCGATATCGGCGGCCGCAAGATCGTTTTCATCGACACCCCCGGCCACGAGGCCTTTACCCGCATGCGCGCCCGCGGCGCCAAGGTCACCGACATCGTCATCCTCGTGGTGGCCGCCGACGACGGCGTCATGCCCCAGACGCGCGAAGCCATCGACCACGCCAAGGCCGCCAAAGTGCCGATCATCGTCGCGGTGAATAAGATCGACAAGCTCGAGGCGCAGCTCGACCGCGTCAAACAGCAACTCACCGAACTCGGCCTGATGCCCGAGGACTGGGGTGGCGACACGCCCTTCGTGCCCGTCTCGGCCAAACAACTCCTGAACATCGACCTGCTGCTCGAAATGATCCTCCTGGTCGCCGATATGCAGGATCTCAAGGGCAACCCGGTCCGCCCCGCCGTTGCCAGCGTTCTCGAAGCGAAACTGGACCGCGGACGCGGCCCCGTGGCCACCGTCCTGGTCCGCGACGGCACACTGCGCACTGGCGACTATGTCCTGTGCGGATCGGTCTTCAGCCGCATCCGCGCTTTGATGAACGACCGCGGCGAACGCGTCGATGAAGTCGGGCCATCGATGCCCGTCGAAATCCTCGGCCTCGACAGCCTGCCCGATGTCGGCGACGATCTCAACGCCGTCACCGACCTCGCCAAGGCGCGCCAGATCGCCGAATTCCGCGAAACCAAGACCCGCGAGATCGCCATGGCCAAGACCCGCGTCTCGCTCGAACAGTTCCACGCCCAACTGCGCGAGGGCGAATCCAAGGAACTCAACCTCATCCTCAAGGCCGACGTCGGCGGCACCGCCGAGGTGCTCTCCGATACGTTGCAGAAACTGTCCACCGAGAAGGTGTCGATCCGCGTCATCTCCACCGGCGTCGGCGCCATCAGCGAAAGCGACGTCAACCTGGCCTCGGCATCCGACGCCATCATCGTCGGCTTCAATGTCCGCCCCGAGCGCAAAGCCGCCGAACTGGCCGAAACCGAGAAGGTCGACCTGCGTCTCCACACGGTCATCTATGAATTGACCGACGAAGTGAAGAAGGCCATGGTCGGCATGCTCGAACCGGTCTTCAAGGAAGTCTTCAAGGGCCGCGCCGACGTGCGCGATACCTTCCGCATCACGAAGGTGGGCACCGTGGCCGGCTGCTACGTCACCGACGGCACGATCACCCGCGACTGCGAGGTGCGGCTGTTGCGGGACAACGTGGTCATCCATACCGGCCGCATCGATGCGCTGAAGCGCTTCAAGAACGACGCGTCGGAAGTGAAACAGGGCTTTGAATGCGGCATCAGCCTGGTGAGCTATCACGACATCAAGCCGGGCGATATCTTTGAATGCTTCGTCAAGGAACGGGTCGCCCAGCTATCGCTGACCTGAGGCCCCGGCCAGCCGCCTGGAGCGCAACGTTATGCCGGCCATCGGCGTGCTCACGCTTGAGATCCACATGAACGAATCTCGCTCGCTCAAGGACAAGCGCCATTGGGTGCGCGGGCTGAAGGACCGTCTGAGGGCGTCTCATAACGTGGCCGTCGCCGAGATCGAGGATCAGGATATGCTGAATCACGCCGTGGTTTCGGCGGTCACCGTTTCGCCGTCGCGCGAATCGGCGGCGAAGACGCTTGAATCGGCCGAACGGCTGGCGGCTTCGTTCCTCGGACCCAACCTGGTGGCGGCGGAAATCGATTGGCTAGAGTAAGGAGAGGATCGGATCATGGATGAACTGCGCACGCGCCGGGTGTCGGAAACCATGCGCGAGGAACTCAGCGAACTCATCCGCTTCGAGTCTTCCGATCCCCGCCTGACCGACGTCGAGGTCACCGACGTCGTGCTTTCCACCGATGCCCGCCGGGCCGATGTCCTGGTCCGGCTTCCCCAGGACGCCGCCCTGCGCACCAAGGCCCTGGAGGGTCTGGAACACGCACGCGCCTACTTGCGCCACCAACTCGCCCAGCGCATCGAACTGTTCCGCGCACCCGACCTCCGCTTCGTCCCCGACTCGCAGATCACCGGCGGCGACAACCTCGCCCGGCTCCGGCGACGGCTCCGGAGAGGGCGGCCCAAGGACTAGCTCGTCAGCTCATTGGCAGTTCCGCCGGCGTCTCGACCGGACGCCACTGCCGCCACCCGCCAGGATCTTCGAGGCAGATCAATTCAGGGTCCTCCAATCGAGATGCCGGATGCGCGGCCACCCGAGGCGTCCACCAAATCACGGAGCTTCGAGGGCGCCATGGACGCTCCGGGATCGCGCAGAGCGCGGCACTTTATATACACCAGGCTCATAAGATTAAGAAAACAATAGCCTTGGTTGTCAGGATCGTGGCGAGGTAGTAACCTGTAAGTTAGACCCTCACAACGGAAACGGCGCCACGCAAGAAGTGCAACCCAATTCGATACAACACGGTCAACTATCCGGATTCCGCATCGTTTTCGCCGTGTTTTCGCTGTGTCTTGTGCTACTTTCAAGTTTGACGGCTGCGCCCGGCTCTGGCCAGGCGAACCGGCCCGGCCAGACACAGGAGCTTTTGCGCCTGGAACGGTCACTGGATGCGATGGGCACAACCTACACCGTCGCGCTCTACGGGACGGACCGTTTTGCCCTGGATGCGGCGGTTGAGGAGGCTTTCGAGGAGGTCCAGCGGTTGGATCTTCTCATGTCGAACTACCGGGCCGATAGCGAGTGGAGCAGGCTGAACCGTGAAGCTCCACGGGCCGCGGTCCGGGTATCTGAAGAGACGTTTGATTTGCTGTCGCGCTGTCTCGAATACAGCCGGCGGAGTGAAGGTGCATTCGACATCACCGTCGGGCCGCTCATGAAGATCTGGGGCTTTTACAAAGGATCCGGCAGGATCCCGCACCGGGCTGAGATCCGGACCGCGCTGGCGCGCGTCGGCTGGCGGAAGATCCGTCTGGACCGCGCTGCCCGGACTGTGCGCTTTGATGCGCCGGTCGAGATCGATCCCGGCGGCATCGGCAAGGGTTATGCCGTTGACCGCATGGTGCAGGTGCTCAAGGGCCGCGGCATATCGAGCGGATTCATCACCGCCGGAAGAAGTTCAATGTATGCCATCGGGGCGCCGCCGCGGGAGCCGCGCGGCTGGCGGGTGGAGATCCCCAACCCGCATGGCCGGGGCAAGGCCGAGTTTGTCTGCTATCTGAAGAACCAGTCGATGGCCACTTCGGGTTCGACGGAGAAATTCTTCAACGTGGGCGGCAGGATCTATACCCACATCATGGATCCCCGGACGGGGTATCCGGCCCAGGGAGTGCTCCAGGTTTCGGTGGTCGCACCCGGCGCAATCGATTCCGAAGCCTGGACAAAGCCGTATTTTATCCTCGGCCGCAAGTGGGCCGAACGCAGTAAACCCAAGGATTTTCAGGTCTTCCTGTGCGAAGACAGATCGGAGAACGCATGCGTGTCCCTCCAATGAACAGCCGCTTCCTCGACGCCTGCCGCAGGCGCCCGACAGACGTGCGCCCTGTTTGGTTCATGCGCCAGGCCGGGCGGTATATGAAGCAGTACCGCGACATCCGCGCCAAACATTCCATCCTCGAAATCTGCAAGCGGCCCGACCTTGCGGCGCAGGTGACCCTCCAGCCGATCGAGGTTCTCGACGTGGACGCGGCCATCATCTTCGCCGACCTGCTGCTGCCTATCGAGCCCATGGGCCTGAAACTCAGCTTCGTCGCCGGTGAGGGACCGGTGATCGAAAACCCCGTCCGCACCTCGCACGACGTCGATTCGCTGTCGATCTCCAACACCGACGATCTCGGCTATGTCGGCGAATCCATCCAGCTCGTCAGCCGCGCCCTGGCCGGCAAGACCCCCGTGATCGGCTTTGTGGGCGCGCCGTTCACCGTCGCCAGCTACATGATCGAAGGCGGCGCCTCCCGCCACTATCTCAATGTGAAGAAGCTCATGTATAACGACGAGACCCTCTGGCGCCGCCTCATGGGCAAACTCGTCGACGTGCTCGGGCCCTTCGCCATCATGCAGGTGGCCGCCGGCGCCCGCGCCATTCAGGTGTTTGACTCCTGGGTGGGCGCTCTCGGCGCCGACGACTATGTCCGTTACGTCGCTCCCTACTCGCGCGCGCTCATCGAACGCATCCGCTCGGCCGGCGTGCCCGTGATCCACTTCGGCACCGGCGCCGGCGGGTTTTTCCGCGAACTCCACGCCGCCGGCGGCGACGTCATGGGCGTCGATTGGCGGCTCAACATCGACCAGGCCTGGATGGATATCAGCTACCGCTCGGCCATCCAGGGCAACCTCGATCCGGCCGCCCTGTTCGCTCCCCTGCCCGAACTCAAGGCCAAGGTATATGAACTGCTGAAACGCACCGGCACCCGGCCCGGCCACATCTTCAACCTCGGCCACGGCATCCTGCCCGAAACGCCGGTCGACCACGTGAAGGCCGTCGTTCAGATGGTCCGCGATTTCAAACCGTAACTCCGTGGCGCAGGAGCCTCAGAGCCGGACCCTCATCGTTGGCGGGGGCATCACGGGCCTCTCGGCGGCCTATGAACTCGTGCGCCTGGGCCGGCCGGCCGTCCTCATCGAGCAACAGGCCCAGCTCGGCGGCGTCATCCAGACCGAAACCGTCGACGGTTGCGTCCTCGAACAGGGGCCGGACTCCTTCCTGACCGCCAAACCCGCCGCCGCCGAACTCATCCGCGAACTCGGCCTCGGCGGTGAAATCATCGCCTCCAACGACCATGGCCGCGTCACCTATGTCGTCCGGAAGGGCCGTCTCGTCCCGCTGCCCGACGGTCTCATGATGATGGTGCCGACCCGCATCATGCCCGTCGCCGCATCGCCCCTGCTCGGTTGGGCGACCAAGGCCCGCATGGGCCTCGAATACTTCCACAAGCCCCCGGACGCGCACAGGGAGAGATCCGTGGGCGAGTTCATCCGCCAGCACTACGGCTCGGAAACCGTCGACTACCTCGCTGAACCGCTGCTCTCCGGCGTCTACGGTGGAGACGTCGAACGGCTCAGCGTGGATAGCGTTCTGACACGGTTTGTCGAAATCGAGGCCAAGTATGGCAGCCTGACCAAGGGCGTACTGGCCGCCCGCAAGGCCGCCGCCGGACGCGAGAAAGCCGCGCCGCTTTTCCAGACCATGAAGGGCGGACTCGCCCAGCTCACCGCCGAACTCGAGCGGCGGATCACGCCCGCCTGCCAGGTTGTCCGCCATCGGGCCGAAGCGGCCGAACGAACCTCGGACGGGCGCTGGCGCGTGCGCGCCGGCGGCGAGTGGATCGGCGGCGCGGACCTGATCTTCGCCTGTCCTGCTTACGCCGCCGGTGCGCTGCTCAACACGGTAAATTCACAGATCGCCGCCCTGCTCTCCGGCATCGAGTACTCATCGTCGATGACCGTGGCCCTGGTCTACCGTCAGGACCGTATCCCCGCGCTGCCTCCTGGTTTCGGCTTCCTCGTCCCGGCTCGCGAGCGCGGCGTGCTGGTGGCCTGCACCTTTACCGGAGCCAAATTCCCCCACCGCGTCCCCGATACCCACGCCGTGCTGCGCTGCTTCCTCGGCGGGGCGGGCAATGAGGCGGTGCTGGACTCGTCCGACGGCGACATCCTGTCGTCAGTACTGGATGAGCTGCACGCTCTGCTCGGCTGGCGGGTTGAGCCCGACCGCACGCGCATCACCCGCTGGCGCCGCGCCATGGCCCAATACACCGTCGGCCACGAAACCCGCATGCGCCTGATCGACGACATCCGCTCCACCCTGCCCGGTCTTCACCTCGCCGGTAACGCCTATTCCGGAATCGGTATCCCGGACTGCATCCGCACAGGCCGCGCCGCCGCGCGCGCCGCCGCGGCGCGTTAGCGCACGCTGACCGGCGCGCACCGGGCCAGCGTCCCAGGCCCCACCCACAGCCCGGCCCGGCCCTTCGCGGCGCCCGCCTTGAGGCCGTTCACTACCAGCGACGGCTGCTCCGCGCCACGGACGTAGAGTCCGGCCTTTGTCCCCTCCGCCGTGGGCCCGTCGCCTGGTCCACACCCCCCGGAACCAGATCGGCGTCACTCTCATGCTTCACGGGTGTCTCTTTGCTCAGCCGGAACCAGGGATACTCCGGCAGACTCTCCTACCGCGGCGAGCGTCTGCGCCTCGCCTGATCCCCGGCGCGCCCATTGGCCGGGCGCGGTGATGTCCAGACCGGCCGCCGGAAGCGGCGCCAGGGCGGCCAATAGTACGGGTTTCACGGGCAGCCTTTCCATTTCCGGGTATGGCCGAACGGCGTAGCATGCGCCGGTTTGTCCTGAGCGGTCCGCCTGGCGGTCCCATCCGGCCCGCTCATGCCGGGCCGAGGTTGCTCGCCCGCCAAGGCAACGCCCGCATCCCCGGCGCCGATCCCAACCATCCGTTCCGCTTCAGACTCCGCCTGTCGCATGAACAGCTTGCAGAGTGAGTCCCACCCTCAAGGGCGCCCCTTTCATATATGACTCTTCGTTAAGGATTGTGCTTGAGATGGACCTCCCGTCGATGGTATGTTTATGCAGATACCATGCTCGGGAGTTGTCGTCACAGGGTTACATGGCTCTCTCTATTTGGAGGGGCCTGGTCTTCTGTCTCCACTCCTTCCCTGCATGCAATCACTGCCCGCCCACGTCGCGCGGGTAGTCGAATGTGCATGGAGAATCATCGAACATGAAAACCAAACTGCTTCTTGGGCTGACCTGTGCCGTTCTGCTCGTTGCCGTGCTGGCTTCAGCGCCGGCGAATGCGCAGGTCCTCTATGGTTCAATCGTCGGAACGGTGGAAGATCCCACCGGCGCGGTTGTTCCGGGTGCCACAATTACTCTTTCCAACCCCGCCACGGGTCTCACCCGTGAGACCAAGGCGGACGAACAGGGCCGTTACACAGTTCCCAACATCGTTCCGGGTTCCTACGACGTCAAGGTGGCCTCCCAGGGCTTCCGGACCTCGACCCGCACCGGTGTCGACATCACGATCAACACCGTCACCCGCGTCGATGTGAAACTCGAAGTCGGCCAGATGACCGAACAGGTCACGGTCTCGGCCAGCGCCGTCGCGCTGCAGACCGACAAGTCCGACGTCCGTACCGAACTCGCCTCGCAGGCCATCACCTCGATGCCCCTGCCCGGCTACCGGAACTACCAGTCGCTGATAAACCTCGTTCCCGGCGCCACTCCGGCGGCGTTCCAGAACGCGGTTGTCGACACCCCGGGCCGCGCCCTGACCACCAACATCAACGGCACCGCCCGCAACACCAACAACACCCTCACCGACGGCGCCGTCAACATCAACGTCTGGCTGCCGCACCACACCGCCTACGTCCAGCCCGTCGAATCGATCGAGACAGTCAACATCACGACCAACTCGTTCGACGCCGAGCAGGGCATGGCCGGCGGCGCGGCCATCACCGTGTCCACCAAGTCGGGCACCAACGAGATCCACGGCTCCGGCTTCTGGTTCCACAACAACCAGCACCTCAACACCGCTCCTTACTTCCGTTCGGCCACCTACAAACTGCCCCTGTCGATCTTCAATCAGGGCGGCGGCACCGTCGGCGGCCCGATCAAGAAGGACAAGCTGTTCTACTTCTTCAGCTTCGAGAGGACCATGGAGCGTTCCGGCAACGACGGCTTTTTCTCGGTTGCCCCGCAGGCCATGCGCGACGGCAACTTCAGCCAGTGGACGCCGGTGGGCGTGATCTACGATCCGGCCTCGGCCTCCCAGGCCGACAACGCCGGCCGCACGCCCTTCGCCAACAACATCGTCCCGCAGTCCCGCTTCAACCCCATCTTCGCGAACATCTACAAGGGCGTTCCGCTGCCCAACACCCAGTCGCCGACAGATCCGGTCTACAACCTGAGCGGCAACTACTATTCCGCCGGCACGCTCAAACTTGATCGCAACCAGTACGATCTCAAGGTCAACTACGCCGCCACCGACAAGCTCATGATCTGGGGTAAGTACTCCCGCATGGACGCTCCCGTCGCCGGCAAGTATGTCTTCGGCGACCTCGGCGGCCCGGCCCTGGGCTCCCACGGCTTCGGCGACACCAGGACCCAGATGCCCGTGTTCGGTTACAACTACACCTTCTCGCCGACCTTCTTCATGGACGGCGTCTTCGGCTACACCCGCATGGACCAGACCGTCGGCATCCCGAACATGGATAAGAACATCGGGCTCGACGTCTGGAAGATCCCGGGCACCAACGGCGGCGCCCAGTTCGCCAACGACAAGCGCTACGGCGGCCCGCCCAATATCTCCGGCTTCGGCTTCTCGAACGTCGGCGTCGACGCCACCTGGGCTCCGCTGTTCCGCAAAGAACAAAACTACACCTATCAGACGAACTTCTCGAAGATCCAGGGCGCCCACGAGTTCCGCTGGGGCTTCGAAGGCCGCAAGCTGATGATGGACCACTGGCAACCCGAAACCGCCAATCCCCGCGGCCAGATCTCGTTCGGCGGCGGACCCACGTTCCATCCCTCGCTGACCACCGCCCAGCGCGGCGCGCCGAACTCGTTCGCTTCGGCCCTGCTCGGAACGGTTTCCAGCTACGGGAAGTCCATTCAGAACTTCGAAATGCTGACCCGCGAGTGGCAGTTCGCCGGCTACTTCCGCGACCGCTGGCAGGTCAACCGCAATCTGACCCTCAACCTCGGCCTGCGCTATGAGTACTACCCGCTCATCAACCGCGGCGACCGCGGCATCGAGCGCTGGGATCCCACCACCAACATCGTCTACTTCGGCGGCATCGGCAACACGCCGCGCAACGCCGGCATGACGGTGTCCAAGAAGCTGTTCGCTCCGCGTATCGGCTTCGCCTACCGCATCGGCGACAACAACGTCATCCGCGGCGGCTACGGCATCACCTATGACGCCGTTCCGTTCGGGCGTCCGCTGCGCGGCCTCTACCCCGCCACCCTCACCGGTTCCTGGGTCCCGGTCGTGTCCACCTTCGGCTGGTATAACAATATCGACCAGGGCATCCCGGCCGTTCCGGTGCCCAACATCAGTTCCGGCCAGGGCATCCTGCCCACCAACCTCGACATGGGTCCCCGCAGCCCCTGGGGCGGCCAGTTGAACCGCGGCTACATCCAGTCCTGGAACCTCACCTTCGAGCGCAAGCTGCCTTGGGATATGATCGGTTCGGTCGGCTACGTCGCCACCAACACCATCCGCCAGATGCTCGACCGCAACATCAACGTTGTGGGTCCGGGCCTCGGCATCTCCACCGCCAACCTGCCGCTGGCGAAGGCCTACGGCCGCACCATCCCCTCCAGCATGTGGGACGGCATCGGCTACGCCACCTACAACTCGCTTCAGGCCACCCTGAACAAGAACTTCTCGCACGGCCTGTTCATGAAGTCCTCGTTCACCTGGGGCAAGGCCCTCAACATGGCCGACGACACCGGCTGGGCCGGCGTCTGGGGCTGGAACTGGGAGCCCATGCTGGACCGCAACTACGGTCCCGCCGGCTACGACCGCAAGTACATGTTCACCAACGCCTGGGTCTACGAACTTCCCTTCGGCAAGGGCCAGAAGTGGGGCTCCGACTCCAAGGCGCTTGACATGCTCTTCGGCGGCTGGCGCGTCAACGGCACCTTCTTCGCCTACACCGGCACGCCGTTCTTTATGAGCGGCAGCGGCTCCTCGCTGCTCTGCATCGGCTGCACACAGACGGCTGAACAGCTCGCTCCGTTCAAGAAGCTCGACAAGAAGGGCCCTCAACAGCCCTACTTCGATCCCGCCTCCTTCCGCGATCCGCTGTTCTGGTGGCGTCAGACTGGCGAGTTCAAGCCCGGCTCCACCGGCAAACTGCCGTTTTACGGCCCCGGCTTCTGGCAGCTCAACCCGGCTCTGTTCAAGAACTTCAAGGTCACCGAACGGCTGAACGTCGAGTTCCGCGCCGAGTCCACCAACCTCGCCCACAACACCCGCTGGAGCAACCCCTCGGGCGCGTCCGGCAACATGCAACTCAACCCCGATGGTTCGTTGAACAACAGCGTGGCTGACCCGCTGCGCGGCTTCTCGACCATCACTGGCGCCGATTCATTCCGCCAGTTCCGCTTCGGCATGCGCCTCCAGTTCTAAGCGCAGCGCCAACCTGTAACGAGAGGGCGTCCCCCAGGGGGCGCCCTCTTTCCATGGTGTGCCGAGC
>PNKE01000079.1 GCA_013822245.1 Candidatus Solibacter sp.
AAAGATTGAAGCCCTGCCCGCCGGGGTCCCGAGATGGGAATCCGGCGGGGAGGGGCTGAAACCCGACTAGGAGAGCGGGGAGACGGAGTCAGGAACGCGAGCACAGCAATGGCACAGAGCATCACAAAGCGCATCCGCATCCGGTTGAAGGCATACGATCACCGGCTGCTGGATCAGTCCACAAACGAGATCGTGGAGACGGCGCGCCGGGCCGGCGCCAGCGTGGCCGGGCCGATCCCGCTGCCGACGCAGCGTAACAGTTATACGGTGAACCGCTCGCCGCACGTGGACAAGAAATCACGCGAGCAGTTCGAGATTCGCACTCACAAGCGGCTGCTCGACATCATCGAGCCGACGCAGGACACCGTTGACGCGTTGTCGAAGCTTGATCTTCCAGCGGGGGTTGACGTGGAGATCAAGGCTTACCACAAGGGAGCGAAGTAGGCAGAGCGGGGCCCGCAGAGGGTCCGATGGCTGAAGGCGGCCCGTGAGGCGCCGGAGGCAGTAGAGGAATGAAGGCCCGCGAGGCGAAGCGAAGCAGGCTTTGACGCGGGTGCAGGTGAGGGAATATGAGCCCAGGAATCATCGGCAAGAAAATCGGTATGACTCAGGTCTTCCGGCCTGACGGGCAGGTAGTGCCCGTGACGCTGTTGAAGGCGGGTCCGTGCGTTGTCATCCAGCGCAAGACGCCGGCCACGGACGGCTATGACGCGGTCCAGCTCGGCATGGTGGAATTTGCGCGCAAAACGACCAGACCCATGGCGGGCCACCTGAAGAAAGCTGGCGCCGAGGGAGTGAAGATGGTGCGCGAGTTCCGCCTCAACAACGGGCGGAACGACGTGAAGGCCGGCGACCGGGTGCTGGTTGACCAGTTCAAGCCGAAGGACAAGGTCGACATCACGGGCGTCAGCAAGGGCCGCGGATTCGCGGGCGTAATGAAGCGTCACAATTTTGGCGGCGGCGACGGGAGCCATGGATCGATGTTCCACCGCGCGCCGGGATCGATCGGCGCGTCGAGCTATCCGTCGCGGGTTTTTCCGGGGACGCGGATGGCCGGCCAGATGGGCAACGTGAATGTGACGGTTCGCAACCTCGAAGTGATCGATGTGGACACCGAGGACAACGTATTGATGGTGAAGGGCGCGGTGCCGGGACCCAACGGCAGCTACGTGATCGTGAAGCGCGCCAAGAGGTAACAAACGATGCCCAAGGTTGATGTCGTCGATCTGAAAAACACGAAAGTGGGCGAACTGGAGCTGTCCGACGCAGTCTTCGCGGCGCCCGTGAACGAGAGCCTGATTTACGAAAGCGTCCGGAACCACCTGGCGGGTCTGCGCGGCGGCAACGCCAAGACGAAGAACCGTTGGGAAGTGGCCGGGGCGGGCAAGAAGCTGTGGCGCCAGAAGGGCACCGGCCGGGCCAGAATGGGCTCGGTGCGCAGCCCGCTGTGGCGGCACGGCGCAACGACGCACGGTCCGCAGCCGCGCGACTACTCCTACCGCCTGAACAAGAAGATGGTGACCGGGGCGTTGCGTTCGGCGCTATCGGCGAAGCTGCGCGACGGCGAACTGGTGGTGGTGGACGGTTTCAGTCTGGCCGACCACAGGACGAAGTCGATGGCTTCCGTTCTCGAAACCCTGGGCGGCAAGCGGACGGTGCTGCTGGTAAGCACGCTTGAAGCCAACCGCAATCTGGAACTGGGATCGCGCAACCTGCCTGGGGTGAAGCTGGTGGCCACCAGGGACGTGACGACCTACGACCTGCTGGCGCACAAGCAGGTGGTGCTGAGCCAGGCGGCGGCCGAGAAACTGTCGGAGGCTTTGGCGAAATGAACATCTACGATGTGATCATCCGGCCCGTAGTGACCGAGAAGGGCCTCTCGAAGAAGGAGAGCGAACACACGCTCTGCTTTGAAGTGAACAAGAATGCCACCAAGACCGACATCAAGGGGGCGGTGGAGAAGCTGTTCAAAGTGAAGGTTTCCGGCGTCCGGACGGCCAACTTTGAAGGTAAGCTGCGCCGGCGCGGCCGTTACTCGGGCTACACGCAGGACTGGAAAAAAGCCTACGTGAAGTTGAAGGACGGCCAGAAGATGCCGGAGTACGCCGAGCTGGTGTAAGGCGGCTCGATCGAGGAGAGAAAGGCGAAACCCTATGCCAGTTAAATCCTACAAGCCGACGACGCCGACGCGACGCTTCGCCACCACTCTGGACAAGAGCGAGCTGACCAAGCAGACGCCGGAGAAGTCGCTGACCGAAGGAATAAAGAAGTCGGGCGGCCGCAACAACAAGGGCAAGGTCACCATCCGGTTCCGGGGCGGCGGGCATAAGCGGGCCTACCGTGTGATCGACTTCAAGCGCGACAAGACGGGCGTTCCGGCCAGGGTGGCGGCGATCGAATACGATCCGAACCGTTCGGCGCATATCGCGCTGCTGAACTACGCCGACGGCGAAAAGCGATACATCCTGTACCCGGTCGGTCTGACCGTGGGGCGCGCGGTGATGTCCGGGCCTGAAGCCGACATTCTGCCGGGCAACGCGCTGCCGCTGGCCAACATTCCGGAAGGCACGACGATTCACAACATCGAACTGAGACCGGGCAAGGGCGGGCAGATGGTGCGTTCGGCGGGCGGATCGGCGCAGTTGGTGAGCCGCGAGGGCGGCATCGCGCTGGTGAAGCTGCCGTCGGGCGAAGTCCGCAAGGTGCCGACGGTGTGTTACGCCACGGTGGGCCAGGTGGGCAATGTGGATCATGAGAATGTTTCGCTGGGCAAGGCGGGCCGGACGCGCTGGCTGGGCAAGCGTCCTCACAACCGGGGCGTTTCGATGAACCCGGTGGATCACCCGCATGGCGGCGGCGAAGGCCGCACGTCGGGCGGCCGGCATCCGGTGACGCCGTGGGGCCAGCCGACGCGCGGCTACAGGACTCGGAACAACAAGCGGACCGACAACATGATCGTCACCCGCCGGTACGGAAAGAAGTAAGAGCGGAGAGAGTGATTCAACGATGAGCCGTTCAGTCAAAAAAGGGCCTTTCGCCGATACCCATCTTGTGGACAAGGTGGTGGCGATGAACAGCAAGAGCGAGAAGAAGGTGGTTCGGACCTGGTCGCGCCGGTCGACCATTCTGCCCGAATTCATCGGCCACACGATCGCGGTGCACAACGGAAAGAAGTTCATTCCGGTGTATGTGACCGAGAACATGGTGGGGCACAAGCTTGGCGAATTCTCTCCGACGCGGACCTTCAAGGGCCACGCGAACAAGAGCGACAAGAAGTAGGCCGGCGAGGGCAAGCGACCCGGAGAGCCGGTAGAGGATCTTGAACGATGCAAGTGAAAGCGGAAGCCAGATATGTCCGAGTTTCGCCGCAGAAGGCGAGGCTGGTGGTCGATTTGATCCGCGGCCGGAAGGCCGGCGAGGCGATCACGATTCTTCGGACGACCAACAAGCGGATGTCGCCCGAGGTGGAGAAGGTGCTGCGTTCGGCGATCGCCAACGCCGAGGACCGGTTCACCGGGGTGGATGTGGACAGCCTGCTGGTGACCGAAGCCTACGTCAATGAGGGGCCGCGCCAGAAGCGGATCCGGCCGGCGCCGATGGGCCGGGCGTACCGCTATCAGCGGCGGACGGCACACATCGTGGTGAAAGTGGGCGACGGCGTTTCTGAAGCAGCGGTTGCGGCTGAGGAAAAGGAATAGAGGACTTCGAATGGGCCAGAAAGTTCATCCGTACGGTTTCCGGCTGGGAGTGACGAAGAACTGGCGTTCGCGCTGGTTCGCCACGGCCGATTACGCCAAACTGCTGCATGAGGACTTGCAGCTGAAGCAGGCTCTGAGGGAGCGGTTAAAGGCCGCCGGCGTGAGCGCGGTGGAAGTGGAGCGGCCCGGCGGCTCGAAGCTGCGGATCACGATTCACACCTCGCGACCGGGCCTGATCATCGGGCGAAAGGGCGCCGAGATCGAGAAGTTGAAGCAGGATCTGGCGCAGCAGACCAAGCGCGAAGTCTTCATCGACATTCAGGAAGTGCACAAGCCAGAGATGGACGCCCAACTGGTGTCTGAGTCCATCGCGTTGCAGCTGGAAAAGCGCGTTGCCTTCCGCCGCGCGATGCGCAAGGCGGTGGAAAGCGCGTTGCGGTTTGGCTGCAAGGGCATCAAGGTGCGGGTGTCGGGCCGGTTGAACGGCGCCGAAATCGCGCGCAGCGAGTGGTATCTGCAGGGGCAGTTGCCGCTGCACACGCTTCGCGCCGACATAGACTACGGCTTCGCCGAGGCGCACACGACCTACGGCGTGATTGGCATCAAGTGTTGGGTATACAAGGGCGAGGTGGCCACGGGCGGCCTGTTGCGCCGGACGCGGTCCGACGAACCCCGCCGCAACCCGCGCCGTGAGCGCCGCGAACCGCGTCCGACGCACGCCCCGGCGCCTTTGGGCGCGCAGGAAGGCGGCGCGGTGCAGGAGGCGCCGGCGTTTGAGTCCGCCAGGGCAGCCGCTCCGGTGGTGGCTCCGGTGGCCGCGCCTCCGCAGCCGGCCTGGAAGAGTGACGCGGGCAGCGAAGGGACTCCGCAGAGCTAGGCTTGGCGGCGGGGGAAGCGATTGAGAGAAGAGAGAACGGAGACTAGACAGCCATGTTGATGCCGAAGAGAGTCAATTACCGCAAGCAGCAGCGCGGCCGCCGCAGAGGTCTGGCGTGGCGCGGTTCGACGCTGTCGTTCGGCGACTTCGGCCTGAAGGCGATGACCGTAGGCTGGGTGACCGACCGCCAGATTGAGGCGGCCCGAATCGCGATGACGCGATTCATCAAGCGCGGCGGCAAGGTGTGGATCAGGCTGTTCCCCGACAAGCCGATCACCAAGAAGCCGGCTGAAACCCGGATGGGTAAAGGCAAGGGCGCGCCCGAGCAGTGGGTGGCCGTGGTGCGGCCGGGCAAGATCATGTTCGAGATGGAAGGCGTGCCGCTGGAGACCGCGGCCGAGGCGATGCGGCTGGCGGCGATGAAGCTGCCGATCCGGACCAAGCTGGTGACGCGCCAGGAGCAGGCTGGTTAAAGCGAGATTGAGGCCCGAGGACGATCTCCCGCCAGACGGGGGCGAGTCGAGGATGAGCGAGAGATGAAAACCGATCAGATTCGAGCGATGGATGAAAAAGAGCTGGCCGTGAAGGCCAGTGAGATCGACGACCAGATTTTCCGTCTGCGGTTCCAGATGTCGCTGGGCCAGACCGACGGGCTGAAGAAGTACCGCGAGTTGAGGAAAGACCGCGCGAGGCTGATGACGATCCGCCGCGAGCGGGAACTGACGGCCGCGAAGGGGGCGAACTAGGCCATGGCGCAGCAGACAGCCAGTATCAAGAACGAAAAAGTCGGCGAGGTCGTTTCGACCAAGATGACCAAGACGATCGTGGTGCAGGTGACGCGGCGCGTTCCGCATCCGCTGTACAAGCGGATTGTGACGATGCGCAAGAAGTTTTATGCCCACGACGAGCAGCAGACGGCGAAGCTGGGCGATGTGGTGCGGATCGTGGAGAGCCGGCCGATGAGCAAGCTGAAGCGCTGGACGCTGGGCGAAGTGGTGCGGCGCGCGGTGGACACCACGGTGGCCAAGGCCGAGTAGGCGAGTCGAGCGAAGGTTCAAGAGGAGTTCCGCCATGATTGGAATGAGAACAATGCTGGAGGTGGCCGACAACAGCGGCGCACGCAAGCTCCAGTGCATCCTGCCGCGCGGCGGCGACAAGGGATTGACGGCCGGCCTGGGCGACATCGTGACGGCTGCGGTGAAGGAAGCGGCGCCGGATTCAAATATCAAGAAGGGCAAGGTTGTGCGGTGCGTGATCGTGAGGATGCGGAAAGAGACCCGGCGCAAGGACGGGACCTACATCCGCTTCGATTCCAACGCGGCCGTGCTGGTGAACGAGCTTGGCGAGCCGGTGGGCACGCGCGTGTTCGGGCCGGTGGCCCGCGAACTGCGCGACAAGCGGTTCATGAAGATCGTATCGCTTGCGCCGGAGGTGATCTAACATGGCGGGACGTCTGGCAACACGGCATAACGAACCCAAGCCCAAGGTGAAGACCAGGATCCGCAAGGGCGACGTGGTGAAAGTGATCACGGGCCGCGACAAGGGCAAGAGCGGACGCGTTCTGGAAGTGGACCGCGACAGCGGGCGCGTTCTGGTCGAGGGCGTGATGATGATGAAGAAGGCAGTCAAGCCGAACCCGGCCAAGGGCGTCAAGGGCGGCCTGGCCGAGCGCGAGTCGCCGGTCGATCTGTCGAACGTGATGATCCTCACCGGCGACGGCAAGACGAGCCGGATCGGCGTGAAGGAAGACAAGGTGGGCGCCAAGGTGCGCCGCGTGCGGGTGGCCCGGAAAACCGGCGAGACCCTGGACAAGAAGTAAGGATTCGAACCAGGAAACGTCAGGAGAAAGCAGCCAACAATGAAGGCGAGACTGAGAGAGCATTACGAGAACACGGTGGTGGCCGAACTGAACAAGCAGTTTGGCTACGCGAACCCGATGGCGGTGCCGAGGCTGGTGAAGGTGACGGTGAACATCGGCATGGGCGAGGCGACGCAGAACCCGAAGCTGATTGACGGCGCGGTGACCGAATTGACCGCCATTACGGGCCAGAAGCCGGTCATCACCAAGGCGCGCAAGTCGATCGCGGCGTTCAAACTGCGCGAGGGCATGTCGATCGGCTGCATGGTGACGCTGCGCGGCGACAAGATGTATGAGTTTCTGGACCGTCTGATGAACGTGGCGCTGCCGCGTGTGCGCGACTTCCGCGGCGTTTCGTCGAAGAGCTTCGACGGCCGGGGCAACTACACGCTGGGCGTTCGCGACCAGTTGATCTTCCCCGAGATCGACTACAACAAAGTGGACAAGACCAAGGGCATGAACATCTGCGTGACGACGACGGCGGGTACCGACGCCGAAGCGCAGGCGCTGTTGAAGGCGATGGGCATGCCGCTCCGGCAGAACTAGGGACCGGGAAAGGATAGGGTTTTCAAACGATGTCAACCAACGCAAGAGAAGCCAAGACCCGCGAATCCCACGAGAAGATCGCCCGGGCGAAAGCGGCTGGCAAGAAGGTTCCGAAACTGGAAGTGCGGCACCGGAACCGCTGTCTGCGGTGCGGCCGGTCGCGGGCCTATATGCGCAAGTTCAAGCTGTGCCGAATCTGCTTCCGGCAGTTGGCGCTGCAAGGCGAGATCCCCGGCGTGGTGAAGTCGAGCTGGTAAGAAGGGCGAGACAAGCGCCAAGACCACGGTATTAGAGCAGAGCAGGAAGAAAGTAGAAATGATTTCCGATCCCATCGCCGACATGCTCACGCGCGTCAGGAACGCGCTGGCGGCCCGCCATCAAAAGGTGGATGTGCCGGCCTCGAAGCTGAAGACCGAGATTGCGCGGATCTTGAAGGATGAAGGCTACATCCTCAACTACAAGATCGTCGACGACAACAATCACAAGGCGATCCGCGTGTACCTGAAGTACACGCCGGCCAACCAGCCGGTGATCTCGCACATGACGCGGGTATCGCGGCCGGGATGCCGCGTCTATGTGGGTTCGAAGGAGATCCCAAAGGTGCTGGGCGGGCTGGGGATCAACATTGTCACCACCCCGAAGGGCGTGATGACGGGCAAGACGGCCCACAAAGAGGGAGTCGGCGGCGAGTTGTTGTGCGAGGTCTACTAGGCCGCCGCGGCAGTGGAATTCGCGGAGAGCAGATAGGAGCGCGGTCCGGAAATTGACAGGTTTCCTGGAAAGCGGACTGGAGAAAGAGAATGTCGAGAGTAGGCAAGAAACCGATCCCGCTGCCGGCAGGCGTCAAAGTGACGGTCGACGGGATGATCAAAGTGGAAGGCCCGAAGGGCAAGCTGACGGTTCCAATGATGGAAGGCGTGCGGCTTGAGCAGAACGGCGCGGCGCTGGAAATCAAGCGCGACAACGACAGCTACGCGGCCGTGCACGGCCTGACGCGGGCGCTGACGGCCAATGCGGTGACCGGCGTGAGCACGGGCTTTGTCCGGGAACTGGATATCGTCGGCATCGGCTACCGCGCCGAGGTGAAGGGCGAAGTGATCGTCTTTTTGCTGGGCTACTCGCACCCGATCGAGTTCCTGCTGCCGAAGGGCGTTGAGTGCAGGGTGGACAAGCAGACGCACCTGGTGTTGTCGAGCATCGACCGCCAGCAGTTGGGCCAGGTGGCGGCCAATATCCGCGCGCTGCGTCCGCCGGAGCCGTACAAGTTGAAGGGCATCCGCTACACCGGCGAAGTGCTGAAGAAGAAGGTCGGCAAGACCGGCGCGGGCGGCAAGTAGGGCGTACGGCGGTTGAAGGAGATCGGATAAGCCATGATTCAGAAGACAAACAAGGACGCCCGCCGGCGCCGGATCCATACCCGGATCAGGGCACAGGTGAAGGGGACCGAAGCGCGCCCCCGTCTGGCCGTTTTCCGCAGCCTCAAGCACATTTACGCTCAGGTGATCGACGACCGGGCCGGCCGGACGCTGGCCGCGGCATCGAGCGCGGAAAAGAATGGGACGGCCAATGGCGGCAACGTTGCCGGAGCGAAGGAGATCGGCGGCCTGATCGCCAGGCGGGCGCGGGAAGCCGGCATCAAGACAGTTGTTTTCGACCGCGGAGGCTTCCTCTACCACGGCCGCATCAAGGCGCTGGCCGAAGCGGCGCGCGAAGCTGGACTGGAGTTTTAGACCAATGCCTGTGACCTCAGTGAAGAGAATCGATCCGAAAACGCTGAACCTGAAGGAACAGGTGGTCAGCATCAACCGCGTGACCAAGGTCGTCAAGGGCGGCAAGAACCTGAGTTTCTCAGCCCTTGTCGTGGTCGGCGACCCTGAACAGAAAGTGGTCGGCTACGGCATGGGCAAGGCCAAGGAAGTGCCGTCGGCCATCAAGAAGGGCATCGAGGCGGCGAAGAAGAACCTGCACCAGGTGCACACGCTGGGTTCGACGATCCCGCACCGGGTGCTGGGCCGGTACTGCTCGTCGGAAGTGCTGCTGAAGCCGGCCTCCGAGGGCACCGGCGTCATCGCCGGCGGCGCGGTACGCGCGGTGATCCAGGCGGCGGGGATACCGAACGTGCTGACCAAGTCGCTGGGCCGGCGCAACCCGCATAACGTTGTCAAGGCGACGATCGTGGCGCTCGACCTGCTCCGCGACAAGGCGGGGGTGGCCGAACTGCGCGGCATCGCGGTGGAGAACCTGTAACCATGGCTGAGGCAAAGATCAAAATCCAGCTGATTTCAAGCCCCATCGGCAGCCCGGAAAAGCACAAGAAGATCGTGCGCGCCCTGGGATTGAATAAGATGAACCAGACCGTTGAGCGGCCCGATACACCGGGCTTCAGGGGCATGGCCAAGAAGGTGCCCCATCTGTTGAAAGTGGTCGAGTAAGAGGAATAGACGCGATGGACCTGAGCAATATCAGCCCTCCGAAGGGACAAGTCAAGAAGCAGCGGCGAGTGGGCCGCGGCATGGGTTCGGGCCGCGGAAAGACCTCGGGCCGGGGCCAAAAGGGCCAGAAGTCGATCTCCGGCTACTCCCATATGCGCGGTTTCGAGGGCGGGCAGATGCCGATGCACCGCCGCCTTCCCAAGCGCGGCTTTTCGAACGCGCTGTTCAAGAAGTCCTACGCGGTGATCAATGTCGGCATGCTGGAGAAACTGGAAGGCGATGTCTTCAGCCCCGAAACGCTCTCCGCCCGCGGCATCATCAAAAAGCTTGGCGACGGGCTGAAGATTCTCGGCAACGGGGACCTGAAGCGCAAGATCACCGTCACGGCCCACCTGTTCTCGAAGTCCGCCGAGGAGAAAATCAAGGCGGCTGGCGGGACCGTGGCTCTCGTCGCGCCGCGGAAGGCTGAGTAGGTTTTTTCGCATCCATCGAAGCAGGACGTCAACCCATGTCCAAGTTTTTTGAAGCACTGGCCAATGTCTTCCGCGTCCCGGACCTGAGAAACCGGGTATTGTTCACGCTCGGGCTGTTGGCCGTCTACAGGTTGGGCGCGGCAGTGCCGATTCCCGGCGTCGACGCCGCCAAGTTCCAGGAGTTTTTTAATCGCAACCAGGGCAGTTTCTTCGGCTTCCTCGATCTGTTCAGTGGCGGCCAGTTCAGCTCGATGACGGTCTTCGCCCTGGGCATCATGCCCTACATCACGGCGTCGATCGTGTTGCAGTTGTTGACGGTCGTCGTGCCGACGCTCGAGAAACTTCAGAAGGAAGGCGAACTCGGCCGGCGCAAGATCACGCAGTGGACCCGCTACCTGACCATCGGGCTGTCGATCATGCAGTCGACCTTCATCGCCACCGCGCTGCAGAGCCAGGGTGACTTCGTCATCAACCCCGGAGCCGGATTCGTGCTGCTGACCATCCTGACGCTCACCACGGGCACGGCGTTCATCATGTGGCTGGGCGAGCAGATCACCGAACGCGGCGTCGGCAACGGCATGTCGCTGATCATCTTCGCCGGCATTGTCGCCGGACTGCCCGGAGCCATCTACAACATCTACACGAACACGTTCGTCACCAACATCTGGCACCCGCTGCACATGATCGTCATCCTGGTCTTCATGGTCCTGGTGGTGGCCTTCATCGTGCTCGTCGAACGCGGCGAGCGGCGCATCCCGGTGCAGTACGCCAAGCGCGTCGTCGGGCGCCGGGTGATGGGCGGCCAGGCCACCCACATGCCGTTGAAGGTGAATGCCGGCGGCGTCATCCCGGTGATCTTCGCCAGTTCGCTGCTGGCCTTCCCGATGACCATGATGGCTGTTCCGGCCATCGCCAACAATAAGTGGCTGAACGGGATGCTGTCGGCTGTCCGGCATGGCGAGCCGATGTACTTTCTGCTGTTCATCGCGCTGATCGTGTTCTTCTCGTTTTTCTACGTGTCGATCATCTTCAACCCCAATGAAGCGGCGGACAACATGCGCAAGTACGGCGGCTTCATCCCGGGTATCCGGCCCGGCAAGAATACGGCCGAATACATGAACCGGATACTGACCCGGATCACGGTTGTGGGCGGTCTGTATCTTTCGCTGCTTTCAATCATTCCGGAGATCATGATCAGCGGCATCAAGCTGCAACATCTGCCTCCGGCGGCGCTGGGCAACTGGATCGACGCGGTTTTTCCGCGGTTCATCCTCGATGGCCTGGGTGTGACGTTTTACTTCGGCGGCACCTCGCTGCTGATTGTGGTTGGCGTGGCCATGGACACGGTGAATCAGGTGGAAGCGCAGTTGATTATGCGCCACTACGAGGGCTTCACTCCGCGGGCGGGAAGAATCCGCGGACGCAGAAGCACTTCGGCTTAGTAAGTTTGAGATCGCGGCCGGCGCCTCCAGGTTGAGGAAGAATCTCCGGAGGAAACGCGTCCGGAGCAGGGATCGCGAGTGACGATGAATGAAGAAACGGCGTCCAAGGCGCCGACAGCTCTGATCCTGTTCGGCCCTCCGGGGTCGGGCAAGGGCACCCAGGCCAAGTTGCTGAGGGAGGCTCTTCAGGTACCGCATATCTCGACCGGAGACATGCTGCGGGAGCGCATTGCGCTGGGCGATCCGCTCGGGCGGCAGGTTCAGGGGCTGATGCAGGCCGGCCGGCTGGTGCCGGATGAAGTGGCCAACCGGCTGGTGGATGAGAGAATCGCCAGGCCGGATTGCGCGAGCGGTTTTATTTTGGATGGCTATCCGAGGACGATCCCTCAGGCTGAGGTTCTGGGGAGGCGGTTGGAAGAGTACGGGTTTGAGATGGTGGTGATCCACCTCAAAGTGGATTACACTATAATTATCAAGCGGATTGCGGGCCGGCGGCAGTGTCCTGTCTGCGGAACCCTTTACAGCCTGAACTCGAACCCTCCGAAGAGCGAGAATGTCTGCGACCATGACGGCGCGACTCTGGTGATTCGGGAGGACGACCAGGAGGACGTAATCCGCGAGCGTCTGGAGGCCTACGACCGTCAGACGCGACCGCTGCTTGAGTTTTTCGCCGGCGCCGGCTTCTCTCCGAGGGAGGTGGACGCCGGACTGGACGGGCCCGAGGCGATCCTTGCCAGGATCGGCGGGCTGTTGGGTAAGGGATGATCATCCGGAAGAGTCCTGCCGAGTTGGAAAAGATGCGGCGCGCCGGCCTGCTGGTGCACGCCATCCTGACCGAATTGAAAGGGATGATCCGGGAAGGCGTTTCGACGCTCGATCTGGAGAACGTGGCCGAGCGGATGATCCGCGATGCCGGGGCCAAACCGGCGTTCAAGGGTTATTATGTTCCGGCCGCCGGCGGCAGGTATCCGTTCGTGCTTTGCACCTCGGTCAATCACGAGGTGGTCCACGGGTTGCCGTCGGAAAAACGGGTTTTGAAGTCCGGTGACATCATTTCGATAGATACCGGGGTGCAGCTTGAGGGTTATTTCGGCGACTCGGCCATTACCGTTGCGGTAGGCGAGGTGAGCGAGGAGACCCGGAAGTTGTTGAAGGTGACCGAGGAGTCGCTTGAACTGGCGATTTCGCGGATGCAGGCCGGCAACCGCTTGTTTGACATCTGCGGGGCGGTTGAGCGGCATGTGGTTTCGAACGGGTTCACTATCGTTCGCGACTTTGTCGGGCACGGGATCGGGACCTCGCTCCACGAGGAGCCGCAGGTTCCCAACTACGTGGACCGGCGGAACGAGAACCCGAGGTTGAAGGAAGGCATGGTGCTGGCGATTGAACCGATGGTCAACGCCGGCCGGCCGGAGACGAAGGTTTTGAGCGACCGCTGGACGGCGGTCAGCCGGGATGGCAGCAACTCGGCTCATTTCGAGCACTGCGTGGCGGTGACCTCGAACGGGCCATGGGTGCTGACCCGGCCGTAGGATGGATTCGGCCATGGCGGTTCAACGGGCCGTGGTGATCGAGATCTTGCCCAGCGCGGCTTATCGGGTCGAGTTGGGCAGCCGGCGGCAGGTGGTCGCCCACCTGGCTCCGGCGGTGCAGCGGAATTTTGTCCGGCTGCGCGTCAGGGACGAGGTCGAGGTTGAACTCGCCTTGGAAGACCCGGCGCGGGGACGGATTGTGAAGGTGGTCCGGAGCCGCGATTGACGCGTCCGGAGCAGAACGAGGAAGATGGAAAGCAGAGAACGGTCATGAAAGTGCGGGCGTCAGTCAAGAAAATGTGCGACAAATGCAAGGTCATCCACCGCGAAGGCGTCGTGCGCGTGATTTGCGTGAACCCTAAGCACAAGCAGCGGCAAGGGTAAAGGATCGAGGGAGAAAAGACGAATGGCGAGAATCGCAGGCGTGGATCTGCCGTCGCGCAAGGCGGCTGAAATTGGACTGACCTACATCTTCGGCATCGGGCGCACGCGCGCCCGGTCGATCCTGCACCGGGCGGGCGTGGATCCGGTGAAGAAGGTGTCGGCCTTGACCGAGGAAGAGGTCAGCCACATCAGGCAGATCATCGAGGACGAGGGCGCCGTTGAGGGCGATCTGCGCAAGGAAGTGTCTCTCAACATCAAGCGGCTGATCGAGATGGGCTCCTACCGCGGCCTGCGCCACCGGCGCGGCCTGCCCGTCCGCGGCCAGCGCTCCCATACCAATGCCCGCACGCGCAAAGGCCCGCGCCGCGGCACGGTTGCCAATAAGAAGAAGGCCGGCAAGTAATCAGGCGAGAATAGGCAGGACACAGCGACATGGCGAAGGCACCCGCAAAGGGCAAGAAGAAGTCTTTCAAGAAGAAAGAGAAAAAGAATATTCCGATCGGCGTCTGCCACATCCAGGCGACGTTCAACAACACCATCGTCACGTTCACCGACCAGATCGGCAACGCGATCTCGTGGTCGAGTTCCGGTTCTCTCGGCTTCCGGGGTTCGAGAAAGGGCACGCCCTTCGCCGCCCAGCAGGCGGCGCTCACCGCCGGCAACAAGGCCAAGGAAGTCGCCGGACTGCGGCAGGTGGAAGTGCGCGTCGCCGGTCCCGGTTCGGGCCGCGAATCGGCCATCCGCGCTTTGGCAACAGTGGGCATCGAGGTCCGCGTCATCCGCGATGTGACCCCGATCCCACACAACGGCTGCCGCCCTCCCAAGCGGCGCCGCGTATGATCTTGTGGAAAGGGGCGCCCGTTTAGGGCATCCCGGCGCGTGTCCGGCCCCGAACGCATGGGGCCGGATGCCGCGAGACAGATGTTTGAAATGGAAGCAGGACGAAGGCGCGCAAGCGCCGTAAACTGCACCTCAGTTCCAGTAGTCACGAAGGAGGTTACTTGGCAAGATACAAGGGCCCTGTTTGCCGGTTGTGCCGGCGCGAGGGCATGAAGCTGTTCCTTAAAGGGGAACGCTGCTATTCAGAGAAGTGCGCCATCGAGAAGCGCAATTTCCCGCCTGGCCAGCACGGCCGCGACCGCAAGCCGAAGATCGTCGGCTATGGTCTCCAACTCAGGGAAAAACAGAAGGCGAAGCGCTATTACGGCGTTCCGGAAGTTCAGTTCCGCAACGGATTTGAAAAGGCCGCCCGGATGAAGGGCGTCACCGGCGACAACCTGCTGTCGATGCTCGAGCGCCGGCTGGACAATGTCGTCCACCGCATCGGGTTCGGCACCAGCCGCGCCATGGCGCGCCAGATCGTCCGCCACGGCCATATTACGGTGAACGGCAAGAAGGTGGACGTGCCATCTTACCTCGTGCGCCCGAATGACGTTGTCGAGATCAAGGAAAAAAGCCGCGCCAACACGGCTATCCTGGCCGCTCGCGACGCCACGGCGCACATGCCCGCTCCCAACTGGCTGGAAGTCGACCGTGAGGGCCTCAAGGCGCGGGTGCTGGCTAACCCGAAGCGCGAGGACCTGGTCCAGATCAAGCTGGAAGAGCAGTTGATCGTCGAGCTGTACTCGAAGTAGAAGGGGGCAAACGATGTTTAAAGGATTCCAGAAGCCCAAGCGCCTGGTGGCCAATACCGAAACGCTCAACGAGCGCTATGGCATGTTCACCGCTCAGCCATTTGAGCGCGGCTTCGGCACCACCATCGGTAACGCCCTGCGGCGCATCCTGCTCAGCTCCATCGAAGGCGCGGCCATCACGGCCATCCGCATCGATGGCGTCGATCACGAATTCAGCCCCATTCCAGGCGTGGTCGAGGATGCCACCGACATCATCTTGAATCTCAAACAGATTCCATTCAAGATGACCGATGACCGCACCAAAATCATTACGCTCAACATCGACAAGGCCGGTGAAGTCACCTCCGGCATGATCGATTGCGGACCCGATGTCGAGGTGCTCGACCGCAACATGCATATCGCCACGGTCTCCGAGGGCGGCAGACTCAGCATCGAAATGCGCCTCAAGATGGGCCGCGGCTACGTCAGCCGCGACCGCAACTTCGAGGAAGGCCTGCCGGCAGGCTACATCCCCATCGATTCGGTCCACTCGCCCGTGCGCAAGGTGAAATACACCGTCGAAGCCGCGCGCCTCGGCCAGATGACCGACTACGACAAGCTGATTCTTGAAGTCTGGTCCAGCGGCGCCGTGTCCCCTCAGGACTCCATCGGCCTCGCCGCCAAACTGCTCAAGGACCACATGACCATCTTTATCAACTTCGAGGAGACCCCGGAGATGACTGAAGAGGCCGTCGAACGCCCGGACGGCCAGGCCAACGAAGTTCTCAACCGCTCGGTCGAGGAACTCGAACTGTCGGTCCGTTCGTACAACTGCCTCAAGAACGCCAACATCCAGACCATCGGCGACCTGGTCCAGCGGACCGAAGCCGAGATGTTGCGCACCAAGAACTTTGGACGCAAGTCGCTCAACGAGATCAAGGAGATCCTCTCCAGCCTCGGCCTCGGCTTCGGCATGAAGATCGACGCCTCGGGCCGCCTGGTCGGCGGCGCGGCCCCCAGCCCGTCCTACGACGAGGGTCAGGATCTCGGCGAGTAGCGCGCCGTTGACAGGAGATTGATGGAATGAGACATAAAAGAGCCGGTTCTAAACTCAAGCGCGATATGAGCGCGCGCCGGGCCCTCCTGCGCGGCCTGGTCACAAGCGTCATCGAAAGCGAAGGCGAGCGCATCATCACCAGCGTCCCCAAGGCCAAGGCCGCCAAGCCGATCCTCGACAAGATGGTCACGCTCGGCAAGAAGGACAGCCTGCACGCGCGCCGTCTGGCCGCCGAGTTCCTGCTGACGCCCGCGGCTGTGAAGAAGCTGTTCGACAAGATCGCCCCGCGCTTCTCGCAGCGTAATGGCGGTTACTCGCAGGTCATCCGCGTCGGCTGGCGCAAGGGTGACGGCGCCGAGTTGGCCATCCTCCAACTTGTCGGCGCCCAACTCATCCGCCGCGCCGAAGAGCGCGCCAAACGGCGTGAAGAACGCCTCAAGGCGATGAAGGAAGGCCGCGACGGCGAAGGCGGAGAGAAGTCCTAAGCCTCTCACGCGCAATGGTTCATCAGGGGCGGGCGCCGGTTTCCGGTTCCCGCCCTTTCTCTTTGCCCGCCGCCATTCACCCCTCGATCAATGGAATCCCCGGCCCCGCTTCCCGCGGCAGCGCGCCCGTCAGCCTCGGATCCGGCGACACCTCAATCCCCCTCGCATACGGGCTGAACCCGTGCCGGATGTAGAACCCCAACGCCGCCGGATGATCCAGCGTGCAGGTGTGCAACCAGAACCGCCGCGGCCTGTCCCGCCACGCCCGCCGGATTCCTTCCTTCAGCAACAGTCCGCCCAGACCCTTGCCCGTAATCCCCGGCGCCACCCCCAGAAACGTCAACTCGACATCCGGCGGCTCGCGGGAATCCAGTTCCATCAGCCCGCAATCCTCGCCCTCGATGCGGAGCGCATACACCTCAACGCGGCTGTCCTGGATAATCGAAGCCAACGCCCCGTCGCTCATCGTCAGCCGGCTGAACCAAAGCCACCGCTCGCCCACCTTGCGAAACAATGCGCGGTACCACTCAACCGGCGGTTCGGCGACCTGCCGGATCTCAACCCCCTCGGGCATCCGCGGCGCGCTCAGGCCCGGATCTTCGGTCATTTCCAGATAGGTCACAACCGCCGCCAACCGGCCCGGTTCGATGCTCGTGTATCCATCGGGTAATCTCATGGTTCAACCGCCTTCCGCCATTGTCCAACCGATCGCCCCCCGCCCGCCGCCCGACTGCGATATCTTGTCCAGGAGCCTACCCGCCATGACTATCTCCAGACGCGCCATCCTCGCCGCCCCGGCCGCCCTCGCCGCGCAGCCCGATCCGGCGGCCCTCGACAAACTCCTCGCCCTGCCCACCGGCCCCGTCGACGCCGTCGTCGACTCGGACACCTACAACGAAATCGATGACCAGTTCGCCGTCGCCTACGCCATGCTCTCCGCGCCGCGCATCAACGTCGAGGCCATCTACGCCGCGCCGTACCTCAACGACCGCTCCACTTCGCCCGCCGACGGCATGCAGCGCAGCTACGACGAAATCCTGCGCATCCTCGCGCGCCTCAACAAAGATCCCAAGGGTTTCGTCTTCGCCGGCTCGAAGGAGTTCATGGGCGTCCAGCCTCGTCCCATCCCAAGCCCCGCGGCCAACGATCTGGTCGAGCGCGCCATGAAGCCCCGCCAGTCGCCGCTCTACGTCATCACCATCGGCGCGCCGACCAACGTCTCCTCGGCCCTGCTCATGGAGCCCCGCATCGCCGGCCGCATCGTCGTCGTCTGGCTCGGCGGCCAGCCCTACGACTGGCCCACCGCCCGCGAATTCAACCTCTTCCAGGACCTCGCCTCGTCCCAAATCCTTCACAACTCCCGCGTCCCTTTGGTGAACATTCCCACCCGCAACGTCTCCGAGCACCTGCGAACAACCACCGCCGAAGTCGACCGATTCCTCACCGGCAAATCCGCCCTCGCCGAATACCTGCGTTCCGAGTTCGCCGTCTTTGCACGCTCACACTCGCCGGCGCCCGGCTTCGCCTGGTCCAAGGTCATCTGGGACATCTCGGCCGTCGCCTGGCTGATCGAGCCGAAATGGGTGCCCACGAAGGTCGTCCCCAGCCCTGTCCTCACTCCCGAATTCACCTATCGTAATGAGCCAGGACGCCACCCCGTGCGCGTCGCGACATGGGTGAACCGCGACGCCGTCTTCGACGACCTGTTCAAGAAACTGGCGAAAGCGTAGGCCCTATTTCGCAGGCGTGCGCGCCGACTGGTGCGCCAGCAACTGCCACTCCGCCGCGCCTTTGCGGAACACGTGCAGCGTCATCAACTGCATGGTCTGCTTGCCGCCGTCAGCGGCCTTGGTAACGTAGGTGGCCTTGGCGAACGCCAGCGCCGTCTTGTCGTCCACCGGACGCACGACGATCTCCTCGAAGTTGATCTCGTAGTACCGCGACTTGCCCGACTTCAGCGCGCCGACGTAGCTCGCCTTTGTGTCCACCACGCCGTTCGAATGCCGGTAATACAGATCGTTCGACATCAGCTTGTCCAGCGCCGCGTAGTCGTTCTTCATCATCGCCGCACCCCAGTCGCGCTCGGCTTTTTCCACTTCGGCCGCGATGTCGGCGGCAGAGACCAGCAGCGCCGCGGCGAGAAAGACAAACAGGATTCGTTTCAGCATGGCCGCTATTCTATCGTCTTGCCGGCGTCCGGGGCGATACAAACGATCAAGGGACGGTAGCATGGTCTCATGCTGCCGCACTTGGCCCTGCTCCTTGTTCCCGCCCTTGAACCCGCCGCCGCCACCCGCTTCGCCACGCTCGCCCTGGACTGCGTCCACCGCGAGTACCCCAACAAAATCGCCCACGTCATGAACTCCGACGCCGACGCGAAGCCCCCGCGGGAACTTACGCCGGCCTTTTATGGTTGCTACGACTGGCACTCCTCGGTCCACGGCCACTGGCTCCTTGCCCGCGTCGCCCGCCTCTATCCGGATCAACCGGTCGCCGCCAAGGCCCTCGCCGCCTTGAGCCGCAACATCACCCCGGCCAACATCGAAAAGGAAACCGCCTACATCGAAGCCCCCGGCCGCGCCACGTTCGAACGCCCCTACGGCCTGGCTTGGCTGCTCGCCCTCGCCCAGGAACTCCGCGAGATGAAAAGCCCGCTCGCCGAAACCATCCGCCCTCTTGAACGCGCCGCCGTCGCCCGGTTCTCGTCGTGGCTGCCGAAACTCTCCCACCCCGTCCGCTCCGGTGAACACTCCCAGAGCGCCTTCGCCCTCGGTCTCGCGCTGGACTATGCCGACGCCGCCGACCCCGCATTCGCCTCGCTCATCCGCGCCCGCGCCCGCCAGTTCTATTCCCTCGACAAGTCCTGCCCCTCCGCCTACGAGCCCTCCGGCGAGGACTTCCTGTCGCCCTGTCTCGCCGAAGCCGACCTCATGCGCCGCGTCCTGCCGCCCGCCGACTACCCGGCCTGGCTCCGGGCATTCCTCCCGCGGTTGCCCTACTCTCCACTCACCGTCACCGACCCGACTGACGGCAAACTCGCCCACCTCGACGGGCTCAACCTCAGCCGCGCCTGGATGCTCACCGGCATCGGCTCGGCGCTTCCCGCCAGTCATCCCCGCCGCGCCGCCGTCCTCGCCCTCGCCCAGGCTCACGGCAAGGCCGGACTCGCCTCCGTAACGGGAAAACACTACGAGGGCGGCCACTGGCTCGGCAGTTTCGCCATCTACTACGCCACCGGACGCGGCATTAAATAGCGCACCGGAATCTCCAGATTCTGTAACGCGGAGTCTCGGCTTGTCGTATAAAGGAGTGAGAGGTCCGTTACTATGAAAACCTTCTTTCTCACCATCGGATTCATCGTCGCCATGTCGCTGCCTCTGGCCGCCGCCGGTGATGCCGCCAAGGGCAAGGATCTGTATCTGAAGAGATGCAAGATCTGCCATGCCGAGGATGGCGCCGGCACGCCCGCGCTCCAGAAAAAGCACGGCGCCAAACTCCTGCCTCTCGCCGGCAAGGAAGTGCAGGCGATGAAGGATGCCGAGATCACCAAGTCGTTCAATGCGGCTGTCAACCACAAAGCGCTGCTGAAGTCTCTGCAGCCCGGCGATCTCGACAACGTGATCGCATATATGCGCACGATGAAGAAGTAGCCGGCGGTTCACCCCGTGGGACCGCCTCCACCCCGCCCGTTCAGACCCGAGCCGGCGGGGTGGAGGCTTTTTGGGCTTCCCTCATCGGCCCACCCGCTCAGGCCGCTGGGCCGTAACCAAATTGGGTGAACATGAATTCCCGGTATGATAGCCTGTAGGTCTAGCCCCCTGCCAGGGTGTACGTCCAGAGAAAGATCCCGAAGCTTGGCTGCAAGTCCCAAGAACCCGCAAGTGAGTCAGTCCAGTTCACTGGCCGAGTTGCGCGCCGCCGCCGGTGTCACTCTTGACCAGATCGAGCACTCCACCAAGATCGGCAAGCACTTCCTCACCGCCATCGAAGAAGGGCGTTTCCAGGACCTGCCCGGCGGGATCCTCAGCCGCAGCTATATCAGGCAGTACGCCGCGGCCATCGGCTGCAGCGCCGAGCCGATCCTGCAATCGTTGGAGCCGCCCAGTCCCCAGCCCGTGCATTGCTTGCGCCCGGAGCCCGGACGCGCCTCCTCTGCATCGTGGTTGCGATTTCTTTCGCTCGGCTGATGCTTACCCCGAAAGGTCTACTCCTTCACGGTGCTTCGGTATATGCCCTTGGGGGAGGTATCTGGGTTTTTCCGCCGCCGGAGCCGCCTGAACCCCACGAAATCGTGAGTTCCGCCGATTTTCTCTAAGACTGTCATGCCGTTCGGCCGATAATCTGGGTGAGGCTTGGTCCATTCGCATTTCGCGGATGGATCGGACACAAATGCGAATTGACGACAAGAATTTACCTCCGCCAGGTCTAACCCAGGCCAAAGCGGTCGACCAAAACGTTCAGGCGCAGAAGCCGTCAGGCGACAGGCAGCCGGGCAGGGTAGGCCAAAGCGACCAGGTTCAGCTTTCGAGCCTGGCCGAGACGGTGCAAGCGCTTGATGCGAACTCAGACGTGTCCAAGGCACGGCTGGATCAATTGACTAAACTGGCCGCCAGCGGCAAGTATGAGCCGGATGCCCAGTACGTTGCCGACCGGATGATCGAAGACTCGATCGAAACCGGGCGCGCCGAAGGGCCGCGCTAGGGATGCGGCGGACTGACCAGCAATGACCGCCGCGGGCACACGGCAGGATGATCGGCCGGGCGGGGTCCAGTCCCCGGCGGCGGACTCGACCTGTCTGGGCCGGGCGCTCCAAGCCCTGGCAGAGGCTGAGGACGCCGTCAGTGCCGGCTCGGCGGCGGGGTTGTTCGAGGCGGCCGGGCATCTTGAGGCGGCGGTTGAGGCATGCAGGCAGTACACCGCGGATGCGGCTGGGTTGCAGCCCGGTGATCGAGCTTTGGATGCCGATCGTCTCATCGTGATCCGGACAGGTTTGCAGCGGATCGGCTCGCTGATGGCGCAGTCGGCCGAGTTCCACGCCGGCTGGGCGAGGCTGGCTGGACTGCGAGCTTCGGCCTATGGGCCCGACGGATCTGAATTGGGTCTGCCGGCCGGTTCGGCGGCCGGAAGCCGCTGCGACGCCAGCGGATAGCCGGAATCCAACCACGCGCGCGTTGCGGTTGAGCATCGCCGGCGGATGGCCCGTCAAGGCCAGGCAATCAGGAGCACATGCCGGCTGGCAACGCGTAGTCCGCGTCTGCCGCGGCGAGGTAAGAAACACGGAAAGGGGCAGGATCAAACCGCCCGTCAAGCCATGGGAAGTCTGTTTGTCTCTCTTCGGAACTCCGCCGCCTCGATGGGCGTCTTCGAGCGCGGCATCATGGTGGTCCAAGGCAACGTCACCAATGCGAATAC
Source organism: Candidatus Solibacter sp. (assembly GCA_013822245.1). Taxonomy (GTDB): domain Bacteria; phylum Acidobacteriota; class Terriglobia; order Bryobacterales; family Bryobacteraceae; genus PNKE01. Next base: position 21,810 of record PNKE01000079.1, read on the forward strand.
GCCGGGCTATGCCCGCCAGCGCCAGGTGCTGGTGGCGATGGCCTCCGATCTTGACGCCGGTCTGGCCGGCGGCGTGGCCAGCGGGGGCACCCTCGACCTGCGCAGTTCCTACGCCGAGCAAAGCGTCCGCCGGTCGCTGAACTCCCTCGGGCAGGCCGGCGAACGAGCCGCGCATCTCTCTCGGATGGAGCCTGTCTTCGACGTCCAGGAGGGCGCTGGCGTCGGCGGGGCGATCCAGTCGTTGTTCGAGTCCTTCTCCGCGCTGGCCGTCGCGCCCAACGATGGCTCCGCGCGTCAGGCGGTGTTGCAGAGCGCCGGCAATCTGGCGCTGGCGTTCCGCCAGGCCGCCGCCGGGCTGACCGCCGCGCAGGCCGATGCCGGAAGGGGACTGGTGACCGAGGCATCGAAGATCAACTCGACTCTCGAGAAGATGCGGCAGATCAATCACCAGTTCAAACTGGACTTCCGGGCGCAGAACGATGCCGGTCTCAACGCTCAGATGAACACGCTGCTCGAAGACCTCTCGGCGTCGATGGACTATACCGTGCTGCGCGCCCCGGACGGCAGCGTCAGCATTTATGCCGGAGGGCAGTCGCCGGTGCTGCTGGGCGAACGGTTGTATGGAGTGACGGCCGATGTCAGCGGCATCCCGGCCCGGCTGCTCGACCATCAGGGCGCCGATATCCTCGAACAGGTGAGAGAAGGCCGGGTGGCGGCCTTGGGAGAGATCCATAACGGCAGGATTCCCGGTTACATGGCCGATTTCGACCGCCTCGCCTCGACCCTGGCCGATGCCGTCAACGGCCAGCTCTCCGCGGGCCTCGACCGCAGCGGAAACCCTCCTGCCGCCGGCCTGTTTACCTATGACGCCGTCCTCGGTACGGCGCGCACCATGACGGTGACCAGCCTCACGGCTGACGATCTGGCCGCCGCCTCGGCCGGAGCGCCGGGCGGCAACGGCAACGCCGTTGCGCTCGCCGGACTGGCCGGAGAACGGCTGGTGTCCGGCTCAACTTTCACCCAATTCTACGGCGCCATCGCCGCCCGCGCCGGGCAGGACCTCTCGGCGGCCAGCGCCGACCTTCAGATCCAGTCGGCTCTTTCGGTCCAGGCCCGCCAGATGAGGGACGACATCTCCAAGGTCAACCTCGACGAGGAGGCAATCACACTGCTCGAGTTCCAGCGCGGCTACGAGGCGGCGGCCCGAATGGTGATGACTCTGGACGAGATGACTCAGACGCTGTTTGAAATGATCCGATAAGTCGACCGAGGCTGAACCGTGACCCGATCCATCAATGCCGCCAACGACAGATACCTCGACGCCCTCAGCCAAATCAATGCGCGCGTATCCCGGGCGCAGCGTGAGGTGAGCACAGGCAAGCGCGTGGCCAAACCGTCCGACGATCCCGACTCCATCAGCGCCATGCTCCAGGTCCGGGCCGAACTCGGCCGGGTCGAACAGTCCAGGGTGAACCTCGGCCGCGTCAAAACCGAGGTTGATGCCGCGGAATCCGGCCTTCAAAACGCAGTCAAACTGTTTGACCGGGTGCGCACTCTAGGCATGACCGCGGCCAGCGGCATCAACACCACGCTCACCCGCCAGGGTATCGCCGACGAGTTGAGATCCATCATCGAACGTTTCACCGGCATCTCAAATATGGGTGTCGGCGGCCGGTCCATCTTCGCCGGCGATTCTGATCAGGGCCAGGCCTACCAGGTCGATTTCGACACGCAGACCCCTCCATGGGGCGCCTATCTCGGCTCTGCCTCCACCCGCATAGCCATCCACCCCACCGGCATCGAGTTGAAAGTCGCCATGACGGCCCAGCAGATCTTCGACAACACCGACCCCGCGAACAACGTCTTCCAGGCTGTCGAAAACCTCCGCCAGGCCCTGCTCGCCGACAACGACCAGGCGATTGCGTCGGCGCTGGTTCCTCTGTCCGGCGTCTCGGCCCACCTGAACTCCGCCCTGATGTTCTATGGGAACGTCCAGAGCCAGATCACCGAGGGCATCACCACGGCCGAGACCCTGAAACTCCGGCTGGCAGCCGAAAAGGCCGGCATCGAAGACGCCGACCTGACCGCCTCGATCCTCGAACTCGAACTTGCCTCATTCCAGCAGGAGGCGGCCCTCAGGGTGAAGGCCTCATCGCCCATTCGTTCGTTGTTCGAGTATCTTAAGTAACTTCAGCGCTTGCTGTCGCGGTCCCGGCCGAAAACCGGTGACGAAGATGGACCCGTGATGGCGATGGGCAGATAAGTGCCGGCGCCCTCCTTCGAGAAGAACCGATTGACCGGCTTCAGCGCCCACCGCTTCCAACCGCTCTGGGTCTGTGAGACTGTTGCGTCCAGCTTCAGCGAGCCATGAAAATCCAGCATCTCGGTATTGAAGTCGTAGATCCCTTTGAGATCCACGACGGCTCCGGGCACGGCGAACCCGACACGCGGGAAATCGATCTTTCCGTTGGCGAGATGGAAGTCGCCGGCGAGACGCGCCGGGACTTCGGAGATCTCCAGATTCTTCGGCTGGCCTTGCCCGCGGCGGCTGAGTTCATCAAGTTTGCTCCGTATTGCTGGCGTGGTGAAGTGTGCGTCGTCCAGCTTGAATCCACCGTCGATCTTCAGGCGGTCGGCGATTTCGCCTCGCCCGGGTGGCAGAACGAACTTCATTTTCAGTGCGACGCTCCCTCGCAGGAACGGATGCTTGTCCTTCATCGCCAGGCGCAGCAGGTCCTCGATCGAGCCCCGGACAAGCAGAACGTCCAGGTCGACGGTCTTGCCCTTTTCATCGACGTTCCTGACGATGCCCCCGTTGACCCGAAACTTGGATGAGCCTAGGGTTGCGTCAAGCGGCTGGAGCACTGTGTTGCCATTGGTCCCGTCGACCAGAGCGTGGAATTGTGTGGTGAGCGGCACCGGGTTTCCCGACGACTTCAGTCTGAAGTTCGGCGTCCGGGTTTCGCCATCGACCTCGAATTCCGACAGCTTCCCCTTAAACCTGCCGGTCGACGAAAGCGTACCGGCAACCCCTTTGAAAACACCCAGATCTGCATCGCGGAAGTCGTAGTCCCCGGAAAGGGCGGTCTCGGAAGGTTCCGAAGCGTCCCATGGACCAAACGCACCTTTGGATTGGATCTGCCCGGGCGGGTTGGCATTGGTCAGAGTGGCGGTATAGCGCAGGGGAACGCCGGGTCCAGCCGAGTTCATGAGGAGCCGGTGGATCTCATAAACCAGGGGGTTCTTCGAAGAGTCCAGTGGCAAAATCGTGAGCCTGGCGCCGTCGGTCCGGATTCCGTCAATTCGGACCTGGGGCGGCTTGGGCTTGTCCTGAGCCTGGCGGTCCGGCACAGTCTCGCCATCCGCCTTCTCTCCAATTGTCGGGCGCTCCCCTTCGGGCGGGATCGTGATCTCCAGCCCATTCAATTCGACAGGCCCGGCCAGAACCGTTTCGCGCCGCAGCGACTCCATGTCCACCTCCACTCGAGCGCTGGCAATGCGGATCAGTGGCGGACGGTCGGGGCTGGTGTGGTGATGCAGGGCCAAGCCCTCTATCCGAACATGGATCTTGGCGCCACGTCCCCGGTTCAGCAACATGGCTAACGGGGACTTCACCGGCACGGAAACCGACATGCTTCGGAGTTCAACGCGACTCTCGAACCGGCGCTCGAGATAGGCATGTGTCTTTTCCCGAACGAACGGGTCGATCCGCCGCGAAATCCACCAACCGGTGGCGAACAGAGCCATCAGCAGGCCGCCCGTGACGGCGGCGATCCAGATTGACCACTTCATAGCCCTTGACATGGTGGCTCGTTGTTCCAATAGTGTGCAGGAAAATGGCCTGGCGACAAGGGGTCGGTTTCAGGGTTCGCCACGGACTCGCCAGTTGGCATACGATTGTGAAGCAGTCTGTTTTCAGACACCGAATCCGTTTCGTAGCGCCAATCTCAACAGGAGTCACCATGCCGCAGATCAAGGGACCGGCCATCTTCCTGGCCCAGTTCATGGGAGATCAGGAACCATACAATAACCTTCCGAACATCACCGACTGGGTGGCCTCGCTCGGCTATCTGGGTGTCCAGTTGCCGTCCTGGGACAGCCGCATCATGGACCTCAAAAAGGCCGCCGAGTCAAAAACCTATTGCGACGATCTCAAGGGCCAGGCCAACGGCCTTGAAATCACCGAACTCGCCTCCCACCTTCTCGGCCAGTTGGTCGCCAGCCACCCGGCCTACGACGAGATGTTCGACGTCTTCGCGCCCAAGGAACTCCACGGCGATCCCAAGGCCCGCGCCAAGTGGGCCACCCAGCAGATGAAGTATGTCATCAAGGCCAGCCGCAACCTCGGCCTTTCGGTGACCCCGTCGTTCTCAGGCGCCTTGCTCTGGCCGTTCCTCTATCCCTGGCCGCAGCGGCCCGACGGCCTCGTCGACGAAGCCTTCAACGAACTCGCCAGACGCTGGAAGCCGATTCTCGACTTCGCCGACCAGAACGGCGTCGACATCGCCTACGAACTCCACCCCGGCGAGGACCTCTACGACGGCGCCACCTTCGAGCGTTTCCTCGAAGCCACCGGCAACCACCCCCGCGTCACCATCAACTACGATCCGTCCCACTTCATCCTCCAGTGCCTGGACTACATCGGCTTCATCGACGTCTACGGTTCGCGCATCAAAGCCTTCCACGTGAAGGACGCCGAGTTCCGCCCGTCGGCCAAGCAGGGCGTCTACAGCGGCTATATGGGCTGGAAAGACCGCGCCGGAAGGTTCCGCTCGCTCGGCGACGGCGATGTCGATTTCGGCCAGGTCTTCACCCGGCTCACCGCCGCCGGCTACTCCTCCTGGGCCGTGCTCGAATGGGAGTGCTGCTACAAGGACTCGGTCCAGGGCGCATCCGAAGGCGCTCCATTCATCGAAGCCCACCTCATCGACGTCCCGGCCAAGGCCTTCGACGACTTCGCCGGCGCCGCCACTGACGCCAAGCGCAACCGCCGCATCCTGGGCTTGAAGTAACCTTCCATCCATCCCAAAATAAGGGCGGCTCCCTCACCCTGCGGGGGGCCGCCTTTCTTCCATCGGCAAGGGGCGCGGCGATGCGAATTGAATCCACGAGCGAGGTCAGGCACAGAATCTCCAAGGACGCCCGCGAGGGCATGACCACGGACGTCGTTTTCTACGCCAGCGAGGCCCTGCTCAAACTGATCGGGAAAGACAAGGCGCTGGAGCAGGCGGTCAACGTCGCCTGCCTGCCCGGACTCGTCGGGCCCTCCCTCGCCATGCCCGACATCCACCAGGGCTACGGCTTCCCGATCGGCGGCGTGGCGGCGATGGACTACGCGCACGGCATGGTCAGCCCCGGCGGCGTCGGCTACGACATCAACTGCGGCGTCAGGATGCTCAGGACCAGCCTCGACCAGCCGGAAGTCCGCGGCCGTCTGCGCGCCCTCGTCGATCAGGTCTTCCGCGACGTGCCCTGCGGCGTCGGCGGCAAGGGCCGCATGGACCTCAACCCGAAGCAACTGGACCGCATCCTGCTCGAAGGCGCCGGCTGGATGGTCGAGCAAGGCTACGGCGAAGCCTCCGACGCCCGCCTCTCGGAGGAGGGCGGCTGTCTCCGTCATGCCGGCCCCGGCGACGTCTCGGCGCGGGCCAAGGAGCGCGGACGCCCGCAGTTGGGCACGCTCGGCTCCGGCAACCACTTCCTCGAAATCCAATACGTCGAGTCGATCCACGACGCCGACGCCGCCGCCGCCTTCGGCCTCGAACCAGGACAGGTCGTCGTGCTCATCCATTCCGGCTCGCGCGGCCTCGGCCACCAGGTCTGCACCGACGCCCTCCAGCAGATCGGCGGCGCCATGAAACGCTACGCCATCACCCTGCCCGACCGCCAGCTCGCCTGCGTTCCCATCTCCTCGCCCGAGGGCAAGGCCTATCTGAGCGCCATGCGCGCCGCGGCCAATTTCGCCTGGGCCAACCGCCAGGCCATGACGCACTTTCTGCGTTCCTCGTTCGAAAAGGTCTTCGGCAAGCGGACCCGTCTCACCATGCTCTACGACGTCTGCCACAACATCGCCAAACGCGAGCGCCACGTCTGGGACGGGTGCGAGTGCGATGTCCTGGTCCACCGCAAAGGCGCCACCCGCGCTTTTCCGCCGCACCATCCCGACATCCCGGATGAATACCGCTCTGTTGGCCAGCCTGTCCTCGTGCCCGGCTCCATGGGGACAGCATCGTGGATCCTCGCCGGACAGCGGGGCGCAATGAATGAAACCTTCGGCAGCGTCTGTCATGGCGCGGGCCGCATGCTCAGCCGCCACGCCGCCAAGGCCGGCAGAAACGCCAGCCAGATCCGCGACGAACTGGAGCGCCAGGGCATACTGGTCCGTTCGGAGACCCGAGACGGCATCGTTGAAGAGGCGCCCGAGGCCTACAAGGATGACGACGAGGTGATCGAAACGGTCCACCGCGCCGGCCTGGCCAAAAAGGTCGCGCGCCTGCGCCCCATGGGCGTGATCAAAGGTTGATATTCTATTAGAAATCCGTCATGAAAGTCGCAATCCTCGGAACCGGCTACGTGGGCCTCACCACGGGCGTGTGCTTCGCCTGGCTGGGCCACGATGTCGTCTGTCTCGACACCAACCAGCAAAAAGTAGACTCGCTTCTTGCCGGCAAGATCCCCATTTATGAGCCGGGCCTGGAGGAACTGCTTGCCCAATCCAGGCATCGCATGAAGTTCACCAGCAATTACGCCGACGCCGTCCCCGGCGCCGAAGTGGTGATCATCGCCGTCGGCACCCCGCCGTCGCCAGACGGTTCGCCCGACCTGCGATACCTGAAATCCGCCAGCGAGCAGGTGGGCCGGTTCCTGGATACCGAGTTCACCGTCGTGGTGAACAAGAGCACCGTCCCGATCGGGTCGGGCAATTGGGTCGAGTCGCTCATCCGCGGCGCGTACGAGAAGGCCCATGGCGTCAAAGCGGATGGCCGTTTCGCCGTCGCCTCCAACCCCGAATTCCTCCGCGAAGGCACCGCGCTGGCCGATTCGCTCTACCCCGACCGCGTCGTCATCGGCGGCGACAGCCCGAAGGCCATTCAGGTTTTGCGGCGCCTCTATCAGCCGCTGCTCGAACAGACCTTCCCAGAGCCCGATTTCCTGCCCCGTCCGGCGGGCTTCTTCAGCGTTCCCCTGGTGGCCACCGACCTGGCCTCGGCCGAGTTGATCAAATACGCCGCCAACGCCTTCCTGGCGTTGAAGATCAGTTTCATCAACGAAATAGGCAACCTCGCCGAACGCGTCGGCGCCGACGTCCGCGAAGTCGCCAGCGGCATCGGTCTCGACACCCGCATCGGACCCCGCTTCCTTCAATCCGGCCTCGGCTGGGGCGGTTCCTGCTTCGGCAAGGACACCGCGGCGCTGGTCGCCACTGCCGGCGAATACGGTCTCGCCATGCCCATCGTCTCGGCCGCCCGCGATGTCAACAAACGTCAGCGGGTCCGTGTCGTCGAAAAACTGCTGGGCGAACTCAAGATCCTCAAAGGCCGCCGCATCGCCCTGCTCGGCCTTGCCTTCAAGCCCGATACCGACGATCTGCGCGAAGCTCCCGCCATCGATATCGCCCGCCGCCTCATTCAACATGGCGCCACCGTCGTCGCCCACGACCCCGTCGCCAAATCCCTCTTTGCCAGGGAGCATGAAGACATCGAGGTCATCCTCGCCGATTCGGCCGAGGACGCCTTCGAAGACGCCGACGCAGTCATCCTTGTCACCGAGTGGAACGACTACCTCAAACTCGATTGGCCTGCCCTCGGCGCGAAGATGCGCACCAGAGTCGTCATCGACGGCCGCAGTTCGCTCAACCGCGCCTCCATGGAAAACGCCGGCTTCCGCTTCCTCACCGTGCCATGAAAAAATCCTGGGTCCTGTGGCTTCTGGCCACCTTCATTACGCTTGCGTCGGCCGTCTACCAGCGCCTGACCGGCCCGACGCATCCCGCCCGCGGAACCGTCAAGGTCAGCGGTGTCGACGTCAAGTACCGCCTCATCCGCACCCACGGCTCAGGCGATGCCGAAGTCAACGTCACCGCGCCACAGCCGATCGCCGGAACGCTCTCCTGGAAACGCAATAAGACCCAGGATCCCTGGACCTACATCGAAATGCAGCGCCGCGGCGGCCTGCTCGTCGCCAACCTGCCCGAACAACCCCCCGCCGGCAAACTCGCCTACCGCGTCATCCTTCAAAAAGACGGCGAACGCGTTTCGCTCGGCGGTGCGCCTCACGTCATCCGTTTCAAAGGCGACGTCCCCGATGCCGTGCTGTTTCCGCATGTCGCCGCCATGTTCCTCGCCATGCTCCTCTCGGCGCGGGCTGGCCTTGAACTCCTCCGGCCAAACCCCGCCACTAGTCTGCTCTGGCCCACCTTCATCCTGCTCACCATCGGCGGCATGATCCTCGGCCCCATCGTCCAGAAATACGCCTTCGGCGCCTACTGGACCGGCTTCCCCTTCGGCACCGACCTCACCGACAACAAAACCGCCGTCGCCTGGATCCTCTGGGGCCTCGCCGGCTGGCGCAAATCGCCTTGGCTCATCGCCCTGGCCGCCATCGGCACCTTCGCCGTCTACCTGATCCCGCACTCCATGTTCGGCTCGGAACTCAAATACGAATGAGACCCGGCGCAGCCATCGATCCCGTCGAACTCGAATTCTTCCGCCAGTTGTTCGTCTCCATCCCCGAGGAGATGGGCGTCGTCCTCCGCAAGACCGCCTTCTCGGCCAACATCAAGGAGCGCCGCGACTACTCCTGCGCCGTCTACGGCCCCGCCGGCGAGACCCTCGCCATGGGCGACCACATGCCCGTCCACCTTGGCGCCATGCCCATGTCGGTCGCCTGCGTCCGCGGTGCCATGACGCTCCATCCCGGCGACGCCGCCATCGTCAACGATCCCTTCCAGGGCGGCACCCACCTGCCCGACATCACCGCCGTCTCGCCCGTCTACGTCAAAGGGACCCGCGGCCCCGCCTTCTTCGTCGCCGTCCGCGCCCACCACTCCGATGTCGGCGGCATGAGCCCCGGTTCCATGCCCCTGGCCACCGAAATCTACCAGGAAGGCCTCCGTTTGCCTCCCGTCAAACTTGTCCGCAAGGGCAAACTCGACCGCGACCTCATGAACGTCATCCTGGCCAACGTCCGCACGCCCGTCGAGCGTGAAGGCGATCTCCTCGCCCAACTCTCCTCGATGAACCGCGGCGAGCTTCGACTGCGTGAAATGACCGCCCGCTACGGACTCCCCAAACTCCGCCAGGCCTCTTCCGCCCTGCTCGGCTACAGCGCCCGCATGATGGCCCGGCTCATCGACTCCCTCCCCGATGGCCGTTACGAATTCGAAGACCACCTCGACGAAGCCTCGCCCGGCTCCGGTCCCGTCCGCGTCCGCGTCGCCATCACCATCCGCGGCCCGCGCGCCACGGTCGATTTCACCGGCTCCGCTGCCCAGGTCGCCGGACCCGTCAACGCCAATCTCGCCGTCACCCAGGCCGCCGTCTTCTATGTCTTCCGCTGCCTGCTCCACGAAGATGTCCCCGCCTCCTCGGGCCTGTTGCAGCCCATCGAAATCGTCGCCCCGGAAGGGACTGTCGTGAATGCGCTGCCGCCCGCCGCCATGGCCGCCGGCAACGTCGAAATGTCGCAGCGCATCACCGATGTCCTGCTCGGAGCACTCGCCCAGGCCGCCCCGGACCGTATCCCCGCCGCCTCCTCCGGCACCATGAACAACGTCACCTTCGGCGGTTGGGACTCCATTCGAAACCGCCGCTTCGCCTGGTACGAAACCATCGCCGGCGGCATGGGCGCCGCTCAAAGTGCGGATGGCATGTCCGCCGTCCATACCCACATGACCAACTCCTGGAACACCCCCGCCGAGGCCTTCGAACACGAAATGCCCGTCCGCATCCGCCAGTACAAAGTCCGCCGCGGATCCGGCGGCGCGGGAAACCGCCAGGGCGGCGACGGCATCATCCGTGAATTCGAATTCCTCGTCCCCGCCGAGGCCACCATCCTCGCCGACCGCCGCATCTCCCAGCCCTATGGCCTCGATGGCGGCTCGCCCGGCGCAGCCGGCCGCACCGTCCACATCTCCCGCTCCGGCGTCGAAACCGTCCTGCCCGGCAAGGTCCGCCTCAATCTCGACGCCGGCGACCGCTTGCGTATCGAAACCCCCGGCGGCGGCGGACACGGAAGGCTCAGCTAGGCCCGCCTGCCGGACCCGTTTTCTGGCCAGGCCCTACGGATTCAATCCCCCTTGGAGACCTACAATAAGGGTATGGCTGAACAGTTGACAATCGCCGGACGCACCTTCCGTTCCCGGCTGATGATCGGTACCGGCAAGTACCGCTCTTTCGAGGAGATGCAGCGCTGCCACGCGGCCTCGGGCGCCGAGGTCGTCACCGTCGCCGTCCGCCGCGTCAATTTGACCGACAAAACCAAGGAGTCGATGCTCGACTACATCGACCGCGACAAGTACTTCCTCCTGCCCAACACCGCCGCCTGCTACACCGTCGACGACGCCGTCCGTACCGCCATGCTCGCCCGCGAACTCGGCCTGTCCAACTGGGTCAAACTCGAAGTCATCGGCGACGAAAAGACGCTGTTCCCCGACGTCTTCGGCCTCGTCGAGGCCACCAAAATCCTCGTTAAGGAAGGCTTCGTCGTCCTGCCTTACACCAACGACGACCTCATCACCGCCAAACGCCTCGTCGACGCCGGCGCCGCCGCCGTCATGCCCCTCGCCGCGCCCATCGGCTCCGGACTCGGCGTCCAGAACACCGCCGCCCTCCAGATCATCCGCGAACAGATCACCGGCGTCCCCCTCATCGTCGACGCCGGCGTCGGCACCGCCTCTGACGCCTGCATCGCCATGGAACTCGGCTTCGACGGCCTTCTTCTCAATACCGCCGTCGCCGCCGCCACCGACTCCGTCAAGATGGCCGCCGCCATGAACAACGCCGTCGCCGCCGGCCGCCTCGCCTTCGAAGCCGGCCGTATGGAACGCAAACTCTACGCCTCGGCCAGTTCGCCCCTCTCCGGCCTGATCCGTTGACCCCTCCCGCACTGGGCTGGCTCGGTGCTTCAACCCCGGACATCGTCCCGTTGATGCCGCGGTAGACTTTTCCGCCGCACGAACATTCCCTTGATCGCCGGTCGGGAATGGAACAAAATAGTCCCAATACCCGGCCAGAGGGGCTGGGCCGAATTGGATCTGGGTGAAAGGTGTACGCCGTGAGCTTGAGCCAGTTAGCCCGAACCATACACGAATCCGCCACCCTGAAACTCAATCAAACCGCCGCCCAACTCCGTGACAAGGGTGAACCCGTCATCCACCTCGGCGGCGGCGAACCCAAATCCAAGACTCCGATCGACGCCATCGTCGCCTGCACCGGCGTCCTCAACTCCGGCGACATCAAATACACTCCCGCCGATGGCATCCCGGCTCTCAAGAAGGCCATCATCCGCTACACCGAACAACACTACAATCGTTTGGTAAAGCCCGTCAACGTCATCGCTTCATCCGGCGCCAAGCAGGCCATCATGGTCCTGCTCCACTCCATCCTCGACCCCAAGGACGAGGTCATTTTCCCCGCTCCCTATTGGGTCAGCTATCCCGAAATGGTCAAACTCGCCGCCGGCGTCCCGGTCGTCGTCAAGGCCGAAGACGGCTCGTTCTGCCCCACCATCGAAGAGTTCGAAGCCGCCATGGGCAGCTACACCAAGGCCGTCATCCTCAACAGCCCGAATAACCCCTCCGGCGCCATGTACTCGCCCGGCTTCATCGCCGGCATGGTCGCGCTCTGCGAAAAGCGCAACCTCTGGCTCATCATGGACGACACCTACAACCGCCTCGTCTTCGACGGCAAACCGCCCGTGAACTGCTACGAATACACCAACACCGGCATCGACTCCTCCAAACTGGTCGTCATCAACTGCGTCTCCAAAATGTACGCCATGACCGGCTTCCGCATCGGCTGGGCCGTCGGCAACAAGGAAGTCATCCAGGCCATGGCCACCATCCAGGGCCAACAGACCTCCGGCCCGGCCACCCCGTCGCAGTATGCCGCCGTCGGCGCGCTCAACGGTGTCCAGTCCTCCATTGATTCCCTCCGCCTGACGCTCGAAAATAATCGCAACATCCTGGTCGGCCACTTCCGGGCGTTTCCCGGCGTCAAGGTCACCTGCCCCCAGGGCGCCTTCTACTCCTTCCCCGACTTCAGCGCCTACTACAAGGACTCCCAGAAACTCTCCGAGTTCCTGCTCGAAAAGGTCCGCGTCGTCACCGTCCCCGGCAAGGAGTTCGGCATGGACGGCCACCTCCGCGTCAGTTTCTGCGGCGCGGCCAAGGAGATCACCGAAGGCATCGAACGCATCCGCTGGGCACTGGACCCCACTTCGCCCAACGAACTCTACCTCGGAGACCGCCGCCTCGTCCGCGACTGGATGTAACCAGAGTCCCCCATGAACATCTACTCCGACATCCCCACCCCAGGCCAAAAGGAAGCCAACCTTTCCGCCTCCGTCTACGGCCTCGAAAACCACGGCCTCCGCAACCTCAAGCGCGTCTATTGGAACCTCTCCGCCGCCGCCCTCTATGAAGAGGCCATCTTTCGCGGCGAAGGCTGGCTCGCCCGGCATGGCCCCCTGATCGTCCACACCGGCAAACATACCGCCCGCGCTGCCGCCGACAAGTTCGTCGTCAAAGAGGCGACGTCCGAGGAATGGATCTGGTGGGGGACCTACAATCGGCCCTTCGCTCCCGAAGCCTTCAATACGCTCCTCTCCCGCGTACTCGGTTACCTCCAGGGCCGGGATGTCTTCGTCCAGGACTGCTTTGCCGGCTCCGACCCCGACTACCGCATGCCCGTCCGCATCATCACCGAGCATGCCTGGCACAGCCTGTTCGCCCGCACCATGTTCATCAAGCCTGAAACGCTCGACATGGCCCAAAAGCACGTCCCTGACTTCACCGTCATCGCCGCGCCCGGCTTCAACGCCAACCCCATGGTCGATTCCACCCGCACCGAAACCTTCATCGTCCTCAACCCCGCCGCCCGTCTCGCCATCATCGGCGGCACCTGCTACGGCGGCGAGATCAAGAAGACCATCTTCACCGTCCTCAACGCGCTGCTCCCCTTCGAGGGCGTCCTGCCCATGCACTGCTCGGCCAATGTCGACGGCAAAGGCGGCGTCGCCATCTTCTTCGGCCTCTCCGGCACCGGCAAAACCACCCTCTCCGCCGACCCCCGCCGCCACCTGATCGGCGACGACGAACACGGCTGGAGCGACTCCGGCGTCTTCAACTTCGAGGACGGCTGCTACGCCAAAATGATCCGCCTCTCGGCCTCCGCGGAGCCGCAAATCCACGCCTGCACCCGCCGCTTCGGCACCATCCTGGAAAACGTCGTCTTCGATCCCCGTACCCGCGAACTCGATCTCAACGACTCCAGCCTCACCGAAAACACCCGCGGCGCCTACCCCTTGAGCTACATCGACAACGCCCTGGAAGCCAAACGCGCCGGCCACCCCAACGACGTCGTGTTCCTTACCTGCGACGCCTCCGGAGTCCTGCCCCCCATCTCCCGCCTCACCCCCGACCAGGCCGTCTACCACTTCATGAGCGGCTACACCAGCAAGATCGCCGGCACCGAAATCGGCCTCGGCGTCGAACCCGTCATCACCTTCTCGGCCTGCTTCGGCGGACCTTTCATGGTCCACCACCCCTACAAATACGCCCAGATGCTCAAAACCCGCATCATGAAGCACGGCTCCAAGGTCTGGATGGTCAACACCGGCTGGACCGGCGGCGCATTCGGCATCGGCAGGCGCATCTCCATCCAGCACACCCGCGCCCTGCTCGACGCCGCCCTTACCGGCAAACTCGACAACGTCGAATACACGGTCGAACCCGTCTTCGGCCTCCAGGTCCCCAAATCCTGCGAAGGCGTTCCTTCGTCCATCCTCGACCCCGCCAACACCTGGTCCAGCCGCGAAGACTACAACCAGAAAATGCGCAGCCTCGCCTCGCGCTTCATCGAAAACTTCGAACTCCTCGCCGGCCAGGAAACCGGCGCCAGCGGCCTCGAAGCCCACGGCCCCAAACTCAAGTAGGACAGGCCTCCTGGCCTGTCACAACAATCCAATGCGAATGGACTCACCTTTGATATGAACATCCACTCACTGATTGCAGAGAGTTTCGAACTCACGAAATAGGATGGGTGGAGTAGCTTTCGCCTCCCACTCGCTCAAAGAGACTCACATGGAGAAGTATCCGAAGAGTGCAGTCGACAAATGCAACGCGATATTCTTCGTGGGAATCATCGCGTGGCTGCTGGGCACGCCGGTTGTCGGATATCTGAGTCCACTGTTTGGCGTGTTGTGGATGATCGGGATTCCTATTTATTGGTTTTTTGCTCCCGACTACATAAGCAATTACATATATAGGACAGAAAGGGAGAAAGAAGGTATTAAAGCCGATGCCGAGATGAAGAGGCTGGAGCAAGAGAGGCGACGATGCCCGAAATGCAAAAGTCTTCAGACTACCGTTGCTGGACGCAAGTCACGTAGCTACGAGACTACAGAAACCCGCTACCGAAGGATTGATCACTATTCCCGGGAGGACGAATTCACCGGGTATTCCGAAGTGGAGTATGAGGCGCCTGTGATGAGAAAAATAGCGTACCAGCAGCTAACATGTGCTGGGTGCTCCCACGCCTGGGAAGTACAAGTGTGAACCCTCCTCATTCCTTCGGGATCAGGCGTCGGCGAACAAGAATCCGGGACAGCCTGACCCGTCCCAGCTGGAATTGTTGAGAAGTTTTCGGCGTTGGCTCCACTGAATAGATGAAGGAGGCGAAGCCAATGCCGAGGGTTGCGAGAGTTGTGATTCCGGAGGTTGCGCATCATATGACGCAGCGCGGGACGGGTCGCCAGATGGTGTTCTACACGCGGGGCGACAGGGTGTCGTACCTGCGGTTGCTGAAGGAAAACAGCGAGCGGGCGGGGTTGAGGATTCTGGCTTACTGCCTGATGCCAAACCACATACACCTGATTGCGGCGCCGCGCGAAGCCGCGTCGCTGGCCGTGGCGCTGAGGCGGGCGCATGGGCGGTATGCGCAGTATTTCAATGCGCGGAAGCTGCGGTCGGGGCACTTGTGGCAGAACCGGTTTTTCTCGTGTCCGATGGATGAGCATCGTACCCGTCCGGTGAAACCATCTGGCCCGGGTTTGGGGTGAAGACGGATACTGTCTGTCATGAAGAGCGAACGGGGCCGGAGACTCGCGCAGCGCTGCGTGATCGGTGGCGGGCGGTGGTTTCGATGGGGGCGGTGAAACGGCTGCCGTGCCGCGCAGCCTGCTGGTCTGGTGCCAGCAGGCGGGCGTGGAGCCATATGCGTATAGTCGGATGTGCTGCGCCGGATCGCCGGCTTCCCGCTGCAACTGATCGCCGAACTCCTGCCCAGGCTTGCATGAGACAAGAGTTCTTCCCGCCGCGGTGTGTTCAGCACGATATGATACGTCTACACACTACTATGCGCCGCCGCCAGGTCACGCTCGCTTCCGCGATAGTAATTGCCGCAGGCCTGCTTTCCGGCATCAAGGCCCAGCCGGGAGTTACGGTGGCGATCACTTCACCCGCCAACGGCGCCCGCGTGAGCGGAACGATCACCGTTCGCGGCACGTCCTCCGGCGCCAGCTCGGTGACGCTGGCGATCGACAACGGGCAGCCGCAGCCCGCCAACGGCACGGCCCAGTGGAGTGTCGTTATTGAAGAGGGCGCCCTGACCGCCGGCGCCCACAGACTCACCGCTCGTGCGATGGGAACTGGCGGAGCACAGGCCGAGGCCTCGATCAATATCACCTATGCAAGCCCTGGCGGACCTGCCGTCACGCGGACTTTTGAATACGCTTCTTCCGTCGACGGCGTCCGCATGGCCGGGCAACTGTTCGTGCCCGAGAACTTCGATCCGGCCAGGGAAGGCCCCGTGCCTTTGGTGATCCACCTCCACGGCGCCGGCGGGTTCGGTACGCTCCAGCAATCTTCGTCGGAACTGGCGCGCCGCCGGTGGATAGGAATCGCTCCCGACGGGCGCCGTTGGGGTCTGGCGCAAAAGGGGTGCCCCTGGCAGACCTCGGCGGGCTACGTCGACAACCCGGATCCCGACGTCGGGCCGGGCGAGCAGGACATCTTCGACGCCATTCGCTGGGCGCAGGCCAACTACCCGATCGATCCGGACCGGATATACCTGTTCGGTTTTTCGATGGGCGGCCGCGGCACGTACGCCATCGGCCTCAAGAACCCGGACTTTTTCGCGGCCATGGCGCCGATGGGTCCGGCGTCCGACAGCTACGAGATTTTCGTCCGCCGGCCCGAGCCGGCCGCCTGCAAGGAAGGGATGGCGGGCGGCAAGCCCGGCGACAGTCCGCGCGTGGATACGATGTATGCCATCACCAGCGGCCGTTTCCTGATCGAGAACGCCTACAACATCCCTCTATTTCATGCCCATGGGACGGCCGACAGCGTTACGAATAACGTGGAATCGAGCGGGATCTTCCTCCACGGGTTCCACATGACCCTCAACAACGGCTGGCACGGCTGTCACGGCCAGACAAATCTCTGTTTCGGGCACACGCCAACACTCTCGGAACTGAAGAAACGGCATCCGGAGGGTTACGACTGGGCGCACATGTTCACGCCGGTTTCACACATCACCGATCCCAAGTGGATCAGCGGAACCCCGGTGGCGGCTGGAGACGAGGGCGTAGAGGACCCGCGGAATCCGGGCCGCCTGCTCGGGATCATGGATTTCTTCGCCCGGCGGAAGCGGGTCCACAGTCCGGACAGCATCCTTTACAAGACCTACACCGACAAGCACCAGAACGCCTTTTGGGCGAAGCTGGAGATCTCAACTCCTTGGGAGAACAAGCCGGGCGCGATCCGCGTCCGCCGCGATCATACCGGCAACAGCCTGGCAATGGAACTTTCGCGCGCCGCGCGCGTGACCATCGACTTGGATCGTGCGCGGTTGGCGGTGGACAGACCGCTCGTGATCGAGATCGACAAGCTCATCGAATCCACCTATGATCCCGCGCTCACGATGAAGGAAGCAGAGATCCTCGCCCCTGCGCTGACGCTAACAGGCGGGTTCTCCGGAGTTACCGGGCTGCAAGTGACCGTGAACGGAACACCGCTCACCGGCTCCGCGGTGGTGATCGGCCCCAACAGCCTGTCGATCGGCCCGCTTACCGTAACGGGGAAACTGGCCGTACTGATACAAGGCCAAGTCGCCCTTGGCCAGCCGCGGCCGGTTGTCTCATCGGTGGTGAACGCCGCCAGCGGGGGCCCGGTTGTGGCTCCGGGATCGATCGCCACCATCCATGGAAGCGGTCTTGCTACAGCCACGGTGCACGCCCCGTTTCCGTCTTTGCCCGTGAGCCTCGCCGGAACGCGCGTGCTGATGGGTGGGACACCGGCGCAACTCTTCGTCGTGTCCGCGAACCTGATCACCTTCGTCGTCCCCGCGTCCGGGGGAACCCTCGTGGTGAGCCGTGCGGGCGCTGATTCTACTCCAGTAGCCGTTCAAACCGCTCCGCATGCGCCGGGGATATTCACGCTCGATGCCACGCCAGGCGGACCGGCGGCCGCCACGCACGCGGATGGGCTGGTGGTTTCGCCAGACAAGCCCGCCCGGAGCGGCCAGACGATCCGGCTCTATCTGACCGGCCTGGGAAGCCAACAGCAAATCCTCCCCGAGTTGCGCGTAGGCAACGCACCCGCGCAGTTCACCTATTCGGGACCGGCGCCTGGCATCCCGGGTCTCGATCAGATCGACTTCGTTGTCCCGGAAGCAGTGCCGCCAGGACCGGCCGTTCCCCTGACCGTGTCGGTCTCCTCGGCTGTGAGCAACGCGGCCACGCTGGCGATTGCCGCCCAAACTCCCGGCTCGCAGGCCCAGGGCGGCCTCCTATACTTCGCCACCTACCACGAACGCAGCAATACCGCGGCGGCCGGCAACCCGTACATATTTGGCGCGCTCCATACTTTCTACTGGGCGAACCCGTCTGCGAACCCGCGAACCCGTCACTCTCGGCGAACCCGGCAGCCTGATACGGCCACATCGCGATTTCAACGAAACCAGCAGACGGCTCTGCTGCCTTGACCGCTTTTTGCCCCTCTTTTCGCCTTCCGCCGGCCATTTTCACGCCCAAAAGCCCAGACCCTCCCCGCTGCACAACCCCACCCGCCCAAACTCACCCCGCCCGCGCCCCTCCACCCCGAAAAACACGCAAAACCCCCGGAAATCCCCAACACCCCCGGCCCGCCTGCCAGTTTCACCAAAACGGCGAACCCGTCAGACGCCTCCGTCACAATCGTCTGAACCCCGCTCCTCGGTAGCATGAGCGAGGCGCGGTGTCGCGAGCCTCCGAGTCGGCCGTCTTGTCTGCTGCGAAACGCTCTGTATAATGTTGGTGCGCCCAATCGTCACCGCTGTTGACATGAGGGGGCAAACTCGTGCTATGACCAGTTTTGGGTGAGATGAATGCCTCTGTCGGCCAAGAAGACCTTGGACAAGTACTTAGTCCCGACCACTTCCAAGACGCTGGATATCTTGGAGGCGTTTCGATCCAAGGGGGATGAACTAACACTCCGTGAAGTCACGGAGAGGACAAACATCCCGCACACAACGGCGTTTAGAATCCTGTTCACGTTGGTCCACCGAGGTTACATCTCGCAAGTTGCATCCAGGAAGTATCGGTTAAACCCGGCGCGGCGGCCGATCAAGGTCGGCATGGCAGGCCTAAGTCAGAGCGTCGCCGTTTCCGTGAGTGCGGTCCAAAGTTTTACTGAAACGGCGAAGCAGTCTGGCATCGAGGTCATCGTCCTCGACAATCAAGACAATGGGGACGTAGCCATCGCCAACGCGCGGCAACTCGCGAATGAAGCTGTCGATATCGCGGTTGAGTTCCAGAACAACGCTCAGGCGGCGCCGGCGATTGCCGACATCTTCGCGCGGGCGAAGATCCCCACCATCGCACTCCACATTCCACAGCCTGGCGCTGTTTACTTTGGTCCGAACAACTACCGGGCCGGGTGGACGGCCGGATCCGCTCTGGCGAAGTTTGCACTCTCGGAGTGGCGAGGTCATGTCGACCACCTCCTGCTGTTGGACATTTCTATCGGCGGGCCCACACTTCAGGCTCGGATGAGCGGCGTAGTAGCTGGAATCAGGCAGGTGCTCGGAAGTTTCGACGAGAACCGCATCATTCGTGTTGATGGTGAGGGTGACCGCACTGTATCGATGAAGGTCACCGAGGCCAGGCTCGCCAGACTTCCGGCGGGCAGCCGGGTGCTCATCTCTGGTACGAGTGATGAGAACGCGCTGGGCGCTCTCGATGCTCTCGGGCGATTGCCCACCAAGCCTGCGGCTGCAATTGTGGGGCATGACGGCTCCGAATGCGCACTCGCAGCGATTGCCGCGCCGGATTCGCCATTCATCGGGACTGTCAGCTTCAATTCTCACGACTATGGTCCCGCCTTAGTGGACCTGATCATGAAGATCCTCGGCGGCCGTCAGGTCGACCCCTTCGTTTACGTCCGCCACGCACTCATTGATCGCAAGAGTCTGCCGCGTCACTGAGCTGCCCGTTCCGCGCAACCCCACAGTCCGCGGCGAATCTGACCTGACCGCCCGCCCGCTGAACTCCCTCTCCGCACTCCTTTGAGGACAGCCGCTTACGCTGGCGCCGACTGAAGCGTCAGGTCCACCATTGGGGCTTGGTAGAGTGTGCAACGCCGGTTCCAGGCCCACTCGATTCCGGCGTGTTCGATTTTGTGTTCGATTTTGCTTGACACGGTATGCCTCGGGACCTATCCTGAGCCAAGTTCACTCGTGAACAGAGTTCACTAATGAACTTATGGGTTTTCTCGGATCGGAACGTCCGAGCGTGGGGGTTCGAATCACATGCATCTTCAAGCCTAAGGATGCGGACAAGGAAGGAACACAAAATGGCGGATAAAGGTCTCCGAAAGCTCCTCAGAGTACTGACCGCATGGATGGCGATCTCATTGGTGGGTGGCGTTTTGTTCGGCCAGGAGAACCGGGGCACGATCGTCGGTATCGTGACGGATGCCAGCGGCGCCATCATACCCGGCGCGAAGATTCGCATTACAAATGTTGCCACCAATGTCATGGTGACGGCCGTTTCGAACGAGGAGGGCAACTTCGAGGCACGCTTTCTGAATGCCGGCATCTACCAATTGGCCGCCGAGTCCGCTGGTTTCAAGTCCTTTGTCCGGCGGAATCTCCAACTCCGGCTGGGTGACCGCCTGGCGGTACCGGTCTCGATGGAACTCGGGGATGTCAGTGAGCAGGTCACGATTACCTCGGAGTCACCCGTGCTGGAGACCGCGAGTGCGTCACTTGGGCAGGTGGTGGACACCCGCCGGGTCGCCGAACTCCCCGTCGCGCATGGGAACCCCTTTCTTTTGATGACGCTGACCGCGGGTGTTGCTTTCACCCAGAACCCATCGCTCGATCGTCCTTTTGAACCCACGCACATCGTGGGTTACTCGATGGGGGGCGTGCGTGCGAACCGGAGTGAGATTACCCTCGATGGCGCACCGAACACGGCGCTCAACAACCGGTGGGGCAGGGGCGACCTGATGGCTGGCTATACGCCTCCGGCGGATGTGGTGAGCGAAGTGAAGGTGCAGAGCACGATCTATGATGCAAGCGTTGGGCACACGCAAGGGGGGCTGACGGCGGTCACCACGAAGGCGGGCGGCAATAATTTCCACGGGTCCGCCTATTATTCGATGTTGAGACCAAGCCTGAACGCGAACCTTTTCTTCGCCAATCGCGCTCGCCAGCCTAGACCGGACTTCAACTACCACCGCTGGGGCGGCAGCCTAACCGGACCAGTTACGCTGCCGAATTACGATGGCCGCAACCGGACCTTTTTCACCTACGGTTACGAAGGGATCAAGGAAGGCCGGCCGCGAGGTTCGATTCTGACGGTTCCGACCGAGGCGGAACGGCGTGGTGACTTTTCCGGCCTCACCAGGGTGGGCCCGCAGTATCAAATTTACGATCCGGCCACCCGCGTTCCGGCGGCAGGGGGGCGGTTTGCTGTCCAGCCATTGCCGGGCAACATAATCCCCGCCCACAGGATTGACCCAATCGCAACCAAGATACTCTCGTATTTCGCGCTACCAAATGATCCGGGCACGGTGGATTTTACGAACAATCTGGTGAAGGTGAATGCTCAGGAACATATTAAGTACTACAACCACATCGCGCGAGCCGACCACAATTTCAGCAGCCGCCATCGGATGTTCGGCCGTTTCAACACCTATAACCGGAGAAGCGACAACAGCGACTGGTTCGGCACCATCGCCACAGGAAACAACGAAGACTGGACGCAGTATTCGGTTGTCGTCGATGACGTGTATGAGCTGAGTCCCCGCACTGTGCTTAATGTGCGCAGCGCCTTCTACCGGCTCGCGATTCTGCAGTTTCCGAAAGCGGACAACATCGGTTTTGACCTGGCATCATTGGGTTTTCCCAGAGCCTACACCGATGCGATCGATCCCGGCGTCCGCGCTTTTCCCCATATCAATATCGCCAACTACGCCCCAACGGTAAACAACTGGTGGGGATATCCTCACCAGAACTGGGCACTGGAAGGCCAGGTCTCCACGGTCCGAGGCAGGCACTCAATAAAATATGGCGGCGGGGCCCGATACTATCGGACATTCCAGCGGGATCCGCATAACGCATCGTCCGGCAGCTTTGACTTCTTCACGGGCTGGACCAGAGGTCCATTCGACAACTCGGAGGCTTCCCCGAAGGGCCAGGGACTCGCGAGCATGCTTTTCGGCCTGCCAACCGGTGGCGGAGTTGACCGGAAGGACAGCTTCGCCCAACAATCGAGCACTTACTCGGTGTTTTTGCAGGACGATTGGAGCGTAACCCGCCGCCTGACGCTGAATCTTGGCGTCCGGTATGAGTTGGAGGGGCCGCTGACTGAGCGTTTTAACAGGACGGTACGGGGATATGACTACACTGTTCAAAATCCGATCAATGATCAGGTGAGAGCCCGGTACGCACAAAATCCAATCGCGGAGATACCGCTGCAGCAGTTCAATATGATGGGAGGGCTTCAGTTCCCCGGAACGGCGGGCCAGCCCAGGACTCTGTGGCGCAGAGACAAAAACAACATCATGCCACGGTTCGGCTTCGCCTTTGCCGCCCGTCAATCAACCGTGATCCGCGGCGGGTACGGATTCTACTATGGACCACTCGGCGGCCAGCGGATGGATTCCATTCAAACTGGTTTCAGCCAGCGGACGGAGTTGATTCCTTCAATTGACAATGGCCTCACTTTCCAGGCCCCCTTGAGCAATCCATTCCCGGGTGGTATCCAGCCCCCTCCAGGGTCACGCGAAGGACTTCGCACCTTCCTGGGCCGATCCACGGAGTTCTTCTATGATCGGCCACTGGCTCCGCTGCAACAGCGTTGGAACTTCGGCATCCAGCAATTGCTTCCAGGCCAGTGGCTGCTCGATATTTCGTATATGGGAAATTATGGGAGTGACCTGGAGACCCCCAGACCGCTGCTCAATATGCCCTTGGAGCACCTCAGCCGATCTCCGTTCCGGGACCAGCCAGTGATCAACCACCTGACTCAACAGGTGCCGAATCCTTTCTTCCCCCTGTTGCCAGGCACGGGTCTCGCGAATCAGACGGTTTCCCGGGGGCACCTGTTGTCCGGCGGGCAGTTCGCTCATTTTACAGGGCTGAATACAACCGACAATCTTGGTTACTCCTGGTACCATTCGGGGCAACTGAAGCTGGAGCGGCGGTTCTCAAGCGGGTTCAGTATTACAGGAGCGTACACCTGGTCGAAATACATGCAGGCAACGAGCCGGTTGAATGGCTACTTCTCGCCACTCGAGTATGTCATCTCGGATCAGGACAGGCCCCACCGGCTGGTTGTGAGCGGAATGTGGGAATTGCCTTTTGGCCGGGGCCAGCGGTTCCTGACGGCAGCGAGTGGTTTCGTCGAGCGTGTCGCCGGAGGCTGGCAGCTTCAGGGAGTCTACACCGCGCAATCGGGGGCTCCTCTGGGATTTGGCAATGCGCTGTTCATCGGCGATATCCACGACATCACTCTGCCCGACAGTGAACGGAAACCGGAGAGGTGGTTCAATACCGATGCTGGCTTCGAGAAGATCCCAGCCCGGCAATTGAGCCACAACTACCGCCTGATGCCGACGCGATTCAATAATATCCGGGCAGACGGAATCACCAATTGGGATCTCTCCGTTCTCAAGAATACGTTGATCAGGGAGGGAATGAATGCTCAATTCAGAGCGGAGTTCCTCAACGCCATGAATCACGTTAATTTCGCGGGGCCCAACACAAGCCCAACGAGCACGGCCTTTGGCCACGTCACGGCGCAGCAAGGCTACGCAAGAAGAATCCAGATGGTCTTCCGGCTGGTGTTCTAGCTTACAGCCGCCATAGCATAGCAAGATTGACTATATCCTCGCCACAGGAAAGCGCAGGCTCGCCCCGTGTCCCTGAAATCGGCTCTATTTCATCAGCCCGGGTCTCTCGGCCGGAGGGCATTCGGTTTCGCATCTATTGGACAGGCTCTGGCGATCGGACAGTCTGGGCCGGCCACGGCAGAGTCCGCGCGGACGGACCGCGCGAAGTCTGCTGGGGAGTCGCCAGACCTTCCAAACTACTTCGAGATGGTGGATTGGATGAGCAAATCCCACCCGCCGCGGTTGTCGTTTCTCAACCCGTCTTTTGCCTCGCTGGAGACGTGGAAGGCCCGCGCCAGAGCGCGGTTTGTCGAATGCCTCAGCTATGCTCCGCCAGCCGGTCAGGTGGCGGCCGAGCGTATCTCACGGGTCGAACGTGACGGCCTGACGATCGAACAGGTTCGCATCAGCACGGGCGCGCCATACTCCATCCCCGCAAGCGTGCTGATGCCGTCCTCTCGCAAGGGGCGACTGCCGGGCATCGTCGCCGCGCATTGCCATAGTGGAAGGTATGTGTGGGGGCGCGAGAAGATCGTTTCCGGAGAAAATGACTGTGAACCTCTCCGCAAGTTCCGGTCCGGAGCCTATGGCCGGCCGTATGCGGAGGATCTTGCGCGAAGGGGCTATGTGGTCGTCGTCATTGACGCGTTTTACTTCGGTGAGCGCCGTCTGGCCGTGGAAAGTCTCCCGGGCGGCTACGTCGTGGAACACGCTCAACCCGCGTTGCAGTCGCTGACTGAGTTCCGGCAGGGCAGCGAGCAGTGGTTGCGGACCGTAGACAGGATTTGCCGTATTCATGAAGAACTGACGGCGAAGTCGATACTTTCAGCCGGGGCGACATGGCCCGGACTGCTGGTCTGGGATGACCGCCGCGCCGTGGATTATCTTTGCGGCCGGCCCGAGGTGGACAGTTCACGAATCGGCGCGCTCGGCTTGTCGATTGGCGGACTCCGGACCGCTCATCTGATCGCCGCGGAGCCCAGAATCAAGGTCGCGTGCATCGTGGGCTGGATGACCGAGTTCCAGGCGCAGCTTCGGAATCATGTCCGATCGCATACGTGGATGGCGTTTGTGCCGGGCTTGTACGGATGGCTGGATCTCCCTGACTTAAGCGGATTAATTGCGCCAGGGGCCTTGATGGTGCTGCAGTGTTCCAGGGACCGGCTGTTTCCGATGTCAGGCATGAAGGGTGCAGCCTCGAAGCTTGCGGATATCTTCACGAAGGCTGAGGTCCCCGAGCGTTTCCGGGCCGCCTTCTATGATGTCCCACACTCGTTCACACCCCAAATGCAAGATGACGCCTTCGGCTGGATCGACAAGTGGATTTGAATCCCGGGGTGGACCTGTCCCCACTTTGCGAACCCGGCGCGAACCCGGCAGCCTGATGCGGCCACATCGCGATTTCAACGAAACCAGCAGACGG
>PNKE01000051.1 GCA_013822245.1 Candidatus Solibacter sp.
TTTTCAACAGATTCCAAGCCGGAACTAAAAACAAAAGACCAGCCTTTTGTAGGAACGCACTTGCCCCGGCCCAAGGGCCGCAAAAAATTCTCCAGCCGCTCACAACCCCGGAAGTTGGATTAGATCGGTTTTGAGTTCAGCGTGAACATAGCGGCGAGAGTGGCAGCAGTCCGGACACTCGTTTGGCGTGAGCGATTCGAGAAGCGCACGGATCGCCGTCGAGGGTGCATCGGCGTTGCGCAGGGCTGCTTTCCGTAACAGCGCTTCGAGTTTGGAGATGAGCTTCCCGAATGGGTTGAGGACTGGCGAGTACGGTGGCAGGTAGAGCGTAAGCGTCCGGCGACCTGCCGCCCAGGCAGCCGGTGTGCGCCCCGGCATCCTTTGAATGCCGACATTGGCGGGTCCGGGCAGAACGCCGCCGAGGTACTCCCGGACCCGCCACCGTCAGAGACTGCCACACGGGCCGGCCCGCATTCGCGCATGGCCCTGGATCGGATTGATATGCTCTACAGTCATGCGCATCGTGATGGCTCCGGGTTCGCTGCATCGACCCGCGGGGCATGACGGGGGAGAGCCTTGAGCCGCGCTGACTGGGAGGCACTGGGAGAGCGGCCGAAACCGTCCTGGTATCTCGATGACATTGTCGCCAGGCAGAAGCGGGATGTCCATCTGGACCTGATTCGAAGATGGTGGGATCACCCTGGGGCCGGGCGCATCCTGAAGACGGACCTCTTCGAGGAGGCGTTCGGAGAGGACCGTATCATGCCCGGAATTCTGCCACTCGCGCAATTTGTCTGCGGCATCGACGAATCGTTCTCCACCACCCGCGCGGCCTCGCTGGGCGTTGCCCGCGGCCGGGCAATCGTCTCCGATGTGCGGCAGGCCGCGCTGAGGACTGAGGCATTCGACCTTGTGATCTCCACCTCGACGCTCGACCACTTCGCCGATCCCGGCGACTTCACACGCTCCATCCAGGAGATCCATCGGATGATCCGGCCCGGAGGACTCCTCATCCTGACACTCGACAACCCTTCAAATCCGCTCTATCCGCCGCTCAGGTTGCTTGGCCGCACACGGTTCGGGCCCTTTTACCTTGGCTACACGCCGTCCATGCGCACGCTGAAGCGCATCCTGCGCGAGGCCGGGTTCGAGGTGGAGCAGACCGGCTGGCTGCTGCATAATCCCCGGCTCATCTCAACCGCCGGGTTCCTTCTCCTGCGAAGGATATTCGGGCGGAGAGCAGAGGCGCCGATTACGTTTCTGCTGCGCTGCTTTGCGCTCATGGGCAAGCTCCCCACGCGGCGCTGGACAGCCTGCTTCCAGGCCGTGTCGGCAAGAAAGCCAGCCCGCCCGTGACCGGCGGTTACCATGGGTAGCGTTGTGCGGCCCAAGGCCACAACTTGCGTGTGATAGCATCCAGCAGAGAGCCTACCGGAGGTGGCTGCTCTTGCGGCAAGCGAACCTGAACGCCGGAGGAACATTACAGGGGCGATTGCCCTGGCGGCATCTCGCGCTCAACATCATCTCCCCTTCCATCCTGACGTTTGCGCTCTTTCTCGGACTGATTTTCGCGGTGATCATCCCGGCCATGAAAAACAACATCGTCGAGCGCAAGCGCGAGATGATCCGGGAGCTGACGCAGGTGGCATGGAGTGAGTTGTCAGGGCTGCACGAGCAGGAAAAGCGCGGCGCGCTCACGCGGCCGGCCGCCCAACAGGCGGCGATCGCGCGTGTTCAGCAACTGCGGTTCGGCGACGACGGCAAGGACTACTTCTGGATTTGCGACATGCGTCCGCGCATGGTGATGCACCCATACCGCCCGGACCTGGACGGCCAGGACCTTTCGGAGTATTCCGATCCCGCGGGCAACGATCTTTTCGTGGAGGCCGTCAGACTGGTCCGGAAAACGGGCGACGGCTACATCGAGTATGTCTGGCAATGGAAGGATGACGCGCAGCGGGTGGGGCCGAAGCTGTCCTACGTGAAGGGATTCGCGCCGTGGGGCTGGATCGTGGGGACGGGCGTGTATCTGGAGGATGTGCGGGCGGAGATCAACCTGGTGATCCGGCGGGTGCTGCAGATTTCGGTCCTCATCTCGATCGTCATAGGGGCATTGCTGGGTTTCATCACGAAGCAGGGGCTTGACCTGGAGCGTCAGCGCTGGCGGGCGGCCGCGGCTTTGAGCGAGTCGGAGGAGAAATACAGGTCGCTGGTTGAAGGGGCGACGGAGGGCATACTGCTGGTGATGCAGGGCCGGCCGGTGTACGCAAACAAGACGCTGCTGAATCTGCTGGGCTACACGGAGGAGGAGCTGGCGGCGCTGCCGTTGGACCGGATACTGGAACCCGTTGCGGGGACGGGCGCCACGCCGGAGCGGCGGGCGAGACTTCTCGCAAAGGACGGTGAGGCGGTGAACGTGCTGCTGGCGGACGCGCCGGTCACCCTGGGGGAGCGCAGCGGCCAGATTCTGTTCATGAAGGACGCGGCGACGCGGCGGAAGACCGAGGATGCGCTGGCGCGGCTGCTGGCCGAGTTGCAGAGCATGCTGCCGCTGGCCACGCGCTCCATCAAGGCTTCGGCGATCACGATGACGAGTTGCGGATTGGACACGCCGGCGGGGAGCGCGGCGGCCATGATGTCGCAGGCGAGATCGAGCGCGATCGTGGTCAAGGCCGCGGATGGCGAACCGGTTGGTATCGTGACGGACCAGGACTTGCGCAACCGAGTGCTGGCCGCGGGAGCCGGCGCCGATCTGCCCGTCTCGCGAATCATGAGCGCGCCGCTGGTGCGGATTGCCGGACACGCGCTGCTGTTCGAGGGGGCGCTGGCGATGCAGGAGCGCAACATCCGGCATCTGCTGGTGGTCGACGAAAACGGAGCGGCCACGGGGATTCTGACGGCGGCGGAGATACTGCACGGCCAGCGCCACGCACTGGCCATGCTGTTGAGCGAAATCAAGGGCGCCCGGTTGCCGGAAGCGCTGAAGGAAAGCCAGGCGAAACTGCCCGTGTTCGTGAAAGCGCTGCTGGAAAGCGGCGCGCGGACCGAGCACATCACGCGCATCATGTCCACGGTTTCCGAAGCGATTCTGGTGCGGCTGATCGGGCTTGCCGAAGCCGAACTGGGAGCGCCTCCGGTACCGTATACGTTCCTCGTCATGGGCAGCGCGGCGCGGGATGAGCAGACGCTGGCCACCGACCAGGACAACGCCATCGTGTATGCGGACGTCGAGCCCGAACGCGATGATGAGGTGCGCGGCTACTTTCTGAAGCTGGGCACAAAGGTCTGCGACTGGCTGGACCAGGCGGGTTATCACAAGTGCCAGGGCCTTACCATGGCCAGCAATCCGAGGTGGTGCCAGCCGCTGTCGAAGTGGAAGGAGTATCTAACCTCATACGTGACCGTGGCCAGTCCGCAGGACCTGCGTGACGTCAACATCGTCTTCGACTTCAGGTGCGCATGGGGCGAAGCGGGCCATGGGGCGCAGCTTCGAAAACACCTGCGGGAACTGCTGGAAGGGGGCCAGCCGGCGTTCTTCTTCCATCTGGCGCAGAGCACGCTACAGTTCAAGCCGCCGATCGGATTCTTCGGCAACATCCAATTGGAGCAGACAGGCAAGCACCCGGCGGCGTTCAACATCAAGAGCGCCATCGTTCCGCTGGTGAACTTCGCCCGCATTTATGCGCTGCGCGGCCATCTCGCGGAGACCAACACGCTGGAGCGTCTGCGGCGGCTGCGCGACGAGGGCGCCCTGCTGCCGTCGAGCCATGACGAGTTGGTTCAAGCCCATGCCGCGCTCACGCAGATCCGGCTCGCTCACCAGGCCGCCCAGTGGAGCGGCGGAGTGGAGCCGGACAACTACATCGACCTGCGCAAGCTGACGGCGCTGGAACGCTCCATCCTGAAGAAGGTATTCGCGGACATCACCGTTTTCCAGGCGCGATTGCAGACCGATTTCGCGCGCACCGCCTGAGTCCCATGCGAGTACTCCTGGTGGGCGACGTCCATGGCCGGCACGAAGAACTGGCGGAGATGTTGTGGCGCGCGCAAGCGGATTTCCGGATCGGCGCCGCCATTCAGGTTGGCGATTTCGGATTCTACAAGGACACGATGGCGCGCGCGCTCGAGCGGCGGATCCGCTATCCGGTCCCGCTGCACGTCATAGACGGCAACCACGAGGATCACCGCTGGTTGCGGCGGTCCTTGAGTTCGGGCGCAGCGGAGGTCTGGCGGGAGGAACTCAATCTGATCTACCAGCCGCGGGCCTCGGTGGCGAGTTTTGGCGCATCCAAGGCGGGTTTCATGGGGGGCGCGCTGCATGTGGACAGGCCGCAGCGGCACAACCTGTTGAGCCGGTTCCCCAACTACATCCTTCCGCGGCAGCGCGAACACGCCACGGCTCTGTTCAACCGGGAGCGGCCGGAGCTGGTTGTGACGCATTCCTGCCCAGCCCGCATCGGCATCGGCCTGCGCGGCAGAACTCACCTCGAGCACGGCATCGACCGGCATATCCGCCGGGCGGGTTTCGATCCGGGTCCGGAGGACGACTGCGGCGACCTGGAATTGAGCAAGCTGTGGCACAGCCTCGGCTACCGGCCGCGCGCATGGGCTTTCGGACACTTCCACCACGCCCACGAGGCGAGCGTCGAAGGAACGCGATTCGTTTGCGTCAGCGACGCCTTCGATTCGCCCGGTGCGATGTTTGTTCTCTGGGACACGGAAGAGAAGAAGCTTCTCAACTGTCCGGCCGATCCGAGCGGCGCCGGGCCTATTGGGCCGTAGCGGGAGCGGGTTGGTCCGCGTTGCGGGAGGTGATCAGCGAGACGGCGACCAGAACCAGGAATCCGAGCGGGATGGTAACGATGGCCGGCTGGCTGAACGGCACGATCGCGTCGGCCGGGTTCCAGCCGTAAACGTCCTTATAAGCCTGAGCGCTCAACAGAATCCAGGCGAGCGAGGAGACCATGCCGACGATGATCGCAGAGGTGATGCCCTGCCGGGTCGTGCGTTTCCAGAACAACAGCATGATGAGCGCCGGCAGGTTGGCCGAGGCGGCGATGTTGAAGGCCCAGCCGACGAGGAAGTTGACGTTCATCTTGGCAAACAGGATGCCGAGGAAGATCGCCAAGGCGCCGACGCAGATAGCGGCGACCTTGGCGGCGGCGACCTTGCGAAACTCGTCCATGGGGATTTTGAGGACGTTGCACATGAGGTCGTGAGCCACCGCGCCGCTGGCCGCCATGATGAGGCCGCTGACGGTGCCGAGCACAGTGGTGAAGGCCACGGCCGAGATGACGGCGAACAGGAGTTCACTCATACTGCGGGCCAGCAGCGGCGCGGCCATGTTGGAGTCGCTGACGTCGAGCGCGCCGCTGGTCATCGCTCCGAGGCCCAGGAAGAGAGTCAATACATAGAAGCAGCCGATGGCGCCGATTCCGACGACGGTGCTCTTGCGGGCGCTGATCTGGTCCTTGACGGTGTAGTACCGGATCAGAATATGCGGCAGTGACGCGGTGCCGCAGAACAGGGCGAGCATCAGCGAGAGGAAGTCGAGCTTGTCGAAGAACTTCGCGCTGCGCACCTTCTGAAACGTCGGGCTGGAGCCTGGGGCCATGAAGTCAGACCCGGAGGCAGGCTGCTGGTAGTAGACCGTCGTCGTGCCGCCGTTGGCTTCGGCGAACCTGTCCGAACGCCAGAGGACGACTTCGCTCTGCTGCATGGTCCGGAGGAATTCGAAAGGTCCCTGGGGCCCGGTCTTCTCCACGCCTCCTGGCAACTTCGAGGCGTAGCCGACCGGCAGCAGGTCCGCTTCGCCCTCCCCCTTGCCGCGCGGCAGGCCATTGACGAACCGCTTGCCGTCCGGGCGCACACGGCTGACCTGGGTCTCCGAGAGCTTGCCGCCGTCCTTGCGGTAGACCGAAACCACGCCGGCGGCGTCCCTGACGCGGAGGTATGGCGTGTTGCGCCAGATCCCCTCCTCGGGCAACACCACGGCGCCGGGCGCGTCCGTGATCTCGGCCGGCAAGATGCCGTGGCGGAAGACCTTCACTTGTTCGCCGCCGGCCGTGGTGGGTTTGGTGGTCACCCCGCGCATCAGGATCATCACCGTGATGACGCCGCACAGGATCACCAGGATGCCGCCCTTGATGAACTGGACCCAGGTTGTGGAAACCATGCCCGCCGTGGCGACGATCACGGTCACAATCGCGCCGACCACGAGCACTCCGACATAGTGCGGGAATCCGAGCAGAGGTTGAACCAGTGCCCCGGCGCCGACCATCTGCGGGATCAGGTAGAAACAACTGACCACCAGAGTGCTGATGGCGGCGGCCAGTTTAATGCCCCGGGAATTGAACTTATTGTCGAGCGCGTCGGCGAAAGTGAACCGGCCGAGGCGCTTGAGCGGCTCGGCGACAATGAACAGCGCGACGATCCAGCCGGCCAGGTACCCGATCGAATACAGGAAGCCGTCGTAACCATAGAACGCGATCATGCCGCAGATGCCCAGGAACGACGCGGCGGACAGATAATCGCCGGCGAACGCAATGCCGTTGACGGCCCAATGAATACTGCCGCCGGCGGCGAAGTAACCCGAGGCGGATTTCGCCCTCCGGCCCAGGTAGAAACTGATGCCGAGAACGGAGCCGGCGAAGATGAGGAACACAATGATGGCGGTGTAGGAGGTTTCGTGGATCAAGGGAGTGGTTCCTTCCTAGAACTTCCGGCAGAGCTTCACATAGATGAGCGCCACGACGAGCGCGGAGGCGATCAACCCGAAACCATAGATCACGGCCAGGTTGACGCCGCCCAGAAACGGCTCGCTCATCAGTTGCGGCCAAAAGGCGCTCAGAATCATGAAGCCGGCGTAGATTGCCGAGTAGACGGCAAACAGGGCCAGACCGATTCGCGAGTTGTGGGCGATGACTGCCGCGTCCTCGTGCTCTTTTTGCACCGGGGTCTTGAAATCCATCAGGTTTACCTCCAAGGGGTCCGAAACTCATTATACTGATGCCCGGAACGATCTTGTCGCATTTGTGCGGTTGGATTCGTGAGGAGGGATGCAGCATCGACTCGCATCCGCCTCCCGCCGGGCGCCCGGTTCGAACGGGTTGATCGGCCATTCAACTCCTTCGGCCCTGGCTCCGGCGCGCCGGGCCGCGCATGGCCCAGGCAGGCCTGGCGAGCATCAGGCAGCGGCGTCGGACCGCCGTTCCTGCAACCTCGCGGTGCGGGGCCGGGGCGGCCCGCGTGCCTGAGGTTTATTAAAAGATTTTCTTACCTGAAGCTCTCTTGAATGGTACAATCATGACGAAAAAGAGAACTCAGTCCCATGCGCCGTCTCCTGATCTTAGCGATTCTGGTTCCGTGTCCCGCCTTGTGCCTGGGCGAAGCCGGTGACAACGCCCCACCCTCACCGCGATTGAAACGCACGGTTTCACTCTCACTCCAGAGCGGCTTCGCCAGCACCTTTCAACTGACGCTGGGGGGGACTTTCGGAGCTGGTCCGGCATGGCAGAGCCGTGTGGCCGTGTCGGTGGGCGAGGTGTTCCGCAAAGGGGATTCGATCACCCTGTCGGGCTGGAACACCAATGATGCGCCTTCGAGGGTCAACAGTTGGATTGCGGGGGCGAGCTACCGCGCCCGCGTCATCTCCAGGCCGGGGCACACGCTGCATCTCTCAGCGGGTCTTCAGCGCTGGCGATTCCCGACCGTCAAGACGGGCGCGCAGGACTGGGTTGGGGCGTGGCAGATGCAGTATCAGACCAAGGTGCGGGCGCTGCCGGTGCTGCTAACCCAGGAATCATGGACGCTGTTCCATTCGCCACTCCAGAAGGGCACGCTGTTGTTCACGCAGTTGTACACGGAGCACCCGCTGGTGAAGCGCGACAACTGGAAACTGACGCTGCGCCACGGTCCGCAGCACACCTACTCGTGGGATTTCTATTCGACCGTGGACCATCGCGTTGTGCGCTATGCCGGCTTCGTGCTTCTGTCGCACGGCAAGACAACGCTGGAGACGGGATACCGGCAACAACTGGGTCTTCAGCCGCGCATCCCGGACAACCGCTTCTGGCACGTGATGCTGTCCAGGAGTTTCTGACACCCGCATCGCCCGCGCAACCGCCCGAGCCAGTTCACCCGCCGTGAGAGCGAGGCGGGAGGAGGAAGCCGATGCTATTCATCCACGACGGCGGTCAACGAAGCTATAGCGGCAAGCGAGCTGCCGCCCAAAGGGTTGCGGCGCGCGCAACGCGGACAAGCGGGACTTCCACCACGCGCCGGCCAGGCCCGCGCGGAGTTCCGGCGCCCGTCATGATTGCCGCGCCGCTGCCGCCGGATCTCCGCTGTGCCAGAATGGACCTTGCGCCGCCATCCCGGAAAGTGCGGCCAGAGTTGCCATGCGGGTCGCCCACGAGACTGTCCGCCCCTTCGCGGCCGCCAGCGGCGCCTTGCTGGCGTTGAGTGCGGGCCCGTTCGCGGTAGCCCCGGACGACGCAATCGCGGCTGCGCTGCTACCCGCGATCTGCTTGGCTTCCGCGGGACTAATCATCGTGCGGAAGCCGAAGCCCGGGCGCGCTCTCGCCACGATGGGGATTCTGGGCCTGTTTGCGCTGGCCGCGCACCTGCTGTTGATCCATCCCGCGCTTGCCCTGGCAATTATCGTTCTGACGATGGCGTCGCTGGCGGGTCTTTGGGATGTCCTGAAGCGGCCGGCATCGAGGGCGCCGCTGCTGTGTGCGCGGGCCAGGGGAGCCGCGCTGGCGGCGCTGCTGTTCTGGATCGCGGATTCGGTTCTGCGGCCACAGCGCACGCCGATCGTGATCATCCCTGTCGCGCTGGGTTTCCTGATCGCGGCGATATTTGCCATCCATTGGGCGGTTGCGGCGCGCGGGAGCCACCGGTGGCGCCCGCGGTTCATCCACGGAGCGGTAGTGATCTCCGGCTTGTTGTGCATGTCCAACCTGGACAACCCGTGGGCGGCGGCGAGTTCCGGGGCCTTCCAGGCACTTGTGACCCTATTCATCCTCCCAGGTACGCGGCGAGCCGAGATCGAGCGGCTTTCATGGTGGGAGCCGCTGATCAGCCACCCTGAGCGAATGCTGGTGGGCACGTTTCTACTGCTCTCGCTTACGGGCACGATCCTGCTCGCGCTGCCGTTGAGCGCGAGTGGTCCGGCTGGAGTGAACCTGCTGGACGCCGCTTTCACGTCGGTGAGCGCGGTGTGCGTGACGGGCCTGATCGTGTTGGACACAGCGGTGGCATTCAGCGGGTTTGGCCAGGTTGTCATCCTGCTGCTGATTCAAGCCGGCGGCCTGGGGATCATGACCTTCTCAACAGCGGTGCTGCGGATCCTGGGCCACCGCATGAGCCTGCGCCATGAAGGGGCAGCGGCTAGTCTGATCAATGTGCGGGAGCGCGGGCAACTGGCCGATTCCGCGCGCCGGATACTGCGCCTGACCTTCGCCGCCGAGGCGATTGGGGCGGTCCTGCTCCTGCCCCGGTTTCTGGCCCACGGCGATGAACCGGCCATGGCGATCTGGCGCGCCGTGTTCACGTCGGTTTCGGCATTCTGCAACGCCGGGTTCGCGCTGCAGTCCGAGAGTCTGATTCCTTATCAGACTGATCCGCTCGTCCTTCATGCGGTGGCGGCGCTGATCATCGCGGGGGGCCTGTCTCCGGTGGCGGTGTATGCGATCGCCCGGCTGCCGCGGAAGTCGTCGCGTCCGGCGTCGATGCAGGTCCGGCTGGGGTTGGCTGGCGCGGCGGCGCTGCTGATGGGGGGCTTCGTGTTCCTGCTGGCGGTGGAGTGGGACGGTTCGCTGGGCCACCTGGCGTGGAGCGACCGGCTGCACAACGCGTGGTTCCAATCCGTCACGCTGCGGACGGCGGGATTCAACTCGATCGACCTCACGCTGTTCCGGCCGGCCAGCCTGTCGATGGCGATGATCTGGATGTTCATCGGCGGCGCTCCCGGCAGCACGGCGGGAGGGATCAAGACCACAACAGCCGCCGTGCTGATGATCTCGGCTTACAACATCGTCCTGGGCGTGCGGAGGGCCACGTTCTTCAGCCGGCAATTGGCCGAGCAGACGCGGCACCGCGCCGCGGCGGTCACGCTGATGGCTGCCATGACGGCCACCACAGCGATCTTTGCCCTGCAGTTGACGCAGGCCATCGACGGGGCGGCGCTTCTCTTTGAAGTGTTCTCGGCATTGGGCACCGTCGGACTCTCGATCGGGGCAACAGCGAGGCTGGACGGGATTGGAAAGTTAATTATCATGGCCTGCATGTTCATAGGGCGAGTCGGCGGACTGAGCTTGCTCATGTTCATGAGTAGAAGGACACTGACCGCTCCAGTCTCCCGCCCCGAAGAAGAAGTTGACGTCGGATAGAGAAACCAGGGAGTTCATATGCAACGACAGGCACTCATCATCGGTCTGGGGCAGTTCGGCATGTCCGTTGCCGCGGCGCTTTCCGAACGCGGCGTGGAGGTGCTTGCCGTTGACAACCGCGAGGAGCGGGTGCGGGCCTCCGCTGCCTTTGCGGCGGAATCCATCTGCCTGGATGCAACCGACACCGACGCGCTGGCGCGGACTTCACCCGAGAACCGCGACTTCTGTGTCTGCGCTATCGGCGACGAAGCCCGGGAGGCTTCCATCATCTGTACGGCGCTGCTGCGCCAGATGGGGGCGCGACGGGTCATCGCGCGAGCCAATGACGATCTCCACGCGCGGATTCTCTCACTGGTCGGAGCGCACGTCATCATCAACCCGGAGCGTGAATTCGGCGAGCGGTTCGCCAACCAACTGGTGCATGAGAACATCCGCGGAGAGATGGACCTCGGCGAAGGCATCCGGATCACGGAGTTTGAAGTTCCGCCGGGTTTTGAGGGGCAGACGCTGGGCCAGCTTCAGTTGCCGCGCCGGTTTGGCGTGACGGTGGTGGCCGTCCGCCACGCTGGCCAGAAGACGATCTCCCTGCCGAATCCGGCCGCTGACCTGGCGGAGGGCGACATCCTGGTGGTCGTATCGGCGCAGGGGGCGGTCGCGCGGATGATGGAACGGAGTTGAAAGATGCGGCTGCGAACAGAACTCCTTCTCTATACGATGCTGCTGGCCTCGCTGAATGTGGCGCTGGCATTCGGGTGTATCGGCCTGTTCGTACGCATGGGGCCTGTGATCGCACGGATATTGCAGGCGAATGTTGTCTCGATGGACGCGGCTGAGCGGATCACTTTCGAGTTCGCGACGAATGCGGTTACGTTCACGGACGAGTCGCGGCGGCGCGTCGCTTCGGAGTTGGAGGTGATCGGCGCAAACATCACCGAGAAGGGCGAAGCCGAGATTTTCAGGCAACTGCGCACAAGCACGAAGTCCGCCCTGGACGGCGATCCGCAAGCCCGCGCCGCGGCGATCAGCCAGCTACGCTCTCTCATCGCCGTCAACCGGGAGGCGATGACGGCCGTGGATCTCGAGGCGCGGCGATTGGGTTCAGCGGGCGCATGGGCAGCCGTGTTCGTCGGCGCGGTCTCATTCGCGCTGAGCCTGCTGATTATCGTTCAACTCAGGCGGCGCCTTCTGAGGCCTCTGCTTGAACTGCATGACGTACTGGTTGCGGCGCAGAATGGGGACCGGTTCCGCCGCTGCAGGATGATGGAGGCCCCGGTCGAAGTCAAGAAGGCGACACACGCGGTCAACCGGCTGCTGGATGAACGGGGCAGCCACTGAGAGGCGTGCGGAGGGCCGGAAGCTCTTCTTGATCGGTTCTGGCGAACAGACCAGCAGCGACGTGTCCGGGCGCGGAAATCTCTACGCGTTGTTTACACGAGGCCGGCCAGTCTTGACAGCCCGCTGATGCGGGAAACCCTAACCGCTTCACAGCGGGGCTGATCCTTCGGCCGCCATGGCAAACCCGCCGCGCAAGTTATCGCCGACGCCGCCGGGACGCACGTTGACCCAACCCAGCGGGAAGCGCCTTAATCGCCGCAAACCGGTTCACGCGGCAGTGACGGCCAGAGTTCCGCAATAGGGGTGGAAGTGAAGTTCTACCTGCTCGGACTGATCGCGGCCACGCCGATACCGACCGCGGCGGCGGCGGCGCCACCGAACACGAGGGCTAGGTTGCGGCCGGTCCAGAAGGTTCCGGGCTTGCTCAACCCGCCGATCGAATAGCTGTTCCTCAGCCCGGAAACCGCAACGGTTTTGTCCAATGCCAGAAGGACGACCGAGTCGGCCGATTTCAGATCGTAAGCAGCCTCGCCTTCAAGCAACCGGAAGACCGGCTTGCCGTTCTGCATCTCCACCCGGGCCTTCGCGCCCGGGGCGAGAGAGATGCGCGATCCGTCGGGGAAGGTCAGCGTCACCGGCGCCGTCCCGGCGGCGATCTCAGCTCCCGCCATCACTGGCCAGGAGGGTACGCCCGCCGGGTTCACCGATGCCCCGTTTATCGTGAACGGCTGCCCGGAGGAAGCCGCAGCCACTGGCGTGCCCTGCGCAAAGGCCAGGCAACCCAACATGCCGATCAGGATTACCGCGGTGAGAAGTCGATGCATATGCACTCCTACAAGAGCCAGGATTTCGTCCAAGCTCCAATGTAGCCTGGAATCGTTCACTTCGCAAGAGATAAGTTGTCTGGAATCAAGCGCTTGTATGACATTCCCATGCTGTCTGTCTGACGAGCCGCTTCGCCTCCAGGGCAGATGCCAGGTCAAGGACGTCTCTCTCGATCCGCAACTGTTCGACGTCATACTCATCGATCATCACCCGGCAGATCTCGCCCAGGCTCCTGCCCTCCACGATCAACTGCCAGATCCGGGCCCCAACCGCGTCCAGCCCGTAATAGGTCCCCGATTCCAGGTGCAGGATCACCGTCTCCTCGCCCACCTGGCGCGCCATCACCTCCACCGGCACCTCGAGCTTGACTGACAACGTCATACAGGGGCCTCCAAATCCCTCTCAATCGCCGCGCGCACCATGCCCAACTCGTCATAGCGGCGGGGATAGTCGAGCCGCCGGAAAACAGGCTGCGCCACCATCCTGGCCAGCCTGTCAAAATGATTCGCGATCAACTCCCGCTCCTCGATGTCGAGCAGAAACGAATGCTTGGTCAATTCCATCAGCGCCTCGCCCGGGCTCATCGGCGTGGTCACCGCGTCCTCCACCCCGTCGTCGCGCAGGAAGTAGACCCGCTGCAGCGGCCTTGGCTCATCACAGAACCGGAGCGATTCGCCGGCCAGGATCCGGGCCTTCGATGTGTAGTCAACCGGCGGCGCGAACCGGATGTCACCGCCCAGCAGCGCCTCCTGGCTGTCTTCCCACAACCGGATCGACGGGTGGCTGGGATAGGCGAACAGTTTGTTTCCCGCCAGTTCGACCCGCAGTCCGTCGTCGGTCAGGAAACGCCGCCCGGCGGCCGTGAAGGCGGCGGCGATCGTCGATTTGCCCCTGCCCGACTCACCCAGGAACGCTGCCGCCCCCGCGCCGATTTCCACGGCGCTTCCATGAAAAACCAGCTTGCCCTGCCGGCTCCACGCCAGCGGCAGCACCTGGTTCAAATACAGGTGCTCGACCGTCGCCCGCGTCGTGCCGTGCAGCGCCGATTCGGCGAGCACCCGGCCCTCGTGGGACACCGTGAACTCGGCCAGCCCTGGGAACCGCAACAGATAGCCATCCGGCGCGCGGAAGAAATGGAGCCACTCC
Organism: Candidatus Solibacter sp.; assembly: GCA_013822245.1. Taxonomy (GTDB): domain Bacteria; phylum Acidobacteriota; class Terriglobia; order Bryobacterales; family Bryobacteraceae; genus PNKE01. The sequence goes on from PNKE01000051.1 coordinate 13,701, forward strand.
GTGCCGTCGGGGAACAACCATTTGTGAAACGGGGATTCCAAGGCGGTCAACTCAACTCCGCATCGCGCGTGAACACCTGGAAGACGAATTGCGCCAGCGCCTGCCGCGAGGGCAGCAGGCCGGGGCGCCGTTCCATCACAATCGCTTCGATTTCCGAAAGGCTTCGCACACCATCACAGTATTCAAGAACCACCCGCCGCGCCTCGCCTTCGCGGGTCAACCGCGGCACCGCGCCGGGGTTGCCGATCCTCAGGTCCCGCTCGCCCAGCAGCATCCCATTCAATGTGGACTGGCTCTGCCGCCGACCCCCAGCCTCCACCACCCAGGCCAGGAAATCCTCCTTCGGCCGAGCCATGATCGTGCAGCCGATGCTGTCGCCCGCCTTGGCGTGGACAGGCTCAGCCAGCGGCAGAAACGCCTGCGGCCGTTGAATCCGCTCCTCCGCGAGCGGGGAATTCGTCATCCACACGCCCTCGGCGAGTTCGCAACGGAACCACCCGGCCAGTCCATGCAGCGTCGCGTCGCGCTCGCATTTCAGTTCCGCCCGCCAGCAATGGTAATCCGGCGAATCCTCTCGCAGGCCGATCGATCCAAGCCTCGCCGGGCCGGCGGCCGCCTCTGCCCGCTCCAGCGTCACCGGGCATTTCACGTTCTCGGCAAACCGTCCCAACGCACGGAACTCCGGCGCCAGACTCTCCGCCCGCCAGCGGCTCACCTCCGCATAGCATCTCCCGGATTCGATCCCGGCGAGTTCCAGTTCGATCCTGCCCGGGATCACCACGCCCCCGGGCTTCAGAAACCGCCGCCGGGCGTCCTCCAGATACTGAACAATCCCGGCGTCAAAGCCGAAATAACCCGCCTGGTCGCAGATCACCACATCGGCCGGCACAGGCGGCGTCACCGCCGTGGACATCCCGCGAATGAACTCCACCCGGCCGCCGAAGCCCGCCGCTTCGTAGACCATACGCGCCGCCTCGATCATCGAGGAGTCATCGATGGCGATCACCCTCGCCGCTCCTGCCCTCAGGCACGTCAGCCCCAGCACGCCGCTGCCGCACCCCAGGTCAACCACCGTCATCCCCGGCCGGATCACCGCCGACACGGCGCGGCCATAGGCGCCCACCCGGACCGGGTCAGTGATGTAGCTGTAATGCTCGTCAAGGTGGGACCTGCTCACGGGTCCACCGCCCGCAGCCGCCAGAGAATGGCTCGGGCCAGACCGGCTAGTCCATGCTCATGCCGGACCTGCCGTCGGGTCTTTGACTGCCCCCCGGCCCCTGTGTGAGGTTTCGGAGAGCCCCATGAGTGCGAAGCGTGGGACGGGCGTACTTCTTCTTCCGGGGTGGCGCCGCCGCATCTTTGACCATTGGGGACTCCTTGCCAAATCATAAACAACATTTTATGTTTCGGCAAGAGTCCGCTCCACCGGCATATGCCCTTCACCCGGAAGACCTGTCACGCCGGCCCTCGAAGAGCCGGCCTGGATCAACAGCGCGCTCCCAAATGCACCCCAGAGTTGAAAACCTCCCGGCAACACCCCGCAACCCGCTCCGCCGGCTGCGCTTCGGCAGATTGTCCTTGCCTGCTCCGCCACTAATCGCCCTGCCAGGCCACCCGCGGCCATGGCTTCAATGCGGGCCCTCAACCGAGAGAGCGCACATTCGTATGTCACCGAAAACTCAGCCTTCGACTGCCTCCGCCGGACATTGTCGGGCAGTAGTCCGCTCAGGGATTCCCTGTGCAGCCACCGGTTCGAACGCCCGCGCGCCAACATCCGATCCGGAACCGCAAACCCGAATTCCACCGCCTGGCGCGTACGGTACGGATGCCGGATCTCCAGACTGAGCGACGCCAATTCCCGCTCCGACCATTCCCCGGCGCCAAGGTTGAACGGGTCTCGAAGAAGAGCCAGCTTCGCTCGTTTCCTTGGCGCCCGGACGGGCCGAGAACTCCGAGCCTCCAGCCGCGCCCGCATATCCACGGTCAGAATCCGTCGACCCGGCGCGGCGCCGTTCCGCGCCAGCCACCTCCGGTGCAACTCCAATGCCCGCTCCGGCAGCAAGCGTTTCACCGCCTGCCGCAGGGTACGGCAAGCTACGGACCGGATACTGGAATCGGCCACGTCCCGCCGGATGCAGCGCGCCAACTCCCCGAACCGCCCGGCGCGCCACTCCTCGCCGTAATACTCGAACGATCCTCCCAGCCACTCATCCCCGCCCAGCCCTGTCAGGAGAACCCTCGCTCCCCTCGACCTCGCCAGTTGATGCAGCCCCAGGCTCATGATCCCGTTCGGATACGGCGGCACTTCGGCATACCTTTCCGCCCACGCCTTGAACCACTCGTAATCCGGATACGACGGCGCTACCTCATGCACCGTCACCCCAACGTGCTTCGCCACCGACCGCGCGTACTCCAACTCGTCCGCGTCGCCCTGGCCCTCGAAGTCCAGCGTGTACCCCTCAAACCCCGGCGCGCAAAGCCGCCCCTGCTTGCTCAACCCGTCCGCCACCGCGAACAACGCCGACGAATCCAGCCCCCCGCTCACCTCATACGCCAGCGGCGCATGCGACCTCGACGTCCGCCTCACGATGTCGAACAGCAACGCCCGGTAATGCTCGATATACTCCTCGTCCAGCTTGTACACCAGCTCCGGCGCCGTCTCCGGCGCCCAATACCGCCGCGGCTTCGGTTCCCCGCCCGCCGCGAACATCCAGTGCGCCGGTTCGAGCCTCGTGATCTCTTCCCAAAGCGTCTCGGTCCGCGAGTGCCACTCGTCGGCGATGTACTCGGCCATCATCGCGTCGTTGATCCGCCGCGGGACCCACGGCAGTTCAAACATCGCGTGCAGTTCGCTCGCAACCACCAGCGACCGGCCGTTCCAGTGATACTGGAACGGCTTCACCGCCATCCGGTCCCGCGCACAGAACGCCCGCTTGTGCCGTGCGTCCCAGATCAGCAGTCCGTAATCGCCGTCGATATGCTGAAGACACCCCTCGCCCCACTCCTCATACGCCCGCAACACCAGTTCCGCGTCTGACCGGTTTCGCAGCCGCGCCCCACGCCCCAGCAACTCGGCCCGCAGTTCCTCCCAGTGATCCACCCGCCCGTCCATCACCAGCACCAGCGACTCGTCTTCGTTCGCCCACGGCTGCGTCTCATCGAGCGACTCCGGCGTCGTGCACATCTGACAGTGCCCCAGCGCCACGTTCCCGTTCGCCCAATGCCGGATCCCGTCCGGACCCCGGTGCGTCATCGACGCCGTCATACGTTCGATCTCGCCCGGCTCCACCGGCCGCCCGTCAAAGTGGATAATCCCCGCGATCCCGCTCATGCGGCCACAGCTCCCACCGGCTCCAACCGGGCATACCCGCCATCCGCCGCCGCCCCAATCACCGCGCGCCCGTCCAACTCCACCCACGCGTGCGCCTTGAACCCCTCTGTCGTCGAAACCCCGATGCAAAGCTCAGCTTCATACCCCGACGCCCGCAGCATCGCCTCGCCCACCAGCGCCACCACCAGGCACTTCGCCCCGGGTACGCGTCCCGCGCCGGCCATCGCCGCCCACGCGATCTGCTCCGCACTCAATCCGCTTCCGGCGCCCGCGATCAGCCCCATCGACCGCCTGGCCGCCTCATACGGCCCCACCCGCAGCGCCACCCGGCACATCGCCCCCATCATGAACGCGCATACCACGGCCAGCCGCTGCCGCCAGCCGCATTCAGACCACCTTTTCATGAAGCGCTTCAATGTCATCTAAATGTATGACAACGCTTGGCTTACGGATCGAAAAGCTACCCAAGATGAAGTATACTTCAAGTCCAGGCAATGATGATCTGTATATCTGAAATTCTGTATCGGGAATTGGAATCCAGCGGTTGAGCGAATCCGCCGCAGCCTTGCTGAGGCAACGCCTCGACAGACTCGCCCGCGAGTTCCGTCACCTGCCTGCCACCGTTTTCCTCATCCGCCGCGCCGCCGGACGCTGGACCTTCGCCTGGGCCGCACTTCTCCTCGTCCAGGGATTCATCCCCATCCTCATCGTCCTGCTTTCGCGCCGCGCCGTCGATGCGCTGCTCTCCTCCATCAACACCCGTGAATTCGAACCGGCGCTGGCCACAGCCGCCCTGCTCGCCGCCACCCTGCTGGTCGGCGAACTGCTCACCGCCGCCGCCAGCCATGTCCGCACCGTCCAGGCCGAACTCGTCCAGGACCATATCTTCGACCTCGTTCACGAACAGTCGGTCCGCGCCGACCTCGCCTTCTACGACTCAGCCGACTTCCACGACCACCTCCACCGCGCCCGCGCCGAAGCCGCCTACCGCCCCGTGCAACTGCTTGAGAACCTCGGCGTGGCCATCCAAAGCTCGCTCACCCTGCTGGGCTTTGCCGTAATCCTGATTTCCTATGCCTGGTGGCTGCCGCTGGTCTTCGTCGCCGGCGCTGTGCCGGCGCTGGCGATCCTGCTCCGGTCCAGCCTGCTTTTCCATCAATGGCGCCGCCGGGCCACCGCCTCCGAGCGCCGCACCTGGTATCTGGACTGGCTCCTCACCGCCACCCAAACCGCCGCCGAAATCCGCCTGTTCGACCTGGGCCGGCGTTTCGCAGCCGACTTCGGCAGCCTCCGCGCCAATCTGAGGACCGAACGCCTTGCCCTGTCGGCCCGCCAGGCCCGCGATCGTCTTTACGCCGCCCTCATCTCATTCGCCGCCGCCGCCGCCATCGGCGCCTGGATCCTCCTGCAAGCCCTCTCCGGCCGCCTCACGCCCGGCGATCTGGTTCTGTTCTACCAGGCGTTGCAGCAGGGGCTGCGGCTCGTCCATTCCCTGCTCGGCAATGCCACGGAGATCTATGGCAGCAGCTTGTTCCTGGGCAACCTGTTCGAATTCCTCGAACTCCGCCCCCGGATCACTGCCCCCGACTGCCCCCAGTCCGTGCCCGAGCCGGTCACCCAGGGCATTGAACTCCGCAATGTCGGCTTCGCCTATCCCGGCAGCGGCTCCAGGGTGTTCGACAATTTCAGCCTCACCCTCCGGGCCGGCAGCATTACCGCCATCGTCGGCGCCAACGGGGCTGGGAAGTCCACACTCATCAAACTGCTCTGCCGCTTCTACGACCCCGCCAGCGGCTCCATCCTGCTCGACGGCATCGACCTGCGCCAGTTCGATCCCAGGCTGCTGCGCCGCTCCATCACCGCCCTGATGCAGAACCCCGCCCGGTTCCACGCCACCTTCGCCCAGAACATCGCCCTCGGCGACCCACTCCACCCCGTTGACAATGAACGCCTGCGCTGCGCCGCCGCTGCCGCCGGCGCCTCTTCCATCGCCTCCGCGCTGCCCGATGGTTTCGATACCTCGCTCGGCCGCGAATTCGCTTCCGGCCATGAACTCTCCGCCGGCCAGTGGCAGCGCCTCGCCCTGGCCCGCGCCTTCTACCGCCAGGCGCAACTACTGATCCTCGACGAACCCACCTCCGCCATGGACCCCTGGGCCGAAGCCGACTGGCTCACCCGCTTCCGCACCCTCGCCGCCGGCCGTACAGCCCTGCTCATCACCCACCGCTTCACCGCCGCCCGCCACGCCGACACAATCCACGTCCTCGACGCAGGCCGGATCGTCGAATCCGGCGCCCATCAACATCTGCTCTCCCTCGGCGGCAAATACGCTCAAGGCTGGCTGTCGCAACTCGGCCAGGCTGAAATCGAATGACCCCCGAACTTCAACTCGTCATCGCCGCGGCCCGTGTCCGGCCCTCCCCGCTGGCGATGGATCGGATCGCACAGATCCTCGCCGGCACCCTCGATTGGTCCCTGGTCCTGGCGCTGGCCGCCGCCCACTCTGTCCGTCCGCCGGTCCTGAAGAACCTGGCCGCCTTCATGCCAACCGGACAGCGCGACCGTCTTCAATCGGAATGCGCGGCGATATCGGCCCACAACCTGTTGCTCGCGGGCGAACTGGCGCACGTCATGACAGCGCTAACCAACGCCGGAATTCCGGCGCTCGCATTCAAGGGCCCTGTCCTCGCGCAACAACTCCATGGCGATGTGACGCTGCGCGAGTTCAGCGATCTCGACATCCAGGCCCCACGCCATCTCATCTGGCAGGCCGTCGAGATCCTGCGCCCTCTGGGCTATGAGTGCGAGCTCGGCCGCGGCGGCCGCGCCGCTGAGGCCTATCTCGATTCCGAATGCGAACTGATGTTGACCCATCCGGCGGGCCATAGCGTTGACCTCCACTGGGCTTTCTCCGCTTCCTTCTATCGCCCGTTCCCGCTGCTTGTCCCCTCCCACCCGCAATCCGTGCAACTGTTTGGCGCCGAAATCCGGACATTCTCCCCGGCCGACTGCGCCCTGTTCGCCATCGGCCACTTCTACCGCCACGGCTGCTGGTCGGCGAAAGGCGTCGCCGACACAGCGGCCGTACTCGAACGGCTCTCCAGCGATCAATGGCTCCAGGTTCTCGATGCCGCCGCCGCCATGGGCTGCCGGCGGATGGTGCTGTTCGCCGCCCGCGCTGCCGTGCACTTCCATCAAGCGCGACTGCCGCCGGCCGCCGGAATCGGCCCCGGGTCCGGCCCGAAATGGCTGGCCGGGGCGGTCGCGGCCTGTGAGCGGATGATCGTCAACTCGACCGCCGGAACCCCCGGCGCCATCCCCAGGCTGCGCCTCCGTCTCAGCCAGATCGATTCCCCTCTCGCCCGTATCCGCCATGCCACGCACTGGCTCGTTGCTCCCCGCAAAGCCCTGTGGTTGTCGCACCCGAAACCGGCGCTCCTGCTCCACTGTTTGACCCACCCACTGGCTGATCGACGCCCTTGACGTCACACGCCAGACCGCCCGCCCCTCTGTATGGCACCGCCTGCCGCAATCACCGCAATCGTTTGAGCCCGTAATACGTCAGCCCCATCCACTCCTTCAGCGCCCGTTCGCTCCACATCAGCCCCTCGGCGTTCGGTATCAAATCCTGGGCCAGCCGCCCCTGCCTCACACGGTTGAAATCGGTCGCCAGCGCCGCCGGCCCGATCCCATGGCTGGAAAACTGCAGTATTGCGCGCCGCATATGGAACGCCGAGGTCACCAGCCCGACCCGGGTCCACCCCCTGCCACGCACAATCGCCGCCATCGCCCGCGCCTCGTCCTCGGTGTTCAACACCGGCCCGGTCACCAGGATCTTCTCCTCCGCGACGCCCCGCGCCACCGCCACCCGCCGCGCCCTTTCCCCTTGCGACAGTTCCTTCCTGTCGTCGCCCGCCGACAGCACCAGCATCCCGGCCCGGCCCTGCTTCACCAGCCGGATCCCCGCCTCCAGCCTCTCCCCATGCGCCGCCCACTGCGGCTCACGATCCTCGCCCTGGTAATCCTCCAGATAGCCGCCCAGCACCAGGACCGCCTCATAGCCCCTGTCCGGCGTCCACGGCCCCTGGTAGCTCGCCTCCAACGTCCACAACAGCCCGTCGGCCACTGCGGGACAGCCCGCGAGGGCAACCAATGCCAGACCCGCCACCACCGGCCAACGCTTCCGCTTCCACGCCCCGTAGCAGCACAGCCAGAACGCCAGTCCCGATGGCAGAATCAACGCTGGCAGCACCTTGTTCAACGTCAAGGCGTCCATCACCTGGCGTCCAACCCCTCGCTCGCCGCCAGACCGGCCAGCCACGCCAAAGCCACCGCGTTTGCCGGAATGTACAGGTTGAAGTCCACCAGGCTGTGCAGCGCCATCGCCGCCAATGCCCCCGTCAGCCCCACCGCCAGCCACCAGTTCTTCCTCGTCCGCTCCCACCTCACAACCCGCACCACGCGCCAGAACACATAGCCGGCCAGCGCCATCGCCACCGCGAATCCCACGTAGCCGGTCTCGGCCATCACCTGCAGATAGTCGTTATGCGCAAAATCCACCGTATGGGCCGGCGCCACGGTCTTATACCTCATGAACGCCTGCTCGTAGCTGCCCAGCCCGGCCCCAAGCACCGGAAAGGCCTCGATCATCCGGCCCGTCTCCCGGTAGATCTCCGCTCTCGTGTCCTGCGTCACATCCTCGGTCTGCGCAAACGAAGCGAATCTCTGGATCAACTCGTCTGTCGGCAGATACACGAACATCCACAGCAGCCCCGCCGCCACAACCCCCACCGGCCAGAGCGTCCGCCACCATGACCGCCGCTCGTCCGGCGTCCGCTCCCACGCCCCCAACGCCAGCACTCCCGCGATCCCAACCCCTCCCAGCGCCGCCAGAAATCCCATCCTCGACAGCGACGTCACCACGCCCAACATCATGCATGCCGCCATTGCCAGCCACACGCTGGCCCACACCGCCGCCCGGCCCGAACTGCTGTGCCTCGTCACGCCCTTGAGGTAGATCCAGATGCCCACCGCGGCCGCCACCGGCACGGCCATCTCCAGCAGGCCCGCATAGTGGTTGCGGTTCACATACGTTCCCACCGACGATGCAGCCGCCCCGCCACCCATCCGCGCAAACCAGAACTGCACAAGCCCCAATACGCTCTCCAGCCACGCCACCACAACCACCGGCGCCGCCGCCACCCACATCCGGTCCCGCCAGAGATAGCCCAGCCGCCGCGCCGCCAGCAACGCCGCCAGCGTCGCCATCAGCCGGATCAACTCCTCCACCGTGCGCGCCGGCGCCACGCTTAACTGCATCCACCCGTTCCTGTCCGCGCCCCGCCATACCTCCGCGCTCGCCGGCGAAATCCGCTCCACCCAGTTCGCCGGCAACGGCATCAACTGCACCACGACAACCCCCGCCAGCGCCCAGCACAGCCCTTCCAGGATTCTGTCCCCGCGGCCCTCGGCGAACTGGCTCACGATTCCCATCGCCAGCAGCGCCGCCGCCACCCATGTCCATTCCGCCGGCACGACCCCTCCGCGCTGGAATACCGCCGTCCCCAACGCCGCCGACATGCCGGCTAACAGTACCCAACGCACGTTTAACTACCCTTTCGCGCCGCCGCGCCTTCGCTCCCGTTCACTTTCCTCGTGCGGCGGCGGTACGAGATAGAATACACCGAACCCAAAGCCGTCCGCCGCCGCCGCCGCCGGGCCAGGCTCCTCCATTGCGCGCGGCGCCGCCCGCTCCGCCGAAATGCCGCTATGCGCTGTTAGGGCGCCGCCGGGAAGCTTGCCGCCGCCCGCTCCACGTCTTCCGTCCATGCCTGCACCAGGCCCAATTCCGGCTTGTCGATCACGCCTGTCCGGACAAGGGCTTCGTAGCAGATCAGCAGGTTTTCCCCGAGCCGCTGCGCACCCGGCCTGAGGCTTAGCCGCTGGAGCTCCTCACAGATCCCGCGGTTGTTCAGGTATCCGGGCACCTCGTCCTGGAAATCCCTCATCAGGTTGTGGACGTTGCGTTCCTGGAACAGGTCAGCTTCGTGGAAAAGCAGCGGCCACCCGTTTTCCCAGGCGATCCGCTGAGCGACGAAACCGCGCCAGATGTCCGTCATCCTGAAGGTGCAAGAGGAAGGAAGGTACATCAGCGGGTAAGCTTCCGGGAACCATGTGGTGTTCTGGCTGTTGAACGGGCACCACGCGCCCGGCTTCAGCGCCACGCTGAATCCGGCGCTGAACTCGCCGGGCGGCGGGAACAGGAGCCGGTAGACCGCGTCGACGTCCGGATCGCCGTCAACCAATCCCTGCTGGATCGGGGACCGGATCCCGGCCTCGGTGAGCGAACCGGGTTCGGGTTGCGGTTTACGGATTTCATCCAGAGGCAACCCGCGCGGCCAGATCATCGCGCTGGAGAATAGCGCGTATACGTTTACCCAACCCTGGATCTCAACCACCCGCGCCCGCGCCTCACGCCGCCGCTGGCGCCAGAATGCAGGCTTCGGCAGGTTGTCGTCGTCGGTTTCCACGATCACCGGCGAAGCCGCGGCCATGGCCATCAGGTAGCCGAGGTTTTTCCTTGCGTAATGCCGCTTCGGCAGTAACCCGGCCAGCTTCCAGCCGCTCTGCTCCTGCTCGGCGATCGGCACGAACCGGCAATGATCGATGCTGAAGTCAGGCGGACTCGGCACGTCTCCGACGACATAAAAGCCGTATCCGGCTTCGGCGCACCCCTGCGCAAGAGCCCTGAGAACCGCATTGGGTCCGGCGATGGAGGTGACCACCACAGCGCCGGCCTGCCCGGCTTGCGGCGAATGATTCTCCATATCTACAACTCCCCCTTCATCCGCATCCGCGTCAGGCGCCAAAGGTGTCTGAACGAATCGGCTAGAGCCGGCCCGCTCAACCCCGGGCTCGCCGCCTCGTAGCGGATCGGCACTTCGACGAAGTTGAGGTTGCGGCAGTAGGCCTTGATCTCGGTCTGGAAGAAATGCGCCCGCGATTGAATCCCGCGGTCAAGCACCATGCGCAGCGTCTGGTTCGTGAACAGCTCGAAGCCGCTGGTCATGTCCGTTTGCCGCGTTCCAAGCAACAGGTTGGCCAGAATGGTCCCGCCCCGGCTCACCAGCCGCCGGGAAAGAGGACTGTTCACGATCGCCCCGCCCTTCATGAACCTGCTGCCAAAGACGCAATCCCTACCCTGGCGCATGGCTTCGAGAAACTGGGCAATCTCTTCGGGCCGGTGGCTGAAGCCGGCGTCGATTTCGAGAATCCAGTCGAAACCCGTTTCAAGCGCATGCCGGTATCCGCACACATAGGCATCCACCACGCAACGGTTTTCCGGCGCCCAGACCACGGTCAACCGGGACTCCCTGGCCTCGAGCGCCCGCATCATGTCCAGGCTGTTGTCTCGCGAGGCGAGGTCGAGAATGGCGAAGAACCTGACGTTGGCGATCCCCGCACATTGCTCCAGGACCGCGGCGGCAAACCCGGCGCCCCTGCTGCCCTCATTCGCCATCGGACAGACGATGGCGAGCGAAGCCCCGGCGCCGGCTCCGGCGGGGCCGTCAGGCGGTTGCTCCGGCTGCCCGTGCGTCACTCAATGAAGTGTAACTCATTCCAAATCAGTGAGCTGGGGAGCCAATGGAGGCGCCGGTCCGGATGGCGCCGGCGACCTCGACCGATCGAACGCCGGCATCCTGGTCCTCACGGGCGACAGCCAGCGCCCCGCCTACCTCCCCTGGTCCGCCGTCGCCCACATCCAACTCGACCGCCCCAAGGCCACGTATCCCCTTCCCTCACCGCTAACCGCTTCGGCCTCGAATCCGCGCCAGGCCGCCCCGGTCCACCCGGCCGCAAACCGGCTGGCCATGCGCCCGGCCCCTACTTGCTATCCGGTTTGGCCTCCGGCTTGCTCTCCTCGACCGCCGGCTCCTTCATCTCCTCGCCCCAGACGTGCTTCAGGAACCAGCGTTCGTTGTCCTCCTGCACGTGCCGCAACTGCTTCGGCTTGGTGATCCCATGCCCGAAGCCCTTATAGATGACGAAGCGCGCCTCCACGCCCACGTCCTTCAGCCCCTGGTAGAGCTGGTAGCCGTTCGGAATCGGCACCCGCTTGTCGTTCTCGCCGTGCTGGATCAGCGTGGGCGTTTTGGCCTGTCTGATGTTGGTGATGGGCGACGTTCTGGCGTAGATCGCGGGATCGTCCCAGGGCGTGGCATGAAGGTACTGGCGGGTGAACGGCGTGATGTCGGTATTGACGTAGTACGTCATCCAGTCGCTGATGCCGGCGCCGACGCTGATCGCCTTGAAGCGGCTGGTGTTGGTCGTCAGGAACGCCGAGATGTAGCCGCCCTGGCTCCAGCCCATCGACCCCAGCTTCGACTCGTCTACGAACCCGCGCGAGATCAGATAGTCCACGCCCGACAACACATCCCAGGCGTCGCCCACGCCCAGGTTGCGCACGTTCAGCGACCGGAATTTCTCGCCATAGCCCGCCGACCCGCGATAGTTGGGCTGCAGGATGACGGCGCCCTTGGCCGCGAACCGCTCGATCGGATAGTAGCTGTCGGCGCGCCGGATGGGGGTGTCGATCCCGGTCGGTCCGCCATGGATGACCACCAGCAACGGGTACTTCTTCGACGGGTCAAAGTCGGCCGGCTTGGTGAGGATCCCTTCGATCTCGACGCCGTCGGACGACTTCCACCGGACCACCTCGCGGTTCGCCGGGTTGTGCTTCGCATACTGCCCGGCGAAGCTGGTGATCTTCTGGATCCTCGCCGACTGCGGGTCGTTCCTCAAAACGTAGACTTCGGGATACTCATTCGCCCTGGCAGCCACCGCGGCGACGAGTTTTTCATCCTTGCTCAGGCTCGCGCCCATGAACGACACGCCGGACGCTTCGAACAGCCGCCGGGCTTTGCCGCCCGGCTGAACGACATGGATCCCGTTTTCGAGCTTCCGCCAGGCGCTGAAGTAGATGCCGTCCTTGCCCCATTCGGCGGGTCCGATGTCCTCATCGACCTCGCCGGCCACGATCTGAACCGATCCGCCATCGGCGGCTACAACCCCGATGCGGCCGTTCTTATAGAAGAAGAACGGATCGGCGTTGGCCGTCGAGAACGCGATCTGCTTGCCGTCGGGCGACCAGACGGGATTCGAATCCGGCCCCGCGGTGGCGATGATCTTCTTTACCGCCTTGTCGGCCAGGCCGACTGTGTAGATATCCGACGTATCGACGTCGATCAACAACGGCGACTTCGACGCCGAGAAGGCGATCTTCAACCCGTCGGGCGACCACTCGAACCCGCCCACGCTATACTCCGTGCCCGACGTGATCGCCGTAGCCTTGGGCTTCTGCTTCGAGGCCGTGGGAATCTCTTCGGGCACGTCCACCACCCACAAATGCGACTGCCGGTAGTCCTGCTGGTAGATCTCGAAATCGCCGTAGCGCTCCTTGCGGTCTTTCAAGTCCTTGGGCTCGGGACCGGCCGAGGTGAACGCGATGCGCTTGCCGTCGGGCGACCACTTGAAGCCGCCGGGCGACGCCTCTTCGTTGGTCAGCGCCACGGCCTCGCCGCCTGTGGGCGGGATCAGCCAGATCTGGCCTTTGCCGTCGCGAGAGGTGGAAAAGGCGATGCGCTTGGAATCGGGCGACCACTGCGGATTGCCGGCCGACGATTTGCCGCGGGTCAACTGGTACGGCGCGCCGCCGCTCACGGGCGCGATCCAGAGTTGGGAGACGAATTCGTTCTGCTCCCAGTCGGCCTCGCGCACAGAGTAGACCACCGTGGTCCCGTCCGGCGAGATGCGCGCCATCCCCGGTGATTTGAAGCTCAACGCCTGCTCCGCCGTCGGCGCCTGCGCGAAACACGCGGCTGCGAAAAGGAATAAAATCGTTGTCCGGCCCATGGGTTACATTGTCTAGGAGACCCACCCGATGGCACAAGCAAACAAATTCTCCCGCCGCGCCGCCGTCGCGGCCCTGATGGCCCCGCTGGCGGTGGAAACCGCCCACGCCCGTCAAGCCAATGCGCCCGTCAAGGCGAAAGACCCGCTGAAGGTCACCAAGCTCGAAACGTTCCTGGTGAAGCCGCGCTGGGTGTTCCTGAAGATCCACACCAACGCCGGCATCACGGGCCTGGGCGAACCGCTCCTCGAAGGCCGCGCGCTGACGATCCAGACCGCCATCAAGGAGATCGAACCTTACCTGATCGGCAAGGACCCCCGCCCCATCCAGCACCACTGGCAGGCCATCTACCGCCATGCGTTCTACCGCGGCGGGCCGATACTGACCTCGGCGCTGTCGGGCATCGACCAGGCTCTTTGGGACATCAAGGGCAAGGCGCTGGGCGTGCCCGTCTATGAACTGCTGGGCGGGCCGACGCGCAACCGCATCCGCGTTTACGCCCATGGCGGCGGCTCGCCCGAACGCATCAAGGGCCTGATCGCCCAGGGCTTCACTGCATTCAAGATCGGGCCGGCGCGGCGCCGGCGCTATCCGCGGTATGTGGAAACGCCGGCGGAAGTGAAGTACGCGGCGGAGAAGATGGCCGAATTCCGCCGCGTTGTCGGCGACGGCATTGACGTGGGCGTGGATTTTCATGGTGCGGTGAGCCCGGCTCACGCCAAGATGCTGATCAAGGCGTTGGAACCCTACAACCCGATGTTCATCGAGGAGCCGATCCAGGCGCAGAACCACGACGTGATGGCCGAAATCGCCCGCTCGACGCACCTGCCCATCGCCACCGGCGAACGCGTGTTCACGAAGTGGGGGTTCCGCGAGGTTCTGGAAAAGAAGGTCGCGACCATCCTGCAGCCCGACCTTTGCCATGCCGGCGGCATCAGCGAAGTCCGCTCGATCGCCGCCATGGCCGAAGCCTATTACGCGGCCATCGCGCCGCATAACCCCATGGGGCCGATCTCGCTCGCCGCTGGTGTCCAACTCGCCGCGTCGATTCCCAATTTCCTGATCCAGGAGCAGGTCTCGCTGGGCGACGGCTATATCAGGCAGCCGTTCAAAGTGAGGGAAGGCTATCTGGAACTGCCGACGGCGCCGGGCCTGGGCGTCGAGATCGACGACAATGCCATCGCCGACAAACTGGGCCACGACTGGCGCAATCCCGAGTCCTACGACGACGACGACGGCAGCGTGATGGACTGGTAGGCGGCGCGTCCTACCGCCCGTTGTCGCGGGCGGAGGCGAAGAATGTGGCCGTCAACACCTTCATGCTTGACCTGCCTCCATGCCTTCCCTGACGGCAGAATCCGGACACGGTTGACAGCCTCCCGAGGGCTTTTCAATAAAGGATCTCCGGAGGGCGAGGGGTATGACTCCGGGGCGATGCGCCGCGGTCTACCCTTGGCGGCGGAGGGCGAGGACGGTGATGTCGTCGGCCTGGGGGGCGCCGCCGGCGAAGCGGTCGACGCCATCGCAGAGAGTCTTGACGATGGTTTCGGCGGGCCAGGCGCGGGCGTGGGTGGCGTATTGAAGCAGGCGGCCGTCGCCGAACTCCTCATCCGCGGCGTTCATGGCTTCGGGGACGCCGTCGCTGAAGGCCAGCAGCATGTCGCCGGGGTGCATCTGGACGCGGGCGGACGAGTAGGGGGCGGCGGCGATGAGGCCCATCACCGGGCCGCCGGCTTCCAGCGTCTCCACCTCGCCGGAGGCGCGCATGAGAAGCGGCGGGTTGTGGCCGGCGTTCGAGTATTCGATCTCGCCGGTGTTGATGTCGAGCAGGGCCATGAAGACGGTGACGAAGCGGTTGCCGGGGCATTTGGCGGTGAGGCCGCGGTTCAGCCGGCGGGCCATTTCGCCCAGCGGCATGGGGTCCTCGATGAGGGTGAGCAGGCGGGCCTGGAGGCAGGAGACCAGCAGCGAGGCGGGCAGGCCTTTGCCGGAGGCGTCGGCGACGACAAAGGCGAAGCGGCCGTCGGGCGCCCAGGCGTAATCGTAATAGTCGCCGCCGACCGAACGGCAGGGGATGGTGTGGGCGGCGATCTGGAAGCCGCCGAGCGCCGGCGCATCGGCGGGCAGGAGGCTGCGCTGGATTTCGGCTGCCTGTTCGAGATCGCGGGCCATGATGCGCTCGGCCTGTTCGATTTCGGCCAGACGGGCGTGTTCCAGGCGAACGGCGGCGATGTTGGCCATCACGGTGATCAGATTGAGGTCCTCGGGGGTGAAGTCGCGCACGATGCCGGGCGAATCGAGGTAGATGAGGCCGATGACGGCGTCCTTGGTTTGCAGGGGCGCGGCCATGAGGCTCTTGACGCGCTGGGCGACGATGGTCATGCTGGCGGCCAGCGCGTTTTCGGCGCTGGTGTCGCGGACCAGCATGGAGGTGCGTTCGCCGAGCACCTGTTCGGTGACGGCGCGGCTGACCTTCAACCCGGCGCCCATGACGGCGCGGGGCACGAGTTCGCCGTGCGAGCGCGTGATGACCATGCCGCGCGAGGCGCCGACGGCCTTGGCGGCGAGATTCAGGATGAGGGGGAAGAGTTCGTCGAGCGGCTTATGTCCGGCCAGTTCGCGCCCGGCCTCGATGAGGGCCTGCATGCGGCGGCTGGCGTCGTGTTCGCGGCCGAAGGCGGGCAGATCCGCGCCGTGGGCGCCCATGAGGGAATCGAGTTTGATGGCGATGGTACGGCCCGCCGGGACGGAGGTTTCGGCATCGTCGAGAAAGGCGGGCTGTACGGGCGACGCTTCGAGGTAGGTCAGGGTGAGCTGGCCGGCCTGGATGCGGTCACCGGGTTGGAGGGCCCAGGCGGCGGTGAGCGGCTGGCCGTTGATCAGGGTGCCGTTCTTGCTGCCCTGGTCAGTGGCCACCCAGGCGCCGTTGTGGAGATGGATGAGCAGATGGCGGCGCGACAGGCGGGTGTCGGCGGGGTAGGTGATATCGTTATCTGGCGAGCGGCCGAGGGAATAGGAGTCGCGGTCGAGTTCGATGACGCGAACCGAACCGGTCTCGCCGGCGATCTCAAGTCGAGCCCTCATTCCATGCAAAGGTAGCATGGATTCGAGTCCGGGGAGCCGGGTGATGCGGAGCCGCGCTGGGAGATAATGAATGCATGAACAACGCAGCGCATCTCCTGAACGAGGGTTTCCGAAAATGGGTGACCGACTTCCAGTTCATGCGGCGGGCGTTCGCCGACGTTCTGCATGCCGAAGACGACCACGACACCGCCGCGTTCATCGAAAGCTGCTTTGACGGACCGCCGGTGAAGACCGGCATCAGCGGCCGGCGATTGCAGGCGCTATCGATCACCTTTCAGCTTCTGGACATCGTCGAGGAAAACACGGCCAACCAGACGCGGCGCCGCGCGGAGGATCCGCGGCGCGGCGAATCCGAGCCGGGTTTGTGGCTGTATTACCTGGACGAACTGCGCCAGTGCGGTTTTTGCGAAGACGACATCCGGGCGTTTCTGCCGGCGGTGAGAGTGGAGCCGGTTCTGACGGCGCATCCCACCGAGGCCAAGCGGGCCACGGTGCTCGAGCACCACCGCGCGATCTACCTGCTGCTGGTGGAGCGCGATAAGGCGAACTTCACCGATCTGGAACTGGCGCTGTTCAACCGCCGATTGCGGGCGGCGCTGGAACGGCTGTGGTGGACGGGCGAGATCTACCTGGAACGGCCGGACGTGGACAGCGAGGTCCGCAACAGCCTGCACTATCTGCGGAACGTGTTTCCCGAAGCGGTTGAATTGCTCGATCTGCGCTTCCAGTACGCATGGTCGTCGACATTCGCCAGCACACCGCCGAAGTTGCCGAGCCTGAGCTTTGGCAGTTGGGTCGGCGGCGACCGCGACGGCCACCCGTTTGTCACGCCCGAGATCACGGCCAAGACGCTGTCCACTCTGCATGACGCCGCGGTGACGCTGCTGCTTGAAGGACTGCGGACGCTGGGGGCAAAGCTCAGCATCGCGGCCGGGGCGGAGGCGCCAGTTGAACTCGGCGAGCGCATCAAGGGCCTCGTCGAGGCGATTGGGCCTGACTCCGGGCCGGCGATGGGGCGCAATCCGGGCGAACCGTGGCGGCAGTTGTTGAACCTGATGGCAATGCGCTTGCGGGCCACGGCGGCGGGGAGCGGACCCTGCCCGTACCTGTCGCCGGATGAAATGCTTGACGATTTGCATGTTCTCGAATCGGCGCTGCGGCGGGTGGGCGCGTCGACGGTGGCCGATCTGGACGTCAGGCCGTTCGCGGCCCAGGTGCGGGCCTTTGGTTTCCACCTTGCCGCGCTCGACATCCGCCAGAACAGCGCCTACTTTGACCGCGCCATTGAAGGACTGCTGGCTGCGTCGGGATCGCCCGCCTCGGGTTACGCAGCGTGGACGGCGGCGCAGAAGCTGGAGTTTCTCGACCGCGAACTGGCCTCGCTGCGCCCGTTTACGGGTCCGCGGATGGAACTGCCCGACGAGGCGCGCAACCTTGTCGAACTGTTCCGCACGCTCCGGACCCACCTCGACACGCGTGGCCCGGCGGGGATCGGCAATGTGATCGTGTCGATGACGCATTCGGCGCCGGATCTGCTGGCGGTCTATCTGTTCGCGCGCGAGGCTGGCCTGCTGGTTGACGGCGGGGAAGGCCCATATTGCGAACTGGCGGTGTCGCCGCTGTTTGAGACGATCGCCGACCTCGATCACTGCGACGCGATCCTTGACGCCTGGCTCGCGCACCCGGTCACGCAGCGTTCGATCCGCTATCTGCGCAAGCGCGATGGCCTGGCACAACCGCGTGTGGTCATTATGCTCGGCTATAGCGATTCGAACAAGGACGGCGGCATCCTGGCCTCGAGCTGGGGACTGTTGCAGGCGCAGCGGCGGCTGTCGGAGGCGGCGCGGCGGCATGGCGTGAGGGTGGATTTCTTCCACGGCCGCGGCGGCACGATCGGGCGCGGGGCCGGGCCGACGCATGTGTTTCTCGACGCCCTGCCCGCCGGGTCGCAGATGGGCGGAATGAGGGTGACCGAGCAGGGCGAGGTGATCGCCCAGAAATACGCCAACCGGTTGACCGCGACTTTCCATCTTGAGCGTCTACTGGCCGGCGTCACCAGGACGTCGTTGATCCACTCGCGTTCGCCGTATACGGGGCATGCGCTTGAGAAGGTCTGGCGCGGGGTTGCGGAGACGTCGTACGGGGCGTATCGGGAGTTGGTGGAGTCAGACGGTTTCGTCGACTTTTTCCGGCAGGCGACGCCGATCGACGCCATCGAACATGCGCGCATTGGATCGCGGCCGCCGAGGCGGACGGGCAAGGCGACGCTGAATGACCTGAGGGCCATTCCGTGGGTGTTTTCGTGGAGCCAGGCGCGGTTCCACCTGCCGGGCTGGTACGGGGTGGGAACGGCGCTGGACACGCTTCGCACCAACGAGCCCGGCAGGTGGGAGGAACTGGTGTCGCAGGTGAAAACCTGGCCGTTCCTGGTTTACATCCTGCATAACGTGGAGGCCAGCCTGCTGATGGCAAACCGCGAGGTGATGTCGAGGTATGCGGCGCTGGCCGGGGATGAGGAGCTGCGCGGACGGGTGATGGAGGTGATCGAGACCGAGTATGAGCGGGCGAGGGAGTCGGTCGGCGCATTGCTGGGCGGCACGGCCGAGGGCCGGCGTCCGCGGCTGGTGAAGGCGATCGAACTCCGCCATGACGCGTTGATGCTCATCCACGATCACCAGGTGAGCCTGCTCAAACACTGGCGCGCCACCGGCGACGACGAGACCCTGCGCGATCTGCTGCTCACGGTGAACGCCATCTCGATGGGCCAGAAGATGACCGGCTGACCGGGCGCGGGGAGCATTGTCGAAAAAACAACGGCGGGACCGGGCCGCAAGCCCATCCCGCCGTTCCATTTTCTGCCGGCGATGCCTGTTACGCGCGGCGCTTGAGCTTGGTCATGCCGGAGCCCTGCCAAGGGAAAACCGCTTCGCCCTGGCTGCGGCGAGGCGCCGGTTTCAGGATCACTTTCTTCCTGCCGGCCGGCTTGGGGGCGGTCTTGGCCGCCGAAGCTTCCGGCTTGGTCTTCCAGATGCGTGCCTGCGGACCCTTGGCGGGACCGGCGCCGGGGCCGTTCGCCCAGGGCGGATCCTGACGGGTCTTGCGCACGGGCCGGGACTCCTGCTGGCGTTCAGCGGAACGCTGCGCGGGACGGGCGTCCATCGACTGGCGGCCTTCCTGCTTGGCGGCCCACTTCGGCGTGTAACTGCCCACGGTGGGGCTGTCGGACCGCTGCGCGGGGCGCTCGTCACGGCCAGGCTTGGCCTGCCACTTGGGCTTGGCGTCAAAGCGCGGCTTGGAAGCGCCGGCGGGAGATGAGTCGCGCCGCGGCCTGGGTTCCGGAGTTGGCTTGGATTCCCAGCGGGGTTTGAATTCGCCCTTCGGTTCGAAACCGCGGCGGGGACCGGATTCGCGGTCCGGCTTGAAGCCAGCCTTGGCAAAGGGCTTGGAATCGCGGCTGCGTTGGCCTTCGTCGCGGCGCGGCGCGAACGCCGCCTGCGGACGAGGGGCGAACGCGGCGCGCGGACGCGGCGAGAAGGCCGTTTTCGGGCCCTTGGGCCTGAACTCGGGCTGATCGGTTTCCGGCTCAGGCTTTTCGCGGAAAGCCTGCGGGCCGGTCATGAATTCCCATTTGGGTCCGCCGGCGGGGGCTTGACGGTCCAGTTCGCGGCGAGGCGCTCTGTCCGAACGGGCGGGCCGGTGGCCGGGGCGCCTGTCGGATTTCGGGTTCGGGGTGAAGGGTTTGGGGCCGTCGATTCCGAGCGCTGGCCTGGTTTCGGCGCGGGGCTCGGCGGTTTGGGCGGCCTGTGCCGCGGCTTGAGGTTCGCCGGCATCCAGCTTGGGGATTCGCCCAGTGTGCTTTGGAGTGAGGCGGGTTTTCAGTGTGCGCTCGATGCGGCGGATTTCGCTGCGTTCGGCGCGGGTGCTGAAGGTGGAAGCGACGCCGCTGGCGCCGGCGCGGCCGGTCCGTCCGACGCGGTGGATGAAGTCTTCGGGGGCCATCGGCAGGTCGAAGTTGACGACATGCTCGATGCCGTCCACATGGATGCCGCGGGCGGCGACATCGGTGGCCACCATGACGCGGCAGTGGCCCTGCTGGAACATCTTCAGCGCCTGGCTGCGCTGGGCCTGGGTGCGGTCGCCGTGGATACGGACGGCTTTGACGCCGCCGTCGGTCAACTGGCGGGCCAGCTTATCGGCGCGGCTGCGGGTGCGGGCAAAGACCAGGAACGCGCCGCGGCCCCGGCTGAGCAGCAGTTCGAGCACGGACAGCTTTTCATGCTGCTCCATCTCGTAGTGGTGCAGTTCGACGGTATCGACGGCGCTGGTGGTGCTGCCGACTTCAATGCGTTCGGGATCGCGCAGGTACTTCGAGATCAGCCTGGAGGCTTCGGCCTCGATAGTGGCCGAGAAGAACATGGTCTGGCGCTCGGCGGGCAGAGCCGAGGCGATGCGTTCGATATCGGGCTGGAAGCCCATGTCGAGCATGCGGTCGCCTTCATCGAGGACAAGAACCTTCACTCCGTCGAGTTTCACCAGTTTCCGGTCGAGGAAATCGCAGAGGCGGCCCGGCGTGGCGATCAGGACCTGGGCGCCGCGGCGGATGGCCTGCAGTTGGGGATTTTCGCTCAAGCCTCCCACCACCACCGATGCCCGGAGTCCAGTGCCTTCGGCCATGATGCGGAAGGTTTCGCTGGTCTGCATTGCCAGTTCGCGGGTCGGCGACAGCACGACAGCCGAGACTCCGTTGGTGGCGCCCTGGGCGAGCAGCCGCTCGATCATCGGGACGACGAAGGCCAGGGTCTTGCCGGTGCCGGTCTGGGCCGTGGCGACCACGTCGCGCCCGGCGAGTGCCGCCGGCATTGCGCCGGACTGGACCGGGGTGGGCTGGGTAAATTTGTTTTTCGCCAGGTTGTCAGCCAGCCTGGCGCATAAGGGAAGCTCGGAGAAATGGTTCATTCAGTTCGTTTCGTGCGGGGGGCAATGGTGAGGGTGAGAGGGCGTTGTTTGATGCCAAAGCCGGCCCTTTGCGAGGAGCCGGCTTTGGCTGCTTCCTGTTGGATGCTGAAAACCTACCAGCGGTTGCCGCCGCCGTTGCCGTAGCCGCCGCGGCCGCCGCCGCCGCCGCCACGATTGCCGCCGCCGCCGCCGCCGCGGCTGCCGCCGCGGTCACCGAATCCACCCTGGGGACGGGGACGGGCTTCATTCACGTTGAGCGCGCGGCCGTTCATTTCGGCGCCGTTGAGGGCGGCGATGGCGGCTTCGGCCTCGCTGGCATCGGTCATTTCAACGAAACCGAAGCCGCGGCTCTGGCCGGAGAACTTGTCGGTGACGATGCTGACGCGCTCGACGGCGCCGTAGTTCGCGAATGCCGACTGGAGTTCGTCCTGGCTGGTCTGAAAGCTGAGGTTGCCGACAAAGATGTTTGTCATGGTCTGTTCCTATCTGGATTTGAATTGTCTTCGTCGGACTGCGCGGGGATACCGGAACCAAGGGAGGATCAGGGAAGCGGCGGCCAGAGGGCACTAACTGAAAAGGTCAAATGCTAGCAAAGACATTTATAGAGTAGCACACCTGCGCGGCGCCCGCCGGATCGAGCCTCACTCCATGAAGAGCGCTGTGCCACAGCTCCATTATCCGAGTCCGTGCGCAGGGGCACCGCTCACTCAGATTTCCCTTGGGGAGAGCCGCGGCGGGCCTCGGCGTCATCGAGCCAGCCGCGGCGGATCCGGTCAGCGGGGATGGCGGACAGATAGGGCTTGATGTCGAGGATCGGCGTCGAGTCCAGCATGTCCACGCCGCGGACGCGGAGCGAGGCGCCGTCGCGGCCGAGCAGTTCGACGACCGTCATGGCGAGCGGGTTCGGACGCCGCGGCACGCGCGTCGCGAACAGGCCGTGAGGACGGTCGCCGGTTGGCGGGGTGACAAGCAGGTCATAACCATCCGAGCGGTCAAAGGCCCAGAGGACGATGAGGTGGGAGAAGCCCTCGATATCGGTGAGTCCGGGTTCCAGATCGGGCCGGATTTCGAGAACGCCTTCGGCCTTGTGCTCGGCGCCGGGGCCTTTGGGCACTTCCGAACTGTCGCCGTAGGGGGTGCGCACGAATCCGATCGGGCACATCCGGAAGCTGATGCCGGCGGCGTCGCTCATGGCTATGCCTTGAAGCCGGCCTTCGACAGATACTGGCGGATCGTTTTGGCGTAGTGGGGGAAGGCGGCTTCAGGCTCCTCGATCTCCGGGTGCCAGCGCTTCTCCCATTCGAGTGAGTAGTAGCCTTTGTAGGCGTTGCGGACGAGGATGGCGACGATCTCCTGGACGGGCACGTCGCCCTGGCCGATGAGGACGTAGCGGCGTTCGGCGGGGGATTTGCCGGGAACCGGGACGGAGTCCTTGAGATGGACGTGTCGGGTGTAAGCGCCGAGCGCTCCGTAGGTATCGGCGGGTTTCTCGCCCTCGACGGCGGTATGGTAGGCATCCCAGAGGAAGGCGACGTTCTTTGATTTGGCCCCTTCGAGAACCGGCAGGATGTCCGAGGCGCGGCGGAATTCGCCGTGGGATTCAAGCAGGACCGTGACGCCGGCGCCTTTGGCGTGTTCGCCGAGAAGCCGCAGACCCTCGCTGATGCGGGCGAAGGTGACGCCGCGGTCCTCGCCCTTGACGAAGCGGTCTGGGAAGACGCGAACGTAGGGTGCTCTCAACTGGCCGGCGAGGTCGATGAAGCGGCGGACCTCGTCCATGTGGCGGGCGCGCCGTCCAGGGTCGGGTTCATGCATCTGGGCGGAGGCGCCGAGGCTGGCGATGGCCAGGCCGGCGGCGGAGAGGTCATCGAGGGAGGTTTTCAGGCGCGTTCCGGTGAATTCGGGGCACTTGGGGAGGTCCATCTGATCGAGGATGCCGCGGATTTCGATGGCCGCGTAGCCCCAGGCGGAGGCGTTCTTCAGGATGGTGTTCCAGTCCCACTTGGGGCAGCCGAGGGTGGAGAAGGCGATGGGAAGACGGCGGGCGGATTGCGGGAGCCCAACGGCGGAAGCGGCCGGGGCGGAGGCGGCGAGACGGAGGAGTTCGCGGCGTGTCATAACCCAATCTTAGATGACGGCGATAAGCTGGAGGCGGGCGGCGGTTAGCCGGCGGGTTCGCCGTAAGTGCCCTGGAGACCGAGATCATCGGCGCGCTCGCGCATGGCCTGGATGCAGAAGTCGATGTGCGGTTCGAGATCGACGCCAAGTTCGGCGGCGCCTTTCAGGATGTCGTCTCGCGAGACGGCACGGGCGAAGGCCTTGTCCTTCATTTTCTTGCGGACGCTCTTAGCTTCCACTTCATGGATGGAGCGGGTGGGCTTGACGTAGCTGCAGGCGGTGAGGAAACCGGCGAGTTCGTCGCAGGCGAACAGGGCCTTCTCGAGCAAAGTTTCGCGGTTGACGCCGGTGTGATCGGCGTGGGCGAGGATGGCGCGGCGGATTTCGTCGCTGACTCCCCGCTCTCTGAGGATGGGTTCGCCTTTGATGGGGTGGTCGGGGAGAGATGGGTGGATCTCCCAGTCGAAGTCGTGGAGCAAAGCCGTGACGGCCCACTTCTCCTCGTCCTCGCCGAATTTGCGGGCGTAGGCGGCAACGCAGGCCTCGACGGCGAGGGCGTGTTTGCGGAGGGCGTCGTTTTGGATGAATTCGCGGACCATTTCCCAGGCCTGCGCTCGTGTGGTGGCGGTCACCTTTCTATGGTATATTGAGAATGTCTGTACGGTTGGGCCTGTGGCGCAGTTGGGAGCGCGCTTCCATGGCATGGAAGAGGTCGTCGGTTCGAACCCGACCAGGTCCACCAACTTTCTCAAACACGTAGCACCCAGTTGTTGGCTTTTTAGCCTCACCGGAGTCCATTTGGGTCCAGATTTGGACGCCACGTGGCTTCGTAGCCTAGCCACGTGCTAGAAGAGAAAATAGTGGCCGACGAAGTCCACTC
The DNA here is from genome assembly GCA_013822245.1 of Candidatus Solibacter sp. GTDB lineage: Bacteria > Acidobacteriota > Terriglobia > Bryobacterales > Bryobacteraceae > PNKE01. Next base: position 37,980 of record PNKE01000051.1, read on the forward strand.
GCGACGAGCGCCTGAAGCCGACGAAGTCCGCGAACTCTTCGCCCGGTTCGGGCGCGCCTATTACTACGCGGATGTTCTACACCGTGGACTCTGCAACTTGTACTCGCTCTCCCGAATCCCCGAGGGTGTACCGGTGACCCGGCTCCGCATGGAGGAGCACCTTCGTGACGTGTTCAAGCTGACCTTGGGACAAGTCGTCCGTTCAATTGAACTGAGCCTCTCACCCGCCCTCGTGAAACAGCTCAACCACGCCATAGAGCGAAGAAACTTTCTCGCCCATCACTTCTGGTACGAGCGAGCGCACTTAATGCCGAGCGCCCACGGCGTCGAGGAGATGATAGCGGAGCTTGACACGTTCACCGAACTCTTTGAGGCCGCCGACGCGGAAATCGACAAGCTTGTCAAGCCGCTGAACGCGCGCATAGGCGTTACACCGGCGATGCTCGCCGCGTGCATGGCGGAGGTCATGCGCGGCGCGCCGATGGAGCACCTTCCCGAGACCCGAAAGCCTAAGAGGGAAGAAGTCGTGGTCGGCGTGTACAACACTACCAGTTTGACGACCCCTGGCAAATCCGTGCTCGTCTTCGTGACCGACGATGGCGTCGTTTGGCAGTTGTGCGACGCCGGTCTCGGCTGGTCGCCGTATGACTCCGTGGACGCGAACTGGACCCCGGTCGCGAAGTTTGCCGACCTCCTCCCGGCGCGAATCAACCCACGGCCGGCGGTCGCCGCTCCATGGAACTACGAGATCGTCTTCGGGAAGAAGGCTACGCTCACGGTTCGTCCAGGTTCGCGGCCCGGCGAGGTTGTCTACAGTCTCAAGCGCTCCCGATAAGACCGCAGGGATCAACCGAATAGTCCGCTATGTGAGCCCAGCCGCGCCAGACGTAGGGTGTCGGCGCCGGGCTTACTGTAGATCAGCAGCAGGTCGGGCTTGATGTGGCATTCGCGGTAACCCGCCCACTCGCCGCTCAAGCCGTGGTCCCGGTTCTTGATTGGTAAGACTTGATCCGACGCCAGTCGCGTAACGACGGTTGACACAAGCGAATCCAAGTCATTGCGGTGGCGCAGTGCGGCCTTTGCACGCTTGAAGTCACGCTTGAATGCCGAGGACCGTTCAATCGTCCTCATTCAAGTCAGCCATCAGTGCAGCCGTACTGGTGAAGCGCTTGCCTTTCCCCGCCTCGAGCTCGGCAATCGCCTTGCGCGTAGTCGCATTTGGAGCCTTCACCTCGAAGGGTAAACGACGCTCATCCACCACACGCAACATGAGCAGGCGGATCGCATCCGAAATGGACAGTCCCATTGCGGCGAGAGCATCACTGGCGCGTTCCTTGGTAGCGGTGTCGATGCGAGCGCGAACGTAGGTGTCCGCAGTCTTCATGCTAAGCCTCCCTTGAATTCGATCCCTCACGCCTATTGTAGTCACAAGGCGACTACAATGTAAATCGCCTCACTCCACCCGGATCGCTGGCAGCCGGTCGAGAAGGGAACCAACGTAAATGTTTCGTACCGCCAAGCCGTACCTCACATCGCGGCCTCGACGGCGTCCGCACGGGCCAGCTTCCAGGTGTGGAGTCCTGGAGTCCGCGTGGAGTCCAGACGGCCAAAACGGAGCCCCGTGGCGTCCACCGGAGTCCACGAGGCCTCGCGCTAAGTCTTTTGTTTCTGGTGGAAACGTCTGTAAGTGATTGATATTTCTTAAATGGCATGGAAGAGGTCGTCGGTTCGAACCCGGCCAGGTCCACCATCCCCATCCCACAACATTTCAAACACTTACCGCCCAGGTGCCGGAGCCTGCACGCCTCATTTCTGTCTCGTGAGGTCCATTTGAGGTCCAAACAGGGTCCACGGACCACACAGCGGTTGGTATCCATGGACCGCCGACCGATACCGCAAGATCTCCCTGATTCCTCAACCAGTTGGTATCCGTGGGGATCATGGTAGCCGTTTTTGAGCCGTGCTTCGTGCAGCACGAAGAAAAGTGTGCTCTTATATAGCAGAGCGCCCCAATGCCCACCATGGGTACCAAGCGCGAAGAGCAGTTCAACTCGAAACAAGAGCGCAGTCCAATGGGGGCGAGCAACTCCAAATCACAATTCGCGGAATACGGTTCCATCGTGAGCCTCCTACATAACTGGGAGGCACTCAATCATGAGGCGCTGGTGGCCGCCCGGAACCTCCAGGGAGACGAGCCGGCAGTTCGGGCGCTATTGGACGAGGTCTCAGAGATGATCGATACCGGAGACTGGCACGTCTCGGGTTTGAACATCTTTGAGGTATTGGGGCGAGTCAGGCTTGAGAATGCCCACAGCGACATGATTGCTTGGCTTTTCATGCCGTGGGAGGCCCATGGACTCGGCGATCGATTCCTCCGAGAGTTTGTGTTTGCGGGCACCGGCGAGGCGATACCCAACGGGAGAGTCCGTAAGGTCGCGACCAGGAGAAGAATCGGTGCTGGCGCCGGGGAAATCGATATCGAGGTGCAAGGCGACGGGTGGTTATTGGCCGTGGAGAACAAGATTGACGCCTCCGAGGGGCCAAGGCAAACAGAGGGCTATGCGGCACACTATCGTCGTCTGAGGGATGCTGGAACAACTGTCTACTGTCTGTTCCTCACCCGAACCGGCGAACCTGCCAAGTCTGACTTGTTCAGATCGATTAGCTATAGGGAACTCCGCCGACTGGTCGAGAGAATCCAGCCCCAAGTCTCGTCCGAGGGCGGGCAGGTCGTCAATTGGTTCGCCGAGCACATTCGTGACGACTTGGAGAAAAGCACATCTGGAGACAAATCTATGAGCACTAAAGACATGCCAGCAAGTCTCAAATTGGTCTTTGTTCGTCTACATGCTGTGCGGGAACTGAACCGATACCTACAAAAGGGCGGCGTCGAGTTGGAACTTAGCAGATACCTGAAGCACGACTTCCGCTCCGCGATCGAGGAGCGTGTTCCGGACCTCAAAGAATGGAGGTTTGAGCCAGGCAAAACGACCGGAGGATGGTATCCTGACTCGTGGCAACTCGGAGCAGACCTCCACGTTTCTGTCGAGGTCATCCTCCCAAGCCCAGTGGACGAGGATGATCCCAATCCGTCCGTGAACATCAAAGTACCGACCAAATGGGTCGGTTACCCGTCTTTCAGTGATCGGTCTACCCCTTGCGTGAAGGCACTTCTGGGCAAACGTTTTGAGCTTGCCGCGGACAACGAGGGCTGGTCTGAAGACTGGCCCGTGGCAAAGTACATACCCTGGTTGGAACTCGACGATTCATTCAACGCAAGCGGCCTTGCCGATCGAATTGCTTTAGAAGTTGCGACGGTTGTGCGCCTGGAGCGAGAGATCGCCGATGCAATTATCGCAGCCTCCACAAAGCCTCATCCAAAGGCGCCGAGGTCTCTAGGCAAGGCCAAAGCAGTGAAGCCTCGTCGCTCGCCAGCAAAAAACATTTGACACCGATTCTGTTCGACGTGAGAATCGTGTCAGGCGCGGTCACACGCGGCTCCCCAATGGAGTGCCGGGACGCTTCACTAATACTCCTTCCCGCATCCGCCCCGGGCGAAGTGTATCCACACAGCCAGTAAGCCCCCAAGAGCACCAACAGCGGACACGAGCGTTGAGGTCAACGTGTGCCTGTTCCGCTCTACCGTCACGACGCTGCTCTGATCGACTGCGCTGGTCATGAGATTGGAGCGGCGATGAACAGCATGAAGGGCTTATTTCTTGTTGGCCTGGGGCTGGCGTCGGCGTTTCTCGGCGCGCTCATCATGTTTCGGGCACTGAATGCCACGGCTACGGTATCTCATCCGATCAGACCGATGGCGGCGATGTTCGGCTTGACGGCAATTATGCTGATTGCCACAGGCTGCTATGGATTCGCGGTTCGCGGCTTCACTAACCGGTTGGCACAACTCACCATGCTGTTTGGCGTCATCGGCGCCATTGGCGTGAGCTTGCGGTGGTTCCTCCCAGCACGAATTCTGGTTGCCGGCGTGGCCCTGACGGCGCTGTGGCTCTTGCTGCGGAGACGCGAGGGGCGATGCAATCTGATGGCGCTTGCCGTAGTCCTCCTATTCGTAGCGATTGGTACGCCGCTGCTGAATGTACCTTATGCGGCCGCGAGGCGGTATTTCGGCAATGAACAGTGGATCTGCGTGGCACTGGGCTGCGGGTTGATCGCTGCACTGGCGGGCCTGGCCGGCGCGGCATACACTGCCGGTTCACGTTTGCTCCCCATCGATCTCAATTCGACATCTCGGATTGGCCCAGCCGCCGGGAAGGGCCCGAAGGCGACTGCGCTATGATCTGAAGCGGTGCAACCCTCCGACTCCAGCCCTAAACCAAGCCAACCTCGCGTCAGCGTCGTCTTCGCCGCACACAATTGTAAAGACATCCTTTCCGGCTGCCTCGACGCCCTCGCCGCTGCTGGAGCCGGGACCCCCGGTCTTGAAGTGGTTTACGTCGATCTCGGCAGCGGCGACGGCTCGGACTCGCTTGATGTGGACTATCCCTGGCTGGTCATGATGCGCCTGCCGCGCAACTTCGGCCTCACCCGCGGCCGCAACGTCGGCATCCGCGTCGCCAAGGGAGAACAGGTTGTCATCCTGGACCCTCGCGTGCGGGTTGAGCCAAAGACGCTATCCACCATGGCGGACGTCCTGGAGGGGCGCAAGGATGCCGCGGCCTCCGTCTGTCAAGTTATTGAT
>PNKE01000022.1 GCA_013822245.1 Candidatus Solibacter sp.
GGGGGGAAGGATTTTGGGTCGGGGTGAGGTCGGGGCGTGGCTGTATTCTGTTGATAATACGCCGCTTACCTGGAATTTCGAAGATGCTGCTAATCGCGTGACGGGTGGGCGAGGAGGGGGCGAGTTTTGGGTCGTAAGGTGAGGAGTATTCCTTTGGGGGTAAGGGGGTATAGCCGCGCGCTCCGGCGGAGGAACCGCCTACGCGCGAGCCTGCGGCAGCAAGGAAGAAGAGACTCAGAATTGATTGGTGGACGTTGTGGGGGTTCGAGGAGGGCGGCGTTGGGGAGGGGTTCATCGATTGTGCCGCGCGCTCCGGCGGAGGAACCGCCTACGCGCGAGCCTGCGGCAGCAAGGAAGAAGAGACTATTTCTTTTGATGGCCAGCGTGGGGTTTCGGGGAGGGCGGCGGTGGGGAGGGGTTCATCGATTGTGCCGCGCGCTTCGGCGGAGGAACCGCCTGCGCGCGGGCCTGCGGCAGCAAGGTAGAAGAGTCTAAGAATTTATTGGTTGCCGTCGTGGGGGTTCGGGGAGGGCGGCGTTGGGGAGGGGTTCATCGATTGTGCCGCGCGCTCCGGCGGAGGAACCGCCTGCGCGCGAGCCTGCGGCAGCAAGGAAGAAGAGACGAAGAATTGATTGGTGGACGTTGTGCTCGCGTCGGCCGCCTCGCGCAAGAACGACCCCGATGCGCTCCGCCGCATCCATTTCCATGACGCCCAAAAACGACCGCCATCTGCGGTTCCTCAGCAACAACTTCGACCTCGACCTGCCGGCGCTGACCATCCGCCTGCTGTACAAGTCCCGAGGGCAGGTGGAACTGTTCTTCAAGTGGATCAAGCAGCACCTCCGCATCGCGGCGTTTTGCGGATATAGCGAGAATGCCGTCAAAACCCAGATCTGGATTGCGGCGCCGGTTTACGTCCTCGCCGCGCTCCTGAGGAAGCGCCTGGCGCTGGAGGCGAGTCTTCACGAAATCCTACAGGTGCTGAGCGTCACGCTTTTCGAGCAGGTGCCCATTTTGCAGGCCTTCCACGACGCGGACTCCCAAGAAAAATCACCCGCATTTTCTAACCAGTTGAATCTGTGGGACTTATAGCCGGACGCGAGCGACAACCGCCACCTTGCAGCGCGAGCGAGAGCATTCGCGGGGCCGCGGCCCATACAATGGGAGGGTGACGTTTCCGAGCGTTGAGCATCAGTTTGAGTACCTGAAAAAGGGCTTTGCGGAGATCATCCGGGAGGAGGATCTGAAGGAGCGGCTGGAAGAGTCCGACAAGACCGGCCGGCCGATGCGGGTGAAGACCGGGTTTGACCCGACGGCGCCGGATCTACATCTCGGCCACACGGTGCTGATCCGCAAGATGAAGCATTTTCAGGACATGGGCCATACGGTGATTTTCCTGATCGGCGACATGACGGGCCTGATCGGCGACCCGTCGGGGCGCAACATCACGCGGCCGCCGATGACGCGGGCCGAGATCGACGCCAACGCCGAAACGTATAAAGAACAGGTGTTCAAGATCCTGGACCCGGAGAAGACCGAGGTCCGGTTCAACAGCGAATGGCTGGAGCCGTTGCGCTGGGAGGACATGATCCGGCTGGCGTCGCGGTATACGGTGGCGCGAATTCTCGAACGCGACGACTTTTCGAAACGTCTTCGTGAAGGAACGCCGATTTCGATGCACGAGATCATGTACCCGCTGGGCCAGGGCTACGATTCGGTGGCGCTGGAGTGCGACATCGAACTGGGCGGCACGGACCAGAAGTTCAATCTGCTCGTGGGGCGGGATTTGCAGCGCGACTACGGGCAGAAGCCGCAGATCGTGGCCACGGTGCCGATTCTTGAGGGGTTGGACGGCGTGGAAAAGATGTCGAAGTCGAAGGGCAACTATGTCGGCATCCACGAAGCGCCGGAAGTGATGGTGAAAAAGCTGATGTCGATCAGCGACGGCATGATGTGGCGGTATTGGGAGTTGCTGACCGATTTGACGCTGGGCGACATCCAGGCGCTGAAGGATTCAGGCCGGAACCCGCGCGACATCAAGCTGGAATTGTGTGAGCGGATCGCGTCGGATTATCACGGCGCCGGGGCGGGCAAGGCGGCGCGGGAGGCGTGGTTGAGGGATGTGAGCCAGGGTCAGATTCCGGAGAATCTGGAGACCACCGTGGCGGCCGACCCGCGGCTGGGCAAGGCGCTGGCGGTAAGCGGTTTGGCGGCATCGGGGACGGAAGCCGACCGGCTGGTGAAGTCCGGCGCGGTGGAGATTTTCCGCGAGGCGGACAAGGGGAAGGTGGAGGTGCAGGGCCCGGGGCAGAGGCTGGAGGCAGGGGCGTACTTCGTTCGAGCGGGCAAGAGGTGGAAGCGCGTCGTTATCGAGTAATTTGCGGTGCTGGCATTTGGCGACACACTCCGGCTCAGCAGGGATGCCCTGGGCAGCCATCGGCTGCGCGCCGCGCTGACGGTGCTGGGCCTGACGATGGGCGTGGCGACGCTGATCACGGTGATCACGATCGTGCAGGGCGCGAATGTGTATGTGGAGACGAAGGTGGCCAATCTGGGCGCGGACGTGTTCCAGATCTCGCGGATGCCGTTTGCGGTGACCGATTACCAATTGATCCTGAAGGCGCTGAAGAACAAACGGATCGCGATGGACGACTACGTGGCGTTGCGGGAGTTGTGCGCGGAGTGCGCGATCACGGGGGCGTCGGGGACGATGACGGCGCGGGCGCGGCATGGCGACGATGAGTTGACCGACGTCAACGTTCAGGGGCAAACGCCGTCGATGGCGGAGATCGACACGCGGACGATTGAATTGGGGAGGTATTTCGGCGAGATCGAGGACCAGCACTCGGCGCAAGTGTGCGTGATCGGATCGACGCTCCGGGACCGGTTTTTCGGCGAAGCGGACCCGCTGGGCAGGACGATCAAGCTGGCGAACAGGGAGTTCACCGTGGTCGGGGTGGTGGAGCGCGGCGGGGCGGTGCTGGGCCAGGACACCGACAACTTCGCGCTGATTCCATTGAACACGTTTCTGAAGCTGCGCGGGTCGCGCTACAGCCTGACGCTGAACGTGAAGGTGCCGAACGACAAAGCGGGATTTGAGAGGGCGCAGGACCGGGCGAGGCAGATCATGCGGGCGCGGCGGCATCTGGGCCCGCGGCAGGACGACGATTTCTTTTTCGGCACGAAGGACAGCTACATCCAGTTGTGGGGGCAGATCAGCGGCGCGTTTTTCGCGGTGTTCATCATGGTGAGTTCGATATCGGCGCTGGTGGGCGGGATTGTGATCATGAACGTGATGCTGGTGAGCGTGACGGAACGGACGAAGGAGATCGGCATCCGGCGGGCGGTGGGGGCGCGGGGCGGTGACATATTGAAGCAGTTTCTGGTGGAGAGCGTGTTGCAGTGCCTGGCGGGGGGGGCGATGGGGATTGCGCTGGGGTTCATATGCGCGGAGTTGCTGAACCGGTATACGTCGTTCCCGGCGTCGGTGGAGGCGCGGGTGGCAGTGCTGGGGCTGGGGCTGAGTTCGGCGATCGGGCTGTTTTTCGGGATCTATCCGGCGAGCCGGGCGGCGAAGCTGGACCCGGTGGAGGCGCTGAGGTCGGAGTGAGACGCGGATGACATGGGCTGAGTTTGGCGAAAACCTGAAGGTCTCGATGGACACGCTGCGGGCGCATAAGGTGCGCAGCGGGTTGACGCTGTTGGGCGTCGTGATCGGGGTGACGAGCGTGATTGCGGTGGCGGCGATCATCGACGGGTTGAACAAGTTTGTGGCGGACAAGGTGGAGCAGATGGGGTCGCGGTCATTTTATGTGGCGAGGTGGCCGGCGGGGACCGATCCGATGCGGATGCCGGAGAAGATCCGGCTGAGAAAGTTTCTGCAATACGACGACGGGCGGAAGATCAGGGAGATGTCGCCGGCGGTGGATCAATTGACGGTGATGGGGACGCGGGCGATGTTCTTCGGGCAATCGTCGGAGATCAGGTATCAGGGCAAGCGGGTGGAGAATCTGATTCTGCGAGGGGCGGAGCCGTCGTATATCGACGTGATTCCGATGTTTGCGGTGGAGCGGGGAAGGTATTACTCGGAAGCGGAAGAGGCGCGGGCGGCGGCGGTGACGGTGATCGGGACCGAGGTGGCGGAATCGCTGTTCGGGCCGGCGGACCCGGTGGGCAAGACGGTGTACATCAACGGGACGGCGTATGAGGTGATCGGGGTGTTTGCGCAGGAGCCTGGGCTGCTGGGCGGGCCGGGGGTGGACCAGTTCGCGATGGTGCCGCTGTCGAAGTTCCGCAAGCACAATCCGGATGCGAAGGAGCTGGTGATCGGATTCACGGTGAGGAAAGACGTGGACACGGCGGCAGGGCAGGCGCAGGTGGAAGAGGCGTTGCGGAAGATCCGCAAGGTGCCGCCGAACAAGGAGAACGACTTCGAGATGATTTCGTCGGACTTCCTGAGCAACCTGTGGAGCCAGTTGACGGGCGCGATCGTGATTCTGACGTCGGTGATCAGTTCGATCGGGCTGCTGGTGGGGGGCATTGGCGTGATGAACATCATGCTGATTTCGGTGACAGAACGGACAAGAGAGATCGGGGTAAGGAAAGCGATTGGGGCGCGGGGGAGCGACATCCGGGTGCAGTTTCTGTTGGAGGCGGTGACGTTGACCGTGGCGGGCGGGCTGATAGGGATAGTACTGGGCGCGGGGATTGCGTGGGGGGTGCGGTCGACGATGCCGTCGATTCCGGCGACGGTGTCGGTTTTCTGGATGGCGATGGGGGCGGGGCTGTCGGGGGCGGTGGGGTTGTTTTTCGGCTACTGGCCGGCGGACAGGGCGGCGAGGCTTGATCCGATTGTGTGTTTGCGCTACGAGTAGGTTTGGCGCACCTGCGAAGATAGTAAAAGAAGATGCCACGCAAACTCGCCGATTGGAAGTTCAAGAAGCAGGTTCTCCGGTTGGGGGAACGCACGCTGATCGTGGGAATCCTGAACGTGACGCCGGATTCGCCGGCGGACGGAGGGCGGTATCAGGAGCCGGAGCTTGCCTATGCGCGGGCGGTGGAGATGATCGAACAGGGGGCCGACATCGTAGAGGTGGGCGCGCAATCGTGGCGGCCAGGGTCGGAGCGGGTTTCGGAGGCGGAAGAGAAGAGGCGGCTGATTCCGGTGCTGAAGAAGTTGCGCGGGAAGTTGGGCGTGCCGGTGGCCGTGGAGACCTGCACGGCATCGGTGGCTGAGCAGGCTCTGGATCTGGGCGCGGAGATCATCAAGGACCCCGCGGGACTGGTGATTGAGCCGGCGATCGCGAAAGTGGTGCTCGAGGCCAACGCCGGCCTGGTTGTTCAACATATGCGCGGGTTGCCGTCGGAGTGGGCGAAGATGGCGCAGATCAAGGACCCGTCTGGCGCGGCGCTGGCCGAATTGAGCGCGGCGGCGGGACGAGCCATGAGCGCCGGTGTGCCGAAGGAGCGGATCGTGGTGGACCCGGGCTTTGGGCTGGGCAAGCGGAAGGAGCAGAACACGGAGCTGCTCTCCAGGCTCGACCGTCTTGTCGCGATCGGATTCCCGGTGCAGGTTTCGCCGTGCGGCAAACTGTTTGGGACCCAGCCGCAGGCGGAGGCCGGCACGGGGTTGGCGGCGGCCGTGGCCTTCGCATCGGTATTGCGTGGGGCGCACATCGTGAGGACTCACGAGGTGGGAGCGATCCGGCCGGCGGTGCTGCTGGCCGACGAACTGATGCGCGGCGCGTAAGTTGCGAAATCTACGGACTCGCTTATAATGCCCTGAAGGGCCGCGCGACGGATGGGATGATGCGCGCGGCTGGAACCGACTGGAGGTCAGCGGGGATATGAGTCAGATTACGCTCGCCAGGTTGCTCGAGATGAAGGGCCGCGACGTCTATACGATTGCGCCGGGGGCATCGGTGCTGGAGGCCATTCAGGAGATGTCGGAGCGCGGAGTGGGGGCGTTGGTGGTGATGGACGGCGGGGCGCTGGCCGGCATTATCTCCGAGCGCGATTACACGCGAAAGGTGATCCTGCAGGGCCGGGCTTCGCGCGACACGCGGGTGGAAGAGATCATGACCGCGAACGTGATCACGGCCACGCCCGAGTTGACGCTGGAACAGGCCATGCGGCTGGTGAGCGAGCGGCGGATCCGCCATCTGCCGGTGACCGAAGCGGGCAAAGTGATCGGCGTGGTGTCGATCGGCGACATGGTGCAGACGCTGATCTCACTCCAAAAGGAGACGATCGAGCAGTTGACGCACTACATCGGCGGCGGCTACATGGCCTGAGTTCCACCCGAGGCGAGGATCGACTGGATCTCACGCGCCAGCGCCAGATAGAGCGGGTGGCGGGCCTGCTGGCGGAGTTTCGATGTGAACTCCGCGGCCCAGGCGATGTGATCGTTGAAGTACGCGCCGGTGACATCGCCGGGTACGCCTTCCTCGATCAGGCGTGCGTAGAAGAGCAGCAGCAGGCCCAGGTGGTCAGCCGGCTCATTGGATTGCTGAGGCTCGGCGCCGAAGCGGCGGAACCATTCCAGGGCGGAGTGGTGGGCGGGGCCGAACAGCCGGGGCTCAGCGGCATGGACCGATTGCCAGAGGTGGCATTCGACGCCGGCGGGGTTCAGAAACAGCCGCGTGTATTCCTGTGTAACCGCATCCGGCGCGGCCTGGGCGAGACGGATCTGGCCGGCCAGGGGGCCATCAGCGCCGCTGGGGACGGCGATGCGGTTGGGATCGGATTGAAGCAGCGCCTGACCTGCGAGGGTGAGGGCGAGCAGGGATGGAGAACTGTCGGGCATCTCAAGCCATGGTATCGAAAACGCGGAGATGGAAGGCCGCCGGCGCCGCGCAGGCGACGGCGGACCTGAGTTGAACGCGACTATGCGCGACCGATGTTCACAACGGCGTCCATGATGGCGCCGGAGCCGCCGAAGTCCATTAAGGCGAGCATCTCCTCCGGGGTGAGGTCGGGGATCAGGTCGCCGTCGCGGGCGCCCTTGTTGGCGGCGTTGCCGAGGCTGCGGGAGCGGTGCCCGAAGCCGTGGGGCACGAGGACGACATCCTCGCGCACGGTGCGCGAGAGCCGGGCGGGCAATTCGATGGCGCCCACGCGGGAGCTGATGCGGACCGGGTCGCCTTCGCGGATGCCGTGCCGGGCGGCTGTCGCGGGGTGGATGGTGACCTGGTTGGTGGGCATCATCTCATGCAGGATGGAGCAGTTCTGGGTGGTGTTTCGCCGGTGGGTGCCGGGGATGTAGGTGACGAAGTAGTAGGGGTAGGCGGCGGAGGGCTGTTCGCGCTTGAGGTGCCAGTGCGGCAGCGGTTCGAAGCCCTTGTCCTTGAACTGGGGGACGTAGATCTGACACTTGCCGCCGGCGTTGGGGGCGGTGAAGTTGGTGCGTGGGACGAAGGGAGCGGGGCTCTCGACGATGCCCTTGGCGCGGAACTCGGCGAAGGTCTCGCCGAGGCCGGCGCGTTTGGTCTTTTCGTTCAGCAGGGTTGAGCCTGAGATCCAGGCGCCGTCGGGGGTCTTGAAGTAGTCGGGACAGAGGCGTTTGCCGAGTTCGATGACCAGGTTGCCCGTTCCGCGGGCTTCGAAGTAAGGTGCGGCGACGGCCTGCCGGACGACGGATTGGGGGTACTTGGCGTTGAAGTTGCGTGTGATGATGTCGTTGCTCTCGAACTGATGGGATGAGGGGAGAACGATGTCGGACAGCATCACGGTATCGGAGGGCAGGAAGTCGTAGGTGACGATGAACTCGACGGTCTTGAGCGCTTCCACCATGCGCAGCGGCTGCGGGAAACCCTTCACGTCGTAGGCGTTGATGAAGGCGCCCTTGATCATGCCGGGGTAACGGCGCAGCATGCCGTCGGCGAGGGTGGCAAAGATGCCCTGGTCGACGTCGTTGACGAAGAACAGCTTGTCGCGGCCGTCGATGCGGCGGCCGGTTTTCGGAGGATTGGCGGGACGCGGATAGACGGTGTCGACGCCGGGCACGCTGTGGGTGCGGGCGAAGTAATTGCCGCCTTCGCGGTCGATGGTGCCGCCGAGGATCTGCAGGATCACCTGGGCGTGGGACATCTGGGTGGCGTTGGTGTAGTTGGCGGTGAGGGTCTTCTTGTAGGCCGGGGCCATGCCGCGGGCCCGGCCGAACTCCTGGCCGATGCGGCGGATCACATCGGCGGGGACGTCGCACAGAGGCGAAGCCCATTCGGGGGTGTACGGGGCGAAGTGTGAACGGATTTCGCTCTCGTACTGATGGAAATTCGTGTATTTGGTCACGAAGTCCTGGTCGAAGAGGTTTTCCGTCAGCATGACGTTGATCATCGCCAGGGCGATGGCGGGGTCCGATCCGGGGCGGACCGGGATGTACTCGGAAGCCATGCGGGAAGTGGCGGTTTGATTGGTGCTGAAGTGGATCACCTTGACGCCCTTCTGGCGGGCCGCGAGGATGCCCTTGACGGCGGGAATCTTGTTCTTGGCGACGAGATCCCAGCCGAACAGGACGATGTAGCGGGCGTTTTCGAAGTCCTCGCACCAGGTTTTTCCGCCGGTGGTGTACTTGCGGACGGCCTGATCGGCGGTGAAGCAGATGTCGTTATGGTCGACGCGGTTGACGATGCCCAGGGCGTTGATCAGGCGGGTGAGCAGATCGGGGCTGTTGCGGGAGAGGAACAGGAGCGATTCGGCGCCGTGATTCTTGATGTAACCGCCGAATTTTTCGGCGATGGTATCGAGGGCCTCGGTCCAGGAGATGCGGACGAAGCCGGGGTCATCATCGAGGCCGCGGCGGGGGTTGGTGCGCTTCATCGGGTACTTGAGGCGGTCGGGATCGTAGAAGAAGTTGGCGGAGGATGTCCCCTTTCCGCAGAGGTGGCCGGCGCCGTGGGCGTCGCCGGGCAGGCCTTCCACGAAGGTGGCCACGCCATCCTGGACGGTCACCTGCATGCCGCAGGCGGGCGTGCAAAAGCCGCAACAGGTGACGAGTTTCCTGACGTCAGCGGCGCTTCTGGAGGCCGGTTGCAGATATTGTTCAAAGGCCCCGAAAGCGGAAGGCGCCGCGAAGAGTCCGGCGCCGCCGGCCTGAAAGAGATGTCGACGAGTGATAGCCATGGTGGATCTCCTGCTTGCTCACTAACCGGGGAATCCGGCGACAACGAACCTGATACGGGGACGGGTGCCGGCGGGATTGCTGACATTGTCGATACGGGCGACGCCGGTTTCCTTGATGTCGTCCCAGGTGGCGAACCGCAGTGCGCCGGTAGGACAGAGGGCCGCGCAGGCGGGCAACTGCCCGGCCTCGACCCGGTCAGGGCACTGGTCGCACTTCTGCATCACCTTCAGATCCTCGTTCCATTGAGGCGCCTGATAGGGGCAGAACGCGGCGCATTGGCGGCAGCCCAGGCACTTCCCGCCGTCAATCGAGAGCGCGCCGTTGGCGTTGCGCCAGATTGCCTTGACTGGGCAGGCCTTCATGCACCACGCGTTATCGCAGTGGTTGCAGGCTCCGGCGAGCGCCGAAACCTTGCCGGCGGACGATTCATAGATGCGCACCTGGCGCAGGCGTACGCCAAAGGGCACCTTGTTCCATTGCTTGCAGGCAGCTTCGCAGGCTCTGCATTCGACGCACCGCTTGGGGTCAAGCAGCCATCCGTATTGGGGCATGTAATAAACCTCCCGACCGCCTGCACCGGCCAAGAAACTCCGGGCAGACGATCTATTCAAGATAATACGGTCTGATTGTGCCACTTGCAACCACAATCGACCGCCGCGCGCGTGGACCCGGCCAAGAGGAGGAAGCGGAAGGGGGCGCCGCACCGTGGATACGCCAAAAAAGAACCCGCCGGCCTCCATCGCGGCTGGACCGGCGGGTTCGGCAGTTGAAATGCGGAGGCCCTGGGCTGGCGCGGCCTGGCGGCGTTGGCGTGTCTTAAAGCGGCGTAATATTGACCACGGCGTATATGATGCAGGAGGAGCCGCCGAAGTTGTTCGCGGCGACAAAATCGTCGATTTTGCCGATGGGGATGATACCGCCATCGCGGATGATGTGGGTGAATTTGACGTTCAGCTCAACCTGGCCGGCACGGGAACGGATCAGAACGCGCTGGCCGTCCCTGATGCCCAGTTTGGCGGCCAGCTTCGGGTTGATGAGCGCCTCGCTGGCGTTCATCATTCCGTTCAGGATGGCGTTGTTCTGAGTCGAGTTGCGCTTGTGAACGGCGGGGATGCAGGTGAGGCAGCAGTAGGGGAACGTGGAATCCGGCTCGCCGCGCTTGGGATGCCACCTGGGCAGCGGTTCACCGTGGCCGGTTTCGAAGGCCGGGACGTAGATCCGGCGCTTGCCGTTGCCGCCGACGGTTCCAAAGGTGGAGCGGGGGACGAAGTCAGCCTTCTTCTCGACGATGCCGTCCGACGCTTTCCGGTAGATCGCCTTTACCGGGCAGGCCTTCATGCACCGGGCGTTCTCGCAGTGGTTGCAGGCGGCCGACAGCGCCATGGTCTGGGGCGTGGGCCAGGCAGACGTTTCGCAGGTCCTGACAAGCCGGTAGCGGATGCCGGCGCCGGTCTCCACCTTATTCCATTGTTTGCAGGCCGATTCGCAGGCCCCGCAGCCGATACACCGCTTTGGGTCGAAAAGCCATCCGAATCACGCCATAGTGATACCGCCGGTGCGCAATGCGCGCCCAGCGGGAATGACGATGCAAGCGCAGGTCCATTCGGAACTTCATACCTTTTAGCCGACTGTTGAGGGCGCGGTGAGTGCGGCCGGGGATTATGACGTAGGGAAATCGGACTGCGTGGGGGGATTCGCGCCGCGCAAGATTTACGGACCGCAAAATATGCGCGGCGCGGGGAGGGCTTAGATGGTCATTGCGCCATAGCCGCCGTCGACGCGGATGATGGCGCCGGTGACGAAGCTGGAGGCTTTGCCGGATGCCAGGAAGACGGTGGCGCCGACGAGTTCGGAGGCGTCGCCGAAGCGGTTCATGGGGGTGTGGCCCATGATGGCGGCGACGCGCTGGTCAGTGAGCAGTTTGCGATTCTGTTCGGCGGGGAAGAAGCCTGGCAGGACGGCGTTGACGCGGACGCCCTGGGTGGCCCATTCGCGGGCGAGGAACTTGGTCACCTGATTCACGCCGCCCTTGGCGACGGAATAGGTGAAGACCTTGGACAGCGGCGGGTCGGACGAAGCCGAGGAGATGTTGATGATGGAACCGCCGCGGCCGGGCTGGGTCATCCAGGCGCCGAAGACCTGGCAGGCGAGGAAGACGCTTTTCAGATCGACGTCCATGATGCGGTGCCATTCGTCCTCGGAGATTTCGAGGAAGGGGGTGCCGGAGTTGATGCCGGCGGCGTTGATGAGGATGTCGATGCGGCCGAGCTTGGCGATAATCTCGTCGAGGGCGGCCTGGAGGTCGGCTTTCCTGGTGGCATCCACCTTGACGCCGATGGCGCGGCGGCCGAGGGCTTCGATGTCGGCGGCCTTGGCGTTGGCGGCTTCGAGATTGAAGTCGAGAATGGCGACATCGGCGCCGGCCTGGGCGAGTCCTTTAGCCATTTCGCCGGCGAGGACGCCGCCGCCGCCGACGACCGCGGCCACCTTGCCGTTGAGGGAAAACAGATCCATGGGAAAGGTCCTTTCGGGGAATGAGGGATCAACCAACTTATACCATCCAGGGTACCGGGCAGCGTACTAGGACTAAGACCGTTGCGACCCAGGGACCGGGGCGACAGACTTGAAATTGACGGGGTTCGCCTTTCGGCGCCCCTGGCCGCCAGCCATGCAAAGAATCGAGTCAGGCCACTGGAGACCGTCGGAAGTCGCGCGGTTGCTCGCCCTGGTGGAGAGCGAGCGGCGCTACTACCAGGACCTGTTCGCGGCGTTGCCGGTGGCGGTGGCCGTGGTAGCGGAAGACCAGACGCTGGCGGCGGTGAACCGCGAATTCAGGCAGCGCTTTGGGCTGGTCCATCAGGACCTGTCGCGCGTCCGTGTCGCCGACCTTCTGCCCGACCCCGCGCTCGAGCGCGGCCTGACCGAGTTGCTCAACGGCGAACACCGCCATGCCAGCTACCAGATCAACGCCGGGCCGAGACAGATCCGTGTTGGCCTGAAGAAGATCAACGGCTGGCAGGACACGCCGGAAGCCGAAGTCCTGATGACGGTGGAGGAGACGGGCGAGGGCGCGCCGGCGGCGATGGCGGCGGCGGAGGGGACGGTAGCGTGGAGCCTGGATAGGGAGTCCGGGCGCATGGTGTGCCGGTCGGCAAACGCCGAGCACTCGTTCGGGCTGCCGGCGGAGGCGTGGCAATCGCTTGAAGACTGGGCGGCGACGAGGATTCACCCGGCTGACCGCGAGATGTACCTGTCGTTCCACGGCCGCCGGGAAGACGAGTGGACGGGTGCGATCGACTACCGGCTGATCGGCGCCGATGCTTCGGTGCGCGACTGCCGGGATGTGGCGGCGGCTGACAGGGAGTCAGTGGTGGTGTTGACGCTTGACCGCACCGCCGACGCGCGGGCGGCGAGGAAGGCGAGGCTGAAGGCGCGTGTCGAAGCGTCGGAGAAATTGGCGGCGCGGTTGGCGCACGTTGCCAACAATCTGATGATGATCGTCGGCGGGTATTCGGCCGAGTTGATGGACAGTCTGGCGGAGGGCGACACGCGGCGCGGCGACATTCAAGAGATCATCAACGCATCGAACCGGCTGTCCGCGCTGACGGCGAGGATGAATCCGATGGCCACTCCGAAAGGGGCCGAGGCTGCGGGATTCAACCTGGCGCGGTGGGCGCAGGGCCGGGGCGCGGCGATTGAGTGCCCGGATGCGAGGGTGGAGGCCGATGCAGCGGCTGTGACGGCGTTGGCCGACGCGGTGGCGCAGGCCGCGGGGGAGGTTCGTGTCTCGGTTTCATTTTCCGCCGAAGCGGGAGAGGCCGAGATCGGGTTTGTCTTTCCAGGCAGGGGCGAACTGGAAGCTGAAGGGCTGCTGGACCCGTTCGCCGGTCCGAAGATGGGCAGCGATCCGCCTTATGGTCCGACGAAGCCGTTGAAGCGGCTGATGGAAGCGGGCGCGGAAGCGTGGGTGGAGGAGCGAGCCGGGGGCGCTTGCCTGGCGGTAGTTCTGCCCGCCGAGCCGGCGGCTGGAACCCCATCGGATGCGCAGGCGCCCTCCGCCCCATCCCGTTCAGTGCTGCTGGTTGAAGACGAAGACGGATTGCGGGCGCTGATGGCGAAGGCCTTGAAGCGGGCGGGATACGAAGTGCTGGAGGCGGCCACGGCGGAGGCTGCGCTTGAAGCGCTGGAGCAACGGCGCTCGGCGGTGGACCTGCTTGCCACGGATCTCACCCTGCCCGGCATGGGCGGCGGGAGGTTGGCGATGGAGGTTCGCTGGCTGTATACGGATACGCCGGTGGTCTTGATGACGGGTTCGTCCGAGGATGCCGAGGCGGCGGCGCTGTTGAAATCGGATGCGGGAGTGAAGCTGTTGAACAAGCCGTTTGCCGTGGAGGCGCTGGTGCAGGCGGTTGCGGACGCATTGGACGTTCCCAGGGCGCGTGGTGCGTCGGCGGGGGGGTGACGGGATCCGGGCCGGCTCAGGGCATGTCAATTTCGACTACACGAGGTGTCGGCGCGAGCAGTTTAGCGGCCTCGTTCTTGCGGAAATCATGCAGCTGCGGCAGAATTTCCACGCGGAACCGCTTCATTGTGGTCGCTCCGAATCGCCTTGTGTGGCTGAAGAAGTCGCGGAGGGCCGCGGTTTGTTCATCCAGTTTCCGCGAGACGTCTCGATCAAAGCGGGCCGGTGTATGCCAAGAAAGCTCTGAAGACGGCCGGAATACCTTGTAGACCAGTTCCTCGGAGTATCCCGATCGGGCGGCGATAAGTTGGAGACGGAGATCGACCCGCTTGGTGTAAACCGCATCCGGGCCCGCCTCGCTCCAGCCGATGACCCCGTCGCCGGCAACCACGGTGCGACGGTAATAGACATTGTTCGGCCCTGGCGCCAGCAGCGCAGACGGCGACAAGGCGAACCGGCTGAGCGCGTAGACCCCTGTCGGGGGGAAACCCTTCGCCAGCCTGCGTGTCCGGATGACGGCCCCGGAACCGTCGGGTCGGCCCCCCTCGAACGAGAGGGATACTGAACCGCCAACAATATGGAAGGAATGAGTGATTGGGAGCCCGTCCAGAAGCCGATCAAGGATTCTGGAGGAGCGCCGTTCCACCAGCGTGTTGGCAATGGCCAGCCACTCTGTGTCGTTGATTGTCCGGTCCAGCAGTTCAAACAAGAGATCCTCGGTGGCGCTCTTCCGTAGCAGCAGGATCGTCCCTTCATCGCGGTGGCCGCGGCGGAAGGGAAGGATGAGGTCTGGCGGAACGGTGACGTCCATCTGGATCAAGGCGTCGAGCAGCTTCTGGACGTAGGCATACTCTGGCCCGTCGATGGCGGCGTCGCGAAGATCCTGGCAGGCCCGCAGTTCGGCGATGACGCGGTCCTGGAGATCGGTGAGAGAGAGGCTGGCGATGAGATGGACGCCCCAGGCTTTGTCGCTCAGGCTGGAAGACTCGAGCAGTTGGATGGACCTCGCGCGCAGATCGGCGGGCAGGGTCTGGGCGGGAAGACATGGGGCGATTAGGGCGAAGGAGAGAACAAGCAGATAGCGCCGCATAACGTGATTTGACACCATTCTCCGGTGATTTGTCGCACGGCTGAGAGAGAATGGCCACTCGGTCCGCCGTGCGGAGGGCGCGGGTCGGCGTCAGTTGGTCTTTGGCGGCGGGGCGGGGCCGAGGACGGTGCGGATAGAGGGCGCGTGTGCGGTTTGCAGACTGGACTGCGGATCCGGAGCAGGGTCCATCCAAAGATAAGGTTGAATGCTCTAGTCAACTAGTACACTATATCAATCAAGGAGGGTGACCATGAGACGAGACCTATTTATCATTGCCTGTTCCCTGGTGGCGAGTGCGGCGCTGGCGCAGCCCTTGCCTCCGCGGAAGGGCGTCAGCGTGCAAATGGCTACGAGCACAAACTCCGTTGCGGTACCTGATGCGGACCAACCGGATTCGTTGATCGTTGCGGTGACGAGAAGCGGGAGCGTTTACCTCGAAGTGACCAATGTGACTGCCGAAGAACTCGGCACGAAGCTGGGAGCGGAGTTGGCGGCGAAGACTGGCAGGCGTGTGTATTTGAAGGGGGATGCAAGGGCGGCGTTATCCACAATGGCCGAGGTGCTGAACGCCCTGAGGGCTGCCGGGGTTGTGGCGCCCGTCATTCTGACAAACCAGGAGGCTCCCGTGGGACCCGGAGGCTACTTGCATCCTTACGGGCAAGAGGTGTGGCTCGGCGAGCCACAGGGCGCGCCCACATCGAAGAGTGTGCGGATCGGGCCAGCCGGAGTCGCCGACGAGCAATTGAAGGCCCGAGCGCAGCGCGAGAAGTTGATTGTCCTGCAAATCGAGGGAGTTGCGGAGTGGGGCGGCGTGGTACGCGCGGCCGACATCTGCCGGGGCGCAGGAGCGAAGGTCTACCTGTCGAGCACAGTCAAACAGAAATGATGTCCATCTAACTCGTCCTCGAGGGCGGCGGGGTCTAGGCCGCCGAGGAACGAGCGGATGGACTGGAAGATCTTCAGGTTCTCGGCCAGGGTGAAGCCGCCGAGGCGACGGGTCATCCTAGCTTCTCCATTTCAAGGTGACGGTCTTGCCGTCCTTATCAGTGCTGCCGCCGACGGCGTGCAGGGTAAAACTGGCGCCGGTGGGGGTGAAGACGGTTTCGACCCAGCCGACGGGTTCCGAGTCGCGGAAGTTGTAGCCGACCCCGGGGAGGTTGATGAGGTGGATGCCTTCCCAGACTTCGTACTTATAGACATGCGAGTGGCCATAGACGATGGCCTTGACGGCGGGGGCGGACTTCACGATGTCGAACAGGCGGGGGGCGTCGAGCAGGGCGCCATCGTTGTCGTCAAGGGTGTGATGGACAAACAGGACGGCGGGTTTGCGCTGCTGGGCGAGCCGTTCCTTGAGATACTCGCGCTGGGCCTTGCCGAGGAGTCCGGGGGTGAAATTGGGTTGGATGAGGGAGTCGAGGGTGATGAGTTCGACGGGACCGGCGTCGATGGCGAGCATATGGCGGTTCTTGACGGGCAGGGCGCTCTTCCGGGTTGATCCGAGGGCCTTGAGGAAGTTGTCGCGGTTGTCGTGGTTGCCGAGGACGAGGGCGAGGGGGAACTTGGCGGCGATGGGTTCGAGAAGTTCGGCGAGGGCCTCGTAGTCGCCGGGCAGACCGGCAAGGCGGGCGAGGTCGCCGCAGATGAGGCCGCCGTCGAGCCTGGCTTCAGCCACCTGGCGGATGACCATGGCGAGGTTGACGACGGGCTTGAAGCCGCGGTATTCCTCGAGCGGGTTTTCGGGGATGTGGGTGTCGGAGAACAGGGCCCAGCGGGCTTCGGCGGCGCTGGCCTGGAGCGAAAAAGCCAGGGCGGCGGGCGCGGCCATGAAAGCGCGGCGCGACAGGCCGGACGGATGGGTCGGAAGCGTCAGAATGGGCATTTCACGCTCAGTCTAGCGCAACGGATAAGGACGGCGAATGACGGAATGATGTCAGCCGCGGCGGGTGAAGCGGGCGCCGAGAGCGCCGCCGAGGGAGCTGACGACGGCGACGAGCAGGAAGTTGAAGATGAGCATGAGGACGACGAAGATGACCAGGACGTTGGGGTCGCGGATCATCTCGATCGCCTTGGCGGCATTGGCGGGATCAAGGCCGGCGGATTTGAGATTCTCCTCGAACATGGGGACGAGGCCTTTGCCTGACATCAGCAGTCCGGCGGTGAACAGCACGGTGCTGATGACGAAGCTGAAGACGCCGGAGATCCAGCCCATGCGCGCGCCTTCCATGACTGAAAGAGTGCGGCCGCTGCGGCGTGAAAACAGCACGACGGCATAGGCGCCGCCGGCGGCGAGCACCACCGGCAGAAGTTGCACGGCGTGGGCCATGGCGATGAGCATCAGGACCAGTTGAACGATCGCCGCGGCGAGGAATCCGACCCGGACGGCGAGAGGCGAGCGGAAGCTGACCTCCATCATCGCCGCCGCCGCGGGCGGAGCGGGCTCGAGTTGGGCGCCGGCGATTCGAGGTTCGAGGGCGGGCGGATTATCTTCGGGCTCGGGCTGGGCGAGGATTGGGTCGTCGTCGCGAACGGGCCGCCCGCAGCGATGACAGAAGCGGGCGTCGCCGGCGAGTTTGGCGCCGCAGGTGCAGTGGCCTTCCACCATTTCAGTGTCGTGGATTGGGAGAGGGCGGGGCAAGCAGGCAGCGGACACAAAAAGGGCCCGGGCGCGTGTCGAAGCTCACCCAGGCCAATCCCAGAGGGTAGGGAGGTTAGAGTTGGTCCTTGACGGTGACGCGCGTGCCGCGGGTGCGGGGTGCGGCGGAGGTTTCGTCGTCGAGTGTTGCGGTGACGGTCATCTCCTTGCGGTCGCGGACCAGGGAGATGTTGATGGACTTCCTGCCATCCTTGCGGGCGGCGCGGATGGCGGCGGTGATGTCGCGAGGAGTCTCGACGGCTTCGCTGTCGATTTTGACGATGACGTCGCCGGCCTTGACGCCGGCCTTCCCGGCCGCGGTTTCCTTGATCACGCTGCGCACGAGGACGCCTTCCTTGACGCCGAAAAACGAGGCGAGTTGCGACTCCTTGAGCGCCTCGGCATCGACGCCGAGCATGGAGCTGCGCCAGGACATGGTGGCCCTGGGGATGTCGGGCATGGCGAGTTCCATGCGGCGCTCGAAGTTGGGGATGCTGAATGAGCGGCCTTCGCCGGGCGTGGCGACGAAGACGCCGGCGGATTTGCGGGAGGCGATGGTGGCCGACAGGGTCTGCTGCGAGCCGGCGCGGACGACGCCGAGCTGGGCGGTGCGTCCGGCGGGGGTTTCGCGGACCATGCGGACGAACTGTTCGGTGCCCTCGACGCGCTGGCCATTATAGGACTGGACGGCGTCGCCGACCTTCAGGCCAGCCTTTTCGGCGGGGCTGGAGGGGTCGACCTTGGTGATTTCGACGCCGTACTCGCCGGAGAGCTTGAGCGCCTTGGCGCGTTCGGCGTCGATTTCGCGCACGCCGACGCCGAGAAAGCTGCCGGCGGGGCGGATGGTGAAGACCTCAGGCGGCGCCATGGGCGCGGGCGGCATGGGCGGCTCCTGCGCGATAACGGGCAGGACGCTGAGTGCGGCGATTGCCAGGATGTGCTGTCTGAACATAGCTGAACCTCACTTGACTTCAAACACCTGTGACGGCGGCAGCGGGCTAGCGGGCCCGTTTGACAAAGATCGAACCGCGCGAGACCGACAACATGAGCAATGGTCCGCCGCCGTTGAGATCGCCCTGAGCGAAGGCGGAGCCGTATCCGGAGGTGGGCTGGCGGGCCTGGATTTCAGGGAACTCGGAGGCGATGGCCCCGAGCCAACCGGACGATTCATTGAGAGCCTTGACCGTCACTGAAAGATTAGACGGCAGATGCACGGTGAGGTCACCCGCGCCGGAGGAAAGAAACGACGTTGCAAGTGTTGCATTTCGGGTAAAGCCGGCAACGATGGGTCCGGAGGTGGTGGTGGCGCGAACGGGTCCGGAAACCGATTTGAGGCGGATGCCGCCGCCGGCGGATTCGGCATGGACGCCGGGCGCCGAACCAATAACGATGGAGCCGCCGCCGTTTTCGGCGGTAACCATGCCGCGGGCGCGTCCGATATGGATGAGGCCGCCGGCGGTGTGGACCGAGACGGCGGAGCCGGCATCCCTGACATGAATGTTGCCGGAGGTGGAGGCGCGCAGGGGACCCGAGACGCGGCCGACGATGATGTCGCCGCCGGCGGATTGAAGAGCCGACTCGCCGTCGACGGATTCGACGCGGATGGCGCCGCCGCCGGAGAGTGAACGCAGATCGCCGGTGATGGCGGCAAACGTCATCTCGCCGCCGCCGGTGCGGGCGCTGACCCGGCCGTGGATGTCGCGGATATCGACGTTGCCGGCGAGCGTGACGGCTTCAATGGCGGCCTTCAAGCCGCGAACGGTAAGCGCGCCCTGGTCCGATGCGATAAAGGCCTGGACGAGCGAGGCGGGCAGGGCGACGCGGAGTTCGCCGGGCATCGGGTCCTGAGGTTTGCGGGTGGCCGAGATGATGCGCCAGGCGCCGGAGGATTTCACGGCCAGTACGGCGGGCGTGCCGATCCAGCGGTAGTGCAGCGCGCCGCCGGGTGCGTCCGGTTCGACCGAGATCCGGCCGAAGGCGGCGATGCG
Source organism: Candidatus Solibacter sp. (assembly GCA_013822245.1). Classification (GTDB taxonomy): domain Bacteria; phylum Acidobacteriota; class Terriglobia; order Bryobacterales; family Bryobacteraceae; genus PNKE01. Next base: position 19,294 of record PNKE01000022.1, read on the forward strand.
GACGCGGGTGAGACCATCGAGAGAGATGGTGCCTTCCGCGGGCGGCTGGGCCAGCGCGGCGAAGGCGAGGAGCAGAAGCCAGACCGGCGCGGCGAGAGACGGCCTGGCGAGGAAGCTAGAACGTGTCAACCGAAGCCTTCATTTCGCTCAGCGCCTTCTGGCTGCGGGAGCGGATATATGAGTTTTGCTCGCTCCGCATAAGCTCCTGAAGCAAACCGACGACTTCGGGTTCGCGGTTGAGCAGGAGCAGGTCGATCGCCTGGACGCGAACGCCGGGGTTGTCGTCGCGCTGGACCACCTCGGCGAGCGCCTGGCGGGTATTAGGCTCGCGCGCGTAGGCCTTCAACCCGTCGAGGGCCTTGAGCCGGACGCCGGAGTTGGGGTCGTTGCGCAGCGCGTGCAGCAGGACCTGGCGCACTTCATCACGCTCGCAATGGTTCTTCAGAAGGTCCATCGTATCGACACGCAGGCCGGGATCGGAGGGATCGGCGGCGGCGGAAATGAGCATGGAACGGATGCGGTCGTCCTGCAACGAGCCGGTCAACTCGCGTTGCCGGACCTCGTCATAGAGGACCCGGACCTGGCCCGATTCGGCGGCGTTGACCAGACGAACCCTGGCAACCGAAGCCGGATCAGCAAGCCCGGCAAACTGGGCGAAGGGCGATGTGGCGGGCACGAAGCGGGCGGCGAAGAAACCGAGAGCGAGCATGGCGAAAGCGCCGGCGGGTCTGAGCCACATGGGCGGGTGGACGACCCAGCGGTTCCACAGAGCGGCGAACGAAAAACGGCGCGCGGGCACGGATTCAACGCCGATGCGGACGGCGAGGTCGCGGCGGCAGCGGGCCAGCAGCCCAGTGGGCGGGTCCAGTTCGGCCTGGGCGAGCAGCGATTCAATGGATGTGTTGCGGGCGCGTTCGGACTGGCATCCGGGGCAGGAGGCGGCATGGAGTTCGAGCGCCTCTTCCTCTTCGAAGCTCAGCTCGCCGTAGCCGGCAAGCAGCATGAATCGACGGGCGTCTTCGCAGTTCATATCAGATCTCCCAAGGCCGAGCGCAGTTTCTGGGTGGCGCGGAACAGACAGTTTTTGGCGGCTTCCTCGCTGGTGCCAAGGACATCGCCGATGGCGCGCAGGCGCATGCCCTGATAGTGGCGCATTTCGAAGACCATGCGTTCGCGGGCGCTCATGCCGGAAAGCGTGTCCTCGATCCTGCGTTTGATCTCGGTGGAAAGCAGCGAGCGTTGCGGATCGGAATGGGGGCGGTGCTCGGGCGTGGTCTCCAGGCGGTCGATGGGACCTTCAGGGGTATCGACCACGGCGGGCTCGGTCTTGCGCACCTTGCGTTTACGGAGCTGGTCGAGGCAGAGGTTGGTGACGATGCGGTAGAGCCAGGTGTGGAAAGAACAGTCGAAGCGGAACGAGTTGAGGTTCTTATAAACCCGCAGGAAGGCTTCCTGATAGACGTCATAGGCGTCGTCGGGCGACCGCAGCAGGTTCATGGCGAGCTTCAGGACGCTCTGGTCGTAGTTGCGGACCAGGCGCTCGAAGGCGTCATGGTCGCCGGCCTGGGCGGCGCGGATGAGCGCGGCCTCATCCATGATTTGCGGGTCTCCGGCACGGGCGCGGGTCACGCCGGGCTGGCCGGCGGCGAAAGTGGCCGAGTGTGGATTCATAGGGCGGGATTCTCGAGTGCCCGGCTATGTAGACGGACGAGTGCGGAAAACGGTAGCCGTCCTGAAATGGAGATCCCCGCCTGGGTCCAGTCATCTTGGGTGAAGACGGCATCCGGCGGGGATTCGTTCCCGTTAGTGCGATTCGGTTAACCGGCGAGTTCAACGTCGATCTTACGGGCCTCGGCATCGAGGGCGACGATTTTGAAGCTGCGAATCTGGTTCGGGCGAATGCTGTCCTTGCCCGACGACGGCGCCGGACCGCTCTTCCAGCGCGAAGCCAGCATGGCGGCGAGGCCGGTGACATCGGTTTCGGCGGCGGCCTGCTGTTTGGCGGGGGACTCGTCCTTCAATTTGCAGCGGGCGTGGACGCCTTCGCTGATTTCGATTTTGGCGGCGGCGCCGTGGACTTCGACGACGCGGCCCGAGAGCAGGTCGCCGACGGCGTGTTCGGAGATGAAGACGTCGGCCGAGGTCGGCTCGAGCTGTTTCATCGACAGCCGGATGCGCTTTTTGCCCTTGTCCACTTCGACGACGGCGGCCTTGACCACCTGGCCCGACGTGAGCGCTTCCTTCGGGTGCTGGAGGCGCTTTTCGCGGGTGATGTCGCCGATGTGGATCATGCCCTCGATGCCGTTGCCGAGGTCGACGAAGGCGCCGAAAGCGGCGAGGTTGGTGACCGGGCCTTCGACGGTGGAGCCGACGGGGTACTTCTTTTCCACGCCATCCCAGGGGTTGCCGAGGGCCTGCTTGAGGCCGAGCGAGATGCGCTTGTCGGCGTGCTTGATTTCGAGGACAACGACCTCGACCTGCTCGCCCGCCTGGAGGACTTCGCTGGGCTTGTGCACCCGCTTGGTCCAGGACATTTCGGAGAGGTGGATGAGGCCGTCGACGCCGGGCAGCAGTTCGACAAAGGCGCCGAAGTCGGCCAGGCGGACAACCTTGCCGGTGGCGCGGTCGCCGGGCTTGAACGTCTCGACGGCGACCGACCAGGGGTCGGGCGTCAACTGCTTCATGCCAAGGCCGATCTTGCGCGTCTGACTGTTGATCTTGAGGATCTTGACGTCGACGCTCTGGCCCGGGGCCAGGACGCTGGCGGGCTTGTCGACGCGGTTCCAGGAGATATCGGTGACGTGCAGCAGGCCGTCGACGCCGGGGGCGAGTTCGACGAATGCGCCGAAATCGGTCAACGACCGGACCTTACCCTGGAGGACCATGCCTTCCCGGAAGACTCCGAAAGCTTCAGCGCGGGCTGCGTGGGCCTGTTCTTCAAGCACCGAGCGGCGATCGATGACGACGTCGGGCCGGTCGGGGTTGGAGACATCCAGTTTCGTAACGCGGCACTCGATGGTCTGGCCGATCAGCGTGGACATCTCGTTCATCTCGCGGATGCCGCTGCGCGAAGCCGGCAGGAAGGCAGGCACGCCGACATCGACGCGCAAGCCGCCCTTGACGAGTTCGGTGACCGTGCCGGAGATGACATGCTTCTGGTCGAAGGCGGACTGGAGTGCGGTGAAGTCCCTTGGCTGCTCGACGTGAATGGTGGAAAGCGTGTAGTAGCCGTCGTCGGTGCGGCCGGTGATGCTGACGTGGATGGCGGCTCCGGGAATCAGCGTCTGCGGCAGTCCTGGCGCGTCGGGGCGGATGATGCCTTCCATCTTTCGGCCTACGTCGATGACGACGGCGTCTGGGGTGACCGACAGGATGGTCCCTTCCAGGATGGCGTCGGGCCGGGAGGCGTGTTCGGCTTCAAACTCGCGAAGCACGTCGCCGAAGGAGGCATCGGCGGATTCGGCGGATTCCTCGGCGGCTGGCTCGGCTTCGGGGGCTGCGGGTTCCGGTGCGGGTACGGCTTCGGCGGGCGGCTGGGCGGCGGGCTGGGCGGCGGGGGGAGCCGATTCAGGCGCTGCAGTGGGGGCCGCGGTCTGCTCGGAAGGCACAGCAGAAGCCTGGGGGGTCTCGGGGGTTTCCAACGGATTCATGGGGAAAAACTCGTGAACGCTTTTATTGTGGCACAGCGCGAGGGGTAAGATGGCAGGGTGGGCAGCGAGACCAGGCCGGGTGGACGTTCTTGGCTGAGGGGGCAGGATCTGGCCTGGCTGTTATTGTTTTCCGCCTTGGCCGTGGTGAGCCCTCAGGCGACGGCGGAGGAGATCGCAATCCTGGCCGGGTTGGCCGTGGTGCAGCTCGCCGGGCCAAGGCTGGCGGCGCTGGAAACGCCGAAGGCGCGCAATATCCTGATCGCGCTCAAGCTGGCATTAGGGTTCCTTCTGATCGGTGTGACGGGGGGCATCCTGTCCAGCTACTATCCGATCCTGCTGCTGCCCGTCGTTTCAGCGGCCACATCGCTGGGCCCGGGCGGCGCCACGCTTGTTACCGTTCTTGGCGCGGCGGCCTATCTGATCTTCCTGCCGATCGCCGCAAGCTTTGGTTATCCGCTGTTGCCGGAAACGCTTCGGGAGGCGGCGCTACGGGTGCTGTTCCTGCCGCTGGTGTCGTTCGTCACCTATCAGATGGCCGCCGAGAACCGTGAGCAGGCCCGGCGCGCGCAGCGCACCGCCGACGATCTGGCCGAGGCCAATAGAAAACTGAGTGAGGCCGAGGAGGCCGTGCGGCGGACAGAACGCCTGGCCGCCCTGGGCCAGTTGACCGCCGGACTGGCGCATGAACTGCGCAACCCGCTGGGCACGATCCGCGCCTCGGCCGAGATGCTGGGCAAGCGCGTGGCGGGGGGCGATGCGATTGCGGCTGAGTTGACCTCCTATATAGAAGGTGAGGTGGACCGGGCCAATACGCTGGTGGGGCGGTTCCTGGACTTCGCCCGGCCGTTGAGCCTGAGGAAATCGGGCGTGGATGTGAATGCACTGGCCGACCGGGCCGCGGAGGCGCTGGCGAGGGAGAAGCCCGGCCGCGCCGGGCGCATCCATAAGAACTTCGATCCGACGGTAAGGATCGTCGAGGCGGATCCCGATCTGCTCGAACGCGTCCTTGTGAATTTGATCCTGAACGCCCTGGAGGCATCGCCGGAGGAAGCCACCGTGACAGTGAAGACGCGGCAGACGGCCGAAGCGGTCGAGATCACGGTGCTCGACAGAGGGCAAGGCGTCGCAGCCGAACACCGGGAGCAGATCTTCAATCCCTTCTTCACGACCAAGGCGACCGGCGTGGGCCTGGGGCTGGCCATTTCGGCGCGCATCGTGGGCGAGCACGGAGGCGCGATCCGGGTGGATTCCGAACCTGGGCGCGGCGCTGCGTTTACGGTGTCGCTGCCCGCCGCCGAATCTTAAGAAATGTAAACATTTACCCTCCCGTTGTGGAACGGACCCGCTTTTTGTCACTTCCACCGAACACTTTCGAACAACTAACGTCTATGTCACTTGAGAGGAGGACGCGACCAACGATGCTCGCTGCCATCAAGCATGCCGCAAAACAGTCCACTCCGCGGCTGACGAGGAAGGAGCGTGAATTGCTGGCGCTCCTGAAACAAAACCCGGGACGCTGCATCAGCCGGGAGACTCTTCTGAAGACAGTCTGGAACTATGCCGACGGCGCGCGGACACGCACCGTCGACGTTCACGTTCAACGCCTGCGCCGCAAACTGGGCGGCGAAGCTCAGTCGATCAAGACAATCGTGCGTCTGGGTTACTGCTGGTATCCCGACCCCGACGCGCTCCAGTCCTACCCCGCTGCGTAATCCGCATTCCGCCGCACAAGAAGCGCAACGCACTCCGGCATCCGCCGCGTCCGTCCCATCATGCCCGCAATGGAGCGAAGATGGGAAGGACGATGGCGATGCGCGCGAGGGTTCTGATTGTCGAAGACGAGGACAAGCTGAGGCGTGTCCTCGAAATGCATCTCGACGGCGAAGGCTATGAGGTGGTGTCCGCGGGCACGGCGGAGGACGCCCTGCGCCGCACCGAAGACGTTGCGCTGGTGCTGACCGATCTCCGGCTGCCGGGCATCGACGGGCTGGAACTCATGGAGGCGCTGCGGCAGAACACCGATGCGCCGGTGATCGTCATGACCGCGTTTTCAAGCGTGGAAACCGCGGTTGAAGCCATGAAACGCGGCGCGGCCGATTTCCTGCCGAAACCGTTCTCGCTTGACCACCTGTCGGCCGTCGTCGGCAAGGCCCTGGAGATGCGCAGCCTGCGCCAGGAGAACCTGCAGCTCAAGGTGGAACTGGGCAAGAAGCTGTCGTTCGACAACATCGTAGGCCAGGGGCCGAAGATGCGCGAAATCCTGGGCGCGGTGGCGCGCGTCGCCCCGGCGAGGACCACTGTGCTGCTGTGCGGCGAATCGGGCGTCGGCAAGGACCTGATCGCCCGCGCGGTGCACCACCATTCGCCGCGGGCGTCGAAACCGTTCGTCAAGATCAACTGCACGGCGATTCCGGAATCGCTCATGGAGAGCGAACTGTTCGGCTACGAGAAAGGCGCGTTCACCGGCGCCACGGCGTCGCGGCCGGGCAAGTTCGAACAGGCCGAGGGCGGGACGGTGTTCCTGGACGAGATCGGCGACGTGCCGCTGGCGGTTCAGGTGAAACTGCTGCGTGTGCTGCAGGAGCGCGAACTGGAACGGCTGGGGTCGAACAAGACGGTGAAGATCGACGTCCGGGTGATCGCGGCGACAAATGTGGATCTGCGGCGGGCGATCGAGGACGGCGAGTTCCGCGAAGACCTGTATTACCGGCTGAATGTCTTCCCGCTCACCATTCCTTCGTTGCGCGACCGGCGCGAGGATATTCCGGCGCTGGCCGCGCATTTCCTGAACCGGCTGGCTGTGCAGGACGGGCGGACCGTGCCGGCGCTGTCGGCTTCGGCGCGCGACGCGCTGATGGCCTACCACTGGCCGGGCAATGTCCGCGAACTGGAAAACGTCCTTGAACGGAGCATGTTGCTGGCCAACGGAACGGTGCTCCAGGCCGATGACATCCGGTTTGATGTGGCTCCGCAGCGGGCGCCGGCGGCGGTGAACGGCTTCCTGCCCGAGGGCGTCACGCTGGAACAGCACGAACAGGACATCATCCGCGAGGCCCTGCGGCGCGCGGGCGGCAACAAGAGCCAGGCGGCGCGCGCGCTGGGCATGACGCGCAATGCGTTCCGGTACCGGATCTCGCAGATGGGCATCGAGTAGCCTGTTGCCCACATAATTCACCAGTTGCCCGCCGGCTGCGGGCGTGGTGAAACATGCAGGCAAAGCTCGGCTACACTGGTGGAATCCAAATTCAGTTGGGGGAAGCGTGTCCATGCCATCTTTGCGCGCCGTCCGAGTGTTGATTCTCACGATTGCCGCCGCGGCGACAGGGCTGTACGCCGCCGGTTCGGCCGACGTCCTGGAACGGATCGAACGGCTGCGCAACACCGGGCGGGTGCTGATGATCGCCGCCCATCCGGACGACGAAAACACGGCGCTGCTGGCCTACTGCGCGCGCGGGCGGAAGCTGCAAACCGCTTACCTGAGCCTGACGCGCGGCGAGGGCGGGCAGAATCTGATCGGCAGCGAACAGGGCATCATGCTGGGGGTGATCCGGACCGAGGAACTGCTGGCGGCGCGGCGGTTGGACGGGGCGCGGCAGTATTTCACGCGCGCCATCGACTTCGGGTTCTCGAAGTCGGCCGAGGAGACGATGCGGTTCTGGGGCAAGGACGAAGTGCTGGCCGACGTGGTGTGGGTGGTGCGCAAGTTCCGGCCCGACGTGATCATTCTGCGCTTCTCGGGGACGCCGAGAGACGGGCACGGGCATCATGTGGCCTCGGCGCTGATCGGCAGGGACGCGTTCCAGGCCGCCGCCGATGCGTCGCGTTTCGCCGATCAGTTGAAGGACGCCGCCGTCTGGAAGGCGCGGCGCGTGATGTGGAACGGATTCAGTTTCAACCGGGAACAGGAGCGCGAAATGTCCTCAGCGCCCAAGGCCGTTCGCGTGGACACGGGCGAATACGACGCGCTGCTGGGCATGTCGTACGGCGAACTGGCCAGCCTGAGCCGCAGCCAGCACCGCAGCCAGGGCTTCGGTACGGGGCCGAGGCGCGGGTCGCAGATGAATGCGCTGTTCACCGTGGATGGCGAAGCCGCAACGAACGATTTCATGGACGGCGTGGATACGACGTGGGGGCGGTTTGAAGGCGGCAAGACCGTCGCCGATGCGCTGGACGAGGCGCTGGCGGCGTTCGAGCCGCGGGCTCCGGAGAAGACGCTGCCCGGACTGTTGAAAGCCCGCCGGGCGATGGCCGCCATGCAGGCCGCCGAGGCGAGGGAACGGCTGGCGGAGCTGGACGAAGCGATCGCCGCCGCCGCCGGGATTCATTTCGAGGCGTCGGCCAGCAGGGGCATGACGACGCCGGGCGGCGAGGTGGAGGTGACGTTGACGGCCATCGCGCGCGGCAGAGCGCCGGTGAGCCTGAAGGGCGCCAGTGTGGGCGGCGCCGCGGTGGCAGCGGGCACGCTGGGGGTGAATCAGATCTGGACGGCGAAGCAGAAGGTGGCCGCGCCGGCGCGGACGTCGCAGCCCTACTGGCTGCGTGAACCGGCGAGCGCAGGGATGTTCAAGGTCGCTGACCGGCGGATGCTGGGCGAACCGGCCAACGCACCGGCGATCGAAGCGCGCGCGGTGTTTGCCGTCGAGGGCGTGGAATTCGAACTGGCCCGGCCGGTGGAGCGCGTCTGGGTGGACCGCTCGAAGGGCGAGGAGCGGGAGCCGCTGGAAGTGCTGCCGGCGTTGGCTGTGGAGTTGGACGGAACGGCGATGGTGTTTCCCGACGCCCAGCCGAAAGAGGTTTCGCTGAACCTGGTGAGCGTGAGCAGGGGCATTGGCGGGACGGTTCGTTTGGAACTGCCGGAAGGCTGGTTGGCGGCGCCCGAGACCCAGCGTTTCGAGATCCCGGCCACGGGGCAATCGACGGTGAAGTTCAAAGTGACGCCACCCGGTGGCGAGAGCCGCGGCGTCGTGCGCGCCGTGGCGCAGACCGCGTCGGGCAGGGCCGAGGGCGGCCTGGTGCGGCTGGCCTACGGCCACATCACGCCGAGGACGATTGCGGCGCCGGCGGAAGCGGCGGTGATCCGGCAGGATGTCAAGGTGCTTTCGAAGCGCATCGGGTACGTCATGGGCGCGGGCGATGAAGTGCCGCGGGCGCTGGAGCAGATGGGCTGCGAAGTGACCATGCTGGAACGCGCCGATCTTGAGAAGGGCGACCTGTCGCGCTATGACGCCATCGTAACGGGCGTGCGGGCGTTCAACGTCCGCGAGGATCTGCGGCGCGCTTCGCCGCGGCTGTGGGAGTATGCGCGGCAGGGCGGGACGGTGGTGGTCCAGTACAACGTGATGGACGGGCAGTTCTGGTCCAACGAGGCCGGGACGCTGACGAGCCTGGGGCCGTATCCTGTGCAGCTTTCGAGGGACCGGGTGACGGTGGAAGAGGCGCCGGTGAAGGCCGTGCTGCCTGACCATGCGCTGTTGAACGCGCCGAACAAGATTGTCGACGCCGACTGGGACGGCTGGGTGCAGGAGCGCGGGCTCTATTTCGCCGGCAAGTGGGACGAGAAGTACGAAACGCCGATCGAGATGAACGATCCGGGCGAGAAGCCTTCACGCGGGTCGCTGTTGACGGTGCGCGTGGGCAAGGGCGCTTACGTGATGTCGGGGCTGTCGTTTTTCCGGCAACTGCCCGCGGGCGTGCCGGGCGCATACAAGCTGTTCGCGAACATGATCAGCGCGGGCAAGACCCCTTAAAGGACCCACGATGGCTGAAGAACGTCCACCGTTCGGCAGTTGGCGGCGCACCTATGCGGCGGTGATCTTCTATTTGATCCTCGTCATCGCGCTGTTCACGGTGTTCACGCTGAGGTGGAACCGTTGAGGCCGGCCGACTGGGCGGTGCTTCTGGCCTCGCTGGCCGGAATTGTCATCTACGGCCTGCACAAGGGCCGGAATAGCAACACGACGGAGAAGTATCTGCTGGCCGGCAAGTCGATGCCGTGGTACGCCATGGCGCTGTCGATCATGGCGACGCAGGCCAGCGCGATCACGTTCATTTCGACCACCGGGCAAGCCTACGTGGATGGGATGCGCTTTATCCACATGTATCTGGGACTGCCGCTGGCGATGATCGTGATCGCCGCCTGGATCGCGCCGAGGTTCCATGAAAGCGGCGTGTACACGGCGTATGAGTACCTGGAACGGCGGTTCGACGCGCGGGTGCGGGCGCTGGTGTCGATGATCTTCCTCATCCAGCGCGGGTTGGCGGTGGGCGTGGCGCTGTCGGCGCCGGCACTGGTGTTGACGGTGATCATGGGCTGGCCGGCGGAGATCACCACGCTGCTGATGGGCGTGGTGGTGGTGGGCTACACGGTGGCCGGCGGTATTGCGACGGTGACCTGGACCGACTTCGTCCAGATGCTGGTGATGACGGTTGGCCTGGTGGCGGCGCTGGGGTGCGCAATCTGGTTGTCGCCGGTGGGGCTTGGCGAGGCATTGGACATCGCCGGCGCGGCCGGGCGGTTGAACCCGGCGGTCTGGACGGTGGATTGGAACAACAGCTACAACATCCTGAGCGGGCTGATCGGCGGCATGTTCCTGGCGCTGGCGTACTTTGGATGCGATCAGAGCCAGGTGCAGCGGTACCTGACAGGGAAGTCGATTGCGCAGGCGAAGCTGAGCCTGCTGTTCAACGCCGTGGCCAAGATCCCGATGCAGTTCATGATCCTGTTCACCGGGGCGATGGTGTTCGTGTTTTTCACCTTCACGCAGCCGCCGGCCACTTTCAATCCGCGCCTGGAGCAGAGGATGGAACTCTCGGCCGGGTGGAATGCGGCGAAGGCCGAATACGATGCGGCTTGGACGGCGCGGCGCGACGCCGCGGGGGCGTTGCCCGGATCGGAGGCCGAGTTCAAGAATGCGCAGAAGAGGTTTGACGAGGCGCGCACAAAGGCCATGGCACTGGCCGGGACCAAGCCGGGCGAGGACACCAACTACATCTTTCTGAGCTTCGTCACGCGCTACATGCCGGTGGGCATCGTGGGACTGATCATGGCGGCGATCTTCGCGGCGGCAATGTCGACCATCTCCGCCGAAATCAACTCGCTGGCGACGGTGACGGTGGTGGACGTCTACAAGCGCCATGTAAAAAAAGACGGCGCGGACCGGCACTACCTGGCCGCGGCGCGGTGGGCGACGGCGTTCTGGGGCATCTACGCCGTTATGACGGCGCGGTATGCGGCGAACCTGGGATCGCTGATCGAAGTGGTGAACAAGGTGGGGTCACTGTTCTACGGCGGACTGATCGGCGTCTTCGTGCTGGCATTCTTTGTTCCCAGGGCGACGGCGCGCGGGGCGTTCTGGGGCGTTCTGGCCGGCGAGGCGGCGATCTTCTACATGTGGGCGAGGACCGACATTTTCTTCCTCTGGTTCAACGCGCTGGGCTGCCTGGTGGTGGTGGCGGCGGGCTACGCGGTAAGCCTGATGGAGCGGCCCGCGCAACCAGACGAAGTGTGACCTTTGCTACAGGTCGATCGAGGCCAGGTCAACCTTCGACCGGAAGCCTTCAACAACGACGATGCCGGATTCGGTGACGTGATAGCCGCGCCGCAGGTCCTCTTCCGGGTCGTACCCGATCACCGCATCCTCGGGCACTGTGACGTTCTTGTCCAGAATGACGCGTTTGAGCTTGGAGCGGCGGCCGATATCGCAGCCGTCGAAGACGATGCAATCATCCACCTGGGCGCCGGTGTGGACCCTGACGCCGCGGCCGAGGACGGAGTTGCGGACCTGGCCGCCGGAGAGGATGGAGCCTGACGAGACGATGGAATCGATGGCCGATCCGCGGCGGCCCTCCTCGTCGAAGGTGAATTTGACGGGCGGGTCGTCGTAACCGGCGGTGCGCAGGGGCCAGCGGCGGTTGTATAGGTTTAGCGCCGGGGTGACGTTGCGCAGGTCCATGGTGGCTTCGTAGTAGGCGTCGGTGGTGCCGACGTCGCGCCAGTAGACGGGGGCGCCGATGGGGTCGCCGGGGATGCGGTTGGTTTGGAAGTCGTAGGCGTAGACGTCGCCGCGTTCGACCCAGCGGGGCAGGATGTTGCGGCCGAAGTCGTGGGCGGTGTCCTTCATCTTGGCGTCCTCGTGCAGATAGCGCATGAGGGGCGCGGTGGAGAAGATGTAGTTGCCCATCGAGGCCAGCACCATGTCGGGGTTGCCAGGCATGGTGGGGGCATTGGGATTTTTTTCGTGGAACCCAAGAATGCGGCCATCGGGAGCGGTCTCAATGACGCCGAATTCGGCGGCCAGTTCCTTGGCGACAGGGATGGCGGCGACGGTGGCCTGGGCGCGTTTCTGTTCGTGAAATTCGAGCATGGCGCGGATATTCATGCGGTAGATGTGATCGGCGCCGAAGACGGCGACCAGGTGCGGGTCAGACTGCTCGATGAGATTGATGTTCTGGAAGATGGCGTCCGCGGTGCCTTTGTACCAGGTCTCGCCCGGCGAGCGCATCTGGGCCGGGACGGGGATGACGAAGTGGTTCTTGAGCAACCCGGAGAACTCCCAGCCGTCGCGCAGGTGCTGCAGCAGCGACTGGGACTTGAACTGGATGAGGACGTATACGGAATAAATGCCGGAGTTAATCAGGTTGGAGAGGACGAAATCGATGATCCGGTATTGCCCGCCGAAGGGGACGGCGGGTTTTGCGCGCTCCTTGGTGAGGGGGTAGAGGCGGGTTCCTTTCCCGCCGGCAAGGACGAATGAGAGGACTCTCAGTTGCATATGAAAATGAAGCCTTCCTGCCTGTGCGAAAGATGATACCACCAACATCACGGAGGCTGTACCACGGCTTTGAGACGTTCCGGGGGAGACTTGAAGGGATGGAAAGGTTGTGATATCAATAGGTCAAGAAGATCGTCAACCGTGAAGCGGATCGAAAGGTCCGAACCAGCCGGAGTCAGGAGCCCCCACTTGGAATCGCCCAATCGACGTTTGATCCGTCCGCCTCTCGCCCAGGTGATCAAGGAAGCCAACAGCGTCAGGGTTCCCCGTTCCACCAGCGGCCCCGTCAAACCGGTGAAGGCCAAACAGACACCGCCCGACACCACCAACGCGGAGAACTTTTACTACGTCAAACAGATGCAGTCGAAGACGCCAATGGTGATTGTGCTGCTGGACGGCGAGGAGTTGCACGGCACGATCGAGTGGTACGACAAGCTGTGCCTGAAAGTAAACCGCGAGGACGGTCCGAACCTGCTGGTTTACAAGTCCTACATCAAGTACCTCCACAAGGCCTGATGGGCCTGAGGAAAGAACTCTTTGCAAATCCATACGTTTAGGTGTATGTAGTAACAACACCCGAACGCGCACCGTTGCGCCTGGAAACGGGTATGGAGGATGCATGAAGAGAGTGTTCCTGCGCGGCGGCCTGGCCGCCGTCGCGGTGATGATTGGCGGGGCCGGTTATCTGGCCTTGAAAGGGCCCGAAATGCGGCCGGCGCAGGACATCAAAGTCCCGATGACTGCGGAGCGTATTGAACGGGGGCGGTATCTATTTGAAAACGTGGCGCATTGCACGGGCTGCCATTCGCCGCGCGACTGGGGAAAATTCTCGGCGCCGGTCAATGCCGGCACGGTTGGCTCCGGCGTGGAGTTTCCCGCCGAACTCGGCCTGCCGGGCAGAATCGTCGCCACCAACCTGACCCCGGACCCGGAAACCGGCCTCGGCAACTGGACCGACGGCGAGAAGATCCGGGCCATCCGCGAAGGCGTCAGCCGCGACGGCCGGGCGCTGTTCCCTTTCATGCCATATCCGGCGCTGTCGAAACTCAGCGACGAGGACGTGGAGGCGATTGTCGCCTACATGAATTCGCTCAAACCAGTCAGGAACAGCCTGCCGGTGACGAAACTGGACTTCCCGGTGAGCCTGATGGCCAAGTTCGCCCCGAAGCCGGTGCCCGGCAAGGTGACCGCGCCCAGCCGCTCAGACAGGCTGGCCTACGGCCGCTACCTGGTGACGATCGGTGATTGCGCCGGCTGCCATACGCCGAAGGAACGCGGCAAGGATATCGAAGGCAAGGAGTATGCCGGTGGTGAGGAGTTCCGCATCGCCGGATTCCTGGTCCGCAGCGCCAATATCACACCCGACAATGAGACTGGCATCGGCGGCTGGACCGAGGAGCGGTTCGTGGGCCAGTTCAAGAGCCACGCGGAGAAGACCTTCGACACGGCGCCCAAGGCGGTGCAGGCCAGTTTCACGCTCATGGGCTGGATGGATTACTCAAAGATGGATGAAGACGACCTGCGGGCGATGTACACCTACCTGAGGACGCTGAAGCCGGTTCACAATCCGGTGGAGCGGCACCCGCCGGTGGCGAATTAGGCCACCCGGATCAGGATACGGCGGCATACAATAGAGGTGTCGGGGCGTGGCGCAGCCCGGTAGCGCATCTGCTTTGGGAGCAGAGGGTCGTCAGTTCGAATCTGACCGCCCCGACCATCCCTCCTCATCTTCCACTCCCAAACGAACCCTTCCCGTGGGCGACTCCAACCTGCCCGCAAAACTGTCATAGTATGTCCGAAGGACAGTACATGCCATGACAACCCCAAGACGACAGTTCGTGAAGACGGCCGCCGCTGCCATCGCCACCGCCCGATTGCCCATTCTCGGCGCCAATGACCGCGTTCAATTGGGCATCGTCGGCCTGGGCGGGCGCGGCAACGACCATATGCGCGACTACAATTCGCTGGACGACTGCCGCATCACGGCGGTCTGCGACGTCAACCAGGCGGCGCGCGAGCGGGCCGTGGCGACGGTGAGCAAGGCCAAGGGCCACAAGCCGGTGGAATTCACCGACATGCGCAAGCTGTTCGAGTCAAAGGAGATCGACGCCGTTTCCCTGCCCCTGCCCAACCACTGGCACGCGCTGGCGTCGATCTGGGCCTGCCAGGCGGGCAAGGACGTCTATGTCGAAAAGCCGGCCAGCCACAACATGTTCGAGAGCCAGAAGATGGTGGAGGCGGCGCGCAAGTACAAGCGGATGGTGCAGGTGGGTTCGCAGAGCCGGTCGATGCCGCATAAGATCCGGGCCGTCCAGTTGCTGAGGGAAGGCGCCATCGGCACGATCGTCGGCGTGCGGGTGCTGTGTTTCCGCCGCCGGTTCTCGATCGGCCACACGCCGGATCAGCCCGTTCCGCCGGGGGTGGACTGGAGCGGATTCCTCGGACCGGCCCAGATGAAGCCGTACAGCCTGAACAAGTTCGATTACAACTGGCACTGGTTCTGGGACACCGGCAACGGGGATATCGGCAACCAGGGCGTCCACGAGATGGATATCGCCCTCTGGGGACTGGGCCGCATGAACTGGCCGAAGAACGTGTTTTCCACCGGCGGCAAGTTCCTTTGGAAAGACGATCAGGAGACGCCCAACACCCAGCAGGCCACCTATACCTGGGACGACTGCCAGATCGTGTTCGACGTCCGCAACCTGCCGACGCCGCCCGAGGGCCTGATCCCGATGACCGGGCCGAACTATGTCGGCGATATCTTCTTCGGCGACCTGGGCTTCATGACGCTGGACCAGCGCGGCTATAAGGTATACAAGAGCGCCGCGGGCAACTTCGTCGGCGCACGTGGAGCCGGCGCGGGCGGGCGCGAGAAGTACGAACTGCTGGAAGAGGGCAAGCCGCAGCCCGGCGACACCGCGCCGCACATGAAAAACTTCCTGGATGCGGTGAAGTCGCGCGACCATACCAAGCTGACCGCCGAGATCGAAACCGGCGTCCGGTCTGCTTCGTTCTGCCACCTGGCGAATATCTCCTACCAGGCCCGGCGGCCGTTGAACATCGACGCCAACGGCAAGTTCATCGGCGACGCCGAGGCCAACCGGATGCAGACGCGGAACTACCGCGCGCCGTATGTTGTACCCGACAGGGTCTAACGGACCATCCGCGCGGCGGTGATGAGCGTCTCCTGAACGGCGAGTTCCTCGTCGAGCGTGACGCTCAATTTGGCCTCGCCGCGGATGGCGCGGGCGAGTTCGGCGATATCGCCAACATAGCGTTCATAGGGCGGCAGAGCCACCTTCTGCCGTCCTATCTTATATGGACCGGCGGGGGCGGCGAGGTCGATTTCCAAAGTCGGCGGCTCGATGGGACGGACGACGGCGGTGCCCTTCGATCCCATGATTTCGAGCGCGCGGTGGGCGTTGGCGTTGGGCTGAAGCACGCTCGACGTGATGACGGCCATGGCGCGGGGGAATTCGAGGACGGCGGCGGTATTGTCCTTGAGTTTGTCGGCGAACGCGCCGTCGTGGCGAAGGAACGGCGTGATGCGCTGTGGACGGCCGAGGGTGCGGACAACCATGTCGATCAGGTGCGCGCCCTGCTCGAACATCTGGCCGCCGGAGAACAGGTCCCACTCGGGCCGGCGGTCGGCGCCGATCAACGTGTTCATCCGGGCGTGGATCATGTATACATCGCCGAGCCAGCCCTGCTTCGCCGCCTCGATGGCGCGGACCACGGCGGGGTTGAAGCGCCACATATAGCCGGTCTGGAGATGGAGATTCTTGCTGCGGGCCACATCGACAATGGCGCGGAAGCCTCGAATGTTGTCCGACGGGGGCTTTTCGATATGGACGTGCTTGCCGGCCTGGACGGCTTCCAGGGCGAGCGGCTCGTGGCGCGGAACGTCGCTTTCGATGAAGATGGCCTCGACCTGCGGGTCGGCGAGGATCTCGCGCTTCTCGCGCCAGCGTAGATTGCGGGCGGCGTATTCGGCCCGGACCTTCGGGTTATCCTCCCACGCGCCGACGAGTTCGTAGTCGGGCGACGATGCGACCAGACGGAGTTTTTCGGATGCGTGTGCGTGGGCCAGTCCAAGGAAAGCGGCGCGGACCCGGCGCGAAGGCTGGATGGCGGCGGCCGAAACGGAGAGAAATTCCCTGCGGTTCATGTTGTTGGGCATTATAATGCGGAACTAGCATGAAACTCACACGCCGTTCCGCAATGGCCCTGCCGCTGGCATCGGGCCTGGCCGCACAGAACCGCCCCATCGCCGAGGTCAAGGGCAATGAGGTGAAGCACTTTGTCCGGTTCGAGCGCGGCGGCAGGGCTGCTTACGGGTTGCTTGCCGGCGAGTTCATCACCGAGTTGACGGGTGCGCCGTGGGCGGGCGGGGTGGCGGCCGGACGGTCACATAACGTCTCGGCGGTGAAGCTGCTGTACCCGTGCGAACCGTCGAAGGTGCTGGCCGTGGGATTGAACTACAAGAGCCACATCGGCAACCGGCCCGCGCCGTCGCGGCCTGAGTTCTTTTTCAAACCCATCACCAGCCTGCAGAATCCGGGCGATCCGATCATCCTCCCGAAGGACTCGAAGAACACGCATTACGAAGCCGAGCTTGTCATCGTCATCGGCAGGAAGCTGAAAAGCGTCTCGCGCGCCGAGGCCGAGGCGGGCATCTTCGGCTACACCTGCGGCAACGACGTGAGCGAGCGCGACTGGCAGAACGGCCCGGACAAAGACCTGCAATGGTGGCGGGCCAAGGGGGCGGATACGTATGGGCCGATGGGCCCGGTGATCGCCGTGGGATTCAAGCCGGGTCCGCGGACACAGATCAGTTCGCGGCTGAACGGCGAGGTGAAGCAAAAGCAGGTGCTGTCGGACCTGCTGTTCGACTGCCCGGCCATCGTCGAGTTCGCCGCCCGCTACGTAACGCTGATGCCGGGCGACGTGATCTTCACCGGCACGCCGGGGACGACATCGGCGATGAAGCCGGGCGACACGATTGAGGTGGAGATCTTCGGAATCGGAACTCTGAAAAACCCGGTGACCATGGCGTGAGCCGGGGGCCGATAACGCCCGCCGAATTCGGACCTCTTCGTCTGTGATAAACTTGTACTTCGAGCGCCATAGATGCCGGTCCGGGTGAGCGAGGCTTTCATTCTTCGAACCTACCCGTTCCAGGAAGGGGACCTCGTCGTCAGTTTCTTCACCCGGGATCATGGCAGGCTCCGGGGTGTCGCGAAAAGGGCGCGGCGCCTCAAAAGCGCGTTTGGTTCGAGTCTCGAGCGGCTCTCTCAGGTCCAAGTCAGTTACCTGCAGAAGGAGACGCTGGAGCTGGTCCGGATCGACGGCTGCGATTTGGTGCAATCGCAGTTCGGTCTTTCATCGGACTTCGACGCCGGCGTCGTGCTCGATTACATCGCGGAGGTTTCTGAACAGTTGTTGCCGCCCGCCGAGCCGAACGAGCGCTACTTCCGGTTGCTGGCCGCCGTGCTGGCGGACCTGCGCGCGTCTGGCGCCAGTGGCGTGTGGCGCGCGGCCACGTACTTCAGCTATTGGGCGGTCAGACTGTCCGGCTTCCTGCCGGAGTTCCGGATTTCCGAACAGTCGCAGATCCTCGCCGCCGGAATTGCCAACACCCCCGTCTCCAGCCTCGCTTCCGGGCCGTGGCCCAAGTCCACCGGATCGGACCTCAGGAAAGCGTTGATCAGGGAGATCGAACTCCACATCGAGCGGCGCCTGTTGACCGCGCCGGTGCTGGAGGCTCTCTAAGAAGATTCCCGCATGGATTGCTATCAGGACACACTCTTCAAACTGAAAAAGTTCTGGGCCAGCCGAGGCTGCGTGGTCCAGGAGCCCTACGACGTGGAGGTCGGCGCCGGCACGATGTGCCCGGAGACGTTTCTGCGCGTGCTGGGGCCGAAGCCCTATAACGTCGCCTATGTCCAGCCGTCGCGCCGCCCGGCCGACGGCCGTTATGGCGAGAACCCGAACCGGCTCTACAAGCATTCGCAGCTTCAGGTGATCCTCAAACCGGCGCCGGCCAATGTGATGGATCTCTATCTCGAATCGCTGGAAGCTATCGGTATCAACCTGTCGCAGCACGACCTGAAGTTCGAGGAAGACAACTGGGAGTCGCCCACCCTCGGCGCCTGGGGCATCGGCTGGCAGGTGATGCTCGACGGTTTGGAGATCACACAGTTCACGTACTTCCAGCAGTGCGGCGGCGTGGACTTGGACCTGGTGCCGGCGGAGCTGACCTACGGACTGGAACGGCTCACGGCGTTCCTGCAGGACCGCAAGTCGGTTTACGACATTGAATGGGTGAAGGGCGTCAGCTACGGCGACGTGCGGTTCCGCGAGGAGCAGCAGTTCTCGGTCTACAACTTCGAGATGGCCGACACGGCGATGCTGTGGCAGTTGCTCGATATCCACGAAAAAGAGGCGCAGAGGCTGATCGACGCCTACCGCGTGGTCGACGCTGAAGCCGACCCGGCCTCGAAGAAGCGTTTCCCGCTGCTGGCCGCCTACGACCACGTGTTGAAGTGCTCGCATACGTTCAACCTGCTGGACTCGCGGGGCGCGATTTCGGTGACCGAGCGGGTGGGCGTGATCGGCCGCGTCAGAAAACTGGCCGTGGGCACGGCCACAGCATGGTGTGACCAACAGCGGCTTCTGGCCGCGGAGGTGGCGGCATGAGCGAGCGACTGCCCTTCCTGTTTGAACTCGGCGTGGAAGAGATCCCGCACTGGATGATCACGCCCGCCCTGGCCGAGCTTGAAAAACTGTTTACCGCGTTCCTCGAAGAGAACCGCCTCGCCTGCTCGCCGCTTCGTTTCGACGCCACGCCGCGGCGGCTGGTGCTCGGGACCGACGCGATCGAGACCCGCCAGCAGGACCGCGAGGAAGTGGTCATGGGACCGCCCAAGTCGGCCGGCCCTGGCGCGGCGATGGGTTTCGCGAAGAAGAACGGCGTCGCTGTGGAAGACCTGGGTACGGAGACCACGGCCAAGGGCGAGTACTTCGCGCTGCGCCGCACCGTCCCCGGCAAGCCCACCAGCGAACTGCTGGCGTCGGCTTTGCCCGCGCTGATCGCCCGCATCCCCTGGCCCAAGGCGATGTACTGGACCGGCAAGGACGGCGTGCGGTTTATCCGGCCCATCCGCTGGGTGGCGTGCCTGCTGGGCGACCAGATCGTCGACTTTGAAGTCGGCGGCGTGCGCTCGGGCGCTCTGTCCTGCGGCCACCGCCGGATGGGCTCGCGCGAAATCGCCTTCGATCATGCGAACTACGAGGAGCGGCTGAAGAAGAACGGCGTCATCCTGAGCGCCGCTGAACGCCGCAAAAGGATCGAATCGGGCATAAAGAAGCTGCTGAAGGACACCGGCTACACGCTGGTGGCCGACGAGGAGCTGCTCGACGGCCTGGTCTACCTGACCGAGTTCCCGACGCCCATCCTGGGTGCGTTCGACGCCAGGTTCCTCGACCTGCCGCGCGAAGTGCTGACGACCGTGATGCGCCACCATCAGCGCTATTTCACCCTGTCGCAGGACGACGGTTCGATGGCGCCGGCCTTCATCGCCGTGATGAACATCAAGGCCGACCGCCAGGGCTATGTCCGCAAGGGCAACGAGCGCGTGCTGGAAGCGCGGTTCAACGATGCGCGGTTCTTCTGGGAATTCGACCAGCAGAAGCCCGTCGCCGCCCGCGTCAGCGATCTGAAGAGCGTCACCTTTCAGGCCAAGCTGGGTTCGTACTACGACAAGGCCGGGCGCATGAAGTCGCTCGCCGCCGAACTCGCCAAGGCGCTGGGCGCGGATGAAGTTGCCTGCGTGCGCGCCGCCGAGTTGTGCAAGTGCGACCTCACTACGGAAATGGTGAAGGAACTCACCGAACTGCAGGGCGTCATGGGCGGACTCTATGCCCGTTCGCAGGGCGAGCCCGAAGAGGTGGCGCAGGCGATCTACTCGCACTACCTGCCGCAGAGCATGGAGGATCCGATCCCGGCAACGCTCGCCGGGAAGGTGGTTTCGCTGGCCGACAAACTGGACACGCTCAAAGCCTGTTTCTCGGTTGGCATGATTCCCAGCGGGTCGAAGGATCCGTTTGCTTTGCGCCGCGCGGCGCAGGGCGTGGTGAAGATCCTGGTGGAGGGCCGGTTGGCGCTCGGCTTCGACGGGTTGCCGAAGGAACTCTCCGACTTCCTGTGGGAGCGGGTCCGCTACTACTTCCGCGACATCCGCAACTTCCGCTACGACGAGATCAACGCCGTACTGGCCGCGTCGCCGGCCAATCTGGCGGATTGCGAAGACCGGCTGTTCGCCTTGCGCATGGTCCGCCAGACGGAGAACTTCGAGCCGCTGGCCGCCAGCTTCAAACGCATCCGGAATATTTTGAGGCAGGCCGGCGAGCCTGCCGGAGCCGTCGACTTGAATCTGCTCGAACATACCGCCGAAAAGGCGTTGTATGCCGAAGTGGAACAACTTCAACCGCGGGTGGAAGCCTGCGCCGCTGCGCGCGATTACATCCGCGCGCTGCAGTTGATCGCAACCCTGCGCCCAGCCGCCGACAAGTTCTTCGACGACGTGCTGGTGAACGCCCCGGAACCGGGCGTGCGCGCCAACCGGCTCAGCCTGCTGGGCCTCATTCTCAACGCTTTTTCCTCGGTCGCCGACTTCTCGGAGATCGTTACTGAATCAACCACTGAATCATCCAACTCTTCCTCAAACAATTAGGAGACCCTGTTCAATGACCAAGTACGTTTACTCGTTCGGCGGCGGCACGGCCGACGGCAACGGGACCATGAAGGACACCCTCGGCGGCAAAGGCGCGGGCCTGGCCGAGATGTGCCGCGCCGGCGTGCCGGTGCCTCCTGGTTTCACGATTATCACCGACGTCTGCAACGTCTTTTTCGATAACGACGGCAAGGTGCCGAAGGAAGTCGACGAGCAGATCTGGAAGTCCATGGAGACCGTCGAAAAGCTTCTCGGCAAGAAGTTCGGCGACGCCTCCGACCCGCTGCTGATGAGCGTGCGGTCGGGCGCGAAATTCTCCATGCCCGGCATGATGAACACCATCCTCAACCTCGGCCTCAACGACAAGACCACCGAGGGCCTGGCCGCGAAAACCAACAACCCGCGCTTCGCCTACGACTGCTACCGCCGCTTCATCCAGATGTTCGGCGAAGTCTCGATGAGGGTGGAGAAGGACCACTTCGACGAAGTGTTCGACGCCATGAAGGCGAAGCGGAAGGTCAAGCTCGACACCGATCTGACGGCCGAGGACCTGAAGGCGATCATCGCCGAGTACAAGAAAGTCGTGAAGAAGCACGCCGGGCGCGACTTCCCGCAGGACGTGCGCGAGCAGCTCATCATGTCCCGCAACGCGGTGTTCAACTCCTGGTGGGCGCCCAAGGCGAGCTACTACCGCAAGATGGAGAAGATCGACGACCGGCTGGGCACGGCCTGCAACATTCAGGCGATGGTGTTCGGCAACACCGGCGACAACTCCTGCACCGGCGTCGGCTTCACGCGCGACCCCGGTTCCGGCGAGAAGGTCTTCTATGGCGAGTTCCTGGTGAACGCGCAGGGCGAGGACGTGGTGGCCGGCACCCGCACGCCGCAGCCGATCTTCGAGCTGGAAGCCTGGAACAAGGACGTCTACGGGCAACTCCGCGAGATCACGGCGATGCTTGAGAAGCACTACAAGGACATGCAGGACTTCGAGTTCACCGTGCAGGAAGGCGTCCTGTACATGCTCCAGACCCGCAACGGCAAGCGCACCGGCCC
>PNKE01000074.1 GCA_013822245.1 Candidatus Solibacter sp.
TATAATTGCGTCCAATGCCCGATCCCCTTGTCAGCGTCGTCATCGCCACTCGTGAAAGGCCTCAACTGCTGCAAAGGGCAATCCGGTCCATCCTCCGCCAGACTCTGCGCGACATCGCCGTCATCGTCGTCGACGACGGCTCTTCCGCCGCTGTTCTGGAGGCCTACAACTCGCCCGGCTTCATCTCCGATCCACGCCTCTCCATCCACCTCGCCTCGTCCGCCCCCCGGCCCGTCCGCGGAGCCTGCGCCGCCCGCAACCATGGCCTCAGCCTCGCCCGCGGCCGCTACTTCGTCTTTTTTGATGACGACGACGAAATGATCGCCGGCGACCACCTCGAAACCGCTCTCGCTTTCTACGCCCTATACCCCGGCTCGCTCTTTATCGGCGACATCCGCATGGAGAACTCCGGCCAGGTCGTCCTTGAAGGCCGCCTCCGCGAAATGGATGGCCCCATGCTCAAGCACCGCATCTCCGCCGATCCCCCCATCTACCGCGCCACTCTCGAACAGTTCGCCCAGGTCCTCGCCCACCGCTGGCCCCACCCCAACGCCGTCGTCTATGAAGCCGAAAAGGCCCGCTCCATCGGCGGCCTTACCGACGGACTCCAACCCGCCGAGGACCTCAACTTCTGCCTCCGCTACGCCGACCGCTGCGATTGCGTCATCTACCGCCGCCAGCCCGTCGCCCTGTTCGACGTCACCCCCCGCCCACGCCTGTTCGCCGCCTTCGCTGACTTCCACCGCCACCTCATCGGCGCCCTCTCGGTCTCCCATGGCATCGGCGATATCTCCAACCCCCACCTGCTCAACGCCGCCCGCCGCATCCACGCCTACTTCCTCGCCCTCGCCGCCGAAACCCTCAACGCTTCCGGCCACCGCCGCCCCGCCCGCCATTTCGCCCGCCTCTCGCTCGCCCTCGGCTTCTCCGGCAACGCCCTGCGTCAGTTCTTCAAGTCGTTTGCCCCATAGGCCTCTCCCCGTTTTTCCATTGACCCGTCCCCGCCCACTCTCTACCATGGGTGGTATCGCGGTCCCTCGACGCCTCCCGCGCCCCGCTCTGTTGCCCATCGCGCCCATGCACCTTCCAACCAACCTCTCGCCTCAAGGAGTCGCCCGCATGCGTAGAATCCAAATCGCCGCCCTCTGCGGCGCCCTTCTTCTCTCCGCCTCCGCCGCCCTCGCCTGGCGCGTGTCCCGCTCCGAACGCCACCTCCAGTCGCCCACCCCTCCCTCACTCGACCCCGCCGCTGCCCGCGCCCTCCTCCAAACTCCGTCCAACCTCGGCATCCCCCCCGTCCCCAACCGCATCTCCATCGCCAACCTCGAAGGGTCTCCGCAAAACAACCGCCCCGTCTCCATCTCCCGCTTCTTCGCTCCCTCTGAAATCCCCCCAGGCCAGTTCGCCGCCGCCTCCATCGCCGGCCAAACCCTGCCCACCCAGTGCGACGTCCGCACCCGCTGGCCCGACGGCAGCCTCCAACACGCCATCCTCACCTTTAAGACCTCCCTCGGCCCCGCCCCCGCCGAAGTCGCCTTCGTCCCCTCCGCCCAAACCCTCTCCGGCCCCGGCCTCGACGCCCACGCCATGCTCTCTGACCGCTTCCTCTTCGGCGCTACCCTCGAAATCCGGATCCCCGGCGCCGATCCCCAACTCGCCGACGCCCGCCGCATGCTCCAGGCCGGTCTGTTCCGCTACTGGTCCCGCGGCCCCCTCATGACCCAGATCATCATCGAGCAGCACGGCGCCGATCCCTCACACGACTTGCTCGCCAACGCCCACCGCAGCATCCACCCCATCTTCATCGCCACTTTCTTCGAGGGCCACCCCGGCGTCCGCGTCGAAGTCGTCTCCGAAATCGCCTGGCACAACCGCCTCCAACGCGTCGATTACTCCGCCCGCATCCTCACCGGCCCCCCCGGCCATCAGAATCTCGCCTTCGACCTCCCAGGCTTCTCCCACCTCGCCCGCACCCGCTGGCGCCGCGACCTCTGGTCCGGCCCCGCCCTCGGCCGCATCAACGTCAACCACAACCTCCCCTATCTCATCTACTCCCGCATCATCCCCAACTACGACCTCTCCCGCTCAGTCTCGAAATCCGCCATCGACCACGAACTCGACTACCAGAAGGCCCGCGATAACCTCCGCGGCATGGGCCCCGGCAACTGCTCCCGCCCCGGCGGCAGTTGCGCCTGGTATCCCGGCTTCGGTACCACCGGCGGCCGCCCCGACATCGGCATCCTTACCCGCTGGGACGTCCGCTATCTCTATACCTTCGATCCCCGCCTCTACGACGTCATGATCGCCAACGCCAACGTCAGCGGCCACGTCCCCATCCACGTCCGCGAATCCGCCTCAGGCAAATCCTTCCACTCCTCCGCCTCCACCCCCGCCGATGCCAACGGCCGCATCGTCTCCATCGACGCACGCCCATGCTACGTCTCCCGCTTCTTCGGCGAAATCTCCTGTCCCGCCGACGCCCCCGTCTTCGTCGGCGACAAGTCCATGTCCCCCTGGGCCCCCGACCTCGCCCACCAGGGCTCGTTCGCCTTCGTCGCCTACCTCGTCACCGGCGACTGGTACTACCTCGAAGAACTCTACTTCTGGGCCGGCTGGAACCTCGCCTGGGCCAACCACGGCAACTGCAGCTACTGCCGCGGCGGCAACCACGCCAACCCCGGCGTCTTCGGCGTCGTCAACGCTTCCATCAACATCCGCGGCATCGCCTGGGGCCTCCGCACCGTCGCCCATGCCGCCATCCTCGCCCCCTCCGGCTCCCCCGAAAAGGACTACTTCACCGAAAAGGTCCTCAATAATATCGCCGCCGCCGAGGGCCGCTTCTCCATCCGCGGCGGCCTCTCCGATCGCTCAGCCGCCCTCGAACAGGTCTGGCGGCACGGCTTCCGCGACCTCGGCAATTCAATGCCCAATCCCCTCTATGCGTGGCGCCCCCACGCTGGCTCTTCCCGCCCCGTCACACAGAAAAGCCTGGATCCAGAGCGGACTAGAAGTTGGGTCTCCGCGCCCATGCAGAACTTCATCCTCTCCGTCTTCGGCTACATCGACGAAATGGGCTTCCCCGCCGGCGCCGTCCGCCGCACCGCCCTCCTCAGCGTCCTCAACCAACTCGCCAATCCCGCCTACAACCCCTACCTCATCGACGAAATCGACCTCCCCGCCGGCACTGACAAGGGCGTCTTCTTCCCCGACTGGGCCGGCGTCCTCAGCGGCTATAAACCCGATGTCCAGAGCCGCCGGTCCTTCCTCCGCCACCCCGTCGGTGAAACCGAACTCGGCTACGGCTACGTCTTCCTCGCCGCCGCTTCCTTCCTCGGCGACCTCAATGAGGGTGCCATGAACGGCCGCGCCGCCCACAAATGGCTCGCCGATCGCTACCCCGGCCTCGATGCCCTCAACGCCAACCCCAAATGGGCCCTCGTCCCCCGTTCCTACGAATTCAAGGGCTCCATCTCCGCCCCTTCCACCTGGAACGGAGCCTTCCGCTCCAGCGCCCGGCCCGCCAATCCCCGCTAAGGGAACAGCCGGATCAGCCTCGGCCCTATCATCCGCGTCAGCTTCAGCGGCGCACGCTGCCACATCCGGATCGCCAGCCCAAACTTCGGATTCGCCGGGCTGTAGTTCGGCATCGTCTTGCGCTTCACCAGCAGGATCTCGTACGGCAGCTCCCGCTCTTCCATGCCCCAGTGCGACTTGAACAGATACGCCCCGCTCTCCTTCTTGCTGCGCCCGAAATCAAACCGCTTTAGCCCACGCCCCCTCGCCTCCCGCATCAACCCGAAATACATCATGTTGTTCGGATTCGCCCGGTTAAACTCCGGATCCGACGCCCCGTAATACGGCAGCACCGTCTCGCCGTGATACAGCGACACCACCGCCGCCGCCATCCTCCCTTCCAGCCTCAACTCCATCACGTCGGCCTCCGGATACTCCTCCATCAACGCCCGGAAGTGCTTCGACGGAAACGCCGGCGTGCCCAGCTTTCTCAAGTTCGCCGCATACAACTCCTCAAACGCCGCCGTCTCCCGCGTGAACCGGATCTCATACCCCTTCTCCACCGCCCGCCTCGTCATCCGCCGCGTCTCTCTCGGCAACGCCTCCAGAATCGCCTGCCCGTCTTCCTCCATCTGCTTCAGAAACGTCACATACCGCGTCACCCGCTCCCACCCTCCGCACTGCGACTCGTCCCAGTTCCTCAACTCCACATACTGCACCCCATGCTCCCGCCCCATCTCCTCCGCCCCACTCCTCAACGCCCAGGCCGCTTCTTCGCCCTCGCCCAAAATCCCCCCATACACCGCGAACGGCGACGACAGCAGGATCTTGCCCGTCACCACATTGCTCACCAGATACAGCGGCAGCACCCCCTCCACTTTGCCCTCCCGCCACGCCATCAACGACAGATTCCGGTAGCCGAACACCCGCCCGCAGACCCGCCCCCATGCCGACAAATGCAGCGGCGTTCCCAGCCGGTGGCCGCCCACATACCCGTCCCACGCCGCTTCGTCCTGTCCCGCCCGAAACCGTCCTACCGTGATTCCGCCCATCACTTCGCCCCGCGGGGCGCCTCCAGTTTGTCGAATGAAATCAATATGTCAGTATACAATTGAACCTGTGCCGCCCCTCTTCCGGACCGCCCTTGCCCCGTCTCCGGCCCCGAGGCATTCCACTGCCGGCCCCGTTGCCTCATGACCCCCCAGCCCCGCTCCCTCCTCCGCCGTATCCTCGAAGGCGCCGCCGCTTACTCGGTCGCCATGCTCGTCGGTCGCATGGCCTCTTTCCTCCTCCTCCCCCTCTATACCCGCTACCTCACCCCAGCCGACTACGGCGTCCTCGAACTCGTCGACCTCGCTTTGTTCCTTCTCGCCATGGTCATCGGCATCGGGCTGGCCGGCGACGCCCTCTTCTACTTCCACGCCAAACTCCCCGATCACGCCGCCAGGAAACGCGCCGTCCAGACCATCATCCTCGCCGCCTGGGGCATCAGCCTCACCGGCTTCATCCTGCTCCAGCTCTTCGCCCCAGAACTCTCACACTGGCTCCTCCGCAACCCCGCCTACGCCCCCACTCTCCGCATCGCCGCCGTCTCCTTCCTCCTCACTCCCCCCATCGACGCCATGCTCTGCTACCTCAGAGCCATCGAAAAAACCACCCCCTTCATGCTCTTTTCCCTCTTCCGCCTCGCCGGAACCATCGCCCTCAACGTCATCCTCCTCGTCGTCTTCAACCTCGGCCTCTACGCCATCCTCGTCTCCACCGCCGCCATCAACGCCCTGCTCTGCCTCGGCCTCGCCGCCTACTGCCTCAGATCCCTCCACGGCTGGTCCGGCGGACCCGACTGGGCACTGCTCCGCCAGGTCGCCTCCTACTCCGCCCCCATCGGCGTCTCCGGCGGCGCCATGCTCATCATCCACTACGGCGACCGCCTCTTCCTCTCCCGCTTCTGCTCGCTCGCCGAAATCGGCGTCTACGCCCTCGCCTACAAACTCGGCATGGCCCTCAGCTACCTCAACCTGCCCTTCCAGATGTTCTGGCGCTCCCAGGTCTACTCCATCGTCGACGACAAGGACGGCGACCGCATCTTCGCCAAGGTCTTCCTCTATTTCGAACTCGTCTTCGTCTGCAGCGCCTTCTTCCTCGCCCTGTTCGCCGAACTCGCCGTCCGCGTCCTCGCCACCCGAGACTTCTGGGGCGCCGCTGTCTTTGTCCCCTGGCTCGCCTTCGCCTACGCCGCCCGCGCCCTCGAATACCAAATGCAGTCCGCCCTCCTCGTCCAGGCCAAAACCCGCATGATCATGGTCTCCACCCTCACCGGCGTCGGCGTCTGCCTCGCCGGCTACGCCCTCGCCATCCCCGCCTTCGGCCTCTGGGGCGCCGTCCTGGCCACCTGCCTCGCCTTCGCCACCATGCTCGTCATCACGTTCATCCTCGCCCAACGCCAGCGCCGCCTCGACCTGCCCTACGCCAAACTCGTTACCCTGCCCATCCTCGCCGCCGCCCTCCTCCTGCTCCGCCCTCTGCTCGGCTCCGGCATCGCACCCCTCCAGATCGCCATCTCCTCCCTCTTCTGCCTCGCCCTGCCCGCCGCCACCCTTGCCCTGCCCGTCTACCGCGACGAACGCCGCCTGTTCGCCTCCCTCGCCAACCGTTTGCTCGCTCGCCTGAAGGCCTGAATCCGCATCCCAATCGGCCGATAAGACTGCTTTGCTACCATCTTTTAATATGATCTTCGTCCTGGCCGCCGCCACCCTCGCGCTGGCCGCCCTCCTGCTCGCCGAAGCCGCCCTCCGTCTCTACCATCGGCTCTTTCTCGCCGAACGCTTCCACCTGCCCTCCAAACGCTCCCTCTTCCTCGTCCACCCCGATATCTCCCCCTCTCTGCCCGCCGAAGCCCGCTTCTTCACCAACTCCTGGGGCGAACGCGGCGACGAACCGCCCCGCGTCGCCCGCCTCTATCGCGGCCTCGTCCTCGGCGGCAGCGCCGCCGAATGCGGCCTGCTCGATCAGGACCAGGCCTGGCCCGCTCAAATCCAGTCCGGCCTCCAGGAGGCCGTCCAATCCGGCCTCATCCCCGCTGATTGCGCCTACGTCGGCACCATGTCCCGCTCCGGCCTCGACGTCCGCGGTCTCCGCATCGCCCTCCAACGCCTCCAACCCTTCCGCCCCCCGCTCGACTTCATCCTCATCCACTCCGGCCCCTCCGACTTCGCCCGCTGGATCGACTTCGGCTCGCCCCCCGGCGGCGCCGTCCCAGCCCTCCCCGCTCACCAGATCCTGAACGTCTGCCGCGACACCCGCTTCGGCTTGCTCCCCAAATCCACCGCCCTCTTCTACTACCTCAAACGCCTCTCCGCCGCCCTCTCCCCTGCCCGCGTCGAACAACGCAAGGTCGGCCGCATGCCCGTCGAGGCCCGCAAACTCCGCGCCGCTTCGCACCCCCACATCCCTCTCCCCGCCCCCATCCAACCCTTCCTCGACTCCTACCGCGCCGGCCTGCTCGACCTCATCGCCGAGGCCCGCCTCCACTGCCGCCACGTCTTCCTCCTGCCCCAACTCTGGCTCGACCCCGCCTCCTGCTCCGCCAACGCCGATCCCGCCCTCTGGTTCGGCCGCTTCCACCGCATGGCCGAATCCTCCGCCCCACCCCTCTTCATCCAGCACTCCGAAATCGAACGCCTCTTCCGCGGCGTCTATTCCGCCACCGTCGATGCCGCCGCCGCCGCCGGTGTCCACGCCGTCGATCTCCAGGGCCGCTTCCCCCAGGACCTCACCAACTTCTACGACGACGACCACTTCACCCCCGCCGGCGCCGCCCTCACCGGCCGCCTCGTCGCCCAGCGAATCGTTGCCATCGAATCCACCCCGCCCCTTCCCGCTGCCGCTCCCTCCCCTCCCCCTTTCTCAAAACCCCCGCTTGATGCCATTTGACGAATACCATAATCTCTATTTACAATAGGGACTATTCATGCAGAGCCTCATGAACGTTTCCGTGCGCTGTGAGTACGCTCTTCGCGCCACCCTCGACCTCGCCCTCGCCGATCCCGGAGTCCCCGTCCGCATCGCCGACATCGCCCGCCGCCAGGAAATCCCCCAGAAATTTCTCGAAACCATCCTCGCCGACCTGAAAAAGCAGGGCTTTCTCGAATCCCGCCGCGGCGCCGACGGCGGCTACCTCCTCCCCAAGTCCCCCGATTCCATCACCGTCGGCCAGGTCATCCGCGGCATCGAGGGCAACCGCACTGGCCGCTCCGCCGCCGCCGACGCCGGCCCGCTCGATTTCTTCTGGGCCGGCGTCGACAAGGCCATCGCCCAAGTCATTGACAACACTGATTTCGCCACCCTCGCCCGCGCCTGGCGCGAACGTCAGTCCCGCTTCGTTCCAAACTGGGAGATCTAAACCACAATGAACATCTTCGCCGACAATTCACTCAGCATCGGCCGCACGCCGCTTGTCAAACTCAACCGCGTCACCGATGGAGCCAAGGCCACCGTCCTTGCCAAAATCGAGGGCCGCAACCCTGCCTATTCGGTCAAATGCCGCATCGGCGCCTCCATGGTCTGGGACGCCGAACAGCGCGGCATCCTCAAGCCCGGCAAGGAACTTGTCGAACCCACCTCCGGCAACACCGGCATCGCTCTCGCCTTTGTCGCCGCCGCCCGCGGTTACCCCATCACGCTCACCATGCCCGAAACCATGTCCATCGAGCGCCGCAAGGTCCTCAAGGTCTTCGGCGCCAGCCTCGTCCTCACCGAAGGACCCAAGGGCATGAAGGGCGCCGTCGCCAAAGCCGAGGAGATCTACAACTCTGACCCCGATCGCTTCGTCCTCCTCCAGCAGTTCCAGAACCCCGCCAACCCCAAAATCCACTACCAGACCACCGGCCCCGAAATCTGGCAGGACACCGATGGCCAGGTTGACGTCTTCGTCTCCGGCGTCGGCACCGGCGGCACCATCTCCGGCGTTTCCAGGTACCTCAGGGAACACAAGAACGTCCTCTCCGTGGCCGTCGAACCGACCCATAGCCCCGTCATCACCCAGTCCCGCAACGGCGAAGCCCTCCAACCCGGACCACACAAGATCCAGGGCATCGGCGCCGGCTTCATCCCCGGCACCCTCGACCTCTCCATGGTCGACCGCGTCGAACAGGTCACCAACGACGAATCCATGGAAATGGCCCGCCGCCTCGCCCGTGAAGAAGGCATCCTCTGCGGCATCTCCTGCGGAGCGGCGGCGGCGGCAGCCATCCGCCTCGCCCATCAACCCGAATTCGAGGGTAAAACCATCGTCACCGTCCTGCCCGACGCCGGCGAACGCTACCTCACCTCGGCCCTGTTCGAAGGCATGTTCAACGACTGAAGATTCAACGCGCGAATGAAGAAACGCCCCCGGACGACGGTCTCTCGCCGCCAGTCCGGGGGCGTTGCTGTTTGCTTACGATTAAAGCGGGCGCCTGTTGGTGTTGGGTGCCGGCGCCCGCTGCTCGTAACGGGGATTGACTGTAAAGCGTTGTCTTACAGCACTTCGTTACAGCCCCACCTGCCCTCCCGCAATGAATTTTCCTTGATCTCTTTCGCCGTTTGTTCTACTATGGGCAAAGAAAGGGCGAACGACATGACTGAGTACCCCACCCTCCACATCGGATTCGCCGCCCCCGGCGCCTCTCCTGACCTCCTCCGTCCCTGCCTCGGCCCCGGCCGCGGCCACCCCTTCTCCCGCCTCGCCCGTTACATCGACCTGTTCCACCTCACCTCCACCCTCCATCGCCCCCTCAAACCCGAAATCGCCTCCCTCTTCTCGAACCAGGTCGAATCCAACCCCCATTTTCTGTTCACCGCCGCCCTCGGCCACCGTTTTACCTACGACCGCGACCTCTCCCCCGAATCCGTGAACCGCTGGAAACCCGGCCTGCTCGCCCTCCTTCGCGCCCGCCGCCTCGCCGCTCTCACCCTCCACTTCCCCTGGTCCTTCCGCTTCAACGCCGAAAACCGCGGCTTCCTCATCCGCCTCCGCCGCGCCTTCCACGAATTCCCCCTCGCCGCCGAGTTCCGCCACCAATCCTGGCACTCCGAGGAAGCCATCTCCACCCTGATCGACTACCACGTCTCCTTCATCAACCTCGACCAACCCGCCTACTTCCGCGCCACCCCGCCTTCGGCCCTGCTCACCTCCGGCGCCGCCGTCGTCCTGCTCCACGGCCGCTCTTCCCCCGAGGTCTTCAACTCTTTCAACCGTGACGCCCAACCCGCCCCCTATCGCTACTCCACCGCCGAACTCGAAGACTGGATGCCCCGCATCCGCCGTCTCGCCTCCAACGCCTCCCGCACCCTCGTGATCTTCGACAACCTCCACGCCCCGCACGCCATGGCCAACTCGCTCCAGGCATCCGAAATGCTCGGCGCCCGCTGCCTGCTCGCACCCGCCGGCCTCATCGAACGCTACCCCTGCGAACTCGCTTCGTTCCGCGCCAACCGCCCAGTCCAGCCCATGCTCATCCCCGCCTACCTGCCGGACTCCGCCGTGGCATAGCCCCTCGCCCGGCCAATGCCTTCCACACTGGCTCCTGCATAAGCTATCCTGATTAGGACAAAGTTCTTCCTGGAGGGAAAACTCAAATGAAACGCACGGTTCTCTTGATGACGCTCTGCCTGCTCGCGGGCATGGGCCTGACCGCCGGCGAAAAAGGCGTAATGCACTGCTTCACCTTCAGCGAGGTCGAAGCCGCCACCCCCGCCGACTGGGAAGCCTTCGCCAAGGCCACCGACGAACTGCCTGGCAAGATTCCCGGCCTGCTCCACCTCATGCACGGCAAGCTCGCCCGCCCCCTCGGCCTCATGGCCCCCGCCACCCCCCTGGACGCCGAAACCGGCAAAAAGTACCGCGCCGGCGAGTCCGTTCAGGCCACGGTCAAGATGATTCGCCGCCAGCACGGCGTCTGTATGCACTTCAAGGACGAAGAGTCCTACAAGGCCTACGGCAAGCACGACGCCCATGCCGCCTGGACCAAGATCTACGAGAAGGTCCGCCAGCCCGGCACCACCACCTACCAGATCCTCGGCAAATAGTCCCCGATTCCCCGGCCCGCCGGCGCTGCCTCTCGCGGCCCCGGCGGGCTTTCCCTTTTCGCCCCATCCGCAACGAGGACCATCATGATTCGCCCGCTCGCCCCCATCCTCCTCCTCTCCGCCGCCCTCGCCGCCTCCGCCCAATCGGTCCCCGTCCGCGGCGTCTACTCCGACCCCCGCCCCCTCTGGAACGCCGGCCACAAACTCAGCGGCCTCGGCATCAACGCCGTCTTCGTCCACGGCGGCTCCATCAACCAGACGCTCTTTGACCGCGCCACCGCCGAAGGCGCCAAGGTCTACGCCGAATTCGCCACCCTCAACGGCAAAGGCTACGTCGAGAAACATCCCGAAGCCTGGCCCATTAACGAAAAGGGCGAGCCCGCCCCCGCCGCCTCCTGGTTCATGGGCGTCTGTCCCACCGATCCCGCCTTCCGCCAGTACCGCGTCAAACAGCTCGAAGACCTCCTATCGAAGTTCAACCTCGCCGGCGTCTGGCTCGACTACTTCCACTGGCACGCCCAGTTCGAAGACCCCCACCCCATCCTCCCCGAGACTTGCTTCAATACCTCCTGTCTCCGCGCCTTCCAGAAATCCGCCGGCATCAAACTCCCCTCCGAGGACCCCGCCGCCGCCGCCCGGTTCATCCTCTCCAAACACGAAACCGCCTGGCGCCGCTGGCGCGCCGAAGTCCTGCTCGACTGGGCCAAACAGTTCCGCTCCATTGTCAAACAGCGCCGCCCCAACGCCCTCATCGGCGTCTACCACGCCCCCTGGACCGACTCTGAACACTCGGGCGCCCGCTACCGCACCCTCGGCCTCGACATCCCCCTGCTCGCCCCCGTCTTCGACGTCTTCTCCACCATGGTCTATCACGGCCGCATGGGCCAATCCCCGGCCTGGGTCGGCGAAAACGTCAAATGGCTGGTCGGCCAGGTCGGCCCCTCGAAGGTCTGGCCCATCGTCCAGGCCACCGGCGAACCCACTCCCATCTCCGCTCAGGAGTTCGAGTCCGTCATGCGCAAGGCCGTCGAACCCGGCTCCACCGGCATCATGATGTTCACTACCCGCGCCATCGCCGAAGACCCCGCCAAAACCGAAGTCCTTCGCCGCCTTTACCGCGCCTGGACCCCGCCCACGCCCTAACCGCCTACTCCCCGTCCGGTTCCGCCTCACCCTCCAGCAGGTGCTGCGTGAATCCCATCTTCACCAGCTCCCGGTATGCCTCCAACACCTCCCCCGGCACCCTCTGCACCGCCGACCACCCCCTTCGCCCGTACACCCAGATCCGCTGCAAATCCCCCATCATGATCGGAATAATCCGCTCCGCCGGCAGTTCTGGCGTGAAATACTCTTCCAGCGTCATCGTCGGCGACGTCACCGTCGCCCCCATCCCCGCCCACTCCACCGCCATCGTCGCCCACACCCTTCTCTGCATGAACGGTTTCATTACCAGCAGCACCTTCTCCGGACGCTCCCCCCGTTCTTCCAGCAACGCCCTCGTGAACCGGATATTTTCCGCCGTGTTCATCGCCCGCGGCTCCAGCAGCATCTTCTCTCGCGGCGCCCCCCGCTCCGCCGCCACATCGGCGAACACTTCGGCCTCCGGCCGCGTCCACCCTGTCGCCAACAGATCCCCGCCATGCGCCATCCCGCCCGTGATCACCATCCGCTCCGCGTAGCCGCGCCCATACATCTCCGCGGCATACTCCGCCACCCGCGTGTCGTTGGTCCCAAACACCACCATCCACTCCGCCCTCTCGGCCTCCTGTCCCAACTGGTGATACGCCCAGATCACCCTCGCCAGCTCAATCGCCCGTTCGTTCATCACCTCTTGCTTATACCAATTGCCCGCCCCGCCCCACTCCACCCGCGGCGCCGCCCGTCCCCCGCCAACAACCGTCTAACCCGACGCTCCATCCCGGATCGCCTGTATGGACGTTGATTTCACCGCTTTAGCGGCTTTCGATGGCATTATCGCAGCCCCGCAAACACAGAAAGTCATCGCGCCGCCATTGCCTTATGCCGTTATGATGTCCTCATGTACATCGCGGAGGTTCCCAATCGCAACTGCCCTCCCGCCATCGTTCTCCGCGAGAGCTTCCTCGACAAAGGCAAGATTCGCGAGCGCACCATCGCCAGTCTATTCAACTGGCCCACCGCCAGGAGCGCGGCCCTCCGCCCGGCGTCAAGCTGTAGCCAGTAAGTCCATCCAAAATCAAGAGCAAGCGCCGTTGTGTCAACGCGCGGCGTCGAAGCGGGGGTGGAACTTCGGTTTAACGGCGGTTGAGGCCCGTCAGTTCCGAAACGGGCACGAATTCGTAGCCCTGATCGAGCCACACCGGCAACAATCGCCGGATGGTGTCGATCGTCGGGCTGATGTCGGGCCGCATCGTGAGTTCGCGGCCGTCGTGGAAACAGAGGATTGCGCCGGGCCGGGCGGCCTTTGCCATCCTTTTAACTATGTCGTCGGCCGGCAGCGCCCAGTCGCGGGCGATGGCCGTCCACATCACGCCCATCAGGCCGAGTTTGGCCTGCGCCGCGGCGAGTCCGGGCCAGCGGACCCCGAAGGGCGCGCGGAACAGGCGGGGCGTGACGCCGGTGGCCTCGATGATGCTTTGCTGTGCGCGGCTGAGTTGGTCTTCAATGAAGTTCCGCGAATGGAGATAGAGGGCGGGGTGGGTGTCGCTATGGTTGCCGATCTCGTGGCCGCGGCGGGCGACCTCGGCGGCCTCGGTTCGCAGTCTCCGGGCATGGAAGCCGCATTGGAAGAACGTGGCCCGGACTCCGAACTCGTCCAGGACGTCGAGCAACTCGCGCGTGGATTCGCTGGGCCCGTCGTCAAATGTCAG
Source organism: Candidatus Solibacter sp. (assembly GCA_013822245.1). Taxonomy (GTDB): domain Bacteria; phylum Acidobacteriota; class Terriglobia; order Bryobacterales; family Bryobacteraceae; genus PNKE01. Next base: position 13,431 of record PNKE01000074.1, read on the forward strand.
GGCCATGGCCTTGCGGTTCCTCGGGCCCCGCCACACCGAGGGCGCGAAGATCCGGGAAGACTTGCCCCGCACCGCCCAGGCCATTGCTCCGCCGGCCACGCACAACACGGCCAGCGTCTCTATCACCATGCCGCGAATGATATCACGGGGGCTGCCTTGCCGCTGCACCCATTTGCGGACTTACTGCCCAGGGGTGTAAAGATCCTTCATGTGGAAGGTTCGGTAGACGGGCGTGGGCGTTGTGTGCTTCAGAATGACGGCGCCACTCGCATCCGTTTGAATCGATTGCGCTTCCATCCTGAATGGCGGCACGAAGATCAACCCCGAATTGAAGTGGTAGGAGCCGTCGGAGAGCCACTGCGCGGAGCCCAGCGCCGGAGCGTAGGCGCCGAGTTTCGCGTTCAGCAGCGGCCGGGCGGTCATGGCGGTTTCGTCGAGTTCCCAGCGCTGGCCGCGGCTCTGGGCCAGGGGGTCGGACTGGCGGCGGGTGTTGCCGTTGTCGTAGATCAGCAGCGTGCCGTCCTCAAGGATGCTGGCGTCGTGCTGATGCGACGGCCATGGCCAAGGGTCGGCGGACTCCACCTTGAAATCGCCGTCCTTGCCGAATCGCCAGAGCACTTCGCCCGAAGCCGCGCCGCCCTGGTAGTCGACTTTCAGGATCTGGTCCAGATGCCGGACCGAGACGATGATGTTGCCGTCCGGGGCCAGTTGCAGCGAATTGGAGTGGAGCCAGTCATTGGCCTTCGGAGCCTTGTAGAACGGCGGGCAGCCGCCCCCGGCCGGGGTGCAGACCTCGCCCAGCACAGCGGCGTTTCGCGGATCGAGATGATCAAAGGAGTCCCACGCCCATTCGACGCGGAGTTCGCCGTCGAGGACAAGGATGGTGTCGCCGATGACGTCCACCTCGCCCGGCCCCTGAATGTCGCTGAGAATCCGCTCACTGCTGGCCAGCACCAGGAACTTGCCATTGGGCATTTCCCGCGCTTCGTGGTGGAATCCCGTGATCTCTCTGACGCCCATGGCCGCCAGTTGCTCGTTCACGCGGGCGGCGTTGGTTTCCTTCAGGGTGATGCCGATGAGGTCAAAGAGCCGGAAAGTCTGGTGCTCGGGTCCAAGGAACGGGTCCTGGAAGATCGCCAGGAATCGCCCGCCAGGGGAGGGCCGGGTCAGGTTGGACGTGTCGCTGGCGTAGAACCAGATGACGTTGCCCTGGAGGTCGTGGGCGACAACCATCTGGCCCAACGGGCTCTGCAGGACAAGGCCCTGTTGGTCGGCGGCGGCCGGGCTGACCTGAACCGGCGCGACGGGAACGTCCACCGCCGGGGTGATGAATTCCAGGACCGGACCCTTTTCGATTGACCCGCCCGCGGTCAGTTCGTGCCAGACCGTATAGCCGGAGACGGCCCTCAGACCGGCAACCAGGAAGTTCATCGACTGATTGCCGTTGCAGGGCTTGGCGGGCGCCTCGGCCAGGGCGCCGGCCGCCGACTGCCAGAACACCTTCATGGTTGCCCCCGCCGGGCAGGCAGGCGCGCCATAGAGGAAGACGAGCGGGTGCCACGTGGCGCTGACCATCGGGACTCCGTAGGGAGACAGCGGGAGCAGATCGATCGAGGTGGCCGATGTCGCGGATTCGCCGGTGGCTGTGTTGCGCACGGTGAGTTCGATGTCGTAACGGCCGTCGCCGTCGAATGAACCCCAGATGAGCTCCGGCTTTGGCCCGAAGTCACGGACAACGGAGAATGGGGCGTCGCCCATCCTCGTACGGAACCGGTATTGATAGGGTCCTGGATGATCCGACCCTGACGTGCCGCGAAACACAAAGACGGTGCCGAGCGGCTGGACCGGATCGAGATCAAATAGTAACGCGGGTGAGAGTTGGGCTGGAAGAGCCTGTGAGACGAGGAGGAGAGGAACCAGAATGCCCAGGCGGCAGTGTCCTGCTTTACATGTGCTTCTTCGCATATTGAGAAAAGATCTAAACCTACGTGATTGAGACGTTCGCCGCGGCAAGCAGACCACGTGAATTTTGGTGTTTTTTTAACAATACATATCTGTACCTAATGCTTCACTCTGACTCGCTAAAAATAGGCCGGGAGCTGGTCAGGCTCCCGGCCTGTCAGGAGCCTCGCACGGCACTCGGAGGGGGTGTCGTGCGGCTTCGGAGGAGTCCGTCTTGGTTTGTGTGCCACCGGTCTTCTCAGTGCATGCCGTTGTTGCTCATCGGTCGCGACCGGCCGCGATTTAGCTTAATAGGCCTCCATGGCCGAGTCCGGCGATCTCCCAGCCCGATACGCGGTAGTTCGCCAGCAACGGCGGCAGGATGAGATCGAGGACATTGGTTTTTGCCGACCGGAAACAGCCGGGCGAAGAGACAACGGGTGTGCCGCCGCTATAACCGAGCAGCGTCAGGACGCCTGGCTCGACGGGGGCAAGGAACTTCTCGATGTGGCAGCCCGCGCGGGCCATGGCCCGGCCCACCGCGTCCTCGGGTCCCGCCGGCGCCGTTGTGGAGGCGATCAGCACCGCCGACGGTTTGGAATTCAACAGATGTTCGAGGCCCTTTGCCACCCGCTCCTCATCCTCGGCCACGGCCAGGCTGAACCGAGGGGAGACACCGTAGCACTCCAGGCGCTGACGCACGATATTCTCGAAGAACTGCCTTGCCCGGTCGCCCGATTGGGGATCCGAGTAAAGAACGGCGACCGAGGGCGATCTGAGCGGCCTCGCCTGGATCAGCGGACCTCTCTCTTCGAGAATCGACACGACTGCTTCCAACTGGTCGGCGGGAACGGCGAACGGCGAACTTTTGACTGTCGCGGCCCGGTCTCCGGCCTTTAGATACTGAAAGTTGCGCGACGTGGCGATGACGATCGAGGCGGTGCAGTTGATCTGCCGGAGCAGGTCGTCGTCAACCAGGGAGCAGCAGTCCTCGGTCACCACCAGGTTGGCCCGGCCTCCCGGCGCCGGCCTGATTTCGATGCTGCCGCAAGAGATGCGGCTGGCCACCTTCAGCACGGCCTCCTCTTCAGAGACCTCGCCTTCCTCCAGGTCCGTCACCCAGACCTTATCCATCCCCTCGGCGGACAGAAGATCAACGTCCTCGCCGCTGATGATATGCCCCTTCGGCAGCAGTTTCCTGCCGCCCGGCTTGAACACCGTACAGCACAGCACCCGGCCCGCCGCCTTACCAATTTCCACTGTCTGAGCCCGCATCCCACTTGCTCCTGGATCTGAGTTCTACCCCGTCGCCGGTTTTGCCGGAAGGGCTGCTCACATACAGGAAGTGGCCGGGAGCGGGAGATTCTCTCACAAAGAATCGGAGTGAACGGGAAAAATGCCCTAGTTGGGGTGGATAGAGGGGATTTGTACCAATTCGGGCGAAGGGGCGCCGATGCGGTCGAGCCGCGCACCCGGCTTGAGCGCTTTCACGACGGCAATCTCGTCGCACGCCTGGAACTTCGGGCAACGGAGACAGTCTTTCCAGGCCTTCAACGGGAGTTCTTCGCGGCTCACCTCGCGGTAGCCCATCCGGGCGAAGAAACCGGGGACGTAAGTGAATGCAAAGACAATGTCGAGGTCGAATTCGCGGGCTTCGGCATCGATGGCCTCCATCAACAGGCGGCCTGCGCCGGAGCCCTTCATTCCGGGCAGGACGGCAAGCGAGCGCACCTCGGCCACCGCCGGACCATAGAAATGGAGCGCGGCGCAGCCGGCCAGGCGTCCGCCGTCTTCAATGACGGTGAAGTCCCTGACGCCCTCGGAGAGTTCAAACTCGTTGCGCGGCAACATGATACCGTCCCGCGCGTAGCCGTTGATCAGGGCCAGCATCGCCGGGATGTCCTTCATGGTTGCCTTGCGGGTGGTCATGGTCAGCCCTTATACAAGCGCGTGCCGGCGGCCTGCCCCGACCAGAGCGCATCCAGGATGCCCGCCGCCGCGCCGGGGGCGATGACAACCTCGGCGACGCCGTTTTCCAGCGCCTCGCAGGCGGCGTTCAACTTCGCCTGCATGCCGCCGGTGGCGATGCCGTCGCGGACCAGCGCCTGGGCCGCCGACGAACTGAGTCCGGCCAGGGGCGTGCCCCCGGCGCCGCGGACCCCGTCCACATCCGTGAGGAAAAACAGCTTATCCGCACCCCAGCCGGCCGCGCAGGCCACGGCCATCTGGTCGGCATTGACATTATAGATGGCGCCGGACCGGTCACCGGCCACGCACGCCACCACCGGCAGGAAGCCCGCGGCGCAGAGCGTGTCGAGGATCTCCGGATTCACCTTCGAGATCCGCCCGACCTGGCCGAGTTCCGGGTTGAACTGTTCGGCTTCGGCCAGTGCGGCGTCGATGCCGCTGATGCCGACGGCGAGGACGCCGGCGGCGACCAGGGCCGAGGCGAGTTCCTTGTTCACTGACCCGGTGAAGACCTTCAGCAGCGCATCGACGACATCCGGCGAGGTCACCCGCAACCCATTGACGAACTTGCTCTCCACGCCGCGCTCGGTGAGGAAGCGGGTCATCTGTTTGCCGCCTCCGTGGACGACGGTGACCTGTCCGGCGGATGCGTGCAGCCGTGCGATCTGGCTGCAAAGATTCGACTTCGACGCCGGATCATCCAGCAGCGTCCCGCCCAGCTTGACCAGGATCTTCACAGCAGCCCCGCCGTTTCCGCCCATCCGAACATCAGGTTCATGTTCTGAACGGCCTGCCCCGCAGCGCCCTTCACCAGATTGTCGATAGCCGCCACAACCACGCCGCGGCCGGTCGAGGCGTCGAACTTGAAGCCGATGTCGCAGAAATTCGTGCGCTGGACGGCGCGCAGGCCGGGCACAACGCCGGGGGCATACAACCGAACGAACGGTTCGTCGCGGTAGGCCGCCTGATAGATCTGGGCCAGTGTGGCGGCGTCCTTGATGCCGGGGGCGCGGAAGTAGATGGTCTCGAGGATGCCGCGGTCGCAGGGGATCAACTGGGCGGTGAACGAGAACTCGGCTTCACCAAGGCCCGAGACCATGAGGACTTCCGGCACGTGGCGGTGGTCGAGGATCGAATAGGCCGAGAAGTTCTCGGTCACCTCGCAATAACTGGTCTTCAGGCTGGGTTTACGGCCCGCGCCGCTGACGCCCGACTTGGCGTCGCAGATGACGCCGGCCGAGCGGTCGATCAGCCCGGACTGGACCAGCGGGCGGATGGCCAGGTTGGCGGCCGTCGGGTAACAGCCTGGATTCGACAGAAGTAGGGCCGAGGGAATCTGCTTGCGATTGAACTCGGGCAGTCCATAGACGGCCTTGTCGAGCCAGGCGGGGGCCGTGTGGTGCTCCTTGTACCAGCGGGTGTAGTTTTCAGCCGTGCGCAGGCGGAAGGCGCCGCTGAGATCGATGACCTTGATCCCGCGGTCCAGCAGCGGCGGGGCGAGTTCCATCGAGACCTCGGGCGGCGTGGCCAGGAAGACGGCCCTGATGTTCGAGGCGGCGATGGCTTCGACGCTGGCTCCGATGCGTTCCGGGCCTGCAAAACCAAGGGGTTGCGGGCGCTCGGAGGAGTCCTGGCGGTGTTCGAGCAGGATCGGCGTCACTTCAGGGTGACGCGAGAGGATCTGAACCAGGTCGACGCCGCTGTAGCCGCGGAAGCCGACGATGCCGACGTTGATGCTCATTGCTCTTCCATGGTAGCAATGTGATATTTATTCACTGCTATGAATAAATATACCATGCCGGATCAAACAGGGGCGACCGTTTGATCTGACGCCTGGGAGTGCGGCCTTGGCGCCGGACCCGTCGCTGGCAGGCGCGGGTGAACCCGCCCGCTGTGCCCGCGGCCTCGGTTTACGGCAATCCGGCGGGTGATTGACGGAGAAGGGCTTTGAGCCGGGCTTTCTGTTCGGCGGTGGCGTTGGGGGCGGTTTCAAGGGTCCAGGAGGGCGGGGTCTCGATCGCGAGGGGCAAGTCGATGGTCATGAGCAGGTCGCGGCGGGCGATGAGGAGTCTGACCTGCTTCTGGTCCTTGTAGTAATCCAAACGGGCGGGCCACTGGCCGGGCCGCAGGCGGTAGCCGTTGACGGCGATGATCTCGTCGTTGACGTTCAGGCCGGCGGACCAGGCGGGGGTGTCGCGCTGGATGCGGGTGACGGCGACGCGCTCCGCGCCGGCGGAGACGGTGGCGCCGGTGACGATGGTGCTGGCGCTGGAGGGGGGGCGGAAGCGGAGGCCGTAGTAGTCGAGCATCCCGGAGTAGTCGAGTTCCTTCGTTGTTTCGAGGGCGTCCTTGAACCAGGCGCTCAAGCCGGTTCCGGCGATCTCCGAGGCGGTGCGGCGGAACTCTTCGGGGGTGAAGCCTCTGGCGCCTCCGTAGCGCTTGTAGGCGAGCACCATGACGTCGTCGAGCGATCTGGCGCCGTTGGTGAGTTTCCGGATGCGGGCGTCGAGCAGGAAACCGATCACCGCGCCCTTGACGTAGTAGCTGATGGTCGTGTTGGCTGAGTTCTCGTTGGGGCGGTAAAGTTTAATCCAGGCGTCGAAGCTCGCCGATTCGACAGGATGGACGAGTCTGCCCGGAGTGGACTGGAGCAGGTTGATCGCGCCCGACATGGAAGCGAGGAAATTGGTCTCTGAGGAGACGCCGGCGCGGGTCATGGCGAGGGGGCCGTAGTAGGATGTGACGCCTTCGGCGAGCCAGAGGGAGCGGGTGTAAACCTCGTTCTCGAAGTCGAAAGGACCGAGTTCGACGGGGCGGAGGCGTTTCACGTTCCAGAGATGGAAGAACTCGTGGCTGACCAGGCCGAGCCAGCCGAGCCGGGCAGGGGCGCCGGGGGATCCGGCGCCGGCCCAGACCCAGGGGCTTGAATTGAGCCACGTCGAGTTGCGGTGTTCGAGTCCGCCGCCCGATCCGGTGAGCATGTTGAAGAAGACGTACCTGTCGTACGGCAAGCCGCCCCACATGCGGCTGTACTCGGCAACTATCCGGGCGACTTCGCGGGCCGAGGCCGGACCGTCCCACACAGGGCCTTCGCCTTCGTTGACGAGGTAGTGCATCCTGCCCTCGACCTCGAACTCATGGATGGGGGCGTTGCCGGCGTAGATGGGACAGTCGAGCAGTTCGTCGAAGCCGGCGGCGAGGTAGGTGTTTGGCTCGCCGGGCTTCAGCTTCATCCCGCTGATGTGTTTTTTCCACGAAGGAGGCAGTTCGATGGCGACTTCGTAAGGGCCCGTGATGCTGCCGGCCGGGGTGACGAAGTTTGGCGCGCCGTTGAGCATGGCGAATCCGGCGTCGACCCAGTTGCCCTGCACGGCGGCCTCGCGGGCGTAAACCAGGTAGCGAAGCTCAACGCGGCTGGCGCCGCCGGTCTGGATGAGCCAGCGGTTTTTGCGCGATTTCGCCCAGACGAGCGGACGGCCGCCGGCCGAGGCGTGGAAGTTCTCGACGTTGCGGGCGTACTCCCGGACAAGATAGGAACCGGGCGTCCAGACGGCCATGAAGACCTCGAGCGCAGGACCCGTGGCCGGGATGGATGCCGAGACTTCGATGTAATGGGTATGCGGCGCCGGGAAGCGGAGAGTGTATCGGATGGGTTCCCGCGCGATGGCCGGAATGGCGCACAAGGCAAGGGCGAGGAGCAGGTGGCGACGGGTCATGAATCTACAATGTTAATGGAAGCTTTGAACCAAACGAACTCCATACACGTGATCGGCGGGGGGTTGGCAGGCTGCGAGGCGGCGTGGCGGCTGGCGCGGGCCGGGCGGCGGTGCACGCTCCATGAGATGCGCCCGGGAAAGCCGACCGAAGCGCACCGGACCGGCCGGCTGGCCGAACTCGTGTGTTCGAACTCGCTGAAGAGCGATTCGGAGAACACGGCCTCGTGGCTGCTGAAACAGGAACTGCGGCGGCTGGGGTCGCTGTCGATGGCGGCGGCGGAGCGGTCGCGGGTGCCGGGCGGCCATGCGCTGACGGTGGACCGGGAGGTGTTCGCGCAGGAGATCACGCGGGCGATTGAAGGCGAGCCGTTGATTGAAGTGAGGCGGCAAGAGCTGAAGGCGATTCCGGCGGAGGGAATCGTCATCGTGGCTTCAGGCCCGCTGACATCAGGGGCGCTGGCGGGCGATATTGCGCGGCGGACGGGTTCGCAGCGGTTGTACTTCTACGATTCGATCAGCCCGATCGTGGACGCCTCGACGATCGACATGGATAAGGTCTTCGCGGCGTCGCGCTACGGCAAGTCGATCGACGGCGGCGACGATTACCTGAACTGCCCGATGACGAAGGAGGGCTACGAGGCCTTTGTCGATGCTGTACTGGCGGCCGATTCGGCCGACGCGCACATCCCCGCCGACGAAGCGATCCACGAAGGCAAGGTGGCGTTCTTCGAGGCGTGCCTGCCGATCGAGGAGATCGCGCGGCGGGGCCGCGAGACGCTGCGCTTCGGGCCGATGAAGCCGGTGGGGTTGACCGATCCGCGCACGGGCCGCTGGCCGTATGCGGCGGTGCAGTTGCGCCAGGAGTCGCAGCGGGCCGATTCCTACAATCTTGTTGGCTTCCAGAATCACATGAAGTTCCCGGAACAGAGGCGGGTGTTCCGGCTGATCCCAGGGCTGGAACAGGCCGAGTTCCTGCGCTACGGGCAGATGCACCGCAACACGTACATCAACGGCCCGGAGCTGTTGGATACGGCGCTGCGGCTGAAGTCAGAGCCACGGGTCTTTTTCGCCGGCCAGATCTCCGGCGTCGAGGGCTATGTCGAGTCGATGGCGACGGGCCTGATGGCGGGCATGCACGCAGCCGGCGCGGCGATGGGCAAGGCGCTGAAGCCTCTCCCGCGCGAGACGGCCATGGGCTCGCTGTGCCACTACATCGCCAACGCCGATGCGCAGCGTTATCAACCGGCGAACATCGCGTTCGACATCCTGCCGGCCCTGGACGATGAGGCGCGGGCGCGGTTGAAGCGCGACAAAAAGGCGCGCCACGCCGAGGTGTGCCGCCGGGCGGCAGTGGCGCTGGACGCGTATCTGGGGGAGCGATGAGCGCGCTGGGCGAAGCGGTGCGGGAGTACCTTGAATCGTTGGCCCGGGAGAATGTGTCGGTCCACACGCTGCGCAACTACGGCGCCGACCTCCGCCAGTTCGAAAGCTATTTCACCCGCCCAGGCCTGGAACCGCCGCCGCCGGAAGAGTTCGACCAGTGGCAATTGAGGGAATGGCTGGGCGATCTTCACGCGCAGCGGTTGTCGAAGGTCACCATCCGCAGGAAGCTTGCGGCGGTTCGGGGATTGTTCAACCATCTGCTGCGGCATGGCCGCATCGCCGTGAACCGGGCGAAACTGCTGACCACGCCAAAGATGCCGCAGTTGTTGCCCGACGTGCCCACCGAACAGCAGGCCAATGGCTTGATCGACGGCATGGCGGCGGGCAAGTTGGAACGGGCGATGCCGGAGCGCGACCTGGCCATATTCGAGGTGCTGTATGGCTGCGGCCTGCGCATCAGCGAACTGGTGGGCATGGAGGTGGCCGATATCGACCTCGCCGAGGGGTGGATCAAGGTACGGGGCAAGCGGAAGAAGGAACGCCAGGTGCCCGTGCCGGGACGGGCGTTGAGCGCGCTGAAGACGTGGATAGGGGAACGGGCGCCAAAGGAGGCCGCCGCTGCGGTCTTTCTTAATGCGAAAGGCGGGCGGCTCAGCGACCGCGGAGCGCGGGGGATCGTGAAGATGTACGCGATCGCCCTGGCCGGCGACGCCGGACTGCATCCGCATTCGCTGCGCCATGCCTATGCGACGCATCTGCTTTCAGCAGGCGCGGATCTGCGGGCGATTCAGGAACTGCTCGGCCATGCATCGTTATCGACGACGCAGAAATACACCAAGCTGTCGATGAGCGACCTGATTCGCGTTTACGACAGGGCGCACCCGCGGGCGAAGTGATCGACGACGGCGCCGAACTCGTGTATCGTCAGATTCAATGGAGACTGGGAACGCGTCTTTCACCCTCAGGCTGGGCAAACATCAGTACAAGTGCGAAATGAAGCTGGCGAACGCGCCGGTGCGGGTAGCCGAGATGCTGCCGGTGTTGAACCACATCGTGGATCTGGTCGTGGGCAACGCGGCCGAGGCGGCGGTTGAAGAGGGCAGGCAGATCACCTGCAAGGCCGGCTGCGGCGCCTGTTGCCGGCAACCCGTGCCGGTCAGTCCCCATGAGATGGAGATGCTTGCCGCCCTTGTCGACGGCATGGAGCAGGAGCGGAGAGACAGGATAAAGGGCCGGCTCGGCGATGCGGTTGAGCGGATGCGCGAGGGCGGAATCCTGGACGACGTGCGGACCATCGGTTCATTGAGCGAGGAGCAGCGCCAGCAGGCGGGCCTGAAGTACTTTGCGCTCGGGATTGCCTGTCCGTTTCTGGAAGAGGAGTCGTGCACGATCTACGAGCACAGGCCGATGCGGTGCCGTGAGTACCTCGTGACAACGCCGGCCGGGCACTGTGCAAGCCCGACGGCGGAGACCGTGAAACTGGTCGAGTTGAAGGCGGCTCCTTCGCCGGCCCTGTACCGGATCGGAGAGGGTGAAGGCGGCGGCGAACCCGAATTCGCCGTGATGACGATGATGCAGGAATGGGCGGGTCCGAAGACAACGGCGGCTACCGTGATGGCTCCGACGATCCTTCAGAACTTTCTTCGCGGGCTCGGCGGAGTGGAACCCAAATCAGAAGCCCGGCCAGAGTAGCGAACGCGCCAAGGGAGAGCCAACTGCCCCAGGCTGAGTAGAACGGCAGTTCGTCCAGGCCCATGAAGACATGCGTCAGCGAACTCACGCCCGTTAAAAACAGCACGGCCAGCAGAATGCCCACGATCGCCTCGCCCGCGATGAGGCCCGAAGCCAGAAGCGTACCCGAATCCTCAGCCCTGCGCCGGCGCGCTACGTCGAGGCTGCTGAAGGCCCTCGATGAGATCCACTGGATCACGCCGCCGGCGAATATCGCGGAACTCGTGTCAAACGGCAGGTACATGCCGACCGCCACCAGCATCATCGCCTTCGCGCCGCACAGCAGCAGGGCAATGCCGAAAGCGCCGCCGATGGCGAGCAAACCCCAGGCCATATCGCCGCCGACGATGCCCTTCGACAACTGCGCCATCAGGCCGGCTTGCGGCGCCGGCAGGGCGCGGCCACCGATGCCGCCGGTGGCGAGGTTGGCTTCATGCAGGGCGATGATCGGACCCATCAGGAAGAACGAAAGCGAGATGACGGCGATGATTTCGACAAGCTGCATTTTCCATGGCGTACCGCCCAGGATGTGTCCGGCCTTGAGGTCCTGAATCATCGAGCCGGAGACCGACACGGCGACGGCGACGACGGCAGCCACGCCGAGCACGGCGGCCACGCCCGAAGCGCCCTTGACGCCCATCACCAGCAGCAGCAAGGCGGCCAGGACAAGGGCCGAGAGAGTGAGTCCGGAGAGCGGCTGATTGGAACTGCCGACGAGTCCGACCAGATAGCCGCCGACGGCCGAGAGCAGGAAACCCGCCCCGCCCATCACCGCGGCGGCGACCAGCGCGGTCGTCCATCCGCCGGTGAAGCCGTAGTAGATAGCGGTGATCGGAATGAACAGGACTGCCAGCGAGAGAATAACCCACCGTACCGGGATGTCCTGCTCCGTGCGCCCCTGCCCGGCCGCCGCCGGCGAGGAGCGGAACGCGCCGGTGAGCGACTGGGCGATGGATTTGCGCATCCGGAACATCGTGCTGGCCGCGCCCACCAGCATCATGCCGACGGCGATCGGCCGCACGACGTTGTACCAGAGCGTGTAGGAAGCGATGCCGTGATCCGCCGTCGCGATTCGCGTGGAGAAATCGGGGTCGAAGAACAGAAGCAGGGGGATGAGGACCCACCAGGCGAGGATGCCGCCGGCGACGGTGATGGAGGCGAGTTGGGGTCCGATGATGAAACCGATGCCGAGCAGGGCGGGCGAGAGGGCGGGCGTTGACCAGACGACGCCGCCGGTGTGTTCGACCGAGCCGATGGGGTTCTTTGAGTAATCGAAGTGGCGGATCACGCTTTTCGGAAACGTGATGAATCCCTCGGTGAACTCGCGAAAGATCTGCACGCCTTTGTCGCTCTTCAGGATTTGGATGAGGCCGCCAAGGGCCATGCCGCCAAAGATGAGCTTCGGCGCGGAGCCGGAGTCCTGGCCCGCCTTCACGATCTCCGCCGAGGCCACCGATTCGGGCCACGGCAGGGCGGGGTCGGAGACCAGCGGCTTGCGCAGCAGAATGATGAAGAAGATGCCGGCGAGTCCGCCTGCCAACAGGATGACCGTCGCGTCCCAGTAATGCGTGCGAAGGTTCGACCACAGCCGCACGCCGTCGATCTCGACAAGGATGAACGCCGGCAGGGTGAAGATGGCGCCGGCCACCAGAGCTTCGCCGACGCTGGCGGCGGTGCGGGCGATGTTCTGTTCAAGCACGCCGCCGCGGATGGCCTTCATGCGGAACAGGGCCATGGCGATGACTGCGGCGGGGATGGTGGCGGCCACGGTCTGTCCGGCCTTCATGCCGAGATAGGCGTTGGCGGAGCCGAAAACAAAGGCCAGAAAGAGGCCGAGCAAAACGGCCTTCACCGTCAACTCGCGCTGCGAAGTCGTGTCGGGTTTCACTTCTCGCGAGTGTACCGCGGCTGGCATAGAATGGGTGCGCGATGAGACACATTCCGGCTCTGATAGCGGCGGCGTTGATGGCCCTGCCGGCGCTGGCGCAGGTGAAGCCGGTGTGGGCCGACGAGTTCGACAAAGACGGTCTGCCCGACCCGGCTAAATGGACCTACGACACCGGCGGCCACGGCTGGGGCAACCGCGAGCTTCAGTTCTACATGGCTGACCGTCTTGAAAACGCGCGGGTGAAAGGCGGCATGCTGCACATCACCGCGCGCAAGCAGGATCACGAAGGCAAGGCCTACACGTCGTCGCGGATGGTCTCCAAGGCGGGCTGGAAGTATGGCTATATCGAGATCCGGGCCAAGCTGCCGAAGGGGCGCGGGACGTGGCCGGCGCTGTGGATGTTGCCGTCGGCGAGGTGGGAGAAGACAGGTCCGGGGTGGCCGCTGTGTGGCGAGATCGACATCATGGAGCATGTCGGTTACGACGAAGGGGTCATCCACGGGACCGTGCATACCGGCGCCTACAACCACGTCAAAGGCACGCAGAAGGGCGAGCAGGTCGCCGTGCCCGATGCCACCAGCGAGTTTCACGTCTATGCGGTGGACTGGCGGCCGGACCGCATCGAGGTCCTCGTTGACGGCAAGCCGTACTTCTCCTTCGCCGACGAAGGAACGGGCCCGGAGGCCTGGCCCTTCAACGCGCCGTTCAAACTGCTGATGAACATAGCGGTGGGCGGCAACTGGGGCGGGCGCAAAGGCGTGGATGAATCCGTGTTCCCGCAACAGTTGGTCATCGACTACGTGCGCGTATACGAGAGGCGGCCATGAGACTGAGGCGAATGACGATCGACGATATCGGGCGCGGGCTGGAGTTGTGCCGCGCCGCCGGGTGGAACCAGACCGAGCGCGACTGGCGGCATTTCATCGAGCAGACGCGGGCCGGGTGCCTGGTGGAAGAGGTTGACGGCAAGGTGGTTGGAACATCGGCGACGCTGGACTATGGCGATGAGTTCGCCTGGGTGGCGATGGTGCTGGTGGATCCCGGGATGCGTGGACAGGGCGTGGGCACGCGGCTTCTGAATGAGTCAATCCGGCTGCTTGAAGGCCGGAAGTCCATCCGGCTTGACGCCACGCCCGCCGGTGAGCGCGTCTACAGGCCGTTGGGCTTCAGGGAGGAGTTCGCACTGGCCCGCTACGAGCGGCCCGCCGGCGCATCGGAAGCGGCGGCGTGCGCGCCGGTGGCCGATGCCGATTGGCCGCGGATACTGGCGATGGACCGTCAGGCGTTCGGCGCGGGCCGCGAGCGGATGCTGCGCTGGCTCGCCCAGGGCGCGCCGGATCTGGCCATGGCGACGGGCGACGCCTATTGCTTCGGCCGTCACGGCCACCGCTTCGATCACATCGGCCCCATCATCGCCAGGAGCGCCGAGTCGGCCTGGAGACTGCTGGCCGCGGCCATGGCGCGCTGCACCCGCGAAACGGTGGTGGATGCGCCGGCGCAGCACGAAGAAGCGCTGGCCGGCTTCGGCTTCAGGAAGCAGCGGCCGTTCCTGCGCATGAGCCTGGGCGAACCGCCAGTGTTCGATGCGTCGCTGAACTACGCCATCACCGGGCCGGAATTCGCCTGAGAGCCGGCGGACAAACTCTCTCTGCGGGCATGAGGAACCTTGATGATGTTTCGCATCCGACCCAATTGGCGCGTGTATGTGCGCGACTTCGCTCCGCTGCTGTTCCGGTAGCGGGGAGGCGGGCAAGCTCGCGGACTGGTAAAGTAGGAGTTCTCCTTTATGCCTGCCACTCCGCGTCAACGGGCGCGAAAGCCGGCTCCAGCCGCGGGCCTGAGCCACCCATCCCTGTACGTCAACCGTGAACTGAGCCTGCTGGCGTTTCAGCGCCGCGTTCTTGAAGAGGCGCAGGACGAAACAAATCCGCTGCTTGAGCGCGTCAAGTTCCTCTCCATCGCCGGATCGAACCTCGACGAGTTCTTCATGGTCCGCGTGGCCGGATTGTTGAACCAGGTTGAATCCGGCATCGTCGACACGGGCCCTGATGGCATGCCGCCCGGACAACAACTCGACGCCATCCGCGCCGAGTACGAGCAGATCATGGAGGACGCGCACGAATGCCGCGTGGCGCTTTTCGATAAACTGCGCCACGCCGGCATCGAGATCAAGAGCTTCGCCCGGCTGGATGAGGTTGAGAAACGGGCGGCGCGCAAGTACTTCGACGAGACGATCTACCCGGTGCTGACGCCGCTGGCCGTGGACCCCGGCCGGCCCTTCCCGCACATCTCAAATCTCAGCCTGAACTTCTCGATCATCATTCGAGGCGCGAATGGAGAGGAACGCTTCGCACGGCTCAAGGTTCCGGACACGCTTCCTCAACTCGTCGCGCTCGGCGGCCCACGCGGACGATCGTTGCGGCGCCACGTGACGCTCTGCTGGATCGAGGATCTGATTCAGGGCCACATGGATCGCCTGTTTCCGGGCATGGAGGTGCAGGAGTCCCACCTGTTCCATGTCACGCGCGACGCCGAAATGGAGATCCAGGAACTCGAATCTGGCGACCTGCTGGAGACCGTCGAGGAAGGCGTCCAGCAGCGGCGCTTCGGCGCCGTCGTAAGGCTGAAGGTCCAGGAGTCGATGCCCGATTCCGTGCTCGAACTGCTGCAGACGAACCTGGAGATTGGCGAGACCGAGGTCTTTCGCATCAACGGACCCCTCGCGCTCAGCCGGCTCAAGGCGGTTTCGTCCATTGAGCGCCCGGACCTCAAGTACACGCACTTCACCCCATCGCCTTTCAGAACGGCGAAGAAGAAAGAGGATCTCTTCGCCGCCATCCGGCGGTCCGACATCCTCATCCACCATCCATTCGACTCGTTCCAGACCGTGGTGGACCTGCTCCGCACGGCCGCGCGCGACCCGCAGGTGCTGGCCATCAAGATGACGCTCTATCGCGTCGGCCCGAAGTCGCCCGTGGTCGAGGCGCTCATGGAGGCCGTCGAGCACGGCAAGCAGGTGGCCGCGATGGTGGAGTTGAAGGCCCGCTTCGACGAGGAGTCAAACATCGAATGGGCGCGCGCGCTGGAGCGCGTCGGCGTCCACGTGGTCTATGGATTCCCGGGCGTCAAGGTCCACTCAAAGGTCCTGCTGATCGTCAGGAAGGAGGGCGACAAGATCCGCCGTTACGTCCATATGTCGACAGGCAACTACAACGCCGTGACGGCCGGGTTGTACACCGACATGGGCCTGCTCACCTGTTCGGAGGAGTTTGGCGCCGACGCCACAGACCTGTTCAACTACCTCACCGGCTACTCCGCCAAGGGCGACTATCGCCAACTCCTCGTCGCCCCCGTCAACCTGCGCGAGAAGTTCGAGCAGATGATCCGCCGCGAAATCGAACACGCCAAGGCCGGCCGCGAAGCCCGGCTCATCTTCAAGATGAATGCGCTGGTCGATCAGCGCATCATCCGCCTGCTCTACGAAGCCTCCCAGGCCGGCGTCGATGTTGAACTCATCTGCCGCGGCATCTGCTGCCTGCGCCCCGGCATCGAGGGCGTCAGCGACCGCATCCACGTGCGCAGCATCGTCGGCCGCTTCCTCGAACACACGCGCATCTTCTACTTCCGCAACGGCGGCAAGGAAGAGATCTACATGGGCTCGGCCGATCTCATGCCGCGCAACATCAACCGCCGCGTCGAAACCCTGTTTCCCGTGCTGAGGCGAACCCTCGTCCGCTCCATCAAGGACTCTATCCTGAAGACCTACAGGGACGATTGCGTAAAGGCGCGCGTGATGAGCAGCGACGGGACCTACGAGCGCGCGCCGCGGCCCGACAAATCGAAGGCCCTCGACGCCCAGGCTCTCCTGCTCAAGACCCGCAAGAGCCGGGGTTGACCCGCACGCCATCCGCATTTCGACGCAACCCGGCGATGACGTCAAGCGTTTCACTCATTAGCAGGGCGGTTTTCCCTTGGACCGCGGCGCTCGCCGCCCTCGCCCTGCTGGCCGCTCCCTGCGCGGCGGAGAAACGCATCCGCCGGGCCGGCATCGTCGCGCCCGCCCCTTTGCCAGAGGGCAGCGTGCTGGTGGCCGGCTTCCTCGGCGCTTGGGAGCGGTGGGACAACCCGAAGCGCAGCGTGCGCAAACTTGCGCTGCGGCTCCGCGAAGGCGCCGGGCCGGATGTGTTCGTCGAAACGGCGGGCAATCACAGCCGGGCAACGATAAGGAAGTTCATTCATGAAGCGCTGGACCGCAACAGGGATGGAAAGCTCGACGAGGCCGAGGCGCGCTCGGTGGGCATCATCCTCTATGGACAAAGCTTCGGCGGAGCGGCCGCGGTGAGGCTGGCCAGGGAGTTGAAGAAGTGGAACGTGCCCGTCTGTCTCACCGTCCAGGTCGACAGCATCGGGCGCGGCGACCATCTCATCCCCTCAAACGTCAAACGCGCCGTCAACTTCTATCAGCGCGATCCAGGCCCCGTGCGCGGACAGCCGCGGATCAGGGCCGAGGACGCGTCGAAGACGGAGATCCTGGCGAACATCCGCCACTTCTATGTCCTGCGCGACGTCGACATGAGCGGCTACCCGCGCGCGGCGCGAGGCATCATGACGCTCTCTCACTGGAAGATGGACAACGACCCCATGGTGTGGGCCGAGGTCGAAGGATTCATCCGGGCCGAGATCGTCCGTTGGCAGGCCGAAAGGATCACAGGCGGTATTCGATGAAAAACGCAATCGCACTATTTGTTTTGATCGCGGCCGTGGCCCCGGCTCAGGAATCGCCGGCCGCGCCCCAGCAGCCTCCAGCACAACAGGCCGCCCCCGAACCCGTCACGCTTTCAGATCTCGAAAAACTCGAACGCCGCTACCGCGAGCAACTCCTCGACCAGCAGAAGGCGCTCGACGAAGTCACCCGCGAAATCCAGCGCCTCAAGAGCGAGCGCCTCAACCTCGAATCCTACAAGCAGATGCAGGAGGCCAAGGACGCCCGCCAGGTGGACTTCAACTGGACCAAGATCAGCGAGCGTATCGACAAGGCCGCCGCCTACTACGACCTCGCCTGGCAGTTCACCGAAAACGCCGCCCCCGTGCTCGAGATCAGCGACGGCATGTTGCGCGCCCTCAACGCCCTCGCCAGCCAGGAATCCCCCATCACCGAAGACCGGCTCAATAAGGCCATGGACTATCTTGAACACGAGGCCCGCCGCCGCAAGAAAATGGAAGTCGCCGGCGTCATGGCCCAGGGCGCCGTCAACGTCCTCAAACTCGACCTCGGCATCAACCTCATGCAGCAGATGCAGGGCAAGACAGACCAGTATCGCGACAGCTACAAGACCCTGCTCTGCCTCAAGGAATTCACCATGAAGCAGGGCGCCAACCGCACGCTGTTCAAGTCGCAGATCAGCGTGCTCGACGAACAGCGCACCCGCACGCTGAAGTCGGTCGACGACCTCAACGGGAAGTTGAAGGACCTGGTCACCCCCCAGGGCATCACCAAGAACATCACCGCCGCCGAATTCCGCTCCCGCGCCAAGGATTACTTCCTCAGCCTGAAACCGCCGAAGAACGATGTTGTGGTGGCCAACGCCCCATGGTCCTACGCCGAGGGCCGTCTCGAGGCCTGCTGGACTCTCCTGCGCGAATCGCAGCGCACCATCCGCCAGCACCTCGCATTCATCGAGGCGCTGGAAGCCTTTGCCGCCAACAACGCCGAATACCTGCATGAGTTCAAGAAGCCATGCTCAATCGACCCCACCGTCCGCTACGACGTCGGCGCCTCCATCGGCGAGTTTGAAAAGGCGCGCCAGGGCTTCGCCGCGGCGAAGGGCCGAATCCAGAAGTCCGCGCCCGTCCAGGTGCTGCTTGACCTCTAATCTTCAAGTGGCAAATCGGGCAGCGCGGTACGAAAATACAAGCATGCAGATCAAACCGAAACAATCGTGCCTTTGGGACCAGGTCAGCCTCGGCGAAGTGATGTTGCGCCTGGATCCCGGCGACGACCGCATCTGGACCACCCGCCAGTTCCGCGCCTGGGAAGGCGGCGGCGAATACAACGTCGCCCGCGGCCTGCGGCGCTGCTTCGGCTTGAAAACCGCCGTCGTCTCGGCCTTCGCCGATAACCCTGTCGGCCGCCTCGTCGAGGATCTGATCAACCAGGGCGGCGTCGACCAGTCCCACGTGAAATGGGTGAAATACGACGGCGTCGGCCGCTCGGTGCGCAACGGCCTGAACTTCACAGAACGCGGCTTCGGCGTCCGCGCCGCTCTGGGTTGCTCCGATCGCGGCCACACCGCCGCCTCGCAGATGAAGCCCGGCGAAATCGATTGGGACGAGATCTTCGGCAAACAGGGCGCCCGCTGGCTGCATACGGGCGGCATCTTCTGCGCGCTCTCCGAGACCACTCCGCTCGTCGCCCGCGAGGCCATGCAGGCCGCCCGCCGCCATGGCGTCATCGTCAGCTACGACCTCAACTACCGCGAATCCCTCTGGAAGGGCATCGGCGGCAGGGACAAGGCCCGCGAGGTCAATCGCGAACTCGCCCAATACATCGACGTCATGCTCGGCAACGAAGAGGACTTC
Organism: Candidatus Solibacter sp.; assembly: GCA_013822245.1. Lineage (GTDB taxonomy): Bacteria > Acidobacteriota > Terriglobia > Bryobacterales > Bryobacteraceae > PNKE01. Next base: position 32,637 of record PNKE01000074.1, read on the forward strand.
ACCGCCGCCCTCGGCTTCGAAGTCGAAGGACTCGACGACCACCTCTCCTCGCTCGACCCCGCCAACTTCAAGAAGATGATCCGGGAGGCGCTCGAAGCCTACCCGAACTTCCAAGTGGTCGCCACCACCCTGCGCAAGGCCACCACCGCCTCCCGCAACGACTGGGGCGCCATCTGCTGGCACAACGGCGAATTTTACGAAGCGCCTCTGCGCAAGGATCTCGAAATTCTCGACCGCGTCGGTGGCGGCGACTCCTTCGCCTCCGGCCTCATCTACGGCTTCCTCGCCGGCAAGGGCCCCCAATACGCCGTCGAATGCGGCGCCGCCCACGGCGCTCTCGCCATGACCACGCCCGGCGACACCACCATGGTCCTGCTCTCCGAAGTCGAAAAGGTCATGAAGGGCGGCACCGCCCGCGTCGCCCGCTAACCTCGCCGGCCGCCAGTCGAGCCCTCCGAAGCCGCCTCCATCGCAGGGGGCGGCTTCTTTCGCTTATGCGTCGAGTCACATATGATGTGACATACGGGACACTTCAGACCCATGTGACTGAAATGACCCGCGTCTGCTCGAAGGAGGCGTCATGGAAGTATCCCGGCGGGCTTTTGTCGCCACCGCGGCGTCGGCGTCGAGAGTTCTCGGCGCGAACGATCGCGTCAGATTGGGTTGTATCGGGACCGGCAGCCGCGGCCAGCATCTCGTCCGCATGGCGGCGGCCTGCGGCGTGCCCTGCGAAATTGTCGCCCTCTGCGACGCGTGGGACATCCGCCGCAACGAGGGCGCGGACCACGTCGCCAAGCGTTTTCCCGGCGCGGCGAAACCTGCGCTGATCCCCGGCTACAAGGCCCTGCTCGACCGCAAGGATATCGACGCCGTCATCGTCGCCACACTCGACCACACCCACGCCAACATTACCGCCGAAGCCTGCCAGGCCGGCAAGGACGTCTTCGTCGAGAAACCCATGACCTCGCTGCCCATGCAGGGCCACCAGGTCGTCAAGGCCCAGCGCCAGTACGGCCGCGTCATTCAAGTCGGCGTCCAGCAGCGTTCATTGCCCCACTTCATCGAGGCCAAGCAGAAGTTCGTCGACTCCGGCCTGCTCGGCAAGGTCCACATGGTGCGCACCGTCTGGAACGCCAACAGCGGCTACCTCACGCCCTCCCCTCCAGGCATGGAATCCAAGCCCCCGGGCCTCGATTGGGACGCCGTCCTCGGCTGGCTCCCCAAGATCCCCTGGGACCCCAAACGCTACTTCAACCGCTTCGCCTACTGGGACTTCGCCACCGGCGGCCAGACCGGCGGACTCTTCGTCCACATGGTCGACGTCGTCCATTGGTATCTCGGTATCCTCAAGCCCACATCCGCCGTCGCCATGGGCGGCATCTATCAGTTCAACGACGGCCGCGACACCCCCGACAACGTCAACTTCATCCTCGAATACCCCGAAAAGCTGACCGTCACCTTCGAGGCCACCATCACCGACATGCGGCCCGAAGAGTCCGCCGACATCACCTTCTTCGGCGAAGGCGGCCGCCTCAGCATCTTCCGCCACCGCGCCCGCTTCCTGCCCCAGGGCAAGGGTGAGCCGCAGATGCTCGCATCCTCGCCCGAACCCCCGCACATGGCGAACTTCCTCGAATGCGTGAAGAGCCGCAAGCAGCCCAACGCCACTGCCTTCGACGGCCACTACGCCGCCATGGCCTGCCACATCGGCAACATCGCGTACAAGGAACGCCGCGTCGTCCCGTGGCGCAAGCAATGGGACGTATAAAAGAAGAGAGACCCACATGAGCATCGAAGTCGGCATCAATCTCGAATACATCCGCTGCGAGGACAAGCCGTTCATCGCCGGCATCCACCGCGCCTCCAAGATGGGCTACCGCTGGGTGGAGCCCATGGTCCACAACGGCCGTGAACTGCTCTCCGAAGCGGGCTACTTCCATTCCGTTTCCCTCGACGAAGACCCCCTCCTCGTCCGCGACATCCTCCAGCAGTACTGCGTCCGCGCCTCCGGCCTTTCCGCCCATTGCCCGCTCATGCGCCCCGAAGTCTCGGTGCCGTATCTCGAAAAAGCCATCCGCTTCGCCGCCGCCCTCGGCGCGCCCGTCGTCAATACCGACGAAGGCATCCGCCCGCCCTGGGTCACCCGCGAAGAGGCCCACGACATCATGCGCTACACGCTCAAGGCGGTCCTTCGCATCGCCGAACGCCACGGCGTCTATGTCGGCATCGAGGACCATCAGGAATTCTCAAAGACCACCGAAGGTCTGCTCCGCATCGCCAGCCTCGTCGATTCGCCCATGCTGCGCATCAACTACGACACCGGCAACGCCCTGCTGTCTGGTGAGGACCCGTATGCCGGTCTCGAAGCCGTCGCCTCCCGCCTCATCCACGTCCACGCCAAGGACATCTCCATGGAACACGCCGCCATCGAAAAGGGCAAGGTCACCGGCACCCCCGTCGGCTGCGCCTGCGGCGATGGCATGATCGACTGGCGCCGCGTCATCACCATCCTTCAAAAACATAACTTCCACGGCGTGCTCTCCGTCGAATGCGGCACGCCCGATCAGGCTGAACGCAGCCTGCGCCACCTCAACACACTTCTCGAGGCCCTCGATGAACACAACTCGCTTCGCATCGCTCCTGGTTCTTAGCTCGCTCGGCCTCGCCGCCGCGCAGCAGATCCCCGACAAGTTCTATTTCGAGGAAGGCAAGATCCGCGTCCTCATCCTCTCGGGCCGTAACAACCACGACTGGCGCGCGTCAACACCACACCTCCGCCGCATCCTCGACGCCACCGGCAAGTTCGACGTCCGCGTCACCGAGGAACCCTCGGGCCTCACCACCGAAACATTACGCCCCTATGATGTTCTGGTGGCCGACTACTGCGGTCCCCGCTGGGGCGCCCAGGCCGAAGCCGCCGTCGAAGCCTTCGTCCGCTCCGGCAAGGGACTCGCCGTCGTGCACGCCGCCTCCTATCCGTTTGGCATCCGCAACGTCCTCGGCGAAAAGATGTCCAACACCGGCGTCACCGAAACGCCCTGGGCCGCCTGGGCCGAAATGGTCGGCGCGAGCTGGCGCGAAGCCGACGAAAAAAAGGGCATTCCCAAGACCGGCCACGGCCGCCGCCACTCCTACGACGTGAAATGGAAAGACCCCTCCCACCCCATCGCCGCCGGCCTGCCCGCCTCCTTCACCACCAGCGACGAACTCTACTTCAGCTTCGTCCTCTCCCCCAAGATCCACGTCCTCGCCACCGCCTTCAACGCCAAAAATGAAGGCGGCTCCGGCGCCGACGAACCCCTCATCTGGACCAACCAGTTCGGCAAGGGCCGCGTCTTTCAAACCGCCCTCGGCCACGACGTCCACGCCATGCTCGCCCAGGGCTTCGTCGATTCCTTCGCCCGCGGCGTCGAATGGTCCGCCCGCTCCGCCGTCACTCTGCCCGCCAACATCAGCATCGACCCCAAAACAAAAGACGCCGTCCGCGTTCTTCTCGTCACCGGCGGCCACGACCACGAAGCCAGCTTCTACAGCGTCTTCGAGCACATGCCCGACATCCGCGTCACCGTCGATCCCCACCCGGCCGCATTCCGCCGCGACCTGCGCAAGGTCTTCGACGTCATCGTCTTCTACGACATGATCCCCGACATGCCCGAGGTCCAGCAGAAACGCCTCCGCGATTTCGCCGAATCCGGCAAGGGCATCGTCGTCCTCCACCACGCCATCGCCAACCATCAGAACTGGGAATGGTGGTGGAAGGACCTCGTCGGCGGCAAATACCTCCTCAAGGACGACCCCTCGCTCTCCATGAAGATGTCCACTTATAAGCACGACGTCGACCTCCGCATCGAGCCCTCCGGCAAGCACCCCATCCTCAAAGGCCTCTCCTCCGCCTGGATGCGCGACGAAACCTACAAGGGCATGTGGCGCGCCCCAGGCACGCAGGTCCTGCTCACCACAAAACACGAAACATCCGACGAAGCCCTCGCCTGGATCAGCCCCTACGTCCTCTCCAAGGTCGTCTTCATCCAGCTCGGCCACGGCCGTGAAGCCCACGAAAATCCCTGGTACCGCCGCCTCGTCCGCAACGCCATCCTTTGGTCGTCCGGTCGCCAGCCGTAACCAGAATTGGACAGACATCGCCTAAATCTCTTCGTTCGGTAATCTGCATATGAAACACGCTCTTAGACTCTTCACATGCGCCGCCGCCCTCTCCCTGGCTGCCGCCGCACAGGAACGCGTCGACCTCGACACGATTTACAGGATCAAGCAGGAGGCCATCCAGAACTCCCAGGTGATGGACCATATGTTCCAACTCACCGAGGTTCACGGCCAGCGCCTCACCGGCTCGCCCAACTACAAAAAGGCAGCCGAATGGGCCGTCAAACAACTCCAGGAGTGGGGCCTCAAAAGCGCCCGCCTCGAAAAATGGGGCCCGTTCGGCCGCGCCTGGCAGAACGAACGCTTCGCCGCTCACATGCTCGAACCCTCCTACCAGCCCCTCATCGGCTTCCCCCTCGCCTGGTCGAAATCAACTGATGGCGTCGTCGCCGGTGAAGCCGTCCTCGCCGTCATCCTCACCGAAGAGGACATGGCCAAATTCAAGGGCAAGCTGAAGGGCAAGATCGTCCTCACCGTGCCTCCCCGCGATATCGCGCTGCCCGACAGGCCCCTCAGCTCCCGCTACACTGACCAGCAACTCGCTGAAATCGCCGCCGCTCCCGACATGACCCCCCGCACGTTTGGCCCTGGGCGCGCCGGCGGCCCCGGCAATTTCGTTCAGCAGATGGCGTTTCGCAAAAAACTGACGTCCTTCTGGGTCGAGGAAGCCCCGGCCGCCCTCATCCAGCACGGCTACCGCAACGACGGCGGCACCGTCGCAGCATCCTCGGCCGGCAACCGCGACCCATCCACGCCCCTGCCGCCCGCCACCATCGCCATCACCCCAGAACACTACAACCGCATTTACCGCCTCCTCAACAAAAACGTCCCAGTCAAGCTCGAAGTCGAAGTCCGCAACCAGATCGGCGATACCAACGACGACTCCTACAACGTCGTCGCCGACATCCCCGGCACAGGCAAACATAAGGACGAAATCGTCATCATCGGCGGCCACCTCGACTCCTGGCACGGCGGCACCGGCGCCACCGATAACGCCAGCGGCTCCTCCGTCATGATGGAAGTGATCCGCGTCCTCACCAAGCTCAGACTCCCGCTCGACCGCACCGTCCGCATCGCCCTCTGGAGCGGCGAGGAACAGGGCCTGCTCGGCTCCCGCGCCTACGTGAAGGAAGTCTTCGCCGACCCCGCCACCATGAAGACCACCGAGGCCTGGGACAAGCTCTCGGCCTACTACAACATCGATAACGGCGGCGGAAAAATCCGCGGCATCTACCTCCAGGTCAACGAAGCCGCCCGCCCCGTCTTTGAAGCCATGCTCGCCCCCTTCAAGGACATGGGCGCAGCCACCGTCACCATCAGGAACACCACCGGCACCGACCACCAGGCCTTCGACGCCGTCGGCCTGCCCGGCTTCCAGTTCATCCAGGATCCGCTCGATTATTCGACGCGAACCCACCACTCCAACATGGACACCTACGACCGCATTCAGCGCTCCGACCTCGTCCAGATGTCCACCATCCTCTCGTCGCTCGTCTACCACACCGCCAACCGCGACCAGAAGATCCCGCGCAAAACGAAACCCGAGCCCCGTCCCGCCGGCCGCGGCATGGGCTTATCACAACCACCCAAGAAACCTGCAGGGTCCGGATCGCCCGTTCAGGCGATCTTCGGACCCTGTTCTCATCTCCGCCCCGCCCCGTTGTCCCAGCCTTCCTCCTCCGGCGCACGATCACTTGTCCTCGTCTGATTTTCGGCCGCCGCGCTAGAGCGGTCTTCTTGCGCAAACTCCAACTCGGTGCCGTCATCACGATTCCCAGTGCCGCCGGCGCGGTGTTGTCTCAAGGACGGCGGCGTTGAATCCGTGTTCGTCAACGAGCTCGCTTCCCGCGTCGGAGTTGACTCCCTTCAGCGTGGATCTGTTCTCTCCAACCCCTTACCAAGGGTACTCACGACAGGTCTTCCCATGAATCCCAGCCCGTGACGTGAAGGCGCCGCCGGGTCTTTTCGATGCCGGCGGCCCATCAAGTAGCTCCACTTTTCCACGAGCTTGTCAGAGCATTGTGACGCAGACCCTTTTCCGTGGACGCAATTTGGCGATGAGAACGCGCGCAACCTTCCCGGATTAGTAGGCTGCCTGGTTGCAAGCCCCGGAGAGCCACTGGCTCCTCCGGTTGTTTCCCATAGGAAGCGCCGGCGGGCCCTAGACGCTATCCTGTGAATTGGATCACAGTTGGTCATCAACATTCGGGGGGCGGCCATGGAAGTGCTCCGCACTCCGCGGCCAAGCTCATTGCGCTAAAGTAGCGGGGGCGATAAGTGTCACTGCTGCTTGTAGCGGGTCGAAGCCTGATGCTGAAGCCACTCCTATCAGGCGTGTTCACCTTCGGGACGGGGTTGCGCTGCTCAGTCCTGACATACAGCGAAATGCCGAGCGTCACGACGTCATCGAGAGTTGGAAGGCCGCCTCCAGCATGGAAGTCCCCGCCGGCGACCCGAAGGAGACTGAACCTCGCCCGGCCAAGGTCTGGATTCGCGCGGTTATTTTCGCACAACGCTCGAAATACAGTCCTGGCAGCATTGAAGAGATCGCCGCCGCCAATGGCGCCGGCAAGTAAATCGGACGGACAAGGCTTTATGGTGCGTGCATGACTCCCCTTGACCAGATGCTGATCGTCGCCGCGACGCTGCTGGTCGTCGGCGTTCTGGCTAGCAAAGTATCGGACCGCTTTGGCGTGCCGGCGCTGCTCTTGTTTCTCCTAATTGGAATGCTGGCGGGCAGCGAAGGCATCGGCGGTATTCCCTTCGATGACGCTGGACTGACTCAGATCCTCGGCATCATCGCTCTTTCGTTCATCCTATTCTCCGGCGGTCTTGAAACTGATTGGGCGCAGGTGTCAGGCGTGCTCTGGCGAGGCCTCAGCCTGTCAACCATCGGCGTTATGGTTACCGCGGTTGTCGCTGGAAGCGCTGCAACTCTGCTCCTGGGTGTCTCCTGGGTCGAAGGCTTGCTACTCGGTTCGATCATGTCATCCACGGACGCCGCCGCCGTTTTCTCCGTACTCAGGTCCCGTGGCGCCAGCTTTAAGGGAACCAACAAGCCATTGCTCGAACTGGAGTCGGGCAGCAACGATCCAATGGCCTTCTTCTTGACCATGGCCCTGATTCGATTTGTGAATCAGCCCGATAGCTCCGTCCTCGACCTTGCGCTCATGTTTGTCGTACAGATGGTCGTCGGCGCAGCGATCGGCTATGGCATGGGGAAGCTATCCGTAATCGTCCTCAACCGGCTCAAACTTGAAACCGAGGGGCTTTATCCAGTTCTCACCCTCAGCGTCGTGCTGCTGGCGTATGGCCTCGCCTCATCATTTCGGGGCAACGGCTTCCTTGCCGTCTACTTGGCCGGCATTGTCATGGGGAACAGCGACTTCATCCATAAGCGGAGTCTGGTGCGGTTCCACGATGGGCTCGCCTGGCTGATGCAGATCACGATGTTCGTGGCCCTGGGGATGCTCGTCTATCCTTCACGCCTCGTCCCCATCGCCGGCATCGGTCTCCTCATCGCCGCGGTCCTCATGTTTGTGGCGCGACCCGCGGGCGTCTTCATCAGTCTGGCGTTCGCCAGGATGGGCTTGCGGCACAAACTCCTGGTCTCCTGGGTCGGCTTGCGCGGCGCCGTCCCCATCGTGCTCGCAACGTTCCCCCTCGTCGCCGGCGTACCCAATCCCGACGTCTACTTCAACGTAGTCTTCTTCGTCGTCCTTACCTCCGTGTTGCTGCAGGGAACCGCCATCCCACAGGTTGCCGGATGGCTCCACCTTAGCTCGCCCCTGGCCAGGAAACGCGAATACCCGCTGGAGTACGTCGCCCAAGGCAAGTCGCGAAACGATTTGGTTGAGGTCCCAATCCCTGACGGCTCTCCGGTCGTCGGGCGTCAGATCGTAGACCTTAAGCTGTCGAAATCAGCATTGATCGTGCTGATCGGCCGGAATGACGATTTCGTCGTTCCGCGTGGAAACACCGTCCTTGAGACAGGGGACGTGATGCTGGTTCTTGGCGAGAATAGCGACGTCGAGGCGATGCGGCAACTTGTGATGGTGTCCGACGCGGCCCCGGCCGGGGACGACTCCGATAAAGAAGTTCAAACATGATGTCGTCCGAGTCGGGAGATCATCCCGGGTCGTATACCGATCTGCCCCGCCGCGGCCTCCACCGCCCGCCTGGATCGAAGGACGTTCGTTAAACGGTTGGAGCGTCGCGGCAGTCGCCCTCACGGCGACGGTTGGCGCACTGGGAGTGATTGCCGTCGCCCATTCTTCCTCTCGCCTTTCGTCCTATTCGCGATGGCCGCTGCGTTGATCTGGCTCGTGGGTGGCCGTTGACCCGCACTTGTCTCCAGTGTGCTCGCAGCATCGGCAAGTGATCTCTTTTCGTCCAACTTCGTTGTCGCCCATTAATCCGAAGTTCCAGGGCCCCTTCTGAGCTAACCGCTTCTGCTACATAGGGTTGGTTCATTTTGGCCTTTCCAAATGTAGCCACTAACAATATCAGATTT
>PNKE01000035.1 GCA_013822245.1 Candidatus Solibacter sp.
CCTAGCATTCAGCCTTTACTTACCCAACCACCTCACCAGCGTGAATCAGCATCTCGGCATAGGCTTCCCCCGTGAGCCGGCAGTCCACGAAGTCTTCAAACTGGTGCTTGCTCAGCTTCATCTGCTTGCTCATCTGCCCAATCCGCCCGCCTTCAATCTGCCTGTCCGAATGGCTGTACCGCGTCCGTATAGTGGTCCGTTTCCCGTTCACCACCAACCAGAACATGAAGTGGTGAGTCTTGTCCCGATCAAAGCCCTTCCGCTGAAGTGCGGAGGCAACCTCTCGCGGCCTGTAGCTGCTCACTGCGCGCGCTCCACCGTCTCCACCAGGTTAAGCAGCTTCTTCTTCAACTGCCGCGCATCTCTTGTCAGAGCGCTATCGTCTTCAAGTGCAATGTTGAACCAGCAGGACGAAAACTCCAGCGCAAAGGCCGCCAACGACTCCATCTCGTCTTTCTCAGCAGCCAGAATGCCCAAGTAGGGCAGTTCGTGCCAGTACATCCCCTCTTTGCGCGAGACTTCGATCTCAATCGGCTTCCGCAGCCGGAAACGATGCTTGCCGTGCTGGATCACAAGAACCTGACTGGTGACGTTTTCCGCCAACGTCGCCGGGTTCTGCCGCACCGGGTACCGCTTGCCGTCGATGACTCTGCTGGCCATAGGACTCCACCACCTCTCCAATCCGCCGTTAACAGTACTTCTCAAACCATTCACGCCACGGGATCGTCGGCACGCCCTTGCGCTCTTCGATGATCCTCTTCACTTCAGCCTCTTCTTTGCGCGCATCGGCAGCCGCCTGATTCTTCACCCGCCTTGGTTTCTGTTTCGTGGCCATCGTTCGCGCCCTCCTACCTCACTTCATATCCAGAAATTCCCGCCAACTCAACCCCGCGGCCTCCAGGATGCTCCGCACCGTCCCCGCCGGAATATCCCCCTTCTTGAAGGGAACGGGAATCACAATCGGCGAATCCGGCTTTGAATACATGTAGTGGCTGCCGTGCGTCCTCACGTGCCGGTAACCCAGCCGGCGCAGGACCCTGTCAATGTCCCTGAACTTCGCCGCCTTCATGACCAGTCCGCTACCGCCTGTTTCAATTCCGCCAGCGCCTTCTTGCTCAGCGGGATCTTCTTGCCCTCGGCCTCCATGGCCGCGATCCAGCCGACCAGCATCTCGGCCGTGCTATCAAGCGCTTCTTCCTCCGAGTCGCCAAAGCTGCTGATGTTGAACAGTACGGGAATCCTCGTCACGTAGCACCCGTTCTCAGGCTCGTGCCAGATCTCCACATCGACGACGCTCTGAAGATTCAGAGGATGCACTTCCAACACCGACGCCGGGTTCTTTCTGCGTTTGACTGCCATCGCCTCTCCTGCTCAAAGTATACGTTCACCAGTTCTCCAGCAGCCAGCCCAGCGCGGCCGCGCACGGCGGATCCGCTCCCGCCGGGCAGTCGTACAGCCCGCGCCTGGCGAAGTTGGCCAGGCAGGGCGGCAGCGCCTCCGGGAAGGAAATCAGTTTGCACCCATGCCCGCGCTCAACCGGCCGATGAGTAGGGAAACCGTGCCGTTCGAGCAGCCCGGTCCCGGCGGAGCCACTGGCCTCTTCAGCGGCTCTGCCTGTACGGCCCTTCTTCGGCGCGCAGGGCGCAGCCGGTCATGGAAGACGTCGATGCTCTGGGTCACCGTTGCGATCGTCGCCTGGTCCCCGCTCCCCAGAATCTCCGGCAGCTTCCGATGCCACTCCGATGGCTCCGGCGCCGCCTGGTCAGTTCTACTTGACCGCGGCACGTCCGGCCCATCCAGGATGTGGCTTTCGGGTTATCTGATTATTGTGATTATCGGGTCCACCCCTGCATCACTCGTAAGTGCTTGAGGGCATGGAGCGGGAGACGAGACTCGAACTCGCAACCAACAGCTTGGAAGGCTGTGACTCTACCTTTGAGTTACTCCCGCTCAAAGGATTTCGACACCTTCATTGTAGCCGAGAAGCCCTCCCCGGTGAACGCGGGAGTCCTGTCTCACGCAAGCCTCGGACCGATTTGCGCCGGTCACGCCGGCGAGCAACAAGGGGGGAGCCTGGCGGGCTAGAATTCGAGGCCGGCGAAAACGCTTCCGCGGCCCGGCATCCGTGCCCGGGCGTTTCGATCCGTTGAGAACAGCTATTTCGCTTAGCGGTATGGATGGGTGTCCACTTGTCCATCCAATTACATGTGTTTCCAAACCGGATCGTTCAAAGATGTTTCTTGCGGGAGTGGAACGGACGGCGAGGCCGGCCCCTTCCGGGGACAGACGGCTGAGCGCGGGCGATGCGCCGGGGCTGGGGCCAACGAGGTTTTCGGAGCGGCTACTTCACGATCTGGGTGTCGTAGACCACCACCTTTTTCCAGAGGGCGGATTTGCTTCGGAAGGTGTCGTGGAGCGGGTGGGTGTCGTAGACCTTCCAGGCGGCTTTGTCGTCGAACGAGACCAGCCAGTAGTAGGTGAACGAGTTATCGACGACGTCGCGGGCGTCGGCGGCGGGGGTTCCGACGAACGAATAGCGGATGCCGGGGATGGCGCGCATCTTGTTCAACTCGGCGAGGAACTGCTTGCGGGCGGCGGGGCTTTCGGGCTGGGCGAGCCAGAAATAGACGTGGTGGAGGAACTTGCCCTCGACGGGTTTCTGGGCTTTCAGTGCCGGCGCGGCGAGAAGTGCAACGGCCAGCGCGAGGGCGGAGATGACTGTCTTCATGGCTAATGGGGATTATAGCCGGAGGCGGGGGCGGGTGAGTGCGGAGGGTTGCGCGGGACCGGCGAAGCGGCTTGCCGCCGGGCGCGGCTGCTGACATAATCAGGCCGAAAAGTCCGAATGGACGAACAATCTGATACAAGGAGACGCTATGAAACGGGCCTGTGCGAGTTGCCATGGTTGCATGAGCGGGATGACGCGGCGGAATCTGCTGGCTGCCGCGGCGGCGCCGGCCGCGCTGAAGGGCGTGACGCTGGCGGCCGATCCAGAGCCGGTGAAAGCCGAACGCAAGGCGCTTGTCGTGCAGCCGGTGCTGATCTATCAGATCTACAAGCGGCGCGAACAGACATCGTGGCGGCCGTGGGGCGGCCTGTTTACCGAGACCGAGGTGAACGAAGAAAAGCAGCGCATCGGACGCGAACTCGCGGCCATGGCCAGAACGGCCGGTTTCCCCATGGAGATTCTACCGCTGAAGACGGTCGCCAGCCTGTCGGAAGCCAGGACGCAGGGGCAGGGGCGGCATGACGTGCTGCTGATGTATCCGGCCACCGGGCCGTCGCAGTGGCTGGACGCGCTGGCCGCGGGGCAGAACTGGACGGTGGTGTTTGTCCGGCACCGGTCGGGGCCGGTGTATGAATACTACGAGATCATCTCGCCGCGGTTTTTGCGCAAGACGGTGGACGAATGGGGCGAGGCGAAGATCTCGACAGCCGACGTCGTCGTGGACAGCATGGCTGAGGTGGCGGTGCGGATGCGGGCGCTCTCGGCGGTGAAAAACACCATGGGGCGCAAGGTGGTTTGCATCGGTGGCGCGTCGGGATGGGGGCGCGGGGGCAGGCAGTCCCCTCAACTGGCGAAAGACATCTGGAAGATGGAACTGCCCGAGGTCACCTACGACGGCCTGAAGGCGCGGCTGATCATGGCGCGCGGCGACGCGGCGCTGAACCGGACGGCCAAGTTGCAGGCGGCCGATTATCTGAAACAGAAGGACGTGAAACTGGAGACCACGCGCGAGTCAGTCGAGAACGCGTTTGTGCTGCGCGGCGTCTTCCGCAACATCATGGCCGAGCACCTTACGGATTCAATCACGGTGAACCACTGCATGGGCGCGATCATGCCGATCAGCGGGACCACGGCGTGCATGACGTTGAGCCTGCTCAACGACGAGGGGGCGCTGGCGTTTTGCGAGTCCGATTTCGCGGTGATCCCGTCGGGGATCCTGCTGAACGCAATCTCCCGCATCCCGGTGTTCCTGAACGATCCCACCTATCCGCACGACCAGATCATCACGCTGGCGCATTGCACCGCGCCGCGCAAGATGGACGGCAAGCACGCCGAGCCGGTTCGCATCTTGACGCACTTTGAATCCGACTACGGCGCGGCGCCGAAGGTGGAGATGAAGACGGGGCAGAAGTTGACCAACATCATCCCGGACTTCAACGCCCGGCGCTGGGTCGGATTCACCGGCGAGGTGGAGGGCAATCCGTTCCTGCCGATTTGCCGGTCGCAGATCGATGTGGGTTTCAGATGCTCGACGGAGAAGATGGCCGTGGAGATGCGCGGGTTCCACTGGATGACGGGCTATGGCGAGTGGTCGCGCGAACTGGCGTATGCGCTGCGCAAGGCCGGCATCGAGTGGGTGAATCTCGACAAAACGTGACGGCGCGGGTGCGGCGAGTTGAGATAGAGTGGACGTTTTCGCCGCCATGCGCTCTGTCCCGCTCCTCGAACCGCGAAGACTGGAGATGATCGAGACCCCGATGCCGGGGGCGGGTTCTGTGTACGGACCCGCGGGCGCGGCGGCAATCTGAATCTGGATTTGACGCCATGAACAACTTCCTTGCCTTCGATCTCGGCGCCGAAAGCGGGCGCGCCATGCTCGGCCGTCTCCATGAGGGGCGGCTGGAACTGGAAGAGCTGCACCGGTTTCTGAACGAGCCGGTGAGGCTGCCCGACGGATTGTACTGGGACACGCTGCGGCTGTTCCACAACATCCGCGAGGGCCTGCGGGTGGCCGGGCGCGACCGCCATCTGGTGCTGGACGGGGTGGGGGTGGACACCTGGGGCGTGGACTACGGACTGGTGGACGCGGCCGGACGGCTGGTCGAAAACCCGCGTCACTACCGCGACGGCCGCAATAACGGAATCCTGGAGACGGCGTTCAGTGTTGTACCGAAGGAGAAGATCTTCGAGTGGACCGGCTCGCAGTTCATGCAGTTCAACACGGTCTACCAGTGGTACGCCATGAAGCTGGCCGAGGCGCCGTGCTTAAAGGCGGCGTCGCGGCTGCTGTTTGTGCCCGACCTGTTGAGCTACTGGCTCTGCGGCGTGCAGAGAAACGAGCGCACGATCGCGTCGACCTCGCAGTTCTACGACCCGCTGAACCGGCGGTACGCGACGGAGTTGCTGGCGGCCCTGGGCCTGGACGCCTCACTGCTGGCGCCGGTCGTCGATCCGGGGACGCATCTGGGCGGGCTGACCGGCGAGCTGGCCGATTTTTCCGGTTTGGGCGCGACGCCGGTATACGCCACGGCATCGCATGACACGGCGTCGGCCGTGGCCGCGGTGCCGGCGACGATGGACCGGCCGTGGTGCTACATCAGTTCCGGCACATGGTCGTTAATGGGCCTTGAACTGGACCGGCCGGTGATCAACGAGCGGGCGCTCAGCAACAATTTCACCAACGAGATCGGGGCCCAGGACAAGGTGCGGTTCCTGCGCAACATCGCCGGGCTGTGGCTGGTGCAGGAGTGCCGCCGGGCGTGGGCGCTGGAGGGAGCCGAGTACAGCTACGCCCAGTTGACCGCGATGGCCGCGCAGGCCGAACCATTCGCGGCCGTGATCCATCCGGACGCGTTTCTGGAGCCGGGCAACATGCCGCAACGGATCGCGGCGTATTGCCGGAAGACATCGCAGTCGCCGCCGGCGTCGCCGGCATCCACGGTGCGGGTGATCCTGGAAAGCCTGGCGCTGCGGTACAGGCAGGTGCTGGAAAATCTGGAATCGGTTTCGGGGCAGCGGATCGAGGTGGTCCACATCGTCGGCGGCGGGTCGAAAAACGGGCTGTTGAACCGTCTGGTGGCCGAAGCGACGGGCCGGGACGTGATCGCCGGTCCGGCCGAGGCGACGGCGGCGGGCAATATCCTGGTCCAGGCGATGGGCGCGGGCGTGGTGGAAGATCTGGCTGGGCTGAGGCAGGTGGTGCGCAACTCGTTCCCGCTGGAGTCCTACAAAGCAAACGCGGCCCCGGCATGGGACCGCGCGTACGAAAAGTATCAGAGTATTACGTCAAGCTGATCAACGCTCGCTGAGGCGCGAGATGATGCGGTCGATCATGCCGTATTCCAGGGCCTGGTCGGCTTCCATGATGTAGTCGCGATCGACGTCCTTGGCGATGCGCTCGACGTCCTGGCCGGTGGCGGTGGCGATGATCTGATTGAGGATCTGGCGCATGCGCAGGATCTCGCGGGCGTAGATGTCGATGTCGGTGGCCTGTCCGGCCAGCCCGCTCATCGACGGCTGGTGAATGAGGACGCGCGAGTGGGGCAGGGCGTAACGCTTGCCCTTGGCCCCGCAGGCCAGCAGCACGGCGGCCATCGAGGCGGCCTGGCCGACGCAATAGGTGGCGATGTCGCACTCCACCAGATTCATCGTGTCGAGTATGGCCAGACCGGCCGTGATCGACCCGCCCGGGGAGTTGATGTAGATGGAAATGTCCTTTTCGGGATCTTCCGCGGCCAGGAAGAGAATCTGGGCGATCACCAGGTTGGCCACCTGATCGTCGATCGGCGTGCCGAGGAAGATGATGTTCTCCTTCAGCAGGCGCGAGTAGATATCGAACGCGCGTTCGCCTCTTGAGGTCTGCTCGACCACCATGGGCACAAGCATATTGCTGGGGGCCGGGATCTCCCCGTTCCTAATGGGCATGAAGCCTCCTTCGTCTCGGTAGCCGGGTCCGTCGGGCAGACTGCGCCTCCATCCCGGACAGGCCGGCGCCGCGGAGCCGGGGAGGTCAGGCGTTTTTCTTCGCCGTCTTCTTCGGCTTGCGGCCCTTCTCCAGATTGCGCTGTTTCTGTTCGAGGCTCAGTGCAAGATCCTCGATCGACGTGCGCTCCAGATACTCCATGATACGACCCCGGAGGCCCTTCCAGCTATCGTGCATGCCGCAGGGGGCCTGGTCGTTGCATTCGGCGAGGCCGGCCGGGCAGCGTTCGTAGTCGGTCAGCCCGTCGACCGAATCGACGATCATGACCAGGGTCAGGTCCTTGGCCGGGATGCGGAGGGTGAAGCCGCCGGTGGGCCCCTTGCTGGAGCGCAGGAAGCCCTTGCGCGCCAGTTGTTGCAGGATCTTGGCCAGGAAGTGGGAAGGGATGTCCGCCCGTTCGGCAATCTGTTTGACCATGGCGTACTTGCCCTCAGGCACCGATGCCAGGTGAACGAACGCCCGTATGGCGTATTCCGCGGACCGCGAGTAGATCATGAGCACCTCTCCAGAGCTAGATCAAAATACACGTTTATCTTAAAAGCGTATCTCTAGTAGATGCAAGTGGTACCCAACAGGTTGGTACATTTTCATGGAAAAATGCTGCCGTGCGCGGGCGCTGGATCACGCCGGCGCGGCCGGGATACCGATGGCCGCGCGGGCGGCCGCTTCGAGGCCCGGGGCGCAGATGACGGCTGAACCTTCATAGATGGACCGCGAGCCGGAGAAGGTGAAATAGCGGGCTCCGGATTCCTCGGCGATCACCTGGAGCGGGGCGAAGTCCCAGGGTTTCGCGGAGGGTTCGATCCAGAGGTCCATTTTGCCGGCGGCGAGCAGCATGACGTCCCAGGCGCCGCCAAGACAGCGCGCGGACCAGAACAGGTCGGCGAAGTCGAGGAAGCGTTCGCGGTCGGGGAAGTCGGCGAACTTGGCGGCGAAGTTGCCGCAGAGGACGGCTTTCGAGACATCGGTGATCGCCGAGGCTTGGAGGCGGGTCTGGACGCCTTCGAACTCGCGCCAGGCGCCGTGACCGCGGGCGGCCCAGTAGATTTCCCCCAACGCCGGGAAGCCGCAGGCGCCGGCCTTGACCTCGCCCTCGGCCTCCATGGCGATGAAGTTGGCCCACAGGCGGTTGCCGCGGACGAAGTCGCGCGTTCCGTCGATGGGGTCGATGATCCAGCGGCGGCCGCTCACCGCCGGTTCGGATGCGCCCTCTTCGCCGAGCAGGCCGTCCTCGGGAAAGCGTTCGCGGATGGCGGAGGCCATGAGGAGTTCACAGGCTTTGTCGGCGGCGGTGACGGGGGAGTCGTCGGGTTTGTCCTCGACGGAGAAACCGTCGCGCTGGTAGGCGAGGGCGGTCCGGCCGGCGGCGCGGATGAGCGAGACCGCGAGATCGAGTTCCTGCTGGTAGTCCGTTGGCATCTCTCCTGGAAGGCTATCCTAAAGTGAACGATGCGTGTTCCCTGTTCAAAGTTCGACCGGAGTTCCGCCAATGCGTAAACTCGCAGCCAACCTGGATCCAAGCCGCCGGACCGTCTACAACATGCTGGTGGCGGCCGCCGAGACGCACGGCTTCGAACCGGCGCTCCATCAGCCCGACGGCAATGGCGGATACAGGAGCTACAGTTGGGCCGAATACAGGCAACTGGTGGAGGAGATTGCGGCGGGCCTGCGCGCTATCGGCCTTCAGGCAGGCGGCACGGTGGCGCTGGCGTCGGAGACGCGGGCCGAGTTCTACCTGGCTGACCTGGGCATCATGACGGCGGGGTGCATCGCGGCCGGAGTGTATACGTCGCTGTCGCATGCCGATCAGGCGCGGACGCTGCTGGCCAGTTCGCCCAAGGCGGTGTTCTTTGAAAGCCCGAAAACCATGGCCGCGCTGGACGCGGCGGGCACGGCCGCTTTCGAGGGACGGCGGATCCTGTTGACGGGCGAGGCCGGGGGCGCGCTGACGCTGGAACAGTTGCGCAAACGCGGGCGCGAGGCGATGGCTGTGCATCCGCATTTCGTGGCCAGGTTCACCTCCGGCATCCAGCCCTCCCACCATTGCATTTTGTATCTGACGTCGGGAGCGACGGGCGAGCCCAAAATGGGGCTGGTGACGCATAACGCGGTGTGCGCCAACTGCGACATGGGTCCGGCGGTGCTGCCGGAGGAGTGCCTGGAATCGGGGTTGGCGTTCCTGCCGTCGGCGAACATCACCCAGCGGCTGGGCATGGAACTGCTCATGATCCGCATGGGCGTGCAGGTGTATTTCTCGGAAGGGTTGTCCAAGCTGCCCGTGGAGATGAGGACGGTGAAGCCGACGTTCTTTATCGCGCCGCCGAGGGTGTGGGAGCGGATGTATGCCAGCATCACGGCCGAGATCCGGAAGAAGCCGGCGGTGATCAGGAAGCTGTTCTACATCGGGCTGGGCGTGGGCCAGGAGATATCGAGGGCGCGCGAGCAGGGCCGCGAGCCGTCGCCGTTCGCCCGGACGTCGTACAGATTCTTCGACCGGGTGATTTTCTCGAAAGTGCGGGAGCGGCTGGGCGGGCGGATCAAACTGGCCGTGAGCGGCGCGGCGCCGCTGGCGCGGGGGTTGGCCGATTTCTTCACGGCGATCGGCCTGCCGCTGGTGGAGGGCTATGGGTTGACCGAGGGCGGGGTGGTTTGCCTCAATCCGTTCGACCACCCGATGCCGGGTTCGATCGGCAAGCCGCTGCCGGGCGTGGAATTCAGAACATCCGCGGATGGCGAGTTGCTGATCCGGGCCGAAACGCTGTTTGACGGCTACTTCAACGATCCGGAGGCGACGGCGGCGGTGCTTCGCGAAGGCTGGCTGCATACGGGCGACCTGGCCGAAATCGGCGCGGACGGCTATGTGCGGATCACCGGGCGGAAGAAGGAACTGATTGTCAGCTCGAACGGGAAGAAAATCTATCCGTCGAGGATCGAGTCGCTGTTCAAGTTGGAGCCGCTCATCGGGCAGGTGCTGCTGGTAGGCGACCGCCTGCCGTATGTGGCGGCGCTGCTGACGTTGAACCCGGCGGCGGCGGACGCGATCGCCGGGCTGGAAAAGACGGCCGAGCAGACGACGGCGGGGCTTGCGGGGTCAGCGGCGGCGCAGGCCGAGGTGAAACGCATCATCCAAAGGGTGAACAAACAACTGGCGCCGTTCGAGCAGATCCGGCGGTTCAGAATACTGGAGCGGGAGTTTTCCGTGGAAACCGGCGAACTCACGCCAACGATGAAACTTCGGCGGAAGGTGGTGCTGGAAAACTTCCGCGAGGATGTCGAGCAGCTCTACGCCGGGCGGGAAGATCTGGACTGAATCGGCATCCCCGGCGGGCGGGCCGAATCCTCAAGCCCCCCAACCGTGCAACCCGATGGAGCGCCCGGTTCAGCCTTGGATTTGCAGCAACCCGCGGGCGACGGTCGAGATCTGCGGCGCGAGCTGCAACAGAAGCCGCGGCACGAATAGCAGCAATGGAACCAGGGCCAAACGGTCCATCCGCCCGAATCCGTCGGCCGCGGCCAGCAGCAGCAGCGGGGTGAAGATGCGCCCGTAGTTGTAGGGCTCGTTCCACATCGGGGCATGGCCAACGAAGGCGAAGAAGCCGATCCACGCCAGAAGCGCCCAGCCCGCGGGCGAGGCGCCGAGCGTCCGCCACCGCGTCACGGCATACCAGACCGAAAGGGCAAGCCCGGCCAGGCAGAGGTAGTCGCCCGTGCGGGCGATCAGTTGCCACAGTGGCGGCAGGCTGTAATCGAATGGATCCAGAATCCGGCCGGCGAAATAGCGGAACGGGATGAACGTGCCGGCCTCGGCCGCCGAAGCCGGAGTGCCGCTGGCGGCAAAGAGGGTCCAAAGTCCGGCGGGCAGCAAGGCCGAGGCCATGAAAATGGGTTGGCGGCAACTGCGGTCGCGCCACAAGCTGTAGGCCATCAGAGCAACCGGCCCGATGGCCGCTGTTTCACGGGAAAGGCAGGCGGCGGCGATCGATAGCCAGAGCCTGACCGGGCGCTGCGTGTCGAAGTAATACAACGTGGCAAGGGTGAATGCGGCAGCCGCGATGTCGACCGTCATGCGGTCGATGGAGATGACGGCGGCGGGGCTGAACAGAAAGAGGAATCCGAAGGCCGGCGGCCGGCCATGAGCCGATGCCAGCATGGCCATCCAGTACACGCCCAGCGTGACAAGTCCGAGAACAACGCCGAAGTAGGCGGCGTCGATCCACGCGTCCTGGCCCAAAGCCAGCGTCCAGGCGGCCAGCGGGACGAGGATGCGGCGGTAACGCATCCGCGGATCGTCCATCGACCGTTGAAACCCTCGGCGGTTGAAAGGATCATGCGCGATGTAGTGGTACATCTGGCCGTCGTAGCCGGCGCCGGGGAACAGATAGATGTTCTCGCCCTTCAGCGCCTCCGGCGGCGCATGGAAGCTGCTGCCTGTCGTAAACATCGCCGTCCAATGGCCTTGATAGGTGTAGTGAACGGTGAGGGCGATCCAGGTCCAGGCCAGCGCCGCGGCGATGAGTCCGGTGAGGGCGGCCTTGCCGGCGGTGGTCAGTGGTGGAAGGCGATTCAACTGCATCATTGGCGGGTTGGGGCGGCTGGGTTTCGGCCTACCGGCGCGCCTGTTCAAGTATCTGTTCGAAGACCTCGGCCACGCTTTCCATGCCGAACTTCTCTCTGACCACGCGCCCGGCTTCGCCGGCCATCCGCTGGCGGAAATCGTCTTCCTTCAGCAGGCGCAGACAGGCCTGCTTGAACGCATCCGCCGTGTCGGCCAGCATGATGTCCACGCCGTCGCGCACCTCCAGGCCCTCGGCGCCGATGGTGGTGGAGACCTGGGCGACGCCCGCGCCCATGGCTTCATAGATCTTCAGCCTGGTGCCGCCGCCGGCGTGGAGCGGGACGATGGCCGCCTTGGCGCCCCACAGGTAAGGCCGCACGTCGGCGACATTGCCGTGGATGCTGATTCCGGGCGCGAGTCTCCCGATGGACTCCGCCTCCGCGCCCGGATTTTTTCCGACAATCGCCAGCCGGCAGCCTGAATGCGCCTGCCGGACGCCCGGCAGCACCTCGGCGGCGAACCAGCGCAGGCCGTCGAGATTCGGACCCCAGTCCAGCGAGCCGACAAAAACCAGTTCGGCGCCCGCCGCGTGGTCCGGTTGGGGGTAGTTCCTTTCCAGGTCCACGCCGGTCGGGATCGTGCTTACCCGTGTCGCGCCGAAGCGCTCGCGCATCATGCCCTCGTCGGTCTCGCTCACGGCCACGACTTGGCGGGCGGCCAGGCACTGACGCTTTTCGAACTCCGCCATCCGGCGGGCCTGCCGGTTCAGATACGCCCGCGCCGCGGGGTTTGAGGCGCGTTGGGCCATCCGCTCCCAGATCACCGTCTCCACGTTGTGCTGGAACAGCACCATCTCGTCGAGTCTTGCCGTGTTCACCGCCAGTGAAAGGAAATCGCAGACCGCAACGTCGTGCCAGCCCTTCGCCATCTCCTCGCCGGCCGCTGCGCGGAAGTCAGGCGAAATGTCCCGCTCGATCGTCAGCGGCAGTTCCGACACCAGATTCATCAGCAGTTGGACCGCAAACTCCATCCCGCCCCGCCGCGGAAGGCTGTGACGGATGAGGCGCGACGACCCGCAGTATTCGCCCACGCTGGCGACGCCATCTTCCTGCCCGTCGAGTTGCATCGACACGAATCTGACCTCGTGCCGCCGGTTGAGCCACTTCAGGATGCCCAGGCTGCGGATCTGCCCGCCCTGGGTTGCGGGCTGGAGCAGAAACGGGCTGAACCACAGGATTCTCATGGCGAAATCAAAGGGTATTGTAGCCTCTAACCGCCTGCCCGCGCCGGTCTTGCTGTCCGGCTCCGGACGATGTACACCCTTTCCGCCGGGATGCCGATGACATAATGGATGGTGACTCAAATGCAACCAGTAGCGGCCCGGCAGACCATTGCAGTTGTAGGACTTGGATATGTCGGCTCGGTGACGGCGGCCTGCCTGGCTTCGCTCGGCCACCGCGTCATCGGCGTCGACCGGGATCCGATCAAGGTCGACAGCATTTTGCAGGGTCTGCCGCCGTTTTACGAGCCTGGCCTGGATCAATTTGTCTCCGAAGGCCACGCCAGCGGCCGCCTCACCGCCACCCTCGATCTGGCCGAAGCCATTGGCGATGCCGGCGTGGCGCTGCTGTGTGTCGGCACGCCCTCCGCCGAGAACGGCGACATCAGTCTGGAACAATTGCGCCGGGTCTGCCAGGAGATCGCTCCCAGACTCGACAGGCGGTCGAAACCGCTGATCGTCGCCGTCCGCAGCACGGCGTTTCCCGGCACGGGCGAGGATGTCGTCACGCCGGCCCTGGGCGGCCACCCCATGGCGCCGGTGGTTTCCAATCCCGAGTTTCTGCGCGAAGGCTGCGCGGTGAAGGATTTCATGGAGCCGTCTCTGCTGGTGGTGGGAAGCGCGTCGCGCGAAGCCGCCCTGACCGTCGCCGGACTGTATCAGGGACTGCCCGTCGAGGCCCAGATCGTCGCCCTGCGCACGGCCGAAATGATCAAGTACGCCTGCAACGCCTTCCATGCCGTCAAAATCGGCTTCGCCAACGAGATCGGCGCCATCTCGGCCCGCCTCGGGGTGGATGGCGAGGAGGTGATGAGCGTTCTCTGCAAAGACTACAAGCTCAACACTTCGTCCGCCTACCTCCGGCCCGGTTTCGCATTCGGCGGATCCTGCCTGCCGAAGGATCTGCGCGCGATCACCTACCGCGGCCAGAGCCTGAACGTGAAAATGCCCCTGCTGCAGTCGGTCCTGCCCGGCAACGACGCCCACCTGGCCCGCGCCATCTCCGCCGCCCTGGCCTTCTCCGCCGGAACCACAGGCGTCTACGGACTGGCGTTTAAGGAGAACACCGACGACCTGCGCGAAAGCCCCGTCATCTACCTCATCGAACAGTTGATCGGCAAAGGCCGCGACCTCCGCGTCTACGATCCGCATATCCGGATCGACTCGATCTACGGCAGCAACAAGCGCTTTCTGTTCGACACGATCCCGCACATCGGCAGGCTGGTGACGGCGGGTCTGGACGGGTTGTTGACGCAATCCGGGCGGATCATTCTTACCCAGTCGCCGCCTGCCGCCGACCGCGCGGCGATCGAAGCCTCCGGTCTGCCGGTGCTCGACATCAGCCGGATCCCGGGATAGACCGCCGGACTACTCAGCCAGATACAGGACCGCCGACGCGCTGTGCGAGGGGGCCAGCAGATCGACGAATCGCTGGGGCGCATGCACGGCCTTCAGGAAGGTTTGGCCGATGATTTGCAATCGGCCCGCGGCCGGGCGGAATTCCCGCACCCTTTCCCAGGACTCCGGCAGCGGCGTCTTGTCCCGCCCGTCGAGCATCACATAGCCGCCCCGGACCCCGTCGGCATCGCGCACCGCCGGCGTCGATGGCCGCATCGCCCGGATCGCGCTGTTGGCCAGCCGTTTGTCATCGGCCGGCGCGTTAGCGCCGATCCAGTGCACGCCGATGCGAAGGCTGCGCGCGTTCTCGGCCAGCACGATGACGTCGGCCGCCATGCGGTTGGTCATCCAGACGGTGCGGTCCGCCTCCCCGCCCGCAAACCGCGCCGCCTCGCGCTGTAGAGACATATCCGAGCTGACGTAGCCGATGTATAGGCAAGGCATCCATGTCGCCACAATGAAGCCCAGCGCCCCGGCGCGGATCCGCGGCTTGAGCCGCATCGTCCACCACGCCAGCAGCGCCAGCGCGGCGATCGACAGCGGCGTGTAATAGCGCGGATCGCGATTCAGCGTGTAGGTGGGAAACTGCAGCGGGAAGAAAAGCTGGAGCAGCGTAAGGCAGACCACCAGCAGCGCCAGCGGCAGGGCGGACGCGTGCCCGCGGACAATCGCCCAGATCGAAATCGGGAAGACGAAATAGAACAGGAAACCAAACTCCTCGTTGGTCATGAACATCAAGGCCGCTTCCAGCAGGCTGTTGTTTGAACGGAAGACCTCGTGCGGCAGCGGTCCCGGGATGTAGTCCAACAGAGTCCTGTACTCCTTCACCGGGAACAGCGCCTCGCGCGCGCCCGTGGCCGCCTTCCAGCGATAGAGCGGATCGCCGGCCAGCGACTGCCATATGGCCAGTTCCAGCGCCAGCACGATCAGGAACCCGCACGCCATCCAGACCAGCATGCGCGGACCGGGCGGCCGTTTTATCCACCACAGGATGGCGATCGGCGCCAGCAACAGCACGGCGGTTTCCTTCGTCAGGTAGGCCACGCCGAGTGCGAGGCCGGTAAGCAGAAATAGCCGCCACGACTGGTTGCGGTCCGCGATCAGGTAAAGCAGGAACGCCAATGCGCACCAGAAGCCCACGGCCTGGTCTGCGAACGCCCTGGTCGAGTAGAAGACATCGTTCGGGTAGACGGCCAGCAGCGCCGCGGTCATCAGCGCCAGGCGCGTGTCGAACAACTGCCGCAGCGCCAGCACCGCCAGCGCGATCCCGGCCAGCGAGCAGGCCAGCGAATACGCCGTCAGAACCCATTCGTGCGCTCCGAACCCCTTGATCAGCAATCCCATCGGCATCCACGCCCCGAGGCGCGCGATCCATGGATCGGCCAGCCCCTTGGCTGCAATATCGCCGCCCTGGGCGAAATTCACGGCGTAGGCGACGTAATTACGGTCGTCGGCCCCTTGGTAGCCGATGTAAAGAAAGAGCCGGACCGCCAGCGCCACCCCCAGGATGGCGAACAGTACAATGGGCCACCGTTTTTCGATCGTCTCTCTGTGGACTGTCACCGGCCCTCCTCTTCGGGGTAGTCTCTCAGAACCTCATCCGCCGGAGCAAGAACCCGCCCGTCAGGCCCGCGGCTCAGACCGCGCCGCCCCCGCCGGAGTTTCTGTTGAGGCGCGCGCGTTCGCGCCTGTGCTAAATTCAGGGTTGATTCTCGCCTGAGGCTTAGTCGCGTGCAGGTTTTCTTACAAGCCAAGTTGTTGGGCATCGAAGCGTTCGCCGCCACGGCCGCGGGTGAACTGGACTCGCTGGCCGGCCGCTGCCTCTATGCCAGCATCCTTTCCGACGCCATCCCTCGCGCCCTGCTCGACCATCTGCAACTCTCCCACCAGTTGATCGGCTCCGCCGGCGGCGGCCAGTTCCTGGTGATGCTCACCACCGAAAGCGTCCCTGAGGCCCATAACTACCTCGCGGAAACCACCCGCGCCTTGGCCCGGGTTTCCAATCGAACCCTCCGTCTGGCCTGGGCCGCCACTGAAAATCTGGGCGACTGGTCTGATATCCGTAAGCGCCTCACCGAGCAGTTGAACCGCTGGCGCGGCCTCGACGCCGTCGAACCCGAGGGCCTGTTTGAACCGTTCACCCCGCAACCGGACGGCGCCGGCGATCCCTTCGCCGGTCTCTATCGCGGCATTCCGGCCTCCATCGCGGCGCGCTTCGACCTCAGCCAGCCGCTCCTGCTCGCCCCGGCCGATTCCGAACTTCCGCTCGCCCGCCACGCCGCGCCCGGCCACCAGAAAGCGGGCAACGCGCAGGCCGGTACGGCCGTGCTGGCGTCCCGCGCAAGAGGCCGCAAGCTCTGGGGCGTTCTCCGCGCCGATGTCGATCAGTTCTCCGCCCGGTTGCGCCGGGCGCGGACCATCGACGAGTCGCTCGAATGCTCGCTGTTTTTCCGCAACTTCTTCGCCGGCGAGGTCCAGGTGCTCTGCGCGCAGGCCGAGTTCTGGCAAAAGGTGACTATCCTCTATACGGGCGGCGACGAGTTCGCCATCGCCGGATCCTGGGATGCCCTGATCCCCTTCGCCCGCGAGATGGAGCGGCTGTTCAAGCAGACCGCCGAAGAGTTTCTTAAGGATATGGCCGGAGTCGAGGGCAAGACCCTCTCCATGGGCCTTTCCCTGGCGCCCGCCGGCACGCCGCCCGCAATCGTGTATTCCGAGGCCGGACGCCAGTTGGAGATCGCCAAATCCACTCGCAACGATGGCATCGCTCTTTTCGGCCGCGCTCTCGATTGGAAGCAGATGGCCGAGGCTGCCGAAACCAGGGACGCCATGGTTCGTCTGGTCGAGCAGTTCGGCTGCTCGCCGTCGTATTTGGGCGAACTGGCGGGTTTTTACCGGGAAAGCGATCGCATGCTGCCGCCAAAGGCATCGAAGTCCCGTAGCGAGCGCCAGTCGCGTCCTTGGCGGTTGCATGGCCGATTGAATAGGATGTTGGAAGGGCCGGAAAACCGCCGCGACTACTTGAAAGCCCGCGACCGGCTCATGGCCGAGTTCGTCCAGCGCAACCAGGCGCAGTTGAGGCTGAAGCCCTCCGGCCGCGTCGCCCTGGAATGGGCGCGGCTGTCGATGGACACCTGAGCCGCGCCGGTTCGAAGCCGGAATGGCCCACCCCGAGGTACCGAGATGAGCGAATTCGAAAACGAACAGATCCCCGCCGAGGCAGCTCCCGCCGTCCAGGCTGAAGCCGTGCCGGAACCAACCGCCGTAGCGCAGGTCTCGGAAGCCGCCCCCGGGCCCGAGTCTGCCCCGGCCCCCGAACCCGCTGCCGAACCGGCCCCTTCCACCGAGGCCGCCGCCGAACCTGCCGCTGAATCCGCTCCGGCGTCCGCTGAATCCGCTCCTCGCCAGAACCAGGGCCGGCCCGCCGGCGAAGCCCGTCCACCACGCAAGCAGGGCGAAGGCAAGCCGCGCGGCGAGCGCCCCCCGCGTCCGGAAGCCAGGAATGATAAGGTGGCGGACCGTCCCGATCGCGGCGACAGGCCCAAGACCGGCGAACGCCGTGACGACCGCCTCCGCGCCCGTGATGGCCGTCCCGCGGGCCGCGATCATGGACGCCCGATGGGCCGTCCCGATCTGCCGGTCGAAATCGACATCGAGAAACTGATGGCCGACAGCCTGTATCTCGACAATCAGGCCCACGCCGTGGTCAGCCGCATCCGTGAGATGGATGCCGGTACCCGCAGCCAGGTCCGCCGGCTGTTCAGCGCCGTGCGCCGCGCCTGCCGCGCCGCCGATTCCGACCGCCAGCACCAGTTCGTCATGCTGCGCGCCCGGCTGGCCTACACCATCGCCCGCCACCAGTTGCGCAGCCTGGACCCCCTCGAACGGCTCCTCCTTCAGGTCACCCGCAAGAACGATCCGCGCGCCTATGAGCGCTTCCGCGACCTGTTTGAAGCCATCGTCGCCTATAACGAATAAGGAATCTGTCCACACCCGAGGATTTATGAGCTCACATACCGCCGCCACCAAACTTGGCCTCATCGGGAAACTCCTGCTCGATGGCGAAATGATCTGCGAGTCCGGCCTCCACATCGGGGCCGGCAAAGGTTCGCTCGACCTGGGCGGCGCCGATAACCCCGTCGTCAAGGACGCCTTCGGCCGCCCCTACGTCCCCGGCAGCTCCATCCGCGGAAAACTGCGTTCACTGCTCGAGCACGCCTCGGGAGGCGTCTCGCCCTCGGATCTGGTTTTCCTGTCCCGCCGCCGCGGCCAGGAGGTCCGCATCCACCAGACCGACGATCCCGGCGACGAAATCTGCCTCCTGTTCGGCCGCAACCCCGGCCGCATGGACCGCGCCTCGGGCGACCACCTCGACACCGCCACCGCCACCCCGGCAAGGCTGACCGTCTACGACGCCCCCCTCGATCTCGATTCCATCACCCCGCAGATGCGCGAAAACCTCGACGACGAACTCACCGAAGTTAAAAGCGAAAACGCCATCGACCGCATCACCTGCCAGGCCAACGCCCGTACGCTCGAGCGCGTCCCCGCCGGCGCCAGGTTCAAGGTCCGTTTCGTCGTGGACATCCTCTGCGCCGAGGACCGCGAACTCGTCGCCAAACTCATCCAGGGCCTCCGTTTGCTCGAGGACGACGCTCTCGGCGGAGGCGGGTCCCGCGGCAGCGGACGCGTCCGCTTCGCCAACTGGACCGCAAGCTGGCGCAACCGCGGCTATTACGCCGCCGGCGAAGCCGGCCAGGCTGTCGTTGATGCGGCCGCCGCGACATCCGATCTGCAGGCCGCCGTGCTGGCTTCCGAATTCGCGGCCAAACTGGCCTGATCCACCCGACCCATGTATACACCGGCCATCATCGTCCGGCTCCGCCCCGTCACTCCCTGGCGCATCGGTCCCGATTCGGGTTCGCTCGAACAGGCCGCCCCGCTGCTGCACAGCGACGCGCTGTTCGGAGCGCTCTGCGAGGCCATGGGGCAGTTGGGCACGCTCGAAGAGTGGCTCGCCGCCGCCGCTCCAGCCTACGGCGCCCCGGCCTGCCGGATCTCTTCCGCATTTCCGTTCCAGCGCACCGCGCTTTACGTTCCGCCCCCAGCCGGCATCTGGCCGCCGCCCTCGGCTTCCGGACGCCAGCGCTGGAAGGGCGCGGCGTTGATCCCCGCTGGCGCTGTCCGGGATCTTCTCAAAGGGAACCAGATCAAGGATGACGACTGGTTCGTCGACGCCCACAGCGGCTGTCTGGTCCCCGTCGGTACCCGCGCCACGACAGGCCCGTTCCGCATCCTGCACCGCGGTTTCGCCGCCGTCGACCGGCTCAACCCGGCCGCGCTGCTGCCGCGCACCGTCGCCTGTCTCCAGTTCGCCCCTGGTTCCGGACTGTGGTTCGCCGTGACGTTCGACAATCCGGTGGCCTACGCCGTCTGGGCCCCCAAAATCGAACAGGCCATGCGCGTGCTCGCCGACACCGGTATCGGCGGCCTGCGCTCAGCCGGCTTCGGCCGCGGCCGGCCGCCGCTCATCCAGCCCGGTGTGCTCGAGGAGATGCTCTTGCCTGGTGTCGCTGTCTCTACACCCGGCCCCACGGGCGCATGGTGGACACTCTCTTTGTTCAGTCCCGCGGCGTCGGATCGGGTGGACTGGTCCTCGGGCCACTATCAGTTGCTTGAACGCTCCGGCCGTTCGGGCGGCGCATTGAAGAAATCCACCCGCCTGGTCCGCGAAGGCTCGGTCCTCATAGCTCCTGCTGCTCCGCTGGGCCGTTGCCTGGATGTGGCCCCGGCCTCGGCCAGCCATCCCGTCCTGCGGCCCGGCTTCGCCGTGTCGCTTCCCATCCCGTGGCAGGTGGCCCAATGAACCGCTACCGCTTCACCTGCCTGACCCCCGTGCTCGCCGGTGACGGCGGCCGCCTGGCGCCCATCGACTACATGGTGTGGAAGGATCAGATCAACGTCCTGGACCAGAAACGCATCTTCCGTCTGCTGTCGCGCGGTCCGCGGCTGGACTCCTATCTGGCCCAGATCCGCCGCGCCGAAAAGCTCGACTTCGCCTCCTGGGGCGGCTATGCCCAGAACTTCGCCCTGCGCCGCATTCCCCTTGACGACGCCTCGCTGGCTGCTTCGTTCGACCGCGCCCGTCCCGAGGATCTGTTCATCCCAACCTTCGCCACCACGCCGCGGGCAACGCTCTACCTGCCGGCCAGCGTCCTGAAGGGCGCGCTTCGAACGGCAATGATCGTTTCGCGGACCAACCTGAATCAGGTGCGGGCCAACGTCAATCATGCGGCCACACGCAGCGCCGCGCGCCTGCTGGAACAGGTCTCGGTGGGCGATGCGGGCTCCTGCCGCACCCGTCCGCTAAGCATGGCGGATTCCGTCGAACTGCCCGCCGCCCTGACCCGTGTGTACCTCACGCGCACTTCGACGCTCTTGGCCCGCGGCAAGGGTCTGGAGCTTGGCTGGAAATGCGGCTCCAGGGGCGCGGTCGATGCCCGCCGCGTGGCCGAATCGACGCCGGCATTCGCCGAGATGGCGCCGCCCGGAACGGTCTTTGAAGGCGGTTGGTCCCAACCGGCCTCATTGTCCAGCCCCGCTGTGCTCCAGGCTTTGAGATGGAAGGACCCCGCCGGCGCGAAACAGTTCGCCGAAGCCGCCAATATCGCCGCTGAACGGCTGCTCGCCTACCAGCGCGCCTATGCCGAGGCGGCTGGTTTGCAGACCGTCATCTCGTCGATCGACTCGTTGCGGGCCGAACTCGCCCGGGTTCGCCAATCCGCTTCGGCGGCTCTGGTTTGTGTCGGGTGGGGTACCGGTTACCTTGCCAAGGCGGCTCTGCTCGGCGTCGAACCCGAAGAGGCGCGGTCCGTGCTACGGGAATCTCCCGTCTACGGCCGCC
Source organism: Candidatus Solibacter sp. (assembly GCA_013822245.1). Taxonomy (GTDB): domain Bacteria; phylum Acidobacteriota; class Terriglobia; order Bryobacterales; family Bryobacteraceae; genus PNKE01. Next base: position 20,847 of record PNKE01000035.1, read on the forward strand.
AGATCGCTACGGGTCTGCCCTTCCCGAAGACGCGCCGGTTTGTCTTCTCCGGTGGCCAACCGCTCTGCCTGCCAGGGTGGGGGCGGATCGATTTCGTTCAATAGTCCTGGACCGGTTCGGGTCCCGTCATGGTCCTCAGTCTGGCGGGTCCGCCCGGATCGCCATGCTATCATGAACCCATTGGCGGAAGCTCCGCCACGGAGGGACGCGACGTCCGAAGCTTGCGGATTGTCTCGGCAGGTCTATGTATAACGCCTTTTTCGGCTTCAGGGAAAGCCCCTTCAATCTCAGCCCGGACCCGTCTTTTTTCTACCGCAGCCCGCAGCATGAGGAAGCTCTGGCCAACCTCATCTACGGCGTCCACAGCCGGAAGGGCTTCATCGTCCTCACCGGCGAAGTCGGCACCGGCAAGACCACCATGCTCGAGTGCCTCCGCGACTACCTCGATTCCCAGTACATCGAGTTCGCCTTCATTTTCAATTCCAGGATTACCACCGATCAGTTCTTCGAGATGATTGCCTACGACCTGGGCCTCAACTGCTCGCATAAGTCCAAGACCGAGGTGCTGTTCGCTCTCAACGCCCTGCTGATCGAGCAGGGCCAGCAGGGCCGCACGACCGTGCTCATCGTCGATGAGGCCCATAACCTCGAATGGGATGTCCTCGAAGAGATCCGCCTGCTCGGCAATCTCGAGAACCCCAAGATGGGCAAACTGCTGCAGATCATCCTCGCCGGCCAGCCCGAACTCGACCGCAAACTCGATGCTCCCAACCTGCGCCAGTTGAAACAGCGCATCGTGCTGCGCTGCAACCTGTCGTCTTTCCAACTGCAAGAGACAATCGAGTATGTTTGCAGCCGCCTGTCCAAGGCGGGCATGGCTTCACAGACCGTCTTCCCCGAGGAACTGCTGCGCGAAGTGCATCAGCGCAGCCAGGGCATTCCCCGCGTGATCAACGCCATCTGCGACAACCTCCTGCTCACTGCCTTCGCCCTCGAACAGCGTCACTGTACTCTCGACATGCTGGACGAGGTCTGCAACGATATGCGCCTCGACTGGCCGGGAAAGCGGTCAAAGACCCGGGGCGGGCTGCCTGGCGCCGATCCGGCTCATCCTGCTTCCTTCATCACTCCTCGCGAGTAGCCTGGCAGGCGCGGAGGTGGATGTCACGCTTGTCCGCGTTGCGCGCCGCCCCGGATTGAGTGATGCACACCTGCTGCCAGCGCGATGTATTCCTTCGGCGTCAAGCCAATCGGCAGCGAATCGCCCGCCGCCGCGTATGCGATGCGCGGCAGGGCTCCGCGGCCAGCGCTTCGCCTCTCGTCGTTGTGGAAATGCCATCAACGCCCTCCTCCCGTTTCGCTCTGGCGGCAACCCTTCAATCCTTCAATCCGCGCGGCCGCACCCGCCTTCTACCGCAGTCTACTAGTACCACTTCGCCCTCCTTGTTTAAGGTCAACAACTTAGATGGACATGCTTGATCCCATACCTGAGTACTACGGATTTATCCTAAGTCGTTCTGGACCGACAGTTCATTAGCATAGGGTTAACCCCTTAGTAGCGGGGCCGGCACGGACTGCCGTGTCCTTATTGTTAGGTTTGCCCTATGCCGACCCTACGAGTTCTCTTGATGGTTTGCGCGACCGTAGTCCTCTTCACGTTCGCAGCATCGGCGGCGCCGATAAGTCCGCTTCCGTCTCCCCTTCCCTGGGAAGAGCACGGGATCTCCCCGCTTCCGTCTCCCCTCCCCTGGGAAGAGCACGGGATCTCCCCGCTTCCGTCTCCCCTCCCTTGGGAAGAGCACGGGATCTCCCCGCTTCCGTCTCCCCTTCCTTGGGAAGAGCACGGGATCTCCCCGCTTCCGTCTCCCCTTCCTTGGGAATGAGATCTAGCGAAACCTGGCAGTTCCGGCACGCTTGAGAAGCGCGTCGAAGATTGATGCCCCATCCAAGCCCAAGCGGCGAGGATGGGGTTTCTGTTTGCGGCCGGGGTGGTGTTTGACGGATCTCCCGCCAGTTCCGGCGGCGTCAGCCCGAACTGAGCGCTTCCTGGCGCTGCCAGCACTGCTTGAGCCGAGGTCACCGTATACGTGGAAGTCCAGATCATCGGCGGCGAAGATCGCCCTGATTGGTCAACCGCATGGCTCCAGACGGTCTTCGCGCCGAGAAATGTCGCCTTGAAGGCGACATCGAGTCTCACTCTCAATGTCACGCCCGAATAGGCGAATGTGCTCGATGCCACCCTCAGCGCACACTGGCTGTTCTGGAGGATCGTGGATGTTCCGGCTGCCGCCGAGCTCCATGTGACGCCCGAGTCCGACGCCAGATGGTAGTATCCGTGGCGCCGGTCCGCCAGGATGAGGCAGCCGCCGGCGGCCTGATGGGAGGAGTTGATCAGAACCGTCACCATCTCGATGTCGGTCGACCCGTCCGCATCCCAGAACGAAGCTTCAAACAGGGCGCCGCCACCGGAACCGTCCGCCGGCAGAAACTGCGAGAGCCCGGGCGGTGACCCGGCTTGGCTTCCAACCTTGAAGGCGCCGGCCGGTGACCACCCGATGACGTTGCCCGCCGAATCCGACGCGCGCAGGAAGAGGCCCTTCGTGCCCGTCCAGGGGGCGTTGAACTCGACGTCCGCGCGTACGGTCCAGACCGTGCCGCTGACCGAGAAGGTAGTCCCGGCGAGCCGGACCGTGCACTGGCTATTTTGAAGCACGGCCGAGGCTCCAGGCATGGCGGAGGACCACGAACTGCCGTCATTGCCCGCCAGCAGGACTCTGTTTGCCGCACGGTCGAAAGCCAACGTGCACCCTTCCGGAGCTGCCGGCGCGTGTCCGGCGCTGAATCCGCCTTCCTCGAAATCGCCGCCGCCGTCGGGATCGGTGAACTGAAGCGTGAACACCTGCCTCGTCCCGCCTCCGCCGGATGGACTGGCCGACATCGCCGAGGGCGTCCCGTTGGCCGCTCCGGTCACCGTCCATGCGCCAGGTTGCAGCCAGCCGGTCGAAAGGCCGCTGCCATTCACGGCTTTGGCGTAAATCAGCTTCGCCCCGCCGAAGCCGCTTCTGAACCCCAGATCGAGGTTGAGGTCGAGATTGGCTCCGCTGACGCTCACCGCGCTGCCCGCCAGCCGCAACTCGCACTGGCGGTTGGCGAGCGTCGCCGATTCGCCCGGCGCCCCGGCCGTCCAAGCGCCCCCGGGGTCCGGATTGAGCGCGATGCGGTTTGAACCGCGGTCGTAGCTGATCAGGCATGCCCGATGGCCCGACATGGCTGTGTTGACAAGCACTTGCACCGAGGCGATATAGCCCCCGCCGGCGCCGTCAGAGAGCCGGAGCGTGAACACCCGCGACTGGCCCGAACCCGAGGCAGGAGTGAGCGAGACCACCGCCGGCGCCGCGGCCGTGGTAAACGACACTCCGGCAAGGAAGGCATGAACGCCCGCTTCGGTCACCGCGGCCACCGGCGTCACCTGGGGGAAGTCCAGCGCGCCCGCCACGCCCGCCACCCAGGCCGTGAGCGCCGCCGAGACATGAACCGCCATCGCCCCATCGCCGCCGGTTCCACCCAGGAAAGTCGAGAAGTCGGGCGCGCCGCCAGCTGCGGGAAACCTCATCAGGAAGGCGTCCAGGTTCCCTCCCGAAGCCGCCTGAACCGGCGCCGTGACCGGGAAATTGGCCGACATGGTCTTGCCCGCGGCGTAGATTCGTCCCGATGAATCCAGCGCAAGACTGTCGAGGGTGTCGCGGTTCAGTCCGCCTATGAACGTGGACCAGGTGAGCGCGGTGAAATCCGGTGAAATCCGCGCCAGGAAGGCATCGGTGTCTCCGGCCTTTGCCGCCTGCCAGGCCGAGGCCACAGGAAAGTCCGCGGACGGAGTATATCCGGCGATGACAGTCCCGCCCGTGGAATCCACGGCCAGCGCCGTCGCCGTTTCCGCTGTCGCCAGGGAACCGGCGGTCCCGCCGAGCAGAGTGCCGGAATCGAATGCGCTGGCCGTTGCGTTGAAACGAAGGACGAACGCATCGCGGCCCCCGGCGGGCGTACGCCTCAGGACCCCGCCGGGCAAGCCCAGATCGGCCGATTCGCTGGACCCGGCAACCAGCGGCCGGCCCGATCCGTCAACCGCCAGCGCACGAACCATCTCTTCGCCCGACCCGCCGAAGTAGGTGGAACCCAGCATCGCGCCGGTACTCTGAAACCGCGCCAGGAAGCCGTCCTGCACGCCCCGGAGTTGCGCCTGCGCGGCCCCGGACAGCGGCAGATCCGCCGACATCGTCTCGCCAGCCATCCATACGCCGCCGCTGTATGCCGCCAGTGCCACGCCCGACTCGACGCTGGCCCCGCCATAAAACGTTGAAAATACAATGCTGTCACCAGCCGTGGTCAGCTTGAGCAGAAACGCGTCCCGCCCGCCCGCCAGGTGCGCCTGTGCCGGCGAGGCCACGGGGAAGTCCGGCGAAGTAGTCTGGCCGGCCACATAAACGCCGCCCGCCGGGTCCAACGCCAGGGCCAGCGCCCGGTCGTCGCCCGATCCGCCAATGCAAGTCGCCCAGAGAATCCGGCCCTCCGACGGCCTGACCTTCACGACCCACGCCTCGACGCCCGCCGACCGGGACCGCACCGGCGACACATTCGGGAAATTCGCCGCGTCGGTGTAGCCGGCCACATAAACGTCGCCGATGCCATCCACTCTTACCGCCGTGGCCTGCGATGTCCCCATGCCGCCGAACAGCGTACTCATCGTCAGCGTTGGATCGATAATCAACTCCCGCGACCGGTCGTATTGCCCAAGGGCGAAACCCACCGTGCCGTCCGCGCGGACCGCGAAATCCGCCTCCACGGCCTCGCCGCCGCCCTGCCACGCCACCGGACGGTCCTCCCGCCATTCACCGCCGGGCAGCATGGCGATCAAATCCCCGGCGGCGGTCAACTCAATCTTTCCGGCCCCCTGATATCGAACGCGAATCACGGACGGGTCCGCGCCCGGCGCGACGGCGTAGTCTGTCTTCAACCGCCCGCCGCGCGCATGCACGATGAGGTCTACGCCTTCATACAACCCCTCGATCCGGACCGACGGCCATCCGGCCGATGTGCCGCGATGCCCCGGCGAACCACCCGTAAAGCTATGAATCGGGACAGGTTGCCCGCCGCCAGGAACCGCCCTGGCATCGCCCCGGCTGCCCACATATTGAATCTCGAAATCCAGCGCCCCCTGCCGGACCCGGATGCTGCCGGGCACGATCTCCAGCCCGAACGAACCTGCCGCCGACACCCATCCCCGGCCATCGCCGCTCTCGACGAATGCAATTGGGGCGTCCAGCACGCGCGGCAGGGCTTGCCCGCGCAGCGGCGCATTGGTCAAGAGGATCGCGATGATGCTGGCGAACGCGGCGGCGGCGTTCGTCCACCTCCGTGACCGCAGACGGGTCACGGGGCCGGCCGGCTGGAGCCGGTGCGGCCTGATCACACCCTTTCATCGGCTGCCGCCGCGTCCGCCTTTAGCCTGTTTCCGTTACTTCTTCACTCCGATGAAGATAAACGTCCCCGACTTGCCCGGCGCGACGAAATCCATCACGCCATCGCCGTTCAGGTCGGCGACCGGCATCTGCATACCCCCACCCGTGCGGGTGGAATAGTCCACCACGTGCCTCGACCACTGCACCTGGCCCTTCTCGCCGACGATGCGCTTATAAATATAGACGCCCAGCGGTTCACGCTCGCCGGGGTCTTTGCCGTTGTGGGCCATGTAGCGTTTGCCGGTCAGGATTTCCGGGAAGCCGTCCTTGTCGAAATCGTGGAGCGTCACGGCGTGGGCCTGCGACCAGGAATCGTCGATCATGCGCTTCACCCATTTGCCCGAAGCGTCGCGCTCGAGCCAGAAGATGCCGTAGTCGTGGGCGTTGGTGGTCAAGATATCGGCCTTGCCGTCGCCGTTCACATCCAGGACGAACATGAAGCCGAGGTGCTCGGGGAAGTCCCAGTCGGGGTGGTAGGTCCAATTGGTTGAACGCGGATCGGCGGGCGCTTCCAGCCAGCCTTTCGCCGTGAGGATGTCGGTTCTGCCGTCGCCGTTCAGGTCGCCGGCGCCGATACCGTGGCCGAAACTCCTCGACTGCACCACGTTGCGCTGCCACTTGCCGCCGCGGTACTCATACCAGGCCGCCGGCTGCTTGGCGTTGCCGAACTGCGGCAGCACCTCGCGCGCCTTGCCGTCGTTGTCCATGTCGACGAGGAAGCAGAACTCGCTGGGCGATCCGGTCTCGAATGCCTCCTCAACCCAGGCGCCGCCGCGGCCTGGATTTTTCCACCACGCCAGGCGGCTGGAGAACCAACTGCAACTGACTACATCGGTCAGGCCGTCGCCATCCACATCCATCGTGAGGTCGCTGAAGTTGTCGACGTAGCTGTTCGCGTAGCCGAGTTTCCGGAACTTGTGCGGCGTCCAATTGGGGCCGGCGTACCAGTTCTCGCCGGCGACGATGTCCATTTTGCCGTCGCGGTTGAGGTCGGCGACGGCGGCGGTTTCGGCGGCGCCGAGGTCGAGGGTCACCTTCTGGAATGGGATATCCGCGGGCCGGCTGCCGGCCGAAATCCAGACGCACATGGCGAGTGCCGCGAGGCAGAGGGCGAGTTTCAAGGAGGGTCGCATCGCCTGCGATTGTATCTCTATTCCAGGCCGGACATCGTGCTACCATCCCATCTCATGAGGACCCTCTTGCTCGTCTGCGCGTGTGCGCTCTGTCTCGCCGCCTTTGCGGCTCCGCCCCCGAAACAGACGCCGCCGCCCGCGGCCCGGAAATCGGTCCAGTTGATCGATCTGAACTCGGCCGCGGTGGACGTGTTGAAGACCCTGACCGGCATCGGCGACGCCTATGCCGCCAGGATCGTCAAGGGCCGTCCCTACAAGGGCAAGCACGAGCTGCTGACCAAACAGATCGTGCCCCAGGCCACTTACGTCAAAATCAAGGACCTGGTGATCGCGAAGCAGAAATAATCGTCGCCGCCGGCTCGTCCCTGAGCGCCGCCGGGAGAAGACTATCCTGGTGGAGATGAGTGAACTGACCATTGTCGTCATCGCCAATCCGGCTGACCGCAGCCTGGCGCAACTGGAACGGTTGCCAGATTCGTCGCGTATCACGGTCGGCCTCAGCGCCGAAGCGCACTTCGAGGCCGCTGCGAGCGCCGACATTGTGCTTTGCGGCGGCACGGCCCGGGCCACGTTGCGGGAGCTTTGGCCGCGCTTCGGGCGGCTGAAGTGGATCCATGCTTTGGCGGCCGGGTTGGACGGGCTGCTGTTTCCCGAACTGGTTGAATCTCAGATCCCGCTGACGTGTTCGCGCGGCGTCTTTGCGCGCTCGCTGGGCGAGTTTGCCGTGGCCGGGATGCTGTTCTTCGCCAAGGATCTCAGGCGGCTGGTCAGACAGCAGGGCGAAGGCCGGTGGGAGCAGTTTGACGTGGAAGAGATGCACGGCCGGGTGCTCGGCATCGTGGGCTACGGCGAAATCGGCCGCGCGGCGGCGGTGCGGGCCAGGGCGTTCGGCATGAAGATCCACGCGCTGAGGCGCAATCCGGGCAAGTCAGCCGGGGATGAGGTTGTTGACAGGCAGTTCGCCCCGGCGGAGTTGGACGGGTTGATCGCAGGCGCGGACTACCTTCTGGCCGCCGCACCGCTTACGGCCGAAACGCGCGGCCTCATCGGCGGGCCCGAACTCGCGCTGATGAAATCCACTGCCGTGATCATCAATCTGGGCCGCGGCCCGGTGATCGACGAACCGGCGTTGATCGATGCGCTCCGTGTCAACCGCATCCGCGGCGCCGTGCTGGATGTCTTCGACCGGGAACCGTTACCGGAAGGGCATCCCTTCTACGCGCTCGAAAACGTCCTGCTGTCGCCGCATTCGGCCGACCATACGGCAACGTGGCTCGACGAGGCGATGTCGTTCTTCATCTCCAACTTTGAACGCTGGGAGAAGGGCGAACCGCTGGCCGCTGTGGCCGACAAGAAAGCGGGGTACTAAGCATGAGCGCGGTGACGATTGACGGCATCCGCGCGGCGGCCGAGCGGATCAAGGGCATCGCGAAGCGCACGCCGGTGCTTGAATCGGGCAGCGTCAACCGGCGCACGGGACGGCGGGTGTTCTTCAAGTGCGAGAACCTCCAGCGCGGCGGCGCGTTCAAGATCCGCGGCGCATCGAACTTCATCTTCTCCATGACCGGCGAGGAAAAGGCGCGTGGGGTGGTCGCATTCTCTTCGGGCAACCACGCGCAGGCGGTGGCGATCGCGGCCCGTGCTGTCGGGGTCAAGGCGACGCTGGTGATGCCCGATGACGCGCCGAAGTCGAAGCTGGAGGCGACGCGTTCGCATGGCGCCGAAATCGTGATTTACGACCGGCTGAAGCAAGACCGCGAGGCCATCGGGCGGCGGATTTCTGAAGAGACCGGGGCCGTGCTGGCGCCGCCGTTCGATCATCCGCGCATCATCGCGGGTCAGGGCACCGCGGCGCTGGAATTGATGGAAGAGGTCCCGGACCTCGATGCGCTGGTCGTCTGCCTCGGCGGCGGCGGACTGCTGGCCGGATGCGCCGTGGCGGCAAAGGCCCTCAATCCGGGCATTCGCGTCCTTGGAGTCGAGCCGGAACTGGCCAACGACTACTGGCTGTCGCTCAAGGCGGGCCAACGCATCGGCATCGATCCACCCGCGACCATCGCCGACGGGCTGCGCACAACCATGCCCGGCGTACATAACTTCCCCATCATCCAAAGCCTGGTTGAAGAGGTTCTGCTGGTGAGCGAGGACGAGATCAAAGAAGCCGTCTGGTACCTGATGAGCCGGACCAAGATGGTGGTCGAGCCCAGCGGCGCGGTGGGCGCCGCGGCGGTGCTCAACGGCAAGCTGACAGGCCCCGCGGAGCGCTTGGGCGTGGTGATTTCGGGGGGCAACGTTGACCGCGAACTACTCGCTTCCCTATGGAGTCGACCTTCCAAACGCCGTTCTACGCCGCCTCGATCGGGATGGAAAGCCTGATCGGCAGGTTGCGCCCTCTGCCCGACAGCAGCGGTGAGATCAGCGGATACGTCAGCCCGGTAATGGTCACGACCAGGCGCTGCGAACTCTTTCCTTGGTCCAGGATCTGCACTCCCACGTGCGCCTCGCTCAGCCCGAAGTAGCCTTTCAGAACGTCGTCTGTCGAGCGGTTCTTCACTCCGTAGGAGACCAGGGTCTGAACCTCCTGCGTGGTGAGGCCCTCAATGGCCGCCATCCTCGCCACTCCTCTCACACGCTCGGTCACCGCCTGGTGCAGATGGAGGAACGTCGCGAAATCAGCGATGCCCACCATCGTGATGATGAAGACAAGCAGCACCAGCGTAGTCTCAATCATCGTCGAACCCTTCTGTCCGCCCGAGCCTTTACTTCTTCTTCGATTTTCCATTCTCTCTCCTTTTCGCCCCTACTGGGCGGGCATGAACACTCCCAGGTACGGGAATGTCGCCAACGGCTTGGAGATCGTCATCCTTTTCAGAATGGCGTTCATCAGGAAGTTGTTCAGCGACACGGTCACCTTCGAGGGCACGGAGTTCTCGAAGGCGACCGTTACGCGGATGTGCTCCGGTTTCAGTTCTGGAACCACCGGCGTCGTGCCCCCATCCGGGTGTCCATACACGGCGACGTTCTTCACTGAGGCTATGTACGCCGCGCTTGGCGTCGATGTGGGCGAGTCGTAGTTCCTCATCCCCGCGTAGCGCGCCGCGGCTCGCACGGCATTGACAAGCTCGTTGTAATAGAACATCGTCAATCCCAGTTGGAACGTGCCCAGGAATGCCGGCAGCAGGAACGTGAATGCCAGCGCGAACTCGATGATCGCATTGCCGCGCTGCTTTCGCCAAGGGATTCGGTTCGGTCTCATCATCGTCTCTCCTCCTCTTCCCGCTCAGCGGACAAGCCGCACCACCCACGCGCCGCTGTCTTCCACGCCTTTCCGGTTCGAGCCCTCGACGTATGCGCCCACATATTCCGCGCACCATCCCTGGCCGCCGCCGCTGCCGTAGTAGCCCGTCGGTTTAATGAAAAACAGGCCGATCGACACAATGCGGTGGTTTACGCCCCGCGGCGTGCCCCCGTCGTTGATCGGCATGCCCACCAGCCTCCGTCCGTTGCCGATCCCCGTCTTCACATAATCGCTATAGCTCGTCGAGAACGCGTCGGTGTCCTGCTCGATTCTGGTCTCCAATGCTTCGAGCATCGTCTGCTTCGCGCCGCCTGTCAGGTCCACCAGCTCGCCCACCGTACGCGTCACGGTCTGGAAATCGTTGATAATCGTGTCGCGTATGCGGCTGGCGCTGGTCTCTTCGATGAAGCCGCGTTCTTCGCCGCCCGCCGCCTCCGCCGTGTCAATCACTTCCTGGAACTGGTCGCCTGGGCACACGCTCTTTCCCCCCAGTTTCGGCTTTGCCGGCCAGCGCATCGTGTAGTCCACGCCGGGCGTCAGGCCGTAGTGGGGCGGATTGGCGTTGTGGGCAAACGGCGAAAACGGGAACAGACCTTCGGTGAAGACCCTTTTCTCCACCTGCGCCCCCGTGCCCACGGCGGTGACCGTCCCCGTGCTCTTCAGCGTGACGGCCTGTATGAAATACATCGGCGCGTTGACGCTCGTCGAGACCCGTACGAATCGGCTCTTCAGCGGTGCGCCGGCCGCCGAATACCACGGGCCATCAACCGAAGGGGAGACCTTCAGGACCGTATTCGTGAAAGGCCGGCTCGCCATGTCGTAGCGGTCCCGGCTCTGAGCGGCGCTGTATTCGGCCTGCATGAGCCCGCTCGAGGTCCCGTCGAGTAGGACCGCCGCGCGCAGCGCAGCGGAATCCACATAGTTCTGGGCTTCGCTCTTAATCAGGTAGAGACGGCCCAGATCGACGGCCATGCCCACACAGCCAATCAAAATGACGCACGCCACGGCCGCTACGATGAGTACGAATCCCCTTCGTCTGCCCTCTTGGCGGCATCGTCCGCGGGTCCGCTTATTGATCATGGACACTCTCCTTTGATCTCGGCTCTGGTTGTATGATCGGCTGCTTGCCGTCTAGGACCAATACTCCCGATGGTTGTACTTGGAAAACTTTAAGACCTAGTACGGATAAGCGAGCTGCTCTAGCTCGACAGCCATCGGGCAAGGCGGCGTGACCGCCTCCGAAACCCTCCCGCTGCTGGACCCGCTGGTGGATGCGCCCGGCCGGCGAACGCTGCCGCCGTCTGCCGCGGCGGGCGCCGGACAGAGCGCCGCGAAGCCCGCGGAAGCCCTTCTGGCGCGGGTTTCAGGGGGGCAATGACCTCCAAACGCCCGTTTTGCGGGTGTTTTTGACACAACCCCCTTTACACGGACCTCGGAATCGCCGTATCATTTGAGCGAACGGGACCATCTGAACAATTCAGAGGGTTTTTGTTTCGAAGGCGAACGTTCCCTGTCCGAGCCGCCCGGTGCCAGCGTACCGGCGAAAGGGCGAGACACTCGCAGTCGCAACTCACCAGGAGGCATGAAATGGCTGAAGCGAAGAAACTCACGCAGACTCAAATCGTGAAGGAACTGGCGGCGTCCTGCGAACTCAGCAACAAGCAGGCGAAGGCTGTGCTCGACAAACTGGTCGATCTGGCCATCCGCGAAACGAAGAAGAACGGGCTGTTTGTCATCCCCGGCATCGGCCGGCTCAAGAAGGTGGAGCGCAAGGCCCGCCAGGGCCGCAACCCGGCGACCGGCGCCACCATCAAGATCCCGGCCAAGAAGGTCGTGAAGTTGACGCTGGCGAAGGCGTTGAAGGACTCCATCGTTCCGCCGAAGAAGAAGTAGGCTGACCCGCCCCAGAAAGTAAGAAACCCCGCCGGGGCTGATTCCGGCGGGGTTCCTGCTTTGCGGGCGTCAGAGATGGCTGCCGGGAAGACGAGCTAAGCGTCCTTCTTCTCTTCTTCCTTTTCCTTTTCCTTTTCCTTCTTCTCTTCCTTCAACGCGTTCTTGAAGTTCTTGATACCCTCGCCGAGGCCCTTGGCCACTTCCGGGATCTTCTTGCCGCCGAACAGCAGCACAGCGACCGCCAGGATAATCAATAACTCGGGGATGCCGATTGACCGCACAGGGCCTCCTTTAGTAGTCCTCTCTATTGTAGGAACCACACAAAATGGGCGTCAAGCGAGTGCCGTCGAAGCCCGCCGGGCCATCCAAGGCCGAACAGGCGCAGTCAGACCATGAGAAATCGCAAAAGGCCAAGCGCCATGCCAGGATCATCCTCGGCTCTCCGCCCCCTGCACAGGCGTTCACACCCAAGCGCCTGAAGCCGCCGAAGCATAAAAAACCGCCGGGCGCCGAAGAAGTCTGACCGGCGCCATCTTCGTGTGAGAGAAAGGCCGCCGCGCGCGCACTCTAACTGCGTAAGCCATGAGATATGCGCTGCTTGGGCCGTCGTGTGCCTTCGTGCTGGGCGCCGCCTACGGGCACGCCCTGGGCATGGCGCCTGGGGAGTCCGCTATCGCGGCGGCCGTGTTTACGGCGCTGGGGGCTGTGCAGGCGTGGCGGCGGAAACCGGGTTGGGCGCTGGCCTGTTTCTCCTTGGCATGTGCCGCGGGCGGTGCAGGATACGCGACGGCAAGACGGCCCGCCGCGCCGGCGAACGTCCCATTTCGAGTGAACGAAGTTTCATTGTTTGAAGGTTGCGTGACGGGTCCCACCGAGGGATTCGAAGGTGCGCAGCGGGTGACCGTCGAGATCGCCGATGGCATGCGGATGAACCTGTCGCAAGGCAGATTCACCCAGCGGCTGGAGTATGGCGAACGGATCCGGTTCCGGGCGGCGCCGCGGATTCCGCGCAGCTTCGCCAACCCAGGCAGCTTCGACTACGCCGCATGGCTGGCCGCCCGCGGCATCTACTGGCAGGCGCGTCTTGCGCCCAGGACATCCATCGAGCGCCTGCCCGGCCGCTGCGGCGGACGCTTCGCCGGGGCCGTGCAGCGGGTCCGTGCGGCGGCCTTGGACAAGATTGACAAGCTCTATGCCGCCGACGGCTATCGCAAGGCGATGATGAAGGGCCTGCTGCTGGGCGAGGAGAGCGAGATCCGCCGCGCCTGGGTGGAAGGCTTCCGCCGCACGGGCACCTACCACGCGCTGGTGATCTCCGGCAGCCATGTGGCCTTCGTCGCCGGCATCTTCCTGCTCTACCTGCGGCGGTTCAGGTATGGCGAGTCAACGATGCTCCTGCTCAGTTGCCTCACAGCCTGGAGCTACGCCCTGATCGCGGGAGGCGATCCACCGGTCACCCGCACGGCCGCCGGCTTCACCCTGGCCGCCATTGCCCGCTGGCACTGCCGCCGTGTGTCGCTGCTCCACATCCTGGCCACCGTGGCGGTGATCTTCGTCGTCTGGGAGCCGTGGCAGGTGGCCGAGGCCGGTTTCCAGTTATCGTTCATGGCCGTTGCGGCCATCGGCGCCGTGGCCGCGCCCTGGCTGGAGGACTACGTCATGCCGGCGGTGCGCGCCGCGGCGGCCTGCCGGGACAGGAACGGCCGCGTCTATCAACGCCGTGATGAGATCTGGATGCTCGAATTGCGCCTGATTAGCGAAACCGCCGCCGGACTGACCGGCTGGACTCCCGCGCGATGGCGGCTGTGGATCGGCCGCGCCCTGGGCACGGGTCTTTTCGTCCTCACCATGTTCATCGTCTCGGCCGCCATCCAACTGGCTCTCGCGCTGCCCATGGTGCTCTACTTCCACCGCCTGTCGGTCACCGGCCTGTCCGCCAACGTCCTGGCCACCCCCGTCATCACCTTCGCCATCCCCGCCGGATTCCTCGCCATTCTCACCGGCTGGGGCTGGGCGGCGCAACTTGCCGCCGGGTTGCTGGAGTTCGGCGCCAGCATCGTCGCCTGGCACGGCCTCTGGGAGCCGCACTGGCGCATGCCTGACCCGCCGCTGTGGCTGACCCTGGCCTTCGCTTCCAGCACCGCCGCTCTCGGCATCGCTCTGGTCGCACGCCGCTGGCGCATGGCTGCGTTCTGCGCCAATCTCGCCATCCTCGCCGCCGTCACCCTGCACCCGTTCCAGCCTCGCACCGGCAAGGGCCAGCTCGAACTGGCCGCCATCGACACCGGTCAGGCCGAGAGCCTGCATCTGGCCCTGCCTGGCGGAGGGTCGATGCTGATAGACACGGCGGGCTTCGCCGGTCCCGCCGGCGTCCGCCGCACCCGCCTCGACCCCGGCGAGGACGTCGTCTCGCCTTACCTATGGCAGCGCGGCATCAAGCGCCTCGACGCCGTCGTCATCAGCCACTTCCACTCCGACCACTCCGGCGGACTCGAAGCCGTGCTGCGCAACTTCCGCCCGGCCGAACTCTGGGTGGCGTCGATTCCCGATTCCATGCTCTCCGGCGTCCTGGCCTGGACCCGCGCCTCGTCAACCCGCATCCGCACCATCCGCCGCGGCCAGACCCTCCATGCCGGCGGCGCCGTTTTCGAGGTGTTGGCCCCGCTCCACCAACCGCATCCGAATTCCCATTCGAACAATGATTCCCTGGTCCTGCGGGTCCGTTTCGGCAAGCACGCGTTCCTTCTGCCCGGCGACATCGAGCGCCTCGTCGAGCGCCGCCTCCTGGCCGCTGGGGACGATCTGCGCGCGCACGTTCTAAAAGTGCCGCATCACGGCAGCGCGCGCAGCAATGCGCCGGATTTCCTGGACGCGGTGAATCCGGCAGTCGCCCTGGTCAGCGCTGCCGGCAGCGACTGGATGCGGCTGCCGAGCGAAAAGGTCGTGGACGCGCTCAGGCAACGCCGCACGCTGATCCTGCGGACCGACCGCGACGGGCTGGTCTGGGTCCGGAGCGACGGCCGTCACCTCTCCCCGGGCGCCCTGCGCTGGACCGCCGGACGGTCGGGCCTGCTGGAACCCTTCTAGCAGCCCCCGGCCGTCAATCGGCGGGAGCCGTTTCCCCGGCCGCCTCGCCCGCGGCTTCCGCTTCGTCCGCGGCTTCGGCGCCTGACAACTGCGCCTCCTGGTAGATCCGCGCCGCCTCTTCACGCAAACAGGCCGGGACGTGCACTTCAAATGGCAGGTTCGGCATGGCAGCCGCCCCGCGAAGCACTGCCTCGATCCCATTAGCCGCCAGCAGGCTCTGAAGGTTGATCGCCTCCATCTCGGGCATGGCCAGCGCCAGCTCGCCGTCTGTCATAGGCACCAGCTCTTCGGCATCGTGATGTTTCATCTCGTCGCTCATGACACGCTCCTCATCCGGATGGCGGACGAAAATCGAGGCCATCGGCATCCGGCTCCGATAGAATAACCTTTAAGGAGGCTTTTTTCCATGGAAGAAGACTACAACAGCAAAGCACTCTGGTTTGTCGCCGGCGCCGCTGTCGGCGCGACCATCGCCCTGCTCTTTGCGCCCGCTACGGGTGAGGTGACGCGCCGCCGCATCGGCCGCACCGCCGCCAAGAGCCGCGACTACGTCAACGAGGCGGGAAAGGATGTCCTGGATCGCGGCAAGGGCCTGTACGAAAAGGGCCGCAGGATCGCCGACGATGCAGCCGACCTCTTCGAACGGGGCAAAAAGATGGTGGAAGGCTGATGACCACCCGCCTGTGCGACTTCATCAACGAGCCGTACGCGGACTTCTCTCAACCCGATAACGCGGCCGCCATGCGCCACGCCCTGGCTCAGGTGCGCGCCGAATTCGGCAAGGAGTACGGCCTCCGCATCGGCCGCGAACGGTTCCACACCGGGAACCTGCTGAAGTCGGTGAACCCGTCGCAACCGGACCAGGTTGTCGGTGCTCACCACAAGGCCACGCCTGAACTGGCCCTCAAGGCCATCGAAACCGCCGATCGCTACTTCCCCGTCTGGGCCGCCACGCCCTGGCAGGAGCGCATTGGTGCGCTCCGCCGGGCCGCGGCGATCATCCAGCGCCGCAAGTTTGAATTCAACGCCTGGCTGGTCTACGAATCGGGCAAGACCTGGATCGAGGCCGAGGCCGATGTCAGCGAAGCCATCGACTTCTGCTACTACTACGCCCTGCTGGCTGAACGCATGGCCTCGCCCGAGCCCATCGTTCAACTGCCGGGCGAGCGCAACGAACTGCGCTACATCCCGCTCGGCGTCGGCCTGGTCATTCCGCCCTGGAACTTCCCGCTGGCCATCATGGCCGGCATGACCGTCGCCGCGCTGGTTTCCGGCAATACTGTCGTGGTGAAGCCCTCCAGCGACACCCCGACCATCGCCGCCAAGTTCGCCGAGGTGCTGGAGGAAGCCGGATTCCCGGCCGAAAGCTACACCATGCTGCCGGCTGGCGGCGGCGAGGTGGGCGACCTGATGGTGGACCATCCGCGCATCCGCTTCATCAGTTTCACCGGCTCGCGCGAGATCGGCCTGCGCATCAACGAACGCGCCTCGAAGACCTCGCCCGGACAGATCTGGATCAAACGCGTCGTCGCCGAAATGGGCGGCAAGGACGCCATCATCATCGATGAGGAAGCCGATCTGGAAGCCGCCGCCACGGGTGTCTGCGCCGCGGCGTTCGGCTATCAGGGACAGAAGTGTTCGGCCTGTTCGAGGGCGATTGTCGTCGATTCGGTCCATGACGCCTTTATGGAAAAGCTGTTGCCGAAGGTGCGGGCGATCAAGGTGGGTCCGGCGGACGATCCGGCTTACCAGATGGGTCCGGTCATTAATGAGCGCTCCCGCCAGACGATCCTCGACTACATCGAAATCGGCAAGCGGGACGGCAAACTCGCCGCCGGCGGCAACAAAGTGTCGGGCGATGGGTTCTATCTCGAACCCACGGTGTTTGACGAAATCGGCCCTGATTCCCGCCTCTTCCAGGAGGAGATCTTCGGACCGGTGCTCGCCGTCACCCGCGCCCGCGATTTCGAACACGCCCTCGAACTGGCCAACGACAGCGAATACGGTCTCACCGGCGCCATCTATTCGGCCAACCCGGCCAAAATCCAGGCCGCCGCTGACCGTTTCCACGTCGGCAACCTTTACATCAACCGCAAGTGCACCGGCGCCATGGTCGGCGCCCACCCCTTCGGCGGTTTCAACATGTCCGGCACCGACTCCAAGGCCGGCGGACCCGACTACCTGTTCTGGTTCGTCCAGGCCAAATCGGTGGCCACCAGGATCGGTTAACGCGATTGTCCATCCCGGCCCGGTTCGCCGGCATCTCCCAGGCTGCTGATGCGCGGGGTCGGGAATCAGCATCTGCCCGAAATGATCTGCTCCGCTGGCGGGCGTCCGTTCGCCGGGCGGAAAAAGTGGCCACGGGATTCAGAGCGCGTCCTCTACTGCAACCAGCGGCGCCGCCGCTCCCGGTTGAGTTATACTGGTGTTCGCCCCGATGAGAAGGGGACCCTACAGTTCAAAGCACAGGGTCGAACATGACCAACGTGGCGAGGGGCGGTTCTTCAGGAATTGCCCCTTTCCTTGCAAACCGGCAGTAAACCGCAAACCGGGGACCAACCAAAACCAAACCGGGACAGGAACACAATGCACCTTTTCCAGGGAGCGGAATCAGGGCGTACAACCACAAGATATGGGAACTGCCGCGACGATGGGACCCAAACGCGGTAGCACAGAGGGCAAAACACATCGTCCGATAGCCTTACTCTTGTGGTCGTTGGGCCGGACGAAAAAGGGCCTTGTGTCCCGGTTTGCCGTGCCGTTTGCCGTTGCCGAGCATCTTTCCGGCGTGCGGATGATATACTTTGGCTCGTCCGCCGGATCTCAAAGCAATGCCAAAACAGACCCTGATTCCCCTCTCCGCCCTGCTCGCGTGCGTGGCTCTCTACGCCCTTGCTCCGGCGCAATCCGAGCCGCGGCTTGCGGGCAGGCAGGATATCCTCTTCGCCTGCGATTTTGAGTCCCCCCAGTGGTACCGCGAATGGGGCCTCGACAAACCAGAACCCACCACCGATACCGTGGATCACGATCCCGAGCGCAAGTTCGAACCCTTCGCCGGTCGCGCCCTGCGAGTGAAAGTTCCAAAGGACGGCAACCTCGGATCAAACCTCCGCTTCGCCTTCGCCAAACGGTTGGGCGGGGAACCCGAGGAGATCCGCTTCCGTTACTACCTCCGTCTGGCCGCCGACTGGAATCCCGATCTGCAGGGCGGCAAAATGCCCGGCGCCAGCGGAACCTACAATCGCGCCGGCTGGGGCGGCCGGCCCGTCAACGGCCGCGACGGCTGGTCGGCCCGAGGTCTCTTCGGCCGCTTTGAGAACGGCGAGACTCCGTTCGGTTTCTACTGCTACCACGTCGACATGAAGGGCAAGTACGGTTCCGGCTGGGTTTGGGATCGCGAACGTCTCGGCTACTTGAAGAACAACCGCTGGTACGCCGTCGAGCAGCACATCAAACTCAACACGCCCGGTCGCAACGACGGCGAAATGCGCGGCTGGATCGACGGCCAACTCGCCTTCGAGAAGACCGATGTGCGGTTGCGCGATGTGGCCGATCTGAAGATCGAGATGATCTGGTTCAACGTCTATCAGGGCGGCACGAAACCCGCGCCCAGCGACGACCACCTCTACATCGACAACGTCGTCATCGCCCGCAACTACATCGGTCTTGCGCGCTAATGAAATTGATCGCCCCAAGCCCGGCGCGCCACTAAGCCGCGGCCAAACCGGCACAAGCCGGCCCGCCGCAAGCCAAGTGGGGCGGCCACGCCCCGCTGGCGCCCAACATTCGGCACGTCTTCGCTTCTCCCCTCCCACATCCTCCTCGAACCCCGCAACGGCCACCAATCAATTCTTAGTCTCTTCAACCTCCCTGCCGCAGACCGAGTAGCGCGGTTCCCTTCGCACCGCGGCCGGCGCCCTCGCCGGCGCCATGTTTCGTGGCGCAAGCTCTCAGCTTGCCGCGTCCCGACTCGTCGGGACGCCCTGCCCCCATGCACTCGCTTCACCCCTCCCATCCGCCGTCCTCCCCCAACCCCCACAACGTCCACCAATCAATTCTGAGTCTCTTCAACCTTGCTGCCGCAGGCCCGCGCGCAGGCGGTTCCTCCGCCGAAGCGCGCTTCAAAGGACCACCCCTCCCCACCGCCGCCCTCCCCGAAACCCCACAACGTCCACCAATAAATTCTTAGTCTCTTCTACCTTGCTGCCGCAGGCTCGCGCGTAGGCGGTTCCTACGCCGAAGCGCGTTTCAAAGGACCACCCCTCCCCACCGCCGCCCTCCCCGAACCCCCACGACGCCCACCAATAAATTCCGGGTCTCTTCTACCTTGCTGCCGCAGGCTCGCGCGTAGGCGGTTCCTCCGCCGGAGCGCGTTTCAAAGGACCACCCCTCCCCACCGCCGCCCTCCTCGAAACCCCACGACGCCCACCAATAA
This sequence comes from Candidatus Solibacter sp., assembly GCA_013822245.1. Classification (GTDB taxonomy): domain Bacteria; phylum Acidobacteriota; class Terriglobia; order Bryobacterales; family Bryobacteraceae; genus PNKE01. The sequence continues at coordinate 40,209 of PNKE01000035.1, forward strand.
ATTCTTAGACTCTTCTTCCGTGCTGCCGCAGGCTCGCGCGCAGGCGGTTCCTCCGCCGAAGCGCGCGGCACAATCGATGAACCCCTCCCCAACGCCGCCCTCCCCGAA
>PNKE01000062.1 GCA_013822245.1 Candidatus Solibacter sp.
GCATATTCCGCTTTCGCCGGAGGCGCAGATCGAGGCGTCGACGCTGATGCTGGCGGCGAACAACATCCTGTCGCCGGCGCATGGTTCGCCGATCGCGGTGCCGACGCAGGATCTTGTGCTGGGGCTGTATTACCTGACCAAGGTGCGGCGCGGATCGAAGGGCGAGGGCAAGAAGTTCGCCTCGATGGAGGACGTGCTGATCGCGCTGGAGATGGGCGAGGTGGAGACGCAGACGCCGATTACGTTGCGCTATACGGGCAAGGTGATCGACCTGGCCAACGCCTACGACTCGCAGGACGTGATGCACACCGAGCCGGTGCCGTACAACAAGACGGACATGGAAACGACGGTGGGGCGAGTGCTGTTGAACGACACGCTGCCGGCGGACATGCCGTTCGTGAACGGGTTGCTGAAGAAGAAGGGCCTGACGCAGATGGTGCAGTACTGCTACCTGCGCTTCGGGCTGCACACGACGGTGAGGATGCTGGACGACGTGAAGGACCTGGGGTTTGCGTCGGCGACGAGGGCGGGCATATCGATCGGCATCGACGACATGGTGGTGCCGGAGTCGAAGGGGCGGCTGGTGCGCGACGCCGAGAAGCAGGTGATGGAAGTGCAGGCGCAGTACACCGACGGCGCGATCACGCACGGCGAGCGGTACAACAAAATCATCGAAATCTGGAACAAGGTGACCGAAGAGGTGACCTCGGAGATGTTCAAGGTAATGGAGATGGACGACCGCACGGGCCGTTACCTGAACCCGATCTACATCATGGCGGACTCGGGCGCGCGCGGTTCGAAGCTGCAGATCCGGCAGTTGTCGGGCATGCGCGGGCTGATGGCGAAGCCGTCGGGCGAGATCATCGAAACGCCGATCACGGCCAATTTCCGTGAAGGGCTGAACGTGCTGCAGTACTTTATCTCGACGCACGGCGCGCGCAAGGGGCTGGCCGACACGGCGTTGAAGACGGCCGACTCGGGCTACCTGACGCGGCGGCTATGCGACGTGGCGCAGGACGTGATCGTGACCGAGCTCGATTGCGGAACCGAGGACGGCATCTACGTGGAGCCGATCGTGGAATCGGGCGAGATCATCGAGCCGTTGCGCGACCGCATCGTGGGCCGGGTGGCGCTGGAGGACGTCCGCGACTACGAGAACAACCTGCTGGTGGCGGCGCGGCAGGAGATCACGGAAGAACTGGCGTCGGCGATCCAGGATGCGGGCATCGACCGGGTGAAGATCCGATCGGTGCTGACGTGCGAGTCCAAGCGCGGCGTTTGCGAACTCTGTTATGGGCGCAACCTGGCCACCGGACGGCTGGTTGAGCGCGGCGAGGCGGTGGGCATCATCTCGGCGCAGTCGATCGGCGAACCGGGCACGCAGCTGACGATGCGCACGTTCCACATCGGCGGCGCGGCCAGCGGCGGAGCCGAGCAGAACAAGCAGGAAGCGCGCAACGACGGCTACGCGAAGTTCATCGAGATCAAGACGGTGCGCAACGCGAAGAACGAGATCATCGCCATGAACCGTACGGGGTTGGTGGTGGTGGCCGACGAAAAGGGCCGCGAGCGCGAGCGCTATCAGGTGGTGTACGGCGCCAAGATTCTGGTGGAGGACGGTTCGGCCGTGAAGGCGAACCAGACGCTGCTGGAATGGGATCCGTTCGCCTTCTCGATCCTGACGGAGGTCACCGGCACGGTGCACTTCAAGGACATCATGGAGAACATCACCTACCACGAGCAGGTGGACGAGGTGACGGGCCTGTCGCAGTGGGTGGTGATCGACTCGCCGGACGAGAAGCGGATGCCGACGGTGGTGATCCGGCCCGAGGGCGGACACCGGAGCGACGAGCGGCGTTACCTGATGCCGGTGCACGCGCACCTGAGCGTGCGCGAGGGCGACACGGTGTACGCGGGCGACGTACTGGCGAAGATCCCGCGCGCGACCACCAAGACCAAGGACATCACGGGCGGCCTGCCGCGCGTGGTCGAGCTGTTCGAGGCGCGCAAGCCGCACGAGACGGCGGTGATGAGCGAGATCGCGGGGCTGGTGCGGATCGGCGACGTGGTGAAGGGCACGCGCAAGGTGAGCGTTGTCGGCGACGACGGCAACGAGCGCGAGTACTCGATCCCGCGCGGCACGCACATCAACGTTCAGGAGGGCGAGCGGGTGAAGGCGGGCGACCCGCTGATGGACGGCCCGCGCAATCCGCACGACATCCTGAAGGTGCTGGGCGAACAGGAGCTGCAGAAGTACATGGTGAACGAGATTCAGGAAGTTTACCGGCTGCAGGGCGTCAACATCAACGACAAGCACCTGGAGGTGATCTGCCGGCAGATGATGCGGTGGGTGAAGATCGAGGACATCGCCGACACCGAGTTTCTGCCCGAGGAGGTGGTGGACAAGTTCCGCTTCCGCGAGGAGAACGAGGTGGCGATGGCCGCCGGCGGGCGTCCGGCGACGGGGTCGCCGGTGCTGCTGGGCATCACCAAGGCGTCGCTGTCGACGGATTCGTTTATCTCGGCGGCGTCGTTCCAGGAGACCACGCGGGTGTTGACCGAAGCCGCGATCAACGGCAAGGTGGACTACCTGCGGGGGTTGAAGGAAAACGTCATCATGGGCCGGTTGATTCCGGCGGGCACGGGGATGGACTACTACCGGCGGGTGAGGATCGCGGGCGAGGACATCCTCGAGGAGCCGGCGCCGGATCCGGACAATGTTCTGGCGGATTCGTTCCAGGTCTACGACGACGAGACCAAGGGCGGCTACATGTCGGGCAGCGAAGGCGGCGAACTGAACTTCGACGACTCGCTGGGCGAAGTTGAGTAGAACTCCGGCCACGACAGAATAGAGAAGCAAAGCCCCGGCGCGGTCCAAAACGGAAGCGAGCCGGGGCTTTTCCTATTTGGAGAACCGACCGGGGGGGTCAGCGGCGGATGAGAACCTCCTGGAGGCTATCGCGGGTCATGTAGAACTTGACGCCGGCGAAAGAGGCGAAGGTCCTTTCGATGGCCCTGGCATTGAAGGGTTCGACGGGCAGGACCGAGGGGCGCGGGGCGGCTTGAATCGCGCCGCCGGTGAAGATCCTGCAAGTGAGGGGCGCGGCCGAGGCGAGGTTTTCGGGATGGAAGAGGGCCAGCAGCAGGGCGCCGGGCGCCATGAGGCGGCAGAGCCTGTCCACCAGAGCCGAGGCAGCGGCGGGAAAGAGGAACTGAAGCCGGTCCCAGGCGAGCACGGCGCCGAGAGCGGCATCGGGGAAAGGGAGGCAGTCACGGAGGAACCGTTCGAGTTTTTCGGGATCAACGTCGCCGCGCAGGCGCTCCTGGGGGGTGAAGGCGGTTTGGTAGTTGAGGACAAGGTCTTCGGCAAAGAGGCGGTGGCCGCCGCCGGTGACGAAGTCCAGGTTCTGCTGATTGAGGCCGCCGAGGTCGAGCACCTGCAAGGGGGGAGCGCCGTCGAGGAGTTTGGCGAGGCTGAGCAACGCATGGCTCCGCCGCAAGCCGCCCTGATCGCCGGGCGAGGCGCCGGAGGCAGGGCGGCCGGAAGCAGGACCATGAGTTCCGGTCCCGCCGTTGGTCATCCCTTGCGGCTCTCCGGCGGCGGGGGGACGATGACGGGTTCAACGGGCGCGGCGGCGGGAGGGGCGGCGGGTTTTGGGGGCTTGGGCGGATCGACGCGGATGGTTTCGACGTTGCCCTTGAAGTAAGCTTCGTCCTCGATGACGGGGCGGCAAGCCTTGAGGTCGCCGATCACTTTGGCGTTCTTGCGGATCTCGACGCGTTCGGAGGCTTCGAGGTTGCCCTGGACGACGCCATAGATGACGATTTCGCGGGCGCGGATCTTGCCTTCGATGTGGCCGCCCTGGCCGACGGTGAGGCGGTTTTCGGGCAGATCGACGTCGCCTTCGAGGCGGCCGTCGACCAGGAGGTCTTCCCTGCCGCTGACGGTTCCCTTGACGAGGATGGTCTTGCCGATGACGGCGGCGGATCTGGTGGTTGCTTCATCGACGCGGCGGGTGGGGTAGGTGGACGTCGGGATGGCCTCCTTGACGGGTTCCGGCGGCGCCTGCCTCGCCTGGGTCTCTTCTTCTCTTCTGCTGCGGTTCCACATTCTGGTTGTTCCTCTCGTTTCAAACTTTCAATGCCCTGGGGAACCCGGGACGGCCGCAGGGACGCGCGCGGGGATCGATTCGATCCGACGCGGCGAGACCGCATTGCCGGGCACACCGCACCCTGAACCCAACCTCTATAGCATCCTATCCTAGCAAGTCGCCGGTGGAGGCGGACGCCGCCGGGCATTGGTTTTTACTTCTGTTCCGCGGGACGCGCCGTGGCGCAACCTTTTATAATCAGGGCGTGCCCAAGTCAAAAGAGCTGGAAGCGAAACTGGCCACGCTAGAGCAGCAGTTGAGCGTTTTCCAGCGCATATCAAGGCTGATGGTGCGCGAGCTGAGCCTGGCCGATACGCTGCAGGCGATCGTCAATCTGGTGACGCAGTTCACCGAGTGCGAGTCGACGCTGCTGTACCTGATCGACAACGACCGGCTGGTGCTGTGCGCTTCATCCAATCCGAACGCCTCGCAGATCGGCCGGGTGAGGCTGAAGCTGGATGAAGGACTCACCGGGTGGGTGGCGCGGGAGCGGAAGATGCTGGCGATCACAGCCGAGGCGCATAAGGATGCGCGGTTCCGCAAGTTCTCGGACTTGCCCGAGGACAACTGCGAGGCGTTCCTTTCGGTTCCGGTGATCGCCCGCAACAAGGTGATCGGGGTGATCAACGTCCACCACCGGGCGCCGCACCGGCACACGGGGGCGGAGATGGAACTGCTGACGACGGTGGGCGAACAGGTGGGCTGCCTGCTGGTGCTGGCGCGGATGGCATCAAGCACGATCGAGGAAGCCAACCATGTGGAACTGGTGATGACGCACGGCCACATCGCGCGCAAGGGCGAGGAATAGAGGCCATGGCGATAACACGCAGGACGCTGCTGGCATGGGCCGGAGGAGCGCCGGCGCTGGCCCAGCCGCCGCAACCGGCGCAGCGGACACAGATGGCGCAGATGCCGGCGGGCGCGTTGCTGAAGCCGGACGAGGGCGCGCCGGCGTTCGCGCGCGGACGATGGTCGATGCAGTACTTCCATGACAAGGACCGGGAATCGATGGAATTCGGGTCACTGCATTTTTCGAGCGCCACGCGGGGTCTGGCCACGGCGGTCAGGTACAAGGACGGCGAACCGAGAGACAACCTGGCGCTGCGCACGGCCGACGGCGGCAAGACGTGGCTGGAGACCGGTATCGGACGCCGGCCGTACTCCTTGTTCGTCCTCGACGATGCGAACGCCTGGATAGTCTGCGACAACCGGCTGCTGTATTCCGGCGAAGGGGGGGCGGGTTGGCAGCGCCGGAGACTGCCTGACCGCAAGATGCTCCGGGTCCATTTCCAGTCGCCCACCCGCGGATGGGCCTATGGCGTCGGGAATGTGTTCCATGAGACCAGCGACGGCGGCAGGACGTGGAAGCCGGTGAAGGAGAGCGTGGATCTGAAGCTGAGCAGCGACAACACGCTGTTGAGCTGGCTGGAGTTCGTTTCGCCGAAGCAGGGCATGATGGCCGGCACTTCGCGGAGGCGGATGGAGTGGAACTCATACCTGCCGGATTGGATGGCGCCGGAGCGCTCGACGCGGCGGCGGCTGATGCCGGGCGTGATCTTCACGATGGTGACGGGCGACGGCGGCGAAACGTGGAGACCGGTGACCACCTCGGCATTCGGCGATTTGACGAAGGTGCGTTTGCGGGACATGAGGGGCGCAAGCCTGATCGCCTATGACGACGGCTTCGACTGGCCGTCGGAGGTGAACGCACTGGATCTGCGCACGGGCGGCAACGAGCCCATATTCCGGCGGCGGCAGATTCACGTCACCGACATGGCGCTGGTGGGCAAGGCGGGCATCCTGGTGGCGGGGATTGAAGCGTTGGGGCGGCTGCGGATGTCGAGCCTGAGCGGGCGGGTGAAGGCGATCTACAGCCCGAACTCGAAGGACTGGTACGACATGAAGGTGGACTACCGGGCAGAGGGTACGTTTGCGAGGATTGCACGGGTGGGCGATGATCAGTTCTGGCTGGCTTCAAACGCGGGCATGATACTGAAACTGGGCGAGTGAGCGGGGGCGCCGATAGATCCTGGGGCGGCGAGGCGATCGGCTACACTGGAGGTGATTTCAGGAGGCCGTTCACCGATGTCATTGTCCAGACGTTCCATGTTTGCCGCCGCGGCACTGCCGTTGCCCGCCCTGCGCGCCGCGGCCGGGGCTACCACGAAGCGGATTCCGCTGGCCGTCTCCACCTATTCCTACTGGCACTTCCGCCAGCCGAAGTACCCCATCGAGAAGGTGATCGATTCGGCGGCGAAGATCGGCTTCGACGGCGTCGAAATTCTGCACCGGCAGATGGACAACGAGACGCCGGGGTATGTGAACGCGCTGAAGAAACGGGCCTTCGAGCAGGGGCTGTCGTTCCCGATGCTGTCGATCCATCAGGACTTCGTCTTTCCTGACAAGGCCGAGCGGCAGAAGCATATCGGCCACACGCGGCGCTGCCTGGAGCTGTCGGCGCGGCTCGGGATTCCGGCCATGCGGCTGAACTCAGGCCGATGGAAGACGATTCCGAGTTTCGACGACCTGATGAAGGTGAAGGGCAACGAACCGCCGCTGGCCGGATACAAGCTGGATGACGCGATCGGGTGGTGCGTGGAGTCGATCAACGCCTGCCTGCCGGATGCCGAGAAGCTGGGCGTGCAGATGTGCCTGGAGAATCATTGGGGCCTGACCACGGACATTGACGTTCTGCTGAAGATCCACGCCATGGTGAACTCGCCGTGGCTGGGGTTGAACCTGGATACGGGCAACTACCCGGAAGCCGAACCCTACGGCGGCATCGCCAAACTGGCGCCGAAGGCGACCATCGTGCAGGCGAAGACGTATTATGGCGGCGGCGAGTGGTACACGCTGGACCTGGATTATCCGCGCATCGCGAGGATACTGAGAGGCGCTGGGTTCAAGGGCTGGGTGTCGCTTGAAATGGAAGGCAAGGAAGATCCCGACGCCGCCGTGCCGAAGAGCTACGACGTGTTGCGGCGGGCGTTCGCCTGACCGGGCTGCCGCATCCTCGCCAACGCCCGCACATCGATGGACGGGGCGCCTGAGCCGGTAGGAACGGACGGCCCCCCGGGCGTCGCCGCCAACGGGCGGTGGCGCGGCCTGATTTCAGACATTGCTATCTGATATAATCCGAGTGGGCACTCTCAATCGCACATCTTCTATCATTAGGTTGAGAATCTGCTCTACAAGGTACTTATTCACATATGTCTAAAAAAATCGATGTGACTGAACTCATCCTACGCGACGCCCACCAGAGCCTGATGGCCACGCGCATGGCGATGGAGGACATGGTCCCGGCCTGCGAGGACATCGACAAGGCCGGATATTGGTCAGTGGAATGCTGGGGAGGCGCAACATTCGACGCCTGCATCCGGTTTCTGAACGAGGATCCCTGGGAGCGGCTGCGCCAGTTCCGCAAACTGTTGCCGAATTCCCGGCTGCAGATGTTGTTGCGCGGCCAGAACCTGCTCGGCTACCGCCACTACGAGGACACCGTGGTGGACCACTTTGTCGAAAAGTCGGCACAGAACGGCATGGACGTATTCCGCGTGTTTGACGCGCTGAACGACATCCGGAACGTGCGCCGGTCGATTCAAGCGGTGAAGCGTTCGGGCAAGCACGCGCAGGGGACGATTTGTTATACGGTAAGCCCGCTGCACACCATCCCGGCGTTTGTCGAATTCGCCGAGCAACTGGTGGAGATGGGCTGTGATTCGCTGTGCATCAAGGACATGGCGGCGCTGTTGAAGCCGCAACCGGCGTACGAACTGGTGAAGGCGATCAAGGCGGCGTGCGGCAAGGAGATGCGGGTACACGTGCATGTGCATGCGACGACGGGCGTGACGCTGGTGAGCCTGATGAAGGCGATCGAAGCCGGCGCCGATTGCGTGGACACGGCGATCAGTTCGCTGTCGCTGGGGCCGGGCCACAACCCGACGGAGTCGCTGGTCGAGATGCTACATGGCACGGGCTATCACGCTGAGATCGACAAGGACCGGATGCGGAAGATCAAGGAGCACTTCGCCGGGGTGCGGCCGCGGTACAAGGAGTTTTTGTCCGACATCACGGGGGTGGAAACCGACATCTTCGATTCGCAGATACCGGGCGGGATGATCTCGAATATGGAGTCGCAGTTGAAGCAGCAGGGGGCGGGCGACAAGTTGAAGGCAGTGCTGGGGGAAGTGCCGAACGTGCGCAAGGTGGCGGGGTATCCGCCGCTGGTGACGCCGTCGTCGCAGATCGTGGGCACGCAGGCGGTGTTCAACGTGATGATGGGCGACTACAAAGTGCTCACGGGCGAGTTCGCCGACCTGATGCTGGGCTACTACGGCACAACGATCGGCCCGCGCGATCAGAAGATCGTCGAGCTGGCGGCGAACCAGACCAAGAAGGATCGCATCACCTGCCGTCCGGCCGACACGCTGAAGCCGGAGTGGGAAGGGTTGCGGTCGATGGCGCTGGCGTTGAAGGGATGCGACGGTTCCGACGAAGACGTGCTGACCTACGCCATGTTCCCGCAGGTGGCGCCGAAGTTCTTTTCGACGCGCCATGAAGGCCCGAAGAACCTGGGCAAGGATCCGTCAAAGGCAGCGGCGCCGGCGGCTGGCGCCGCGGCCGGCGATACGGTCAAGGGCCCGGTTCAAACCACGGTTGCCTACGAGATCAAGCTCAACGGCAAGACGACCAAAGTCACGGTCTCGCCGGCCTAGGGAGGGCGCGGCGGCTGGAACCGCCAGGGCCTGAATGAGGCGGGCGTAATCGTTCGAAGGATCAGCGGCGCAAGGGGCCGCGGCGGAATGCCGCGGCAGCGCCTGCGCCGCAACAAGGTTTGTTTCTCTAGAACAGTTCATCGGAATTCATACACATGTCAATGGAAAAAAAGATCGCTGATTTGAAGAAGCGCCGCGAGAAGCAGCATCAGGGCGGCGGCGCCGACAAGTTGGACAAGCACCGGTCGCAGGGCAAGCTGACGGCGCGCGAGCGTCTCGATGGCGTGCTCGATCCGGGCTCTTTCCAGGAGGTCGGGTTGTTCGCGCAGCACCGCGCGACGCAGTTCGGCATGGAAGGCAGGGAAGCGCCGGCCGACGGGGTGGTGACGGGGGCGGGCACGATCGACGGGCGGCTGGTGCATTTCGCCAGCCAGGACTTCACGGTGATGGGCGGCTCGGCGGGCGAGTTGCACTCGGTGAAGGTGGCCAAGATCATGGAGCAGTCGCTGAAGACCGGGACGCCGTTTGTGTTCATCAACGATTCGGGCGGGGCGCGCGTGCAGGAGGGCATCGACAGCCTGAGCGGCTACGGCCAGGTGTTTTATTCGAATGTCCAACTGTCGGGCGCCGTGCCTCAGATCTCGCTGATCTGCGGACCGTGCGCGGGCGGGGCGGCGTATTCGCCGGCGCTGACCGATTTCATTATCCAGACGCGCAATGCGCAGATGTTCATCACCGGGCCGCAGGTGATCAAGCAGGTGACCGGCGAGACGGTGACGGCCGATGCGCTGGGCGGGCCCGAGGCGCATATGGTGAACTCCGGCGTGATCCACTTCATCGCCGAGGACGACAACGAAGCGCTGCTGATCTGCAAGAAGCTGCTCAGTTTCCTGCCGAACAACAACATGGAAGATCCGCCGGAGGTTCCGTCGGACTGCAACGTCGAACCGTCGGCCGAACTGAACGCGATCGTGCCGGACGATCCGAAGCAGCCCTACGACGTGCGCGACGTGATCCTGCGGGTAGTCGACAACTTCGATTTCCTCGAAGTCCAGGCCGCCTATGCGCCGAACCTGGTGATTGGCTTTGCGCGAATCTGCGGCCGTTCGGTGGGCGTGGTGGCGAACCAGCCGTCGTATCTGGCGGGGGTGCTGGACATCAACGCCTCGGACAAGGGCGCGCGTTTTGTGCGCTTCTGTAACGCCTTCAACATCCCGCTGCTGACGTTCGTGGACTGCCCCGGCTTCATGCCCGGCGTGCAGCAGGAGTACGGCGGCATCATCCGCCACGGCGCGAAGATGCTGTTTGCCTACTCGGCGGCGACGGTTCCGAAGCTCACCGTCACGCTGCGCAAGTCCTACGGCGGGGCGCACATTGCGATGTGCTGCAAGGATCTGGGCGCGGACCGCGCGTTTGCGTGGCCGACCGCCGAAATCGCCGTCATGGGCGCCGAGGGCGCGGCGGAGATCGTTTTCCGCAAGGAGATCTCCGAGGCCGAGGACAAGGTGGCGAAGCGCAAGGAGATGATCGACATGTACCGCGACGCCTTTTCGAATCCCTATGTCGCGGCGGGCCGCAGGCTGGTGGACGACGTGATCGAGCCGGCCGATACGCGGCGCAAGCTGGCGCAGGCGCTCGAATACCTGCACACCAAGCGCGAGTTGAGGCCCTCGAAGAAGCACGGGCTGATTCCGCTCTAGGCGAGGAGAACGGAGCCACAGCATGGAAAATGTCAGTCTGAAAACCCTCAGCGAGCAGATTGAGGCGCTGCAACGCCAGGTGGAGGCGCTGACGGCGCGTTTGGCGGAGGTGGAAGGCTACGGCCCGCAGGCCGCGCCGCCGCCCGAGCCAGGCGCCGCCACGTCCTCGCCGCAGCTGCGCGAAGGCATCACGGAAGAGACCCTGCTGGCGATCGCCGCCGCCGTTTCCGCGTATCTCGGGAAGCGGGCGCCGATCCGCCAGGTTCGACTGGTCTCGTCGCAGGCCTGGGCGCAGCAGGGGCGCGCATTCATTCAAGCCTCGCACCGCATCGAGAGAAAACAGGATTAAGGGGAGAAGCCAGCCGTGAAATTGAAGATCACACTTGAGAACAAGGTATACGAAGTGGAAGTTGAGGCGACCGAGGCCGAAGCCAACAGGCCGATACCGGGCTACATGATCCAGCCCGGCGCGGTGCGCATGACCGGGGCCGCGCCCATGGCGGCGGCGGGCGCGCCGAAGGATGAAGGCAACGTCGACGAGGCGAAGGTGTGCCGCAGCCCGATCAACGGGATTGTGGTGAAGGTGGCCGCGCAGGAAGGCCAGCAGATCCAGCCCGGCGACACGCTGCTGATACTGGAAGCGATGAAGATGGAAACCGCCATCACGGCGCCGAACGCGGGCAAGGTGTTGAAGGTGCGCGTGGGCGCCGGGGACGGCGTCAGCGCGAGCCAGATTCTGGTGGACTTTGAATAGGGAGGAGCGGCCATAGCCATGAAAGAGGATCTCAGCAAAGTCCCGGGGTTCCAGTTTGTCGACCACATCGCGCTGGCCGTTCCGCAAGGACAGCTCGAAGCCTATGTGGAGAAGTACAAGAAGCTGGGCTTCGCGGAACTGCACCGCGAGGAAGTCCACGGCAAGCATCAGGTGCGCGAGGTTCTGCTGCGCATCGGCGCGAGCGAGAATCTGATCCAGCTTCTCGAGCCGCTGTCGGCGGAATCGCCCGTGGCCAAGCAGATTGAAAAGAACGGCGGGCGCGGCGGGTTTGCCCACATGGCGTTCCGGGTGGGCGACATCCAGGCGGCCTACGCATACATGAAGGAGGCGGGCTTCAACATGACGCAGGAGCCGGGTCCGGGTTCGCGAGGGACGCAGATTTTCTTCGTCCATCCGAAGGATTTCAGCTACCTGATCGAAGTGGTCCAGGAGGCGCCCGATGCCGGACATTGACCAGCACGATGTGACGCCGCTCAACATCGGCGCCGACTTTCCGCCGGTCTCCACCGGGCAGTGGGAAGCGCTGATCCAGGCCGATCTGAAGGGCGCCGATTACGACAAGCGGCTTGTCTGGAAGACCGAGGAAGGCATCGCCGTGCGGCCCTATTACAGGGCCGCCGACGTGTCGCCGCTTGACACGGCGCCGGGCGAGTTTCCGTTTGTCCGCGGCAAGGCGGGCAGTTGGGAGATCGCCGGGGAAGGCTTCAAGCCGGCCAACGCGGTGGATGTCTCGCGCTTCCATGAGTCCGGCGCGACGGCGGTCGAGGAACTGGCGTGCGCGATCGCCGAGGGCGTTGACCGGCTGGCGGCGTCATCGGATGCGGCGGCCGAAGCGGCATCGCTGACCTTTGTTTTTTCGATCGGCTCGAATTACTTCTTCGAGATCGCCAAGCTGAGGGCGGCGAGGATGATGTGGGCGCAGGCGGTTTCGGCGTTTATGAGCGAGGCCGGCGAGGCGGCGCGGATGAGGATTCACGCGCGCACGGCGCTGTCCAACAAGTCCATATACGACCCGTATACGAACCTGCTGCGGGTGACCACCGAAGCGCTGGCCGCGGCCATTGGCGGATGCGATTCGATGGAGGTTGTGCCGGCGCGGTTCTCGGCGAGGATGGCGCGCAACGTTCAACTGATGCTGAAGGAAGAGGCGCATCTCCATGCCGTCTCCGATCCGGCGGGCGGGGCGTACTATGTCGAAAAGCTGACCGACACGCTGGCCCGCGACGGCTGGGCGCTGTTCCAGCGGATCGAAGCGCAGGGCGGTTTCTCGAAGGCCCAGGCGTTCATCGACGCGCGGATCGCCGAAGCCCGCTCGGCGAAGGAAAAAGCGATCGCCACGCGCCGCAAGACGATGGTGGGCGTCAACAATTATCCGGACACCAAAGAGACGGCGCTGGATGCAGCCGAAGCGCTGGGCGCGCACTGGCGGCAGGCGCGGGCGATTGAAGGCGTCCGGCTGCGGACCGAGCGCCATGCCAGGGCGGCGGGCAAGACGCCGCGGGTCGAACTGCTCAGGCGCGGCGACCTGAAGATGAAGATGGCGCGGGCGGCGTTCTGCATGAACTTCTTCGGCTGCGGCGGTTTCGACATCGTGGAGAGCGAACAACTGGATGCGCAGGCCGATCTGATCGTGCTGTGCTCGTCGGACGGCGAGTATGTTGAGTTTGCGCGCGACATCGCCGCGCAAACAAAAGTGCCGATTGTTGTCGCGGGCAATCCGAAGGAGCAGATCGAGGAACTGAAAGCGATTGGCGTCGCCGGATTCGTCCACGTGCTGTCGAACCAGGTGGAAACGCTGGGCCAGTGGCAGGATCGCCTGGGGGTGAATAGCTAACCATGAGACCCGACTTTTCCAAGATTGACTACCGCCCGGCGGCGAAGACGCCGGCGGCGCCGGCTCCGGCCGACAGCGTGTGGAACACGGCCGAGCAGATCAACGTCAAGCCGTGGTACAACGCCTCGGACCTGGCCGGCATGGAGCACCTGGAATACGCCGCCGGGCTGCCGCCGTTCCTGCGCGGGCCTTACTCGACGATGTATGTGATGCGGCCTTGGACGGTGCGCCAGTACGCCGGTTTTTCGACGGCCGGGGAGTCCAACGCATTCTACCGCCGCAACCTTGCGGCCGGGCAGAAGGGCCTGTCGGTGGCGTTCGACCTGGCCACGCACCGCGGCTACGATTCAGACCATGAGCGAGTGAAAGGCGATGTCGGCAAGGCCGGCGTGGCGATCGATTCAGTGGAGGACATGAAGATCCTCTTCGATCAGATTCCGCTGGATCAGATGTCGGTGTCGATGACCATGAACGGCGCCGTGCTGCCGGTGATGGCGTTCTACATCGTCGCCGCAGAGGAGCAGGGCGTGGCGGCGGCGAAGCTGACCGGAACCATTCAGAACGACATTCTGAAGGAGTTCATGGTCAGAAACACGTACATCTATCCGCCCACGCCGTCGATGAAGATTATCGGCGACATCTTCCGGTACTGTTCGGCGAACATGCCGAAGTTCAACTGCATCTCGATCTCGGGCTACCACATGCAGGAAGCCGGGGCGACGGCGGATATCGAACTTGCCTACACGCTGGCCGACGGGCTGGAATATCTGCGGACGGGCATCAACTCGGGGCTGTCGATCGACGAGTTCGCGCCGCGGCTGAGCTTCTTCTGGGCGATCGGCATGAACCACTTCATGGAGATCGCCAAGATGCGGGCGGCGCGCATACTGTGGGCGAAGATCGTGAAGACGTTCAATCCGAAGAGCGACAAGTCGATGGCGCTGCGGACGCATTCGCAGACATCGGGCTGGTCGCTGGCGGCGCAGGACGTTTTCAACAACGTGGTGCGGACGGCTGTCGAGGCCATGGCGGCGGCGTTGGGGCACACACAGTCGCTGCACACCAACGCGCTGGACGAAGCCATCGCGCTGCCGACCGACTTTTCGGCGCGCATCGCGCGCAATACGCAGATCTATCTGCAGGAGGAGACCGGGATCTGCCGGGCGGTGGATCCGTGGGCAGGGTCCTACTATGTCGAATCGCTGACGCACGAGCTGATGAAGCGGGCCTGGGCGTTGATCCAGGAGGTGGAGCGGCTCGGCGGCATGACCAAGGCCATCGAGACCGGCCTGCCGAAGATGCGCATCGAGGAGGCGGCGGCCCGGAGGCAGGCGCGCATCGATTCCTCCCGCGAGACCATCGTCGGGGTGAACAAGTATCATCCGGACCACGAGGATCCGATCGATATTCTGGAAGTGGACAACTCGGCGGTGCGGGAATCGCAGGTGCGGCGGCTGGCCGAGATCCGGGCAACGCGCAACGAACAGGCTGTGCAGGAAGCGCTGGCCGCGCTGACCCGTTGCGCCGAAACCGGTGAAGGCAATCTGCTGGAACTCTCCGTGCGGGCGGCCCGGCTTCGTGCCACGCTGGGAGAGATCTCCATGGCGCTTGAAAAACCGTTCGGACGCTACCAGGCGGTGAATCGGACGATCTCGGGCGTTTATTCCGCCGAGTCGCAGGCCGATCCCGAATTCCAGGGGGCGCGCAAACTGGCCGACGAGTTCGCCGCGGCCGAAGGGCGGCGGCCGCGCGTGCTGATCGCCAAGCTGGGCCAGGACGGCCATGACCGGGGCGCGAAGGTGGTGGCCACGGCATTTGCCGACATCGGCTTTGACGTCGACGTCGGCCCGCTGTTCCAGACGCCGAAGGAAGCCGCGCGCATGGCGGTTGAGAACGACGTCCATGTTGTCGGCATCTCATCGCTGGCCGGGGCGCACAAGACGCTGGCGCCGGAAGTGGTGAGCGAGTTGAAGCGGCTGGGCCGCGGCGACATCGCGGTGTTTGTCGGCGGGGTCATCCCGCGGCAGGATTACGATGCGCTGTATGAAGGCGGCGCCGTCGGAGTGTTCGGACCGGGCAGCGTGATTCCGGTCTGCGCGAAGAAGGTGCTGGAAGTATTGATGGAAAGAGTGTGACGGCGGGGTCAGACAACGTTCGAACGATGACGGCTCCGGCGGCGGTGCGCGCGCGCCGGGGTCGGCTTGCGCCCGCGGACTACATCAAGGGCGTGCTCGATGGCGACCGCGTGATGCTGGCGCGGGCGATCACGGTGATCGAATCGGAGCTGGCAGCCGATGCGGTTGTGGCCAGGGAGATCCTCGATGGGGTCATCCACGCGGCGGGCCACGCCAGGCGTGTCGGCATCACGGGCGTGCCGGGGGCAGGGAAGTCCACCTTCATCGATGCGCTGGGCCTGCACATTGTGAATCAGCGCAAGGAGAATTTGGCGGTACTTTCGGTGGATCCTTCGTCGCCCATCTCGCAAGGATCGATCCTGGGCGACAAGACACGCATGGAGCGGCTCTCGCAGGAGGAGGCGGCCTTCATCCGGCCGTCGCCGTCGCGCAATCATCTGGGCGGCGTGGCGCGCCGGACGCGCGAGACCATCCTGCTGTGCGAAGCCGCGGGATTCCGGAATGTTTTTGTGGAAACAGTCGGCGTCGGCCAGTCGGAGACCGCCGTGCGGTCGATGACCGATTTCTTCCTGCTCATCATGATCGCCGGCGCGGGCGACGAACTGCAGGGGATCAAGCGGGGCATCATCGAGATGACCGACCTGATGGCGGTGAACAAGGCCGATGGCGACAACAAGCTGCGCGCCGAGCGGGCCCGCGTCGAATACGCCTCGGCGCTGCACCTGTTTCCACCGGCGCCGGAAGGCTGGACCCCGCCGGTTGTGGCGTGTTCGGCGCTGACCGGCGAGGGCCTGCCCGAGATCTGGAACGCCGTTCTGGAGCACCGGCAGGCGATTGAGTCCAACGGCTACCTCGCCCGCCGCCGCCAGCAGCAGGTTCTCGCGTGGATGCGCGAACTGATTGCCGACGGGCTGGAAGATTTATTCCGGCAACACCCCGAGGTTCGCGGCCACCTGCCAAGGGTGGAGAAAGACGTTCAACAAGGCCGCATGACATCCTTCGGCGCCGCGCAAACCCTGCTGGCGCTGTTTCGAGCCAAGGAGTGAATTCATAATATGTCTTTGCCATTTCCAGTCCTGACCCCTGAAGAAGCCGCAGCCCAGATTCAGAATAACCAGACGATCGGCTTCTCCGGCTTCACTCCGGCGGGCGCAGCCAAGGCCATCCCGAAGGCTCTGGCCGCCCGCGCCGAAGCCGAACATGCCATGGGACGGCCGTTCAAGGTGGGCGTGCTGACCGGCGCTTCGACCGGCCCGTCGCTGGACGGCGCGTTGGCTGAAGCCGAGGCCATCAGCTTCCGCACGCCGTATCAGTCCAACCCGGTGCTGCGTTCGCAGATCAACAAGGGACAGGTGCGATTCGTCGACATGCACCTGTCGCTGCTGCCGCAGGTGGCGCGTTACGGTTTCCTTGGGCCCATCCACTGGGCGATCGTCGAGGCGTGCGACGTCACCGCCGGCGGCGGCGTGGTGCTGAGTACGTCGGTCGGCGCGTCGAACACCTACCTGCGCCTGGCCGACAAGATCCTGATCGAGCTCAACAGGAAGCACCCGCCGACGCTGCTGGGCATGCACGACATCTTCGAGCCAGCCGACCCGCCGGCGCGCCAGGAGATTCCGATCTTCGGCGTCTCCGACCGTATCGGCGCGGCGATGTGCGTGGTGGACCCGAAAAAGATCGCCGGCATCGTTTACACCGACCTGGAGGACGAAGCCGGCGGTTTCGAGCCGCCGAACCCGGCCACCGAGAAGATCGGCCAGAACGTAGCCAATTTCTTCGTGGCCGAAATGCGCGCGGGCCGCATCCCGCCGCGGTTCCTGCCGCTGCAATCCGGCGTCGGCAACGTGGCCAACGCCGTGCTGGCGGCCCTGGGCGACAACGCGGAAGTGCCGGACTTCGAGATGTACACCGAGGTGCTGCAGGATTCCGTCATTCCGCTGCTTGAATCGGGCCGTTGTTCGTTCGCCTCCACCTGCGCGCTGACGTTGTCGCCCGCAGTGATGAACCGCGTGACCTCGAACCTCGACTTCTACCGCAAGCTCATTCTCATGAGGCCGCAGGAGATTTCGAACCATCCGGAAGTGGTGCGGCGGTTGGGCATCCTGTCGCTGAACACGGCCATCGAGATCGACCTCGGCGGCAACGTCAACTCGACGCACGTGATGGGCCGGCAGATGATGAACGGCATCGGCGGATCGGGCGACTTCACGCGCAACGCGTATATGTCGGTGTTCTCGTGCCCGTCGACGGCCAAGGGCGGCAAGATCTCGGCGATCGTGCCGGTGGTCTCGCACATGGATCATTCCGAGCATTCGGTCCAGATCGTCGTCACCGAGCAGGGCGTGGCCGACCTGCGCGGCAAGGATCCGCACGAGCGCGCGCAACTGATCATCAACAATTGCGCGCATCCGGACTTCCGCCAGCAGTTGCGCCAGTACCTGTCGCTGACCAAGGAAGGCCACGAGCCGATGTCGCTTTCGCTCGGCTACAGCTTCCACCGCCACTTCCTGCGCAACGGCGACATGCGCAACATCAACTGGGAGGAGTGGCGCTAAGACGGATTCCACGATCCGCGAGCAAACAGGGCGGCCCCGCGGGAGACCGCCCGTTTTCAATGTTGGAAAACGGCGTAGTCAAACACGTACGCCCAACTCCGCAACCCGTGGACGATTGTCCGGACGGCGCGCTTGTTCACCGGCCGGCAAATCGCGGCCGCCGGCGCGCCGCCGAAGGTGATTCCCGTCCTGGCCGCCTCATGTTTGATATCCATGGCCGCGATCCGCCGCCGATTGCGGATCATAACCCGCTTCGTGGTTGCAGGCGGCCCTCGGCCCCCGCCGTCTCCGCACCTTCCGTTTGATATATGCTATCGGGACGAGAAGGGAGATCACCTCGATGAGCGAATCCACGAACCCCACCGCGTCTCGGCGCGAGTTTCTTGCCAGGACCACGCGCACGGCGAGCGTTTCGGCGCTGGCCGGCATCGCGCTGCCCCATGTCCATGCGGCCAGCACCGACACCATCCAGATCGCGCTGGTCGGCTGTGGCGGGCGCGGCACCGGAGCGGCCAACGACGCGCTGAACGTCACCAACGGGCCGATGAAACTGGTCGCCATGGCCGACGTGGTCCCGGCCAAGATGAACAGCAGCTACGACCGCCTGAAGACGCAGCACGGCGACAAGATCGACGTCCCACAGGAGCGCCGCTTCCTCAGCTTTGACGCCTACAAACAGGCCATGGATGCGCTCAAACCCGGCGACGTCGTCATCCTCGGCACGCCGCCGGCGTTCCGCTGGGTGCAGTTCAACTACGCCATCGAAAAGGGTCTCCACTGCTTCATGGAGAAGCCCGTTACCGTCGACGGTCCGACGACGAAACGAATGCTGAAGCTGGCCGAAGCGGCATCGGCGAAGAATTTGAAGGTGGGCGTCGGGCTGATGGTCCGCCATTGCCGCTCGCGCATCGAACTGCTCAAGCGGATCCAGGACGGACAGATCGGCGACATCGTCGCCATGCGCGGCTACCGCATGGGCCAGGGCGGCGGCACGGCCGGTCCGCGTCCCGCGGATGAGAGCGAACTGGTTTACCAGGTCCGGCGCTTCCACGCTTTCCTGTGGCTGAGCGGCGGCGTGTTTTCGGATTACTACATCCACCAGATCGACGAATGCAGCTGGATGAAGGGCGCATGGCCCGTCGAGGCCCATGCCGTCGGCGGACGGCATTACCGCGGCGAATCGCTGGATCAGAACTTCGATACATATTCGGTCCAATACGTTTATCCCGACGGCACGCGGCTGTACTTCGACGGCCGCAACATGAAGGGCGCGCGCGACGAATTCGCCAGCTACGCGCACGGTTCGAAAGGCTCGGCCGTCATCTCGACGCTGTCGCATGCGCCGGGCATGACGCGCATCTACAAGGGCCACAACATGCCGCGCGTGGACAACCGCAAACAGCTTCCTCTGCCGGCTGACCCGAACCTCGTCTGGGCCTTCCCGCAACCCGAAAAAAGCCCCTATCAGTGGGAGTGGGACGACCTGACCGACGCCATCCGCCAGGACAAGCCGTATAACGAAGCCAAGCGCGGGGCCGAGGCGAGTCTGGTGACGTCGATGGGCCGCATGGCCGCGCACACAGGCCGTATCGTGACCTACGACCAGATGCTGAACTGCCCGCACGAGTTCGCGCCCGATGCCGGCAAACTGACCATGGACGGGCCGTCGCCGCTGCAGGCCGGCCCCGACGGCAAGTACCCGGTGCCTGAGCCGGGCATCAAGATCGACCGCGAATACTAAGTCCGGCGTCAATTACAAAGGCGGGCTCCGTTTGGTGCGCCCGCCTTTCTATGGTGTGCCGCCAGAAGCGCGAGGAGGCCGCCGCGGCCGCCGGGGCGCGCTTCTGGACATGGATCGATGCCTCTCCGCGCCCCTGCAAGGAGACCGAAGAGTGCGCCGCCCAGGTGATCAGCGGCGTCAAGGCCACCCGCATCGTCACCCCCCGGGAAGCACAGCATCCACCCCGATCACGAAGCGGCCTACGTCACAGGCAACCACGCCGCATTGCCCGCCGCCGCCGGCGGTTGGAAGGGCGTGCGTTCCATCGTCCATGCCGAAAACGGGGAAGACCAGGAAGCCTTCCAACCCTTGCCCAACCTTCGCACCTGATGTGAGTTCCGCGCTCAATTCGGGCGGACCGCAAAGGTTTTGGCTAACCGCCTGACCGCTTCGAGTCCAGCGCCTTACGGACGGCCAAGGCCAATTGATTCGGGCCGAATGGCTTCTGAATGAAGTGGGCGCCCTGCTGGTTCATCTCCTCGGCTGTGATCGAATCGTCGGCGTAACCGGACATGAAGAGCACCTGGATCCGCGGCTGGAAAGGCCGCAGGCGCGCGGCGAGTTCCTTGCCGCTGAGCAGCGGCATGACGACATCTGTCAGCAGAAGGTCGATGGGCTTGTTGGCTTTTTCGGAGACAAGCAGCGCCTGGCCGGCGCCATCGGCCTGGAGCACCTGGTAGCCCAGCGCCGCGAGGACCTCGGCGACGTACCTGCGCACCTCGGCCTCGTCCTCCACCAGCAACACGGTCTCCCTGCCTGTCTCGGCGGGGACAGCCAGGGTTGGATCCGGCTCTTCGCCCTCGATCTGGACCGACGGCAGATAAACGCTGAAGGTGGCGCCCTTGCCCGGTTCGCTTTCGATCCGCACGAATCCGCCGCTCTGTTCGACGATTCCATGGACGATGGACAGTCCCAGGCCGGTGCCCCGGCCGACCTCCTTCGTGGTGAAGAACGGTTCGAACACCCTTTGGCGCGTCGCCGCGTCCATCCCGGTGCCGGTGTCGCTGACCGCCAGCACCGCGTAGCGCCCCTTGGCGGCGCCGGGATGCAGCGCGGCGGCCTGTTCGTCCAACTCCACGCAACGGGTGCGGATCGTCAGTTCACCGCCCTCCGGCATGGCGTCGCGGGCGTTCACCACCAGGTTCATGACCACCTGCTCCATCTGGTGCTGATCGGCGTAGACCCGCCCCGCATCGGGAAGCCGATTGAGCCTCACCAAAACGCCTTCCCCGGCCAGACGCCCGATCATCGAATCCATCTCCGACAAAACGGCGTTCAATTCGAGCAGTTTCGGGTTGAGGACCTGTTTCCGGCCGAAGGCCAGCAGTTGCCTCGTCAGGCTCGCCGCGCGTTCACCAGCCTTGCAGATCTCCTCCAGATAGGGCCGCACGGCATCGGACTCGCCCGTGCGGGCCAATCCGAGCTCCCCATAGCCGTTGATGACCGTCAGCAGGTTGTTGAAATCGTGGGCAACGCCGCCGGCCAGCCGGCCTACCGACTCCATTTTCTGCGCGTGGAGAAGCCTCGCCTCGGCCTGCTTTTCCCCGGTGACGTCGCGGTCGGTGCCCTGGTAGCAGAGAAGCTGTCCATCCTTCGAGAAGATGGGTGTGCCGTTGGTGGATACCTCGATGATGCTCCCGTCCTTGGCGACCATCCTGTTGACGAAGTTCTGGAACGGCTGGCCCTGGGTGGCCACAGCCATCGTAGCTTCGACGAATCGCTCGCGTTCCTGTTCCGGGTGCAGGTCGAAGTAATGGAGCTTGTTGGCGATCTCGTCGGGAGCGTATCCGAGCATGCGCTGGCTGGCCTCACTGACGTAGGTGTAAAGGCCGCCCGGGTTGATCTCCCAGATCATCTCCCGCGTGGATTCGGCGGCATGGGCGAAGCGGCGCTCGCTCCTGATGAGCCGCTCTTCATTGAGGCGTCTCTCGGTGACGTCCCGCAGAATGGACAACACCAGCCTGGCGCCGCCGACTTCAATGGAGCCTGTCGAAATGTCCAGCCATGCCTTGCGGCCGTCCCACAGCCTGGCATTCACCTCCTCCCGCATCTCAAGCATGCCGCGCGTCCGCATCGCTTCCAGACGCTGGCGGATCCACGGCCTGATTTTCTCGTGATAGATGCAGTCAAACGGCTGGCCGATCAACTCCTCCCGCGACTTGCCGAATAGACGCACAAAGGCGTCGTTTACGCGCACGTACCGGCCATCCATATCGACCAGCCGCATCGGATCGATCGACCGTTCCCAGACGCCCTGGTATTGCAGTTCGACCACTTTACGCTCGGTCGTGTCTCTCACAACCGTGGCGAATTGAAGATTGCCCAAAGCGAAGGCGTAGACATCGAACCACTTGTCCAGCGCCGGCACCAGGCGCTCGAAGCGGACCGGCTCTCCGCCAAGCGCCACCTTGCCGAAGGTCTCGATCCAAAACCGGTCGAGTTCGGGCACGGCCTCCAGCACCCGCCGGCCGGCGATGCCGCTGGCCGGCAGGCCGGTGATGGTCTCGAACGCCGGATTCACCGACAGGAACCGGTAGTCGCAGGGCCGGCCCTCGCCGTCGGTGATGATCCGGTGGACGGCAAAGCCGTCGAGCATGTTGTCGAACAGCGCGCGATACTTGCTCTCGCTTTCAGCCAAGGCCCGGCGCGCGCCTTCGCGGTCAGTGATGTCCTGCGCCGAGACCAGGACCCGCGGATCGCCTCCGTTGTGCAGACGGGTCGTCGACACCAGGTAGCAGCGCTGCTCGACGCCCGAACCGGTGTTGACCGGCAGCCAGGCCTCGATCGAGTGGCGCTGCAAGCCGTCCTCGCAGGTTTGGCGCACCGCCTCCCTGATCGCGCAGGCGTGGCATCCGCCGCCGAAGCCGCAGCCGCGCGGATCGTCGAGCGAGTTCAGGCACCGCAAGACCTCTCCGGCACTGGTTCCCTGGTCCGGCCCGCCCACGGCCGCCAGGTTCCGCTTCGTGACGCGGCGGTTCTGATCAACCAGCATCAACGCCACCGGCACGCTGGAGTAGATGGCATCGAGTTCGGCAAGGGCCTCGGCGGAGGCGACGTCCGCCAGTTTGCGCTCGGTGACGTCCATCAGGATGCCGTCGAGATGGTCCGGCTTGCCGCCTTCGATGCACACGCCGCGGCCGGATTCCTCGACCCAGCGGACCTGGCCGTCCTTGCGGACAATGCGATAGACGGCGTGGTAGGGCTGGCGGCATTCAATGGCGGCGGCCACTGCCTGCTCCAAGGCATCGAGATCGCCTGGGTGGACAATCCCGGCCCAGTGAACGCGGCCCTGGAGGAAGTCCTCGGCGCTCCAACCCGTGAGCTCCAACACCCCGCGGCTCATCTGTGTCATGGGCCATGGAGGATCCAGCGCGCAGCGGTAGACGATGCCCGGAACGTTGGCCACCAGCGTGCGCAGTTCGGTGTCACGGTCCCTGATCCGGCGGTGCAGCGAGTGGAGATGCAGCGCCATGCGTATGGTGGTGGCGAGTTCCCTCTCCGAGACGGGCTTGAGCAGATAACCGTAAGGCGACGTGCTCAGCGCGTGCTGGCTGGCGGCGTCCTGGGCCCGGCTGGCGAGGTAGACAATAGGTACGTCGCGGATGGCCTGAATTCTGGCGGCCGTCTCGATGCCGTCCTCGCCGCCAAGATCGATGTCCATGAGGACCAGACCGGGCTTCCAGTCAGATACCGCTTCGATCGCCGCGCCGGCGGCCGGGGCGTGCCGTACCTCCGCGCAACCCATCGCATCCAGGCAGGCGAGCAAATGGGAAACCACTTCTGTTTCGCCCGCCGCTAGCAGAATTCGCGTCTCCAGCATCTGACCTCGTTCGCCTGCGCCAACCATCTCGCGCCTGGGCCGGCCCGGTCCGCGGGCCGCCGGACCCAAGTACTCGCCGCGGACGGCGCGCGGCGCCGGAAGCTGGCTCCTAGCCCGGCCATGACTTCCAAATCCCCATTCTATTCAAGTGCGGACGCGCGTGTGGCGGCCGGCAGCGGACCGGCTCGGCGCGCGTGTTATTCTGAGATCCGTTTCCCCCTTCAGGCGGAGCAATCCTCCAGGAGCGTAGTCTTGACGCAGAGCGAAAGTACCATTCACAGAATCCGGACCGGCTTTTCCCCGGTGTTCTGGACGGCCAACATCCTCGAGTTGTTTGAACGGCTGGCGTTTTATGGCTCCAAGGCCGTTCTCAGCTTCTATCTCGCCAATAAGATCGGGCTCGACCTGCCGTCAGTGGGCTGGCTCATCGGCATGTTCGCCGGACTCACCTGGTCGCTGCCCATCGTCGCCGGCGTCTTTGTCGACCGCTACGGCTTCAAACGCACACTCGCCGCCTGCTTCGCCTTCTTCTCTCTCGGCTACTTCCTGATCGGGCTGGGCGGGATGCCCGCGGGCGAGGCCATCATGGCTTCAACCGGCAAGATCGGCTACATGGCCGCCGTGCTGATTCTCACCGCCGCCGGCGGGTCGCTCATCAAGCCCTGCATCGTCGGCGCCGTCGAGCGCACGTCCAACCCCGACTACCGCGCCCTCGGCTTTTCGATCTACTACGCCCTGGTGAATCTCGGCGGCGCCATCGGCCCGATCCTGGCGACGATGATCCGATCGGAGCTGGGCATCGAATATGTGTTCGTCATGTCCGCCGCCACATCGGCCTTGCTGCTCGGCGGCACTCTGCTTTTCTTCCGCGAGCCGGAAGGCGCCGCCGCGCAGGGACAGGGCCGCTCGTTCGGCAAGGTCTTCGGCGACATGCTGCTGGTGTTTCGCAACGCCCGCTTCGTCGGCTTCCTGGTGATCTTTTCCGGTTTCTGGATCATGTTCTGGCAGATCTTCTACTCCCTGCCGTTCTACATCGATGAAGTCCTCGGCTTCAAGCGCTTCGAGATCCTTGAGACCGTCGATGCCTGGACGATCATTCTGCTCAGCGTGCCGCTGACGGCGTTCGCCAGGAAGATGCGCGCCATGAACGCCATGACTCTCGGCTTCCTTATCGCCAGCGCGTCGTGGCTCATCATGGCCTGGTCGCAGACGGTCTGGGCCTCGATCGCGGCTCTGTTTATCTTCGCCATCGGCGAGGCCCTGCAAGCGCCGCGGTTCTATGAATACGTGGGCCGGCTCGCGCCGCGCGATCAGGTCGGCACCTTCATGGGCTTCGCTTTCCTGCCCATCGCCATCGGATCGTTCATCGCCGGCAGGCTGGGCACCTGGCTTGTGGAACACTTCATCCGGTTTGACCGGCGGCCGGCGGAGATGTTCTACATCGTCGCCGGCATCGGCTTCGTTTCCACCGTGTTGCTGTATCTCTACGACAGGCTGTTCGCGCCGCCCGAACCCGAATCGCTATAGTTACTTTTTCAAGCCGGGTTTCAGCAGTTCGCGGATCTCGGGCTTGTCGAGGCCGGCTGCCGTGACCAGGCGCGCCGGCAGATCGATCTGCTTGGGAGGCGCCTTGCCCTGGCCTGTTTCGAGCAGTATCCGGACGGGCTCATAGCCCAGTTTGAAGGCGTCCTGGACCAGCGTGGCGTGGAGGACGCCCGTGCGCAGGTCGTCGGTCATGGCATCGCTTGAGTCGAAGCCGACGAACTTCACCTTGCCGGCTTTCTCCCGCGCGCGCAGCGCCAGAGCGATACCGGCCGCGGCCGGTTCAGTGGAAGCGAAGATGCCATGCAGCCCGCCGTGCGCGGCCAGGATGTTCTCCGCCGATGCCCGGGCCTTGGCGCGGTCGCCCATGCTGAACTGCTCCGCCACGATGCGGATGGCGGGAAACTCTTCCCTGAGGGCATCGCGGAAGCCGCGTTCGCGGTCCATTGTCGAGAAACTCCCCGGGGCGTGCATGATGATGGCGGCGTCGCCCTTGCCTCCCAGCAACTGCCCCAGATGGCGCCCGGCGAGTTTGCCGGCTTCGTAGTTGCCGGTTGAAACAAACGACAGGTAGCTCTGCGAGTCCAGGCCGGAGTCGAAGACCACCACCGGGATGCCCGACGCCACCGCGCGTTCAACAACGCCCACCAGCGCCTTGCGTTCAGCCGCCGCGATCGCGATGCCGTCCACGCGCTGGGCGATCATTGAATCGACGATCTGGATCTGCCGGCTGTAATCGGATTCCGTGGCGGGACCGTTCCAGAGGATCTCGGCGTCACGCTCGTTCGCCGCCGCCATCGCTCCGGCCCGCACCGCAACCCAGAACAGGTGGGCGGTGGACTTCGGGATCACCGCGATGCGTTTCTTCTTCGAGCCCCCACAGCCGGCCAGCAGGGCGGGCAAGGCGGCCAGCAACCGTCTGCGGTTCACTGCGCCGTCCAGCCTCCGTCGATCAGTATGTCGGTGCCGGTAATGAACGCCGATGCCTCCGAGCATAGAAAGACGGCCAGCGCGCCGACGTCCCGCGGCCGGCCCCACTGATGCACGGGGATCTTGGCCAGGAACGAAGCGTTCCACTCCGGATCGTTCAGGATCGGGGCGTTCATCTCTGTTGAACAGGGTCCGGGGCTGATGGCGGTCACGGTGATGGCGTCGCCGGCCAGTTCCAGCGCCAGGGCGCGGGTGAGCCCGAGCAAAGCGGCTTTGCTCGATGAATACGCCGCCCGTTCGGGCAGCGAGACGTGGCTCATGATCGACGTCAGGTTGATGATGCGGCCGTAGCCCGTCCCCTTCATGCGCGGCACGAAGGCCCTGCACATCAGGAACGCGCTTGTATGGTTGGCATCCATCACCCCGCGCCATTCATCCAGCGTGAAGTCCACCAGCGGCTTGCGCAGATTCACGCCGGCGTTGTTGATGAGGATCTGGACCTTGCCCAGCTTTTCGGTGACGGCGAGTTCCAGCGCGGCGACGTTGTCTTCACGGGTCAGGTCCGCGGCAAACACCTCCGCGCACCCGCCCTGGGCGCGGATCTCGCCGGCTGCCTCGTTCAGTTTGGCCAGGTCGCGGGCAACCAGCGCCACTTTGACGCCTTCGGCCGCAAGCGCCATCGCCATCGCCTTGCCCAGGCCACGGCTTGCTCCGCTGACCACGGCTGTCTTTCCTTCGAGAAATTCGCTCATGGTTCCTGTCTGCCTTGTTGCTCGATCCTTGCTCCGGCGGCCACGATCCGGTCGGCGACCTGCGCCGGAGCGTCCACGTTCTGCATCACCAGGCGCCCGGATTCGCTGGCGGTTTCGATCACCAGCGTCCCTACGCCCCAGATGCGGTCGACCAGCGTGCGCTCGACTTTGACGTTCTGCACCTTCGACACATCGATGCGCTCGGTCGAGGTGGCGATGAATCCCTGGTGATAGCTCAGGATGCGGCCCGACAGGGTCAGACAGGTCCTGCGGTGGTCGATCCATGCCAGCACCGGCGCCAGAAACGGGAATGCGCCGACGACGATCACCCACCATGCGACATGCTCGCGGAACAGCCACCACGTATAGAGTGTGGTGGCCAGGATGACGGCCGCCAGGATCAGAGTCAGCTTTGCCCTGCGCAGGCTTGGACGGACGATGAGTTCTTCTGCCACTTGCTACTCCAGTAGGGCTATTGTACTCCACCGCCAAATTCACTACTCTCAGTGGATGGAGGGCGTTCGAACCACTATGAAAACGAAACTCTTGGCCGCGGCGCTGGCCGCGTTTATCATGCCCGCCTGGGCCGATTTCAGCTACGACCAGGTCTCCACGATGACCGGCGGTTCAATGCTGCGGATGATGAAGATGATTCCCGGAGGAGGCAAGGCCGCCCAGCCTCAGACCAGCCGCATTCTGCTGAAGGGCAACAAACTCGCAACCCTGGCGCAGGACTCGATCAGCGTCATCGACCTCGACGCCGAGACCATGACCAGCATCGATCTTAAGGACAAGAAATACTCGGTCATCACCTTCGCCGAGTTCCGCCAGGCCATGAAGGCCATGGCCGACAAGATGTCCGGACAGAAGGGCGCAGACGCCGCCGAGGGCGCCCAGATGGAATTCGACGTCAAGGTGGACCCGACAGGCCAGACCAGGACCATCGAAGGACTGGCGGCCAGACAGTTCATCATGACGCTGACGACGAAGATCAAGGACCAGTCCAGCGGCCAGACCATGAACATGGATATGGTCTCCGACATGTGGCTGGCGCCGCGCATCGCCGGCTATGAGCAGGTGCAGCAGTTCTACTCGCGGATGGCCGAAAAGATGGGCTGGGCGCCGGGCATGATGAACAACCCGATGATGATGGGCCAGCGCGGCTATAGCGAAGGCATGGCGAAGATGATCAAGGAAGCCTCGAAACTGGAAGGCGTCCCGGTGTTCCAGATCACCACCATGCAGGGCCCCGGCGGCATGCCCGGCGGCGAGATGCCGCAGATGCCGAACGTGGGTGAAGCCGCTTCGGACAGCGCCCGCCGTTCGGCCGAGAATTCGGCCACTTCGCAGATCTCCCGCGCCACCGGCCGCCTCGGCGGACTCGCTGGCGGCGCGCTGGGCGGATTCGGACGCCGCAAGAAGCAGGAAGCCGAACCCGCGCCCACGCCCGAGCAGCCTCCGGCCCAGGCGCAGCCGCAGAAGCCGGCGGCGCTGATGGAGGTCACCGTCGAGTCGCGCAACTTCTCCACCTCGGCCATCGACGGCGCGCAGTTCGCCGTCCCGGCGGGCTTCAAGCAGGTGGAACACGACATGAAGAAGGCGTTGAAGTAGTCCGGTTCCCGCGGTAGACGCGAATAGGGCGCCCCGTCGAGGGCGCCCCATGCGTTTGTATGATCTTGAAGCCTGGAACTAGTCCATGTCCCTGGACCGTTTCTTCCGGTTGCGCTTGCGCGCCAGCGCCTGTTTTAGACGCTTCTTTTCGCCGGGTTTGAGGTAGTGGGCATGCTTCTTGATCTCTTTGATGATGTCTTCCTGCTGCACTTTGCGTTTGAACCGCCGCAACGCGCTCTCAAGAGTCTCACCATCCTGGATGATCACTTCAGCCATTTGCTACACTCACCTCCTTCCGGCGGGTATTCCGCTTCTTCCATCTTAGCGCGCCGCGGCCGGCGCCGCATCGCCGCGCTTCGCCACCCGCTTGCCGCGCGTCGAGAACATCTGGTCCAGCGTCGCGGCCGGCACGGTCAGGGTGAACTTCGTCGAAGCGTCCGCGACCGAAACCTGCAGGCTGTCAGCCACTGGAACAACGGCGTCGGCGCCCGGCTTGCCGGCGTTCAGCCGGATCATGTTGGCCAGCATCCGCATGACGTCGGCCAGGGCCGCGGCGTCCTGGGCCGAGCGCGTCAGGATGTCGCCGGAGATCTCCATGTTCTCCGCGAACCGGACGCCGGCCGCCGCCTCGCGGATGGCCTCGATCGCCAGCCCGCCCGGCAGGATCTCATTCTGTCCAGGCTTGCCGACGCCCATCTCGCTCAGGCTGGCCGTGGAGACAAACCAGGCGTCCATCCCGCTCCATTCGGCGATCTTGGCAACCAGCCCGGCCGGCAGCTTCGGCGCACCCGACAACTTGGCGTCGATCGCCGCCTTCACCATCGCATCGCCGCCGAAGACCGCCAGCGTCGGATCCAGCATCGCAAAGCTGCCCTCGCTGGGCTTCGCCGCCTGCTTTGGCGTCCACACCTGGATCCCTTTATAAATGCTCGACTGCGCCCCTTGCGTCTCGGCCAGCCGCGTGATCTTCGAGATATCGAACGCGCCCCTCACCGCCACCAGCGCGTTGCCCGGCCCGGGCTTGCCTGCCGAGGCCATCACCACCGAGCGCAGATCGCGCCGCGGATCGAAACCGGTCTGCTCCACCAGCTTCTGGAACCCCGCGTCTTCCTGCTTCATCTCGTTCAGGATCTTCCGCCCGAACGCCGAATCCCTGGCCCTGTCGACATCCAGGCCCGACACCATGTGCGCCCCGGCCGGCACCAGGCCCAGCAATGCCTGATCGGCGCCGGGCGAAACCGCCGCGAAGACCGTGAGCGCGATTGCGTAACGGATGAGTTTCATCGTTTCTCTCCTATGCACTTTTAACGCGGCCCACCCAGGTTGTGTTCCCAGGCCTGATGTTACAAGTTTCAATCCAGCGGCAGTTGCGCCGTGATTTCGATTCCAAAGCCCTCCAGCCCCACCACCTTGCGCGGGTGGTTGGTCAGCAGCCGGATCCGCTTCAGGCCCAGGTTGGACAGAATCTGCGCCCCGATGCCGGACTCATGCTGCAACTGCCGCTGCCCGGCGGGAGAAACATAGTGGTAGTGTTCCCGCGAGTGAGAAACCAGCCGCGGAAGGCAGCACGGCTCGTCGCTGGTAACCTGCCGGATGCCCGGACCCGTCTGATGAAGGTAGACGACAACGCCAGCGCCCTCGGCGGCCACTTTCTCCATAGCCCGCCGCAGCACCCGGCGGCAGTCGCATTCCGTCGAACCAAAGACGTCTCCGTAGGTACAACGAGTGTGCATTCTCACCAACACGTCGCCGGCCTTCGCAATGTCGCCATGGATCAGCGCCAGGTGGCTTTCCTGTACGCCTTCGGCCACCGAACTGTCGAACGAAACGGTCCTGAACTCGCCGATATCGTTCACCAGACGGCCTTCGGCCGACCGCCTGACGATCCGCTCATGCTCCATCCGGTACCGGATGAGATCCGCCACCGAGATCAGCTTCAGCCCATGCCGCCGGCAGAACTCCACCAGATCCGGCATCCGCGCCATCGAGCCGTTGTCGTTCATGATTTCACAGATCACCCCGCCCGGCCGCATTCCGGCCAGCCGGGCCAGATCGACGGCCGCCTCGGTCTGCCCCGCCCTCACCAGCACGCCCCCCTCCCGCGCCCGCAGCGGGAACATATGCCCCGGCCGAGCCAGATCTTGCGGGCGCGAGTCCTCACGCATCACCACCTGGATGGTATGCGCGCGGTCGGCCGCCGAGATGCCGGTTGTAACCCCCGCGGCCGCGTCTATCGCCTCACAGAAAGCCGTGCCGAACCGCGAAGTATTCACCTGGCTCATCAACGGCAACTGCAGCCGTTCGCAGATCTCCGGCGCCAGGGCCAGGCAGACCAGCCCGCGCCCGTGCACGGCCATGAAGTTGATCGCCTCGGGCGTGGTCACCTCGGCGGCGATGGTGAGGTCGCCTTCGTTCTCGCGGTCCTCGTCGTCGACGACAACCAGCATCTTTCCCGCCCGGAAGTCTTCAAGGGCTTCCGGGATTGAGGCAAATGGCATAATCGGATACGATCTCCAATTTTTATTATGAAACCCCTCCGGCATCCGCGCACTCCGGTCATCGTGCTGGTCCTGCTGTGTGTTCTGGTTGGCGCGTTCCAATTGCGCACCAGCGTCGACCTGTATGGCTATATTACCGGTTCGGAGGGCTACCCCCGCTACCCGGTCGGGTTCAGCAGCCGGGACCTGAGCGTGTGGGGCGGGCGCGGCGACTCGCTCGCCCAGGCGGGCCTCCAAACCGGTGACCGTCTGGTCTCCATCGACGGCGCCGAGGTGCGCGGCCTCGCCGATCTGCACACTCCGCTGCGGCGGAAACGCGCCGGCGACACCGTCACCGCCACCGTGCTGCGCGGCGGGGTCCGCGTCGATGCGGTGCTGAAACTCGAAGCCGCTTCAAGCGCCCCGGGCGGACGCCGGGTGGGAACGGCCATGCGCAATCTGCAGAGCAAGTCCGGGCAGCCGCCCAGGGCTGGCGCGCCATCCGCGGCCGGCAAGAAGGACGCGGCCCCAGGTGAAGCGCCGCGGCGGCGACCCGCGCCGCTTGGCGCCGCTGAAACCACGCTGTTGATCATGACCGGCATCCTCACCGTCTGGTTCTGCTGCATCCTCGGCTTTTTTGTCGCCTTCCGCCGCCCCGCCGACGTTCTGGCCTGGGAGATGCTCGGCCTGTTGCTGGGCTTCGGACAGATGGTGGCCGGAGAAACGGGATCGAACTACGCCTGGGGCCTCGCCTGGACGCTACCCGCCACCGCCTACATCACCTTCTTCTCCAACGCCTGGCCGGCGTTCCTTTTGTGGTTTGGCCTCGATTTTCCCGACCCGTCGTCGAAGAAGCGTTTTGCCGCCTGGCTGCGCTGGCCGCTCACCTTCGCCATCCTCCTGATCGCCGGGGCCAAGTCGCTCGGAACCACCGGCGCCGTCATCGATGTGGCCGCATTCACGCCGGTCAATCAGTTCAGCGACCTCCTGTCGCCCTGGTTTTTCTGGGTGACCGCCGCCGCCATCGGCATCTTCTTCACCAACCTCGGCTACAAACGCGGCGCCATGACCGACCCCGACGGCCGCCGCCGGCTCCGCATGCTCTACGCCGGCGCCTCCGTCAGCCTTGCTCCCATCTTCGGGCTCCTGCTGGCGGCCAGAATCTGGGGCGGCAGCAACTTCATCCAGTGGACCCCCTGGACCTGGATCCCGCCCCTGCTGATGCTCTCGCTGTTCCCCGTCACCCTGGCCTACGTCATCGTCGTCGAACGCGCCATGGAGGTCGGCTTCGTCATCCGCCAGGGACTCCAATATGCGTTGGCCACGCGCGCCGTCTTCGCCGCCCAGGTGATCCTGACGGCGATTGTGATCTTCGCCGCGCTCAATGCGGCTTCGGAAGAGGACCTCCGCCGGCCCATGCGCATGCAACTGTTCGCCCTGGCGATCATCGGCGTTCTGCTGCTCAGAAAGGCGGCAGAAAAGGCCCGTGTCTGGATCGACCGCAAGTTCTTCCGCGAACGCGTCGAGGCCGAACGCGTCCTCAGCGACCTCGGACAACAGGTCCGCCGCATCATGGATACCTCCACCCTGATCGAAACCGTCGCCAGCAGGATCTCCGCCGCTCTCCATGTGCCGCGCGTCGAACTCTCCCTCTCCCCCATGGGCGTGACCGCCTCCGGCGTCGAAATCGAAATCCCCCTCGAAGCCGGCGGGCGTAATCTGGGCTGGCTCCGCCTCGGCCCGAAAAAGAGCGAGGAGCCCTACTCCGGCTCCGACCGCAAACTCCTGGAAACCGTCGCCTCCCAAACCGCCCTGGCGCTGGAAAACCACCGCCTCGCCGGCGAGGTCGCCCGCGAAGCCGCCGCCCGCGAATTCTTCAATCGCGAGCTTGAAATCGCCCGCGAAGTCCAGGAACGCCTTCTTCCCCACCGCAAACCGGCCGTTGACGGTATCGAGTACGAGGGCCGCTGCCGCCCGGCGCAAAGCGTCGGCGGCGATTATTTCGAATACTTCATGCTCGGCAACGACTCGCTCTGCCTCGCCGTCGGCGACGTCTCGGGCAAAGGCATTCCCGCCTCGCTCGTCATGGCCAGCCTCCAGTCCTCGCTCCGCGGACTCGTCTTCGGCGGCATCCAGCACCTCGCCGAACTTTTCGAAAAACTCAACGAACTCATCGACGAAGCCACCGCCAGAAACCGCTTCGCCACGCTCTGGTTCTGCCGCATCGAACCCGTCTCCGGCCTGTTCACCTACACCAGCGCCGGCCATAACCCCGCGCTGCTGGTCCGCTCCGACGGCAGCTTCGAATGGCTCGACGTCCGCGGCATTGCCCTCGGCCTCGTCCGCCAGGCGGACTATCCCGTCGGCGCCGGGCGACTGCTTGAGGGCGACATCCTGGTCATCTACAGCGACGGCATCACCGAAGCCTTCAACCCCGCCGGCGACGAATACGGCGAGCAAAGGATGCTGGAGCTGATCGCGCGGAACCGCTCGGCCCCGGCCCAGGACATCCTCAATACCCTGTTCGAGGACGTCACAGCCTTTGCCGGCGCGGCTCCACAGCACGACGACATGACCGCCATCGTCCTCAAACGCGTCTGAGCATCGGCACGCCCCGGCGGAGTTGTTGCGGTCATCACCCCGAATTCGCTACCATCTGAGTGTCCGCGGCAAAGGTTCGGGGCGTGGCTCAGCCTGGTTAGAGCGCCTGGTTCGGGACCAGGAGGTCGGTGGTTCAAATCCACTCGCCCCGACCATATTTACAGGGCCTCTGTGCTAAATGCATACGAGGCCCTTCCCGCTAGAGAGCCCACAGAAAACCGTTCAGAGGGTATTCTGTAGAAATGGCCGTAGCAGACCCCAACGCCCTGGCACTCGCCAAACGAGCTCTCGATGCGCAGAAACTCACCTACGTAGAGTCTGACGAACAATACATGACCAGACTGGAGTGTCAGGTCGGCCTGAACAAAGCAACTCTGCGGGTGTCGAGTAAAGGTGCGCTCGATGTACAAGGCCCAGCGTCTCCCTTGAAGGAGCATATGCAGAAGATCGCGGACGCCGTGAAGAACGGCACACCGCTTCCCGCCCAGCTTCCTACCGATATCGACCAACTGATGGCAACGCTGAACCAGCAGGTGCCGAATTGCGATCCGGTTATCTGCGCCTACATTGAGGAAGCCATCCGCTGTTACAAGGCGGATGCGCTACTGTCGTGCGCGTTTGTGCTCGGGGCTGCCTCCGAGAAGGCGGTGGGCCTTCTGGTGCAGGCGTTCGGTGCTGCTATCGGCGACGCTGCGAACCGGGCCAATTATGAGTCAAAGACCAACCGCAAGATGATCTCGGTGCAGTACGACGAATTCGTGACCCGGTTTAAGAGTTGCAAGTCGAAGCCGGTCACCCCACCATTGAACCAGGACGTGGATACCATGCTCGGCACGGCCTTCCAGTTTTACCGGATGACGCGCAATGAAGTTGGGCACCCAGAGATTGTGCCCAATCTGGCGAAGCCTGTGCTCCACGCGAACATCGCCCAAATGACAGTCTACCTTGAGCGCATCTACGGCCTGATAGCCCATTTTCAGACCAACGGTGTTGTGCTCTAAAGCCATTTTGTGGCTGGAGTAGTGAACTCGCCAACCGCCCGCTAGGGAAGCCCATCACCGCTCCAGGTAAAACGACAACGGGTAGCGGGCGGTCAGCGTCTGCAGGCCAGCAACCAAGGAGAAGGCGGGGACTGCCTACGGGAACTCGTTTATGCCACGGCTGCGGCCATGACCGGCATCGCCGCACGCGGGATGCGCTCACGCGTCACGGGTTGCCCGGCGTAGCGCTCGGTTTCGTAGACGATCCACGCCTCGTGCGTCGCCCCCAGCTTCAGCGTCTTCCGCTCCAGGGTACGCATCCGCACCGGGACCGGCAGCAGCTCAAACCCGGACGCAATCCAAGGTTTGAGCGCAGTAAGCTCGTCAAGCGAAGAAGCACGGGCTGGAGTGAAGTTCGAGCGCGTGGTTGCGGTGAGAAGACTCGTACAATGTTCTTGATGCGCGACTACGAGAAGTTGGGTCAGTTCTATCTTGGGCGGGTGAAGGATGGCGAGGCGAAGCTGCATTATGATGCCAAGGATCTGGTGACGCACGCGGTTTGCGTGGGGATGACCGGGTCGGGGAAGACCGGACTTTGCGTTTCGCTGATCGAGGAGGCCGCGCTGGACGGGATACCGGCGCTGGTGATCGATCCCAAGGGCGATCTCGCGAACCTGATGCTGGCGTTTCCGGAGCTGCGGGCCGAGGATTTCAAGCCTTGGGTGAATCCCGATGAAGCGAGGTTGAAGGGGCTGGAGGTGGATGAGTTTGCCGCACAGCAGGCGGGGCTGTGGCGGAAGGGCCTCCAGTCGTGGGATCAGGACGGGGAGCGGATTCGCGAGATGCTCGGGGCGTCGGAGTTTACGGTGTATACGCCGGGCTCGGATGCCGGCGTGGGGGTGTCGGTGCTCGATTCATTCAAGGCGCCGGGGGCCGAGGAGATCGATGACCGCGAGGGGTTCAGGGACAGGATTTCGACGACGGTGTCGAGTCTGCTGGGGCTGGCCGGGATCGATGCCGATCCGGTGCAGAGCCGCGAGCACGTGTTCCTGTCCCACATCTTTGATATGAAGTGGCGGAAGGGTGCGGATCTGGATTTGGGGCAGTTGATCGGGATGATCCAGCAGCCGCCGTTCGCGAAGGTGGGGGTGATGGATCTGGAGTCGTTCTACCCGTCGAAGGAACGGTTCGCTCTGGCGATGGCGTTGAATAATCTGCTGGCGTCGCCGGACTTCGCGGCGTGGCTGGAAGGCGAGCCGCTGGATATACAGAAGATGCTGTATACGCCGCAGGGCAAGCCGCGGATTGCGATCATTTCGATTGCGCATCTGGGCGACGGGGAGCGGATGTTCTTCGTGTCGCTGCTGTTGAACCAGGTGCTGGGGTGGGTGAGGCGGCAGACGGGGACGACGAGTCTGCGGGCCATCCTTTATATGGATGAGATCTTCGGCTACTTTCCGCCGGTGGCGAATCCGCCGTCGAAGAGGCCGCTGCTGACGCTGCTGAAACAGGCGCGGGCGTTCGGGTTGGGCGTGGTGGTGGCGACGCAGAACCCGGTGGATCTGGATTACAAAGGGTTGGCGAACACGGGGACGTGGTTCATCGGGCGGCTGCAGACCGAGCGCGATAAGCAGCGGGTGATGGAGGGATTGGAGGGCGCGGCGGCGTCGACGGGCGGGCGGTTCGATCGGGGAAAGATGGAAGAGACGCTGGCCGGGCTGGGCAACCGGGTGTTCCTCATGAACAACGTCCACGACGATGAGCCGGTGGTGTTTCAGACGCGGTGGGCGATGTCGTATTTGCGGGGTCCGATGGGGAAGCCGGAGATACGGAGGTTGATGGCCGGGAGGAAGGCTGGCGGTGGGTCCGCGGTGGCGGGCGTTGCGGCGGCGGTTAGGCCCGCGCCGGTGGAGGCGGCCAGCGCGAGGCCGGTTGTGCCGCCGGGGATTACGCAGTATTTCCTGCCGCTGGGCGGGAGCGTGCTGCATTACGAGCCGTGCATTGTGGGGGCGGCGCAGGTGCAGTTTGCCGATGCTAAGACGGGCGTGGATGTGGTGCGGCAGGTGGCGTATGCGGCGCCGGTGAGCGATGCGGCGCTGGCGGTGGATTGGAGCGCGGCCGAGGAACTGGACCTGCCGCTGGAGGATCTGGTGAAGCAGCCGGCCGAGGGGGCGACGTTCGCGGAGTTGCCGGCGGCGGCGGCGAATCCGAAGAGCTATGCGGCGTGGCAGAAGGCGTTTGCGACATGGCTGTTCCAGACGCAGACGGTGGAACTGTATAAGAGCAGGTTGACGGGCGAGGTGTCGAAGCCGGGCGAGGCGGAGGGCGATTTCCGGATCCGGGTGCAGCAGCGGGCGCGGGAGTTGCGCGATGAGCAGGCCGAGAAATTGCGGCAGAAGTATGCGCCGAAGATGCAGACGCTGAACGATAGGCTGTTCAGGGCCGAGCAGAAGTTGGAGGCCGAGAAGCAGCAGGCGAGCCAGCAGAAGGTGCAGTCGATGCTGACGATCGGGACGTCGCTATTGGGGGCGTTTCTGGGGCGCAAGACGGTGAGCGCGTCGAATGTGGGAAGGATCGGCACGGCGGCGCGGTCAGTGGGGCGGATTGGGAAGGAGAAGGCCGACATCGCGCGGGCCGAGGAGACGGCGGAGATGATCCAGCAGCAGATCAAGGATCTTGAGGCGCGGTTCCAGGCCGACGTGAACGGGTTGCCGGGGGCCGAGGTGGTGAGCGAACCGCTGGAGACGCTGGCGGTGAAGGCAAAGAAGACGGGGATCAGCGTGCAGTTGACGGCGTTGGGCTGGAAGTAGACAGGCGAGGGCGGGATGGGCGCCGAGGAGGCGGGAGAGGGATCACTTAATAAAGTGACCGGCGGGGGTATGGAATAATCTTAAGAGAGGGGCCATGGAAGACCGAGTGAGAGAAAACCAGATCCAGTTGGGCGAACCGCCCGAGGGGTTGTACGACAAGATCGACACCGATCTGGCGCGGGAAGCCGGGCAGAGCGGGATCCTGGTGACGACCGTGGATTCGGTGATCAACTGGGGGCGGAAGAACTCGATCTGGCCGATGACGTTCGGGCTGGCGTGCTGCGCGATCGAGATGATGGCGATGAGCGCGTCGAGGTTTGACATAGCGCGGTTTGGGGCGGAGGTGTTCAGGGGGTCGCCGCGGCAGAGCGATCTGATGATCATCGCCGGGCGGGTGTCGAACAAGATGGCTCCCGTGGTCAGGCAACTGTATCAACAGATGCCCGAGCCGAGATGGGTGATTTCGATGGGGGCGTGCGCGACATCGACGGGCGTGTTTTCAAACTACGCGCTGATTCCGGTGAACCAGATCATTCCGGTGGACGTGTATGTGCCGGGGTGTCCGCCGCGGCCCGAGCAGTTGATCCACGCGATCATGATGCTGCAGGAGAAGATCCAGGGCGAGCGGGGGACGCTGGCCGATGTGCTGAATCTGTCATAACGGAAAACATTTCCTCTCTTGACGTGGTTTGCTGAACCGATAAGGGGAGTGAGCGAGCCGTCTGGCCGTCTCAGGGAGGTGAATCGTGGAAATCGGAAAGGTCGATCAGGCCTTCGGTATTGCCGCTGTTCTGCCTGCCGCCCCCACCGTCTCGCCAGAGCAACGGGCCGAGCAGCAGCGGATGATCCAGGCCGTCAAGGCCATAAACTCGGCTGAGTTGTTTGGGAACGCCAGTGAGTTGACGTTCACATTTGACCGCAACTCGCGGAAGATGATCCTGAGGCTGGTGGACCGGGAGACCAAGGAAGTGATCCGCCAGATTCCGCCTGAGTATTTGCTGAGGCTGGCGGAGGATCTGAGTGACCGCTGAGCGGGCCGAAGCCCGAGAGAAAGCAACGCCGGAGCCAATCGATGTCGTATGTGAACCCCTATGCGGAGACGTTGGAGCAGGAAGTGTACGCGGCCGACCCGGCGCGGCTGGTCCTGATGTTATTGAGGGGGGCGAGGCAGTCGGTTGAGGAGGCGCGGGAAGCGTTGCATGGGGGCGATGTGCGTCGCCGGGCGCTGGCGGTGAGCCGTGCGGTGGAGCGGATCGGGGAGTTGAGCGCGAGTCTGGATGGGGAGCGAGGCGGGGCGATGGCGGGGCGGCTGGGGCGGTTGTATGAGTACATGGTGCACAGGCTGAACGAGGCGAACGGGAGGCAGGAGGAAGCGGGGTTGGAGGAGGTATCGAGGCTGCTGCTGCCGTTGATCGAGGCGTGGGGGGAAGTGGCGGTGCAGTGGATGGAAGTCCGGGCGCCGGGGTCTGGGGAGAGCGAAGTGAGGGCGTGTGCGTGAGGGATTCTTGATTAAGAAGTGTACATATTGTTCTGATTGAGGACAAAACAGTACTAGACGCGTGAGGAGTTGTGATATATGTTTTCCCGTGGCAGATGATCCGGTATGGATCGCGCAGCAGGGGAGATAGAACATGACTCTAAGACGAGCGCTGTGCTTGCTGGCCGTGACGGTTGTCGCGGCCGGCACTATTTACGCTCAATCGTTCACGGCGACGGTCCGTGGGACGGTTGTGGACCAGTCGGCGGCGGTGGTGCCTGGGGCGAAGATAGTCGTCACGGAAGCCGACCGCGGGACGACGTCGAGCACAATCGCCGACGAGCAGGGCCGGTACACGGTGACGGCGTTGCAGCCGGGCAATTACATCCTGACGGTATCCGTCCTGTGAACCCATCTTCCCGGGCGCGATATTGGAGCGCAAACTGAGTGCATGAGATCGGCGCGGCAGCAGGCAGAGATGGCGG
>PNKE01000018.1 GCA_013822245.1 Candidatus Solibacter sp.
GGCGATTCTACGAGCAACGCAAGAAAAATCTGAGATTATTAGTGGCTACATTTGGAAAGGCCAAAATGAACCAACTCTATGTAGCAGAAGCGGTTAGCTCAGAAGGGGCCCTGGAACTTCGGACTAACAAGCTCATGGCGCTCGGCAGTCTAATGATCTCTTGCAGCTTCATTGGGTGTGGACTGCCTACCGAGTCTCCGCGTATTCGCCTTCGCCCGTCTCTGCGTGGGCTTGTTGTGCGGCCAGAAACTTCAGAGCGTACTCCAAGCCCGTCGGTGTGGTCTCGACGTTGAACAACTCTCGGAGATCAACGTTCCCCGTTCTTTTCGCTTCACAGTACTGCTTCATTGACCTCAAGGTGAGACGCCGAACCGATTCGCAGTGCCCGCTCTGTTGCTCGCGGCTGAAGGCACGGTCTCGCAGGGCGGAATTGAAGCAGAGTCGACAGAAACGTGCCGCCCAACATTCCCTGCACATCTCCATCGCCAGTGACGAGTAGCTCCTCAGAATGTCGGCAATGGCCGCTATATCGGGCTCCCAGGCTTGATCTGTTGTTCCTCTACGGAGGCGTCCTTCATGAAGGAGCGCATCGATCCCATGATTCCTGCTATGCCCACAGTTCTTGCTCGGATCGCAATCTTCAGCAGAGAACCACTCCTCAAGAAAGCGGCGATCCGCGTTCGACATCCCCCGTTGAGACTCCGGGCCGTGCTCACTCGTACCTCAGCGCGACCATGGGATCGACCTTGGTCGCCCGGCGCGCGGGGATGGCGGCGGCCATCAGCGCGGCGGCCACCAATACGGCGACGGATTGCGACACCGACACAAGATCGAAGGTGCCGATGCCATAAAACAGGCTGCCGAGGAAGAGACCCCAGGAAAACGCCGCCACGGCCCCGATCACCAGTCCCGCCAATACAGGCGCGAGGCAGAAGCGCAAAACCATCCTGACCACGTCTCCGCGCCGCGCTCCCAGAGCCATGCGGATGCCGATTTCCCGCGTCCGTTGCGCCACCACGCAGGCAAGCACACCGAAAAGCCCCAGCGAGGCGAGGCCGAGAGCCAGGATTCCGAAGAAACTTGAGAGATACGCGATCAGGCGCTCTTGCGCCAGACGGCTGTTGATGTACTCTTCCATCAGGCGGACATTCAGCAGGGGAACGTTGGGGTCCTGGTCCTGGAGCGCACCGCGGATATTCTGGATCACCGGGGTGGCGCGCCCAGTGAAGCGGACCGCCAACCTGCGCACGTCGGCACCGCTTGACCAACTGGGCACGTACATGGTCCCGAGTTTGTCGGAACGGGTGATCTCAGTATGGCGCACATCCTTTACTACGCCGATCACCTCTTTGCCTTCTTCCTGGGAACAATCCCGGCCGAAAAAGCAGAGGCGGCGACCCACGGCATTCTTCACCGTCCCGAAATGCGCACGAGCCAGTGTTTCGTCCAGTATGCAAACCCGGGACTCGTCGCCGCGCTTGGTCCAGCCGCGGGGTGTAACGAGAGGCTCATCCTCGCGCTGGAAGTCACGGCCCGCCAGCAGGGGAATCCCCAGCGTGGCGAAGTAGCCGGAGCTGACACGATTGTAGAGAGAGCTAAAAGGTGTATCGAATCCGTCTGTCGTTGCCCCGAACGAGGTCACGCGGTTGCTGATCGGCGTGAAGTGAGCTAATGAGGCCGTGAGCACGCCGGGGAGGGTCCGCGTGCGATCGAGCAACTGTTCATAGAAGGTACGCAACCCCTGCCCGCGATATCCCGCGCTCGTGGGATCGATCTCGAAGATCGCGATACCCTCGCGCCGAAATCCGAGCTCGATATTCTGGAGATTGCTGAGCGTACGTCCAAACAAGCTGGCTCCGGTCAGCAACGCCAGGGACAAAGCGATCTGGCTGGCGATCAGAAGTCTGGAGAGGACCGACCGGGCGAGCGTCCCGGTGGCCGTTCCATGCTCCTTCATGCTTTCCGCAAGTTGCATCCTCGTCGTCCGGAGCGCCGGGATCAGGCCGAACAGGACGGTGGTCAGCAACGTAAGACCGGCGCACGATGCCAGAACGAAGGGGCTGAGGTGGAAACGAAAATCCGGGTCCAGAAAATTGAGTTGGGCCAGAGCGCGCACGCCGAAATGGGCGACTCCGAGGCCCGCAACGGTCCCCGCCGCGGCCAGAAGGAGGCTTTCCGTCAGAGACTGGCGAATCAGGCGACCGCGCGTCGCTCCCAACGACAGGCGCACGGCCGTCTGCTTTGTGCGTTGCGAGGCGCGCACCAGCAGCAGATTCGCCACGTTCGCGCAGGTCAGCAGCAGCACCAGGATGGTTACGGCCGCCAGGGCCTTCATCGGATCCAGAAACTTCTCGTTCCGAATGAAGAAGGCGGAACGCGCCGCGAGCGTGAGCTGGGCTTCATCTTTCGGAAGCCGTTGAGCCTTGATGACTGCCGCGACGGCTGGGTCACTCACCCTTTCCACTGCGTGACGCCATAGAACCGGCATGGCAGCTTGAGCCTGCCGGAATGAGATGCCCGGCTTCAATCGCGCCACGCAAGTGAGCCAGGGTTTGCGCGTCGTGTTCCAATCCTGTGCCGCGCCGGGGCTGGTCAGCGGATGCATTACCAGGGCCATGAACACGGCGGGTTCGTCGCCGTTGAACAAACCGCCAAACCCCCCTTCCGCCACACCGGCGATCACCAGCGGATGGTTGTTGACCGAGAACTCCTGGCCGATCACCTGGGGGTCTCCGCCAAAGCGCCGCTGCCAATAGCGATAGGAAAGGACCACAACCGGTGGCCCTCCGGTCGTATCGTCAGACGGCGTGAGCAATCGTCCGGTAGCAGCCCCAATCCCGAGGACTTGAAAGTAGCCGCCGCTCACGTAGGCCACGCGGCCGGTTTCCACACCCCGCGACCCGGCGGGTCGAAAGCTGGCATCGATATTGTCGCTGCTGGCGAGGACTCCGTCGAAAGCCTGGTTGAGGTCGCGATAGGCGAGGAAAAAGGGATATGTGCGGCTGTAAGCGCCCTCGATCTTCACCAAACGGTTCGCCTCGCGCGCCGGAATGGACCACAGCAAAAGCTGATCGACAAGGCTAAAGAGCGCCGTGGTCAAGCCGATGCCGAAGGCGAGTGTAGCCACTACGACTAGCGTGAAGCCGGGACTCTTGGCGATCGACCGCGCCCCAAGCCGAATGTCATCGATAAAGGTAATCATGAGACCCTCATCAGTCTGATGCGCGCCATCGGACCAGTTCGGTTCGTCTTTCCATGCCGAGCCTTGAGAGGATATTCGATACGTGCAACTTGACTGTCCGTTCCGTTAGTCGATCACCCTCCAGCGGATGTTGACGACGATATTCTGGCTCTTCTTCGATCGCAGCGAGACCTTTTTCCAGCCGTTCGACGGGCTGGGCATCTCGGCAAAGCCGATGTTGGTCAGGTCGGTTTCGATCGTCACGGGCACGCCAGGCAGCGTCCCGGTCAGCGTCCCCGAGGACGCGCCGTTGCCATCGATAGTCACAACGGCATTACGGTCCAGCTTTCCCGACCACATCAACATCCCGGACGAGGGGCCGGTGTAGCGGGCCGCCGTCGATGCGGGCGGCGCGGTGGACGGCGGCGCCTGGGTGACCG
The DNA here is from genome assembly GCA_013822245.1 of Candidatus Solibacter sp. Classification (GTDB taxonomy): domain Bacteria; phylum Acidobacteriota; class Terriglobia; order Bryobacterales; family Bryobacteraceae; genus PNKE01. The sequence goes on from PNKE01000018.1 coordinate 3,622, forward strand.
GCGCGGGCGGATAGCTGCGCTCGGGCCGCAGGATCGGCTGGCGTTCCTCGACCGGCTGGGCGGGAGGCCTGGAAGGCGGCGGCGTGTAGGCCGGCGTGGAGGGCTGGGTCTGTTGAGGGGGCGGAGTATAGGCAGGCTGCTGCTGCACCGGCGCCGGCTGGCGCGCAGGCGGGATGGATCCCGCCGGGGTCGCAGTAACCGGCTGCTGCCCGCCGCCCTGAGGCGGAGTCTGGTCAGCCGGCGGCGGCTGCACGGGCGCAAAGCCCGATTGCGATGGCGGAGCGTCCACGGAACCTGCCTGCGTCTGGCCCGAGGCGGCGGCGCCGGGATACTGGTCCGGCGGCGGTTGCTGGGTCCGGACTACTTCCGCGCCAGGTTCTTTGGGACCCATGAACCTGGTGTAGGCGAAATAGCCGCCTGCCCCGATCACGATCGCGCCAACCACGATTCCGGCTATGAGGCCCACTCCGGCGCCTTTCCTGGCCACCGGCGCCGGCGGAGCGCCCATCGACTGCTGCGCATAGGGCGAAGGTCCAGGGCTGTAGGACGGGGGTGGCTGCACCGACGGCGGCGCGGCCATGGGCGGCGGGGCGATCGGCGGAGGCGGGGGCATCGCCGCGGGCATCGGTCTGGGAGCCGGAGCCGGCGGAACCGGAGCGGCAGCCGCGGGTCCGGCGGCCACGGGAGCGCCGCAGCCCGTACAGAACTTCAATCCGGGCGGCACGCTCGCCCCGCACTTCGCGCACTGGGCGCCAGCAGCGGCAGGCGGTGGCGAACTCACCGGCGCGGGAGCCGGCTTCGGGGCAGGCGCCTGCGCGGGTGGAGCGACTCCAACCGGCGACCCGCAGCCGGTGCAGAACTTCAGGCCCGCCGGCACGCTTGCTCCGCATTTGGCGCACTTCACGGCGGACACGGCGGCAGCCGCCGCCGGCACGGCCGGAGGGATCGGAACCGGCGTCTGGGGGGTCGCAACAGGCGGGATCGGAACCGGTGGCGGGGCGGGCGTGGCTGGTGGAGGATCGAAGGGCGCCTCGGGTCTCGCCGCGTCCGGGGGCTGCTGCTCGACCGGTTGGCCACAGATCGTGCAGAGCTTCGTCCCCTCCGGCTGCGGCGACCAGCATGTCGGGCACTTGATGGTCTTCGCGGCCGGCTTCTCCGGCGGTTGTGGCGGCGGCGGGGCGGGCGGCGGGAACGCCGCGACCGGCGGCGCAGGGGGTGCGGCCGCGGATACCAGTGACCCGCAGCCGGTACAGAATTTCATCCCCTCTGGCACACTGGCTCCGCACTTGGCGCACTTCACGCCCGCGTCCACCTTGGGCGGCGGCGCGGCGGGCGGAACCGCCGTCGCCGGAGACCCGCAGCCGGTGCAGAACCTCATCCCGTCCGGCACGCCGGCCCCGCACTTGGCGCACCTGATTCCGCCCGGCGCGGACTGGGGGGCCGCGGCCGCGTCTGGCAGCTTTTCTCCGCAGGAGTTGCAGAACTTCTGCCCTGCCGGATTGTCTTTCCCACAGCCGGTACAGATTGCCATTGTCGCTCCTTGTCCGCTCGACCGGTCAGCCGCGGAGATCATTCGGGCGTCCCGGCGGAGGGATCATCCCGGTCCCCATAATACCGAACCACGCCGTGGATCAAAACGGTTTCCGGGCGGAGTGCGCCGGCGCTTACCGCGGCCGCCGGCAGCAGAGTCCTCGAACGGGGTTGCACCGGGCGTGCAAAGAGGCGTTAGATTTGAAGTGGTGGTAATCGGGACTGCCGCGGACGCGGGCCACGGCCGGCGCGCCGGGTGCGGTCCTCAATGCGAGGATGGAACACGCTGGAGGCTGATGATGAGACGTGGAAAGCTTGTGGCCGCCGTGATGCTGGTGGCCGTCTTTGTCTGCCCCGCCCAGGAGCTGAAGCCGAACACCGAGTTCAAGGTGAAGCTGCTCGGCCCGTTGAGCACGGAGACCAATCAAAAGGGTGACAAGATCACCGCGCAGGTGCTCACGCCTGTCCAGTATGCCGGCGCCATCATGGAAGGCGAGGTGAGGGAGTCCAAGAGCGGCAACAAGTTCAAGGGCAGATCCACGCTGCTGTTCACATTCCAGACCCTCGTGCCAAAAGCGGGCGCTGCGATGCCGGTGAGTTCCGACGTGAAGGGATTCACCAATTCCAAGGGCCAGCAGAACGTGGACGAGGAAGGCGCCATCGTCGAGAAGAAGAACAACCTGGGCAAGATGGCCGCCATGAGCGGCGCGGGCGCGCTGATCGGCGCGCTGGCCGGCGGCGGCAAGGGCGCGGCCATCGGCGCTGGCGTTGGCGCTGGAGCGGCGCTCATCCTGGTCCAGTTCGGCGCCAAATCGCCCAACATCCGGTTCGATCCCGGTTCGGAGATCCTGCTCGGCGTTGGACCGCGCCGCGAGGACTCCAGGAAGAAATAGCCGGACCGGCCCGATCAGCCCAGGGCTTTGCGCCTGAGCCGCTCATAGTCGCTCGGCGGCGTGAGATGGAATCGAAGCTCCAGGCGCGTGTAGCTCTGGAGCTTGTTCTGCGTCTCTGCGTCCACGATCCACGGACCGGCCAGATGCAGGCCCCCATCCTCAATCCGGAACGGGACAACGCCGCAACTCTCCAGCAGATCGCCGGGCAGCGCCCGGGCCACCCTTGGCGGAATCGAATCGGATTCGATCCTCAACCACGGCATATCCTGCTGCAGGCTGAGCGCCTCATACAGGAGCGGCTCGTCGATCACGCCCATTTCCACCAGTCTCTCGCCCAGCCGTTGTCCGGGTCCTTTGGTCTCGGCGGCGGCTTCGACATCCTCCCGCGAACAATAGCCGTTCGAGACCAGAATCTCGCCCAGTCTCCTCTTGTGTGACGCCAGTCCCGACCGGTGCGGATAGACGTGCGCGGTTTTCACCCAGGCAAGCGGCTGATTCGACAGCCTTGAGCGCAGCCAAGCCGCCAGCGCCCTGATTGTCGCCTCGAAGTTGATCCAATTGCCCCACAGCATTCTCACCGGCGACAGAGAGGCGAACGCCCACCCGTAGACGCGCGCCGAAGCCGCCGCCCGCACGGCCAGCCGGATCGCGAGCAACGCCGTATTGGCCCAGAGCAGCCCTTCGATCCACGGACTGGAGCGCACCAGTTCGCCCAGCCGCCAGGATGAACCGCTCACCCCGCTCCATGTCCAGGACGCCAGCCCGTAGAGCAGCAGCAGGTTACAGACCAGGCTCACCGGATTACCCCACAGCCCCTTGCGGTCCCGCCACAGGAACCACCAGTCGCGCGGATCGCGCCCCCATCCGTACCGTTCCCACGCCTGAAGCGCATTGCCGGTCACCCATCGGGCGCGTTGCCTGACGGCCTGCCGCGAAGTGCGCGGAAAGTACTCCCGCGTGGCCATCGGCGCGTCCCACTCAAACGCCAGCGGCACGAACGCCTGACGGCAGCCGGCCCGGTGCAGCCTGAGCCCGGCGTCGTAGTCCTCGGTCAGGCTGCCTGGGCGAAACGGCCCTCCCGACCCCGCAAGCCGGTCCAGCGCGGCCCGGCTGAACGCCGTCCCCACGCCACAACCGGGCAGGAACGCGCCGGCCTGGACCCGGCTTTCCAGATCCTTCCCCTGGCTCTCGGCGAAATCGTCGCAGTAGACGCCATGGGTCAGTTCCCGCCATGAAGTCCGAAGCGGCAGCACCGGAACCTGCACCATCCCGTACTCCGGCAACATCGCGCTGACCGCGCTCAGCGAGAGCGGATGGATCAGGTCTTCGGCGTCGTGGACGATGATTCCGTCGAATCTGACGCCGTGCTCGGTCTCCCATTCCGCCATACCCGCATGAATGCAGTTCAGGTTGTCGGCCTTGGAAGTCGGCCCCGGCCAGGGGACCATAACGATGTGGACTTGCGGGAAGCGGGCCTCCAGCAGCCGGGCAGCCGACATGGTGGCGTCATCGTTCGGGTAGCAGCCGATGAAGATCTCCCAGTTGCCGTAGGCCACCGCCTTGATGTTGTGTTCCATCATTGGCCCGATTACTTCGGCCTCCTGCCACAGCGGCAGCCAGACGGCCAGGCGCTTCTCCTCGCCGGCCTCCGGCGTGGCGAACGCCGGCTTCCAGGCGCCCTTCAGCAACCGCCTCACCCACAGCGCGTCCAGGATCAGGTCGTCCAATCCGGAGATCAGAACGTAGACGGCCAGCGGAAGCAGAAATGCGGCGGCGCCGGCGGCAAAGGCAGCGTCGGCGCGGTCGAGCAGGGAGGTAAACTGTGCCATCTCTCCTTACTAGTGCGAGGAGTAGGCCAAAGTTCGCAGAAAAAATGCGTCCGGAGACACGAAACCCGCCGTGCGGCGGCGGCGGGTCGCGTCAACCAGGACCGATACCAGGCGCTACTTCTTCGTGGGCGCGCCTTCGAGGGTCTTCTTTTCCTTGTAGTACTTACCGGCGTCGTTGAGGTCCTTCGACCCCATCTTCACGTGGCACACAGTGCAAGGTTTCTTTTCCTTCTTGCCCATCTCTTTTGTCGCGAACGCGACGCCGCCGGTGAGCATCAGGGCGGCGGCGAATGCTGCCGCGGGCATTGCCAGACGAATTGTCTTCTTCATGTTGCGGTTACTCCCAGATCCGCCGCAGGGTGCGGCTGACGACGATTTTATCAAAGTTCCAGACATGCAAAAGCCGGTCTTCCGAATAGAAAACCGGCTTCCGCGGACACATTCGACAGGACTACTTCGCCTCGGGCGCACCTTCCAGGGTCTTCTTCTCTTTGTAGTGCTTGCCGACGTCGTTGAGTTTCTTCATGTCGCCCTTGGGGTGGCAGGTGATGCAGGGCTTCTTTTCCTTCTTCCCCATCTCCTTGGTGGCAAACGACGGCGAGCCCGTGACGAGAATCAGGCCGAGCAACGCGGCCGCGGGCAACAACAAACGGAAAAATTTCATCTGACCTCCCAGAATGGCCGCTCACTCACTGCGGCCGCCTATCATTCTAACATCATCCAGATAGACTCCGGACAAGCCTATCCGGTTACGCGTGAATCAACCGGCCCCCCCGCCAAGCTACCGCGACAGCCGCCTCAGGGCCTCGTGAACCACCCGTCCCACGATCTCCAGGCTCTTCGGCGACAGCTTGTCCATGGTGTCCTCCTTGGTATGCCACCAGGAGTGGTCCGGGCCATACTCGAAGTCGATCAGGTTCAGCGCCCGCACGCCGTTGCGGAGAAACGGCAGGTGATCGTCCTCGATCGCGTAGGCCACTGACAGGAAATGCTCCCCGTAGCCCAATTCGGCGGCGATCTGCCACACCAGCCGCCGCAGCGGCTCGGAGGAATACGCCTCCTGAACGATCCTCAGGTCGCGGTCGCCGATCATGTCCACATTAATCAACGCCTTCAGCCGGGCCAGTGTCCCGTCCGCGCGCCATTTGGCGGCCAGGTGGCGGCTGCCATAGAGAGAATCGGTGTCCGACCATTCGCCAAACGCCTCTTCGCCGTCGAAAAAGACAAGATAGATGTCGTCTTTGAAGCTCTCGTCCTTCAACGCCCGCGCCAGTTCCAGCAGCAGCCCGGTGGACGAGCCCGCGTCATTGGCTCCGACAAACCGGAACGGGAAACGCTTGGTATCGTAGTGCCCGCTGACAGCCAGGGCGCCTGACCCGCTGCCCTTTTTCAATCCGATGATGTTCTTCATCGGTACCCGCCCGGCGGGGGTCTGGGCCGTGAAAGGGTCCTCGATCGCCTGCCAGCCAGACTCCTTCAGCTTCTGGATGATGAACGATTGGAGTTTGCGGCTGGCGGCCGAACCGGGCGGGCGCGGACCGAATTCGACCACCTGGCGGGTTAGTTCAAGCGCCGATGCGCCGGAGACCTGGCCGGCCTGGGCGGCGGCGGCGAGTATGAGTGCTAGGACTAGAGCTTTTCGGCCGTGCATGAGTATCCCAATGTGTTATCCCGGTTGCCGTCCCAGCCATCCAGCCACGGCAGCACCAGCGCCGCCGGCGCGAAGGCAAGCAGGGCCAGTGGCTTCAGCCATGCCGGCGCCAGGGTGACGGCGGCCAGCAGCCTCCGGGAAAGCAGACGGAACAGCCCGCCCGCCGGTTCCAGCGCCACAACGCGGAAGCCCGTCTTCCCGAGCAGGTACTCCAGCCCGTGGCGCGTGTAGCGGAAATAGTCATGGGGCGCCTGATGCACCTCCCACTGGTGCGGCGCAACGATCAGAATTACCGCCCCTGGGCGCAGGACCCGCCCGATTTCGGCCAGCACGGCGGCGGGTTCCTTCAAGTGCTCGATAGTGACGATCATCAGCGCGGCGTCGAAGCTGGCATCCGGAAACGGCAGATGTTCAAGGTCGGCGATCGAATCCAGACGGCGGTAGTTCCAGGCCGCATCCCCGATGGCCAGATCCACTCCGACATACTGCTGGCGCGCGAACGCCTCGGCGTGGCGGGATTCGCCGGCGCCGGCGTCGAGAACCCTCGCCCCGCCTGCCAGCCCGGCCGCAAACCGCGCAACCTCATCCTCGATCATCGATTCGAAATGGTACACATGCCGGACCAGCCATACCGGCAGCACCCTCCTGGCCCGTTCGTACGTCACCGCGGCGGGGCGTCCTTGACGCGAGCCTGGATCATCACCGTCGAGCCGGCGTGCGCCAGCGCTTCCAAAAGCGTGAAGGGAAACGAGATGAGGACCAGCAGAAAGTATATGGCGTCCTTGAACAGCTTCCGCCGCGGGGTCTCCTGCACGCCTCGTATGCGCCGGGACATCGGGTCCAGCGATGATGCCATCGATGTCGCCATGCCGGCCGGATTGTCGCGCAGCGAGAAATGTTTCACCCGCTCCAATTCGAAGCCGCAGTGTTCAAGCAGGTTCTTCAGGTCGCCCTCCTTGAAATTGATCAGGTGGCGCGGGATATCCAGGCCGTTCCAGTTCTCTCCGAACAACAGAAACTGCCAGCAGCCGGCGTTGGGCACCTGCACCACCAGCCGCCCGCCGGGAGCAAGCAGCTCGCGGGCCGCCTCGATATAGGCGATCGGATCGTACAGGTGTTCCAGGACGTGGAACATCGTCACAACGCTGAACGAACCCCTGGCGAAAGGAGCCCGGGTCAGCGCGCCGCACACCGCCGGCACCCCGCGCGAGCCCCATGCCACCGCCGCCGCGTCCACCGAATAGTCCAGCCCGGCCAGCCGCGCTTCGGGCAAACCCAACTCCCGCAGCAGCAGCCCGCCGCCGCAGCCGACGTCCAGAATTCTGCCTTCGTTTCCAGCGTCCTCAAGCGCACGCAGGACGAAACGGACATGGTCGCGCAGAACCAGCTTGCGCCAGCCATCGGCCAGCCGGTCGGCGGTATCGGCGCCCGGATCGAACCAGTAGTTCTCCGGATAGTAGGACTGCAACTGCGCGGGCGTCGGACGAGGAAACAGCCGGATCAGCCGGCACTCGGCGCATTCGACCACCAGAAACGAATCAACCGTGGTCGCATACAGCTTGTCCGTCCCATGACAAAGCGTCTTCACCCGCGTACAGCCGCACGCCGGGCATTCGTTTTCCCGGGAAACCGATGCGGCTTCCCTCAGGACCGGGGGGCGTTCCCCTTCACGGCGCTTTCGCTCAGGGTCTTCAGGCTGATCGTGTGGCTCCTCAGCAACTGCTCCACCTGGCTCGAAGAGAGACGCCTGAGGCTCTTCAACCCGCGGCGCTTGGCGATGGTCCGCGGCATCATCAGGATCGCCTCCAGGTCTCCCGCCAGCAGCGCCAGAAGCGCTTTGAACTTCGCCGTCCAGCCTGGGAAGCGGCCGATCTCCCCCTTGCCGCGCACGGCGGCTCTTGCGCCTGCCGCCAGTCTGGCCAGGTAATGAAGACCGTTTTGCCACAGGAGGGTTCCAGGAAATAGTTTAGCGGCAAGCAGCACCCTGTTGCGTTCAATCAGCCGCACCCTGCGAAATGAAAACAGCCCGAGCGTCGTCCCGCGATGGTGCCGGACCACCGCCTTGGGCATGTAAATACACCGCCAGCCGGCGATCCTGGCTCGCAGTCCAAGCTCGGCGTCGTCGCCATAGGCGAACAAATCCTCGTCAAATCCGCCGATCTCTTCCAGCATCGCCTTGCGGTACATGCAGGCCGCGCCGTCGGGCCAGAGCACTTCCTCCTCGGCGTCGTACTGGCCCTGGTCGATCTCGCCCGAACCCCGGCCCCGATTCTGCCCGTCCAGCCAGATCAGGTGGCCCGCCTTGTCGATCTGGCTCGGATCCTCCCAGACCAGGATCTTCGACGCCGCCATGCCCACGTCCTCTCCACGGCTGAATGCCGGCAGCAACTGCTCCAGCCAGCCCGGCTCGGCTTCGGCATCGTTGTTCAGCAATGCGACAAACTCGCCTCGCGCCGCCGCGATCCCCTGATTGTTGGCGGTACAGAAGCCCAGGTTCTCGGTGTTGCGGATCAGGTGGACGGGAAACGGCGCCGATTGAGCGTAGCGCTCCACCCATTCGGGCGAACCGTCCGTGCTCGCGTTGTCGACCACAACCAGTTCGAAACTGACGCCCCTTTGCGCTTCCAGCGAGTGCAGACAGGCCTCCAGAAGCGCCTTGCGATTGAGGTTGGCCACGGCGACAGTGACAAGCGGGGACGGCAAGTCCTTTTGAATCAAGTGGTATGATACCAGTTCGAGGATGTCACGGCAAAAATGACAACGCTCGGCCAGCGCCTGAGGGCCGAACGTGAAAAACGCGGCCTCACAATAGACAAGCTCGCGGCCGAAACCCGCATCCATGCGCGCCACTTCGAGGCCATCGAAGAGGACCGCACGGCGGATCTGCCAAGCGGCTTTTTCTACCGCAGTTTCGTGCGCCAGTACGCGCGCCTGCTCGACCTGCCAGAGTCCGATTACATGCCCTCCATCCAGCGCTCGCTCGACGACGAAGCCCGCGACATGGACGGGCGCGAGACGGCGCTGCCGCAACGTAACATCGATCTGCCGCCGATGCCGACCGGCCGCTTCAATCCGGGCCTTGAGGCAAGGCGTTGGCTCGTCCGGCTGGCGGCGCTGGTCATGGTGATCGCCGGCTCGTCGGGGCTTTACTATCTCTATCAGCAATGGCGCGCCGCGCCTCCGGCAACTACGGCCGGCCAGGCCGGAGCGGTGATCTCGGATCCGCGCAGCGAGATCCAACAGCCCGCTAAGCCCGTTTCAGAGCCGCCCGCCCAGACTACGCCTGCTTCGCCGGCTCCGGAACAGACGGCGGCTGAGCCCACGCCCGCGGCCCCGCCACAGCCGTCGCCGGATGCCGCCGCCAACGCAGCACTGCGCCTGACGCTTGTCGCCTCCGCCGACACCTGGCTCCAATTGACCACCGACGGCAGAATCCTGTTTTCCGACGTGCTCCGGGCCGGCCAGGCCCGCACCTTTTCGGGCAACAACTTCATGCGGCTCAGGCTCGGCAACGCCGGTGGCGTTTCGATGGAGTTCAACGGCGCCGCCGTCCCTCCCGCCGGGCCGATCGGCCAGGTCAGGACCGTGGAGTTCACCGCCGAGGGCGCGCGCGTCATCACCCCGCCGGCCGTAAAACCGGAGATTACCCCGCTGGCGGTTCCGCGCCCGGAAGGGCAGGGACTGAAGCTGGACTGACCCGTCGCGGCGCGGTGAGTCTCAGGTTCGGCGGACGCGGCGCTGCTGGCGGGACGTCATGGCGGCGCGCATGGCGGCTTTCTGGCGCTCCTTTTCCATTTGAAAGAGTTCGCCGCGGCGGCGCGTCTTGATGCTCTCGTCCACTTTCCGCCAGAATCTCAGGAAGTACTGCAGCGCCGAGGCCACGGCGAACAGCATCGTCCCCCAAAGCGCGAAGTGCGCCCAGCCGGCCAGCACCGGGAAGTCCACCGCCAGCAGGATCAGCGATATGGCGATCACCTGCGTCACCATCTTCGTCTTGCCTAATTCGCTGGCCTTGATCGTATAACCTTCACTGGCGGCGATCGACCGCAGGCCCGAAACCGCGAACTCCCGTCCGATGATCAGAATCGCCATCCAGCCTGGAACCCGCTGCATCTGCACCAGCGAAATGAGGGCGGCCGAAACGAGCAACTTATCGGCGATCGGATCCAGCAGCATCCCAACGGTGGTCACCTGGTTCCAGCGCCGGGCCAGGTATCCGTCCAGAAGATCCGTGAATGCCGCGCACAGGAAAATCCCCAGCGCCAGCATCTCGTTCGACAACCCGGCGAACGTAAACAGGGGTCCGGTATCGCCCTGGACGACGGCGGCGACCAGGATCGGCACGAAGAAGATACGCAGCAGCGTAAGTGCGTTCGGGATGTTCACTGATCTTCTGTCAAGTCTAGCAGGGCAAAAGGCGAGTGGAAGTCCGGTTCAGTCCGGTGTCAGGAGACCCCGCGCAAAGCCGCAGGCACCACCGGAATGTGGGGCAGTGGAAAACACCTGCTCCTATCTGATTGAAAATAAAACTAACTCACAGAATCCTCGGAGTTTTCCACTGGGTTATCCACAGGCCTCCCGCATCCCTCGAGGTACGCCGAAAGGCGGCGGCGAATGGATGCGGGCATGTCGGCGACAATCCGGCAGCCCTGTTCGGTAAACTCGCGCTCGACAATGACTGCTGCGCTATGAATCATGTCGATGAGGCCGGATTCGGCATGGGGAACCAGCAGCGTCACACGGTCCAGCGGATCTTGTTCGAGGCAGGCGTCGATCTGATCGAGCAGCCCCTCCAGCCCGTCGCCGGTCAGAGCCGAGATCGCCGCCCAACCGGCTCCTCCCGCCTCTCCGGCCAGACGCTGGGCCGTCGATTCGAGGTCGGCCGGCAGCGTGCAGTCGGCCTTGTTGAGCACGATGATCTGGGCAATCGCCTCGGCGCCGATCTCGGCCAGCACGCTCCGGACATGGGCACAGTGTTCGGAAGCCGCGGGCGACGACGCATCGACAACATGCAGAAGCAGCGTCGCTTCCCTCACCTCTTCAAGCGTGGCCCGGAAAGCCTTCACCAGCGTCGTGGGCAGCCGCCGGATGAAGCCCACCGTGTCGCTCAACACGACATGGCGCCGGGATGGGAGCTTCAACTGCCTAACAGTCGGATCGAGCGTGGCGAACATCCTGGCGTCGGCCAGCACGCCCGCGCTGGTGAGACGGTTGAACAAAGTGGATTTGCCGGCGTTGGTGTAGCCCACCAGCGCAACCGCCGGTAACGGGACCGCCTGGCGCTGGCGGCGCTGCGTCGAGCGCGAACCGCGGACTGCGTCAAGATCGTGCTCCAACTTCTTGATCCGGCGATGAATGTGGCGGCGATCGGTTTCCAGTTTCGTTTCGCCAGGACCGCGCGTCCCGATGCCGCCGCCAAGCCGCGACATGGCGATGCCGCGGCCGGTGAGACGCGGCAGCAGATAGTTCAACTGCGCCAGTTCAACCTGAAGCTGGCCTTCGCGCGTTCTCGCCCGCCGGGCGAAGATGTCGAGGATGAGCTGGGTGCGGTCGACGACGCGGCACTCCAGGGCCTTTTCGAGGTTGCGCTGCTGTGTGCCGCCCAGGTCGTGGTCGATCAACACCAGGTCCGCCTCAAGCGCGCGGACCATCTCGCAAATCTCCTGAGCCTTGCCTTGACCGATCAGCGTGGCATGGTCGTAGCTCGACCTTTGCTGGACCACACGGGCCACGATCTCGGCGCCCGCGCTGGCCGCCAGCGCCGCCAGTTCTTCAAGCGGTTCCTCGGCGCGGTAGACAGAGCCGGACTCTCCACCCGCCCGCCCTGTCAGTTCGACGGCGGCGAGGATTGCGCGTTCGCGCGATTCATGTTGTCGCAAAGCGAAACTGCTACCCCTCAGGATGCTCCGGCTGGCCTGGGGACGGGGCCGCGCCGGCGGCGGCCGTGTGGGCGGCGCCCAGGTTGTTGTGCGCCGGCCTGGAAACGACAACCGTGGAGATCGCGTGCTTGAAAATAAGTTGCTCCTGGTTGTTGGTTTCCAGAATCACCGAATACTTATCGAAGCTCTTGATCCGGCCTGAGAGCTTCACCCCGCTCATCAGGTAGATCGTGAGGAAGATCTTCTCCTTGCGTGCAGTGTTCAGGAAAGCTTCCTGAATGTTCTGCGCCGCCTTTTCAGGGCCGGGCCTGCGCGGACCGGCGGGGGCTCTTCTGAGTTCATCCATTTTTTTGCCCCTCCTTCTAGCGCTTATCTAGGGTCACTCCTCTGGCGCCGTCCAGTGGAGAAACGGATACAGTTCACCTGATTACACCACGGGGCGCGCTTATTGAAGTTTAGTCCCGCGGCAGCCGTCAGGCAAGCGCGGATCGCGAGCGCCTACAGGATTGGCAAGCTAAACGCCGGACAACTCATCCGCAGCGAGTCCTCCAGATTCACGTACGGATCCTTCCCGTAGCCGTAAAACACCCTCGCCCCATCCGGCAACTTTCCGCCGAACAGCAACTCCACCGTGTCCGGCGACTTCGGCGAAACCCGCTGCCGGTAGACCACTTCCATGTGCTTGCCTTCCGCATCGTGGATCGTGAATCCGCTCAATCGTCCCTTGTGCGCCAAGTGCCCGTTGATCTCGCTGAACTTCACCAGGACGGAGTTCCCGGCCAGCGTCGCCGACACCGGTCTCGGCCCGCGCTTCGATTTGCCCTGCGCCAGATTCGCCATCCTGGCCGCAAGCAGCGGGAAGGCGTCGGTACCCACATGGATGCCGTCGTCGAGGTCGCAGTCCAGGCATGTCGTCATGCCCAGGTTCGGCAGCGCGGCCTCCACCTCCAACTGCGCCTGCTGTACCGCGTTCCATGGTTCGGGGTTGCCGAGACTGATGTAGCGCCCGATCTGAACATAGTAGAACGGCAGATCCGCCGCCCCGGCGTCGGCGCGCGTGGCATTGATCAGGTCGATGAACTTCTGCTTGAACAGCGGCGCCGCCTTCTCGCTCGCGTCCGACTCGCCCTGATACCACAGCACCCCCGCTACACGCCCGCCCACAGCCTTGATCCGCCGGATCATGCCTCCATAGAGCGACGCCCCGCCCTGGTCCTTGAGCGCCGGCGACCATTGATCCATCGACGTCCCGCCATGCGCGCACGGCGCCAACCCGATGGGCACGCCCGTCCGTCTGACCATTTCAAGCGCGAACGGCAATCCCACGCCCGCGCCCTTCTTCCGCGCCGCGATCCATTTCTCCAGCGCCTCGCCCGTGAGTCGCTCGTTCTGCTTCTCAGGGCGCCGCCGCCAGTGGAAGGAATCGAGAGCATCAGGGAGCCGGTGCAGCGGGTCCTCGGCCGTCACCCAGGTATCGGTCATGTCAAACGAGTTCACCATCGCCGACGGCAGCGGCGTGTCTTCCAGATTGCCGACGCCCTCCATATTCGACTGCCCGGCCAGCACCCACAAATCGCCCACCAGCAGGTTGTCGACGGCCGTCACCGTCTGAGAACCCGCCACCCGCAGTTCCAGCCTGTAGGGTCCGCCCGTTGGGACCGAGGCCACTTCAGCCGTGAACCGCCCGCCCTGGACCGCGCCCGCCTGTTTCCAATCGAATCCTTGAAGCGCCCGCCCCTTGGCGACTATGCGCGCCTCAACGGCCTTCGCCACGCCCTGCGCCGTGCCTTCCACGCGGATGGCTGCGGTGTTGCCCGCGCTCCGCTGGAACACCTGATACGGCGCGGCGCCGGATGTCACTTGAAGGCCCTGTCCGAAAGCCGGCACGAGGAGCGTCAGGAGTGGGAGAAGAACGGTTCGTCTGGTCATGGGGCCTTTCCAATATAATGCAGGCATGACGCAGTCGACGATGGCCCGCCGCGGATTCCTCGGTACCGGCCTCAAGGCGGCGGCCGCTTTCACGGCTGCCAGTTATTCGCGGATCTACGGGGCCAACGAACGCATCAACATGGGACTGATCGGCGCCGGCGAGCGCGGCCGCGGCGTCATGGGCAGTTTCCTCCAGTCCGGCCAGGCCGATCTGGTCGCCGTCTGCGATGTTTACGCCCAGATGATCGACCGCGCCAAGCAGCGTTCACCGCAGGCCAAGGCGTTCAAGGACCACCGCGAGTTGCTCCAGATGAAGGAAGTGGATGCCGTCCTGATCGGCACGCCCGACCACTGGCACGCCACAACGGCCATTGACGCCCTCAACGCCGGCAAGGATGTTTACGTCGAAAAGCCCCTCACCTTGCGCATTGAAGAGGGTCCGCAGATCGTCAAGGCCGCCCGCGTCAACAACCGCGTCTGCCAGGTTGGCCTCCAACAGCGCTCCGGCCTGCACTACATCGAGGCCAAACAGAAGTATTTCGACACCGAAGCCCTCGGCAGGATCACGCTGGTCCGCACCTGGTGGCACGGCAACACCTACCACCTGCGCAAAGCGCCGCCAACGCTGGCCACGCAGCCGTCAAACCTCGACTGGGCCCGTTTCCTCGGCCCGGTGAAATGGCGCGAGTGGGATCCGCAGCAGTTCTGGAACTGGCGCGCCTACCTCGACTTCGGCGGCGGCCAGGTGACCGACCTGTTCACACACTGGATCGACGTCGTCCACATGATGATGGGCCATGAGATCCCGATCTCCGGCGTCGCCGCCGGCGGCGTGTATCACTATAAAGACGGCCGTACCGCGCCCGATACCATCAACGTCCTGCTCGAATACCCGCAGGAATTCACCGCCACATTCGAGGCCACACTCGCCCCGGGCATCCGCGGCGAAGGCATCGAATTCTGCGGGACGAAGGGCAAGCTCTATATCGACCGCGCCCGCTACGAATACCTGCCCGCCGGACGCGGCGCCGCGCCGGTTGAGGTCCTCGGACCGAAGTACGACATGACGCTTGACCACGTGAAAAACTTCCTCGAATGCGTCAAAACGCGCGAAAAGCCGCGCTGCGACGTGCTTACCGGCCACCGTTCGGCCCAAGCCTCGCACCTCGGCAACATCAGTTACGTCGAAAAGCGCCGCCTGCGCTTCGACCCCGTGCGTGAAGAGATCCTTCCGCTCTAGCCGCGGCCGACGAATGAACCCAAGCCAGGCCCGTCGCCCCCTCGGCGAATGCCGGATCGGCGAGGTCACGCAATCTCCTGTCATCCACTAGACTTAGCGGCTTCGGGTTCGGCGGGGCCATGATGCTACACTCCCAGAGTATGACGGCCGGCAGTCCCTTCCGCATTGTCGACAGCACCGATACCGGCCCGTCGATGGCCACCATATCGGGCCCGGCCCCGCGGATCTCGTCCCTGCTGATTAAACCGGCCTCGGCGCTGTGCAACCTGGACTGCGAATACTGCTTCTACCTCGACCGCGACGCCGACCCCTACAAGGACCTCGCGGCCCGTCTGATGCCCATCGAGACGCTCGAACGGCTGGTGGATACGTTCCTGTTCTACTCCTACCCCCAGTCCACCTTTGCCTTCCAGGGCGGCGAACCCACGCTGGCCGGCGTCAAGTTCTTCCAGCGGCTGGTTGAATTCCAGAAACGCTACGGCCGCGACGGCCAGTCGGTCTCGAACGCTCTCCAGACCAACGGCGTGCTCATCGACAAAGAGTGGTGCGACCTGTTCCGCGAATACAACTGGCTGATCGGCCTCTCCATCGACGGCCCCGAGGAGATCAACGATCTGCACCGTTTTAACAAGGCCGGCCACGGGACCTGGAAGCGCGTCATGCAGTCGCTCGAACTGATGCAGAAGGAGAAGGTGGACTTCAACGTCCTCTGCGTCCTGAGCCAGGCCAACGTCCACAAGCCCAAGGAGATCTACAAGTTCTTCAAGGGGCTGGGCGTCGGCTACATGCAGTTCATCCCGCTGTCGGAGTTCCACGCCGACGGCACGCCCATGCCGTTCACGGTCAACGCCGAGCAGTACGGGCGCTTTCTCTGCGAGATCTTCGACCTCTGGTGGCCCGACCGCCGCTCGGTCCGCGTCCGCTTCCTCGACAACCTCGCCGAAGCCGTCGCCGGCCAGAAGCCCGGCAGTTGCACCATGCACGAGACCTGCGACAGCTACGTGGTGGTCGAATACAACGGCGACGTCTACCCCTGCGACTTCTTCGTCGAAAAGCACTGGAAACTCGGCAACATCGAAATGGACTCCTGGCAGGAGATCGCCCGCCGCGCCCGCCGCTACAATTTCGCCGCCAAGAAGACCGTCGCCCACCCCGAGTGTCAGGTCTGCCGGTACCAGTCAATCTGCCACGGCGGCTGCCCCAAGTCCCGCCACGGCCAGCACCGCGATTTCAGCGATCTCGACTGGTTCTGCGGCGCCTACAAGATGATCTTCGACAAAGCCGTCGGGCCCCTGAAACGCGAAGTCGAGAAGATCACCGGCAGGAGCGCCGGCCTGACGCCCCACCACATCAGCCCCTACTGATCCGCCTCGTCCTCCGCCGGCGCCTCCAGTCGGTCGATCCGCACCTTCGCAATCCGGTTGTGCTCCATCTCGAGCACCGTGTACCGCCTCCGCTCGTGTTCCACCAGATCGCCCTGCTTTGGTATCCGGCCCAGTTCGTACAGCAGAAAGCCTGCCAGGGTCTCGAATTCCAGATCGTCCGGCAGTTCGATGCCGTACTGCGTATCCAGGTCCCTGATTGGGATCGTTCCTTCCACCTCCACCGAAACCGCATCCAGCGACGGCCGCTGATACACCGGATCGAACTCGTCCTCGATCTCGCCGAACACCTGCTCGAGCACATCCTCCATCGTGATCAACCCGGCGATGGTGCCAAACTCGTCCACGACAAAGGCCAGGTGCGCCCGCCGCTCCCTCAGTTCATCCAGCAACTGGCTCAGCGGCTTGGTCTCGGGAATCACCGGCACCCGCCGCAGAATCGTTCGCAGGTCAAATGCCGCCACGGGCTTGCGCTTCAGGTTCGATTGACGCCGTTCGGTCCAGTAGCCCAGCACGTCCTTCACGTGGACGATGCCCAGAATATGCTCCCGCGACTTTTCATATACCGGCAGCCGCGAATAGCCAGACTCCCTGAACGCCTCCAGCACCTCGTCCAAATCCGCATCCACCGGCGCCATCGTCAGCGCATTGCGCGGCACCATCGCCTCCCGCGCGACATACTCCTGCAACTCCAGCAACCGGCTGGCGGCTTCTTTCTCAAACTCCGAAACGTGACCGGCTGACTCTGCCGCCGCGATGACGAACTTCAGCTCCTCGGTCGAATGCGCCCCCCCGCCCGCATCCCCCCTTACCCCGATCGCCCTGGACACCAACCTCGCCGACCTCTCGATCACCCACACAAACGGCTCGGCCACCTTGAAAAACACCAGCAGCAGCGGCGACACCAGCACCGCGAACCGTTCGGCCTGCCCGATGGCCAGATTCTTTGGCACCACCTCGCCCAGCACGACGTGCATCATCGTCATCAGCAGAAACGCCAGCCCCACCGCGATGCCATCCATCGCCATGGCCACAATTGGACTCGGCGAGAATCTGAACCACTCAGCCAGTAGCCGGTAAAGCGTATCCTCGCCCACCCAGCCCAGCGCCAGCGATGTCAGCGTCACCCCTACCTGCACCACCGACAGCAGCCGCTCAGGCCTTGCCAGCAGGCTCAACGCCGCGGGCGCGCCGACTATCCCCCTTTCGGCCATCGCCTTCAGCCGCGACACGCGCGACGAGATCAGCGACGCCTCGGCCCCGGCGAAGAAGGCGTTGGCGCCCACAATCGCGAACATCAGAAGGAAGCGGTAACCGTAACTGAAAGTCTCCATATGGCGCGGCCGGTCCTGGCGGCCTCATACAATTGTAGGGATGCAATCCAGCCGCGTGTTGCGGGCCGTCAACGCTCTGATCGTCGCCGCCGCCCTCGCCATCCTCTCCGCCCTGTGGTGGTTCATCCACAGGCCCAGCCCGAAGCTTTCAGGCAACGTCCCCGCGCCGGTCTCGGCCAACGTCGCCATCGTCCGCGACCCACACTACCGCCCGCACATCACGGCATCCACCATCGACGACGCGCTTTTCGCCCAGGGCTACATCACCGCCCAGGAGCGCCTCTGGCAGATGGACATGCTGCGCCGTGCCGCCGCCGGCGAGTTGAGCGAAATCGCCGGACGCGCCGCCCTGGAACTCGATACCAACGCCCGCAAACTCCGCATCGCCCACATCGCCGGCATGCAGGCCGCCCTGCTTGCCCCCGCTGAGCGCCGCGCCCTGGCCGCCTACGCCCGCGGAGTCAACCATTTCATCGATACCCACCGCGGCCGCCTGAGCTGGGAGTTCCGCGCCATGGGCTACCAGCCCCGCCCCTGGCGCATCGCCGACTCCATCCTCGCCATCCTCCAAATGGAACGAACCCTCACCAACTCCTGGGAAGCCGACCTCCAGAAAGGGCGCCTGCTCGCCTCCGGCAACACGCCGCTCATCCGCCAGCTCTTCCCCGTCCACTTCGGCCCCGACGCCGTCGAAGGCTCGAACGCCTTCGCCATCTCAGGCCGCCATACCGCTTCCGGCAAGCCCCTGCTCGCCGGCGACCCCCATCTGCCCTTCGGCATCCCCGCCCCCTGGTTCCCCATCCACATCAAGGCCCCCGGACTCGATGTCGCCGGAGCCGCCTACATCGGCCTGCCCGGCGTCGCCATCGGACACAACGCCGATATCGCCTGGAGCGTCACCAGCCTCGAATTCGATTCCATGGACCTCTACGCCGAGCGCATCGATCTCCGCACCGGCCGCTACGAACACAAAGGCCAGGTCCTCCAGGCCGTCCCGCAACGCGATCAAATCGCCATCAAGGGCGAACGCGGCGCCGAATCGGTCACCTGGATCACCAACCACGGCCCGGTCTTCGCATCCGAAGCTGGACAGACGTATTCGCTCAAGTGGTCCGCCGCCGAGCCCCAACCCTACAGCGTCCCCATCATCGCCTTGAACCAGGCCCGGGACTGGCAGCAGTTCCGCGCCGCCCTCTCCTCTTACTCCGGCCCCGGCTTCAACTGGATTTTCGCCTCCCGCGACGGCCATATCGGCTACCAGGCCGCCGGCCGCCTCCCCATGCGTATAGGTTTTGCCGGCGACGCCCCCCTTGACGGCGCCTCGGGCCGGCAGGAATGGTCCGGCCTGGTTCCCTTTGACCAGTTGCCCACCGCCCTCGACCCGCCCTCGGGCCGCCTCGTCTCCGCCAACCAGGACCCCTTCGTCACACCCACCCCTTACGCCGTCAACGGCAACTTCGCCGCCCCCTTCCGCTCGCGCCAGATCCGCAACTTGCTCGCCGCCCGCGGCAAATGGACCGCCGAGGACCTGCTCGCCGTCCAGAAAGACGTCTACTCCGGCCTGCACCACGCCATGGCGATTGAAGCTCTTCGCGTGGCACGCGCTAAGGGCGGCTCGCTCATCTCCGACGTGAAGATCCTCGATGGCTGGAACGGCCAAATGGAGGTCGGCCAGCCCGCGCCGGTCCTCGCCGAACTGTTCTACCGCCAGGTCCGCCGCCGCCTCGTCGAACGCGCCACCGGCCAGCCCGCCGCCAAACTGCGTTTCCGGGGCTCGGCCGCCGCCGTGCTGGAAATCGTTCATGCCAAGCCCGCCGGCTGGTTCAAGGTCTGGGATGAAACCCTCG
Organism: Candidatus Solibacter sp.; assembly: GCA_013822245.1. GTDB lineage: Bacteria > Acidobacteriota > Terriglobia > Bryobacterales > Bryobacteraceae > PNKE01. The sequence continues at coordinate 23,136 of PNKE01000018.1, forward strand.
CGTCCGCCCTCTCCGACGCCATCGAGGAAGGCCGCCGGCAGTTTGGCAAAACCGAAACCAGATGGGACTGGGCCCGCGAAAACTCCGTCCTCGCCGCCCACCCCATCGCCGGCCGCATCTCCTGGATCGCGCCTTACTTCAGCGTCGGCCCCGTCGGCATCAGCGGCAGCGCCCAAAGCGTCAAACAGACCGGCAGCGGCATCATCCCCTCACTCCGCTTCGTCGCCGACACCTCGGACTGGGACAACTCCGTGCTCATCCTGCCCACGGGCCAGTCCGGCCACCTCGTCTCCGGCTTCTCGCGGCGGTACAAAGACGAGTGGCCGGACTTCGCCATCGGCCGCGCCCGTCCTTTCCGGTTCACTCGCATCGAGGCGTCAAACACCCTGATGCTGCTACCCGCGGGCCGAAACAAGTAGACTCGGATCAATCCACTCATCCATGGGAGATCGCATGAATCGCATCCTCTTTCTCGCCGCGGCCGCCGCCGCTCTCACCGCTCTCTTGCCCGCTGAAGTCGCCTACCAGAAGCCGCCGAAGGAGATCCTCGACGTCCTCCACGCCCCGGCCTCTCCCTCCATCTTCATCAGCCCCAACAGGACCCACATCCTGCTCATGGAGCGCCGCCTCTATCCCGGCATCGACGAACTTGCAGCCCCCGTCCACCGCATCGCCGGACTGCGCATCAACCCCGCCAACAACGGGCCTCACGCGCCGTCGATGGTCTACACCGGCATCTCCGTCATGGACATCGAAACCGGCAAACAGACCCGCATCCAAGTCCCGCCCGGCGCCCGTCTCGGCGCGCCCGAATGGAGCCCTGACGGCAAGCGCTTCGCCATCGCCAACACCTCCGCCTCCAGCATCGACCTCTATACCGGCTCTCTCTCGTCCGCCTTGCTCCGCCGCGTCCCAGGCGTCCGCCTCAACGACACCATCGGCGACCCCATCTCCTGGTGGTCAGGCAGCTCGGAACTCCTCGTACGTCTCGTACCTTCCGCCCGCGGCCCCGCCCCCAAGCCGCCCGCCGCCCCTTCGGGCCCCAACGTCCAGGAGAGCGCCGGCCGCGGCGGACCTGTCCGCACCTACCAGGACATGCTCGCCAGTCCTTACGACGAGCAGCTTTTCGATTACTACTGCACCGCCCAGTTGGCTGCTGTCAATGTCGCCACACTGAAAGTCACGCCCGTCGGCAAGCCGGCCATCTTCGCCGCCGCCGAACCCGCCCCCGACGGCGGGCGCCTGCTTGTCGGCCTGGTCCAGCGCCCCTACTCCTACGTCCACGCCTACCCGTCGTTCCCTCGTGAAACCGCAGTCTGGGACCGCACCGGCAAGTCCATCTACACCGTCCAGAAGCGCGGCCTGCTCGACGCCGTGCCCATAGAAGGCGTCCCCACCGGCCCGCGCAACATCTCCTGGCGGCCAAACGAACCCGCCACTCTGCTCTGGTGGGAGGCCCTCGACAACGGCGATCCGAAGAACAAGGTCCCCAATCGCGACAAGCTCATCATGGCCAAGGCGCCGTTCGCCGCACCCGTCGAGGTCACCCGTACCGTCCACCGCGCCATGGGCGTCTTGCACGGCGAAGGCGGCCTCGCCCTGATCAACGACTACGACCGCAACCGCCGCTGGCTCACCGTCACCCGCATCTTCCTCGACGACCGCACCGCCGAGCCCAGGCAGATCTGGAGCCGGTCCATGCAGGACCGTTATCGCAACCCCGGCCAGCCCATCTTCAAACGCCTGCCCACCGGCGCATCCATCATCCACCAGTCCGGCGATTCCATCTTCCTTCGCGGCGAAGGCGCCACCCCCATGGGCGACCGTCCCTTCCTCGACCGCATGAACATCCGTACCTGGCAGACCGAACGCGTCTTTCAGGCCGGCGAGAAGGGCTACGAATCGGTGGTCGGGCTGCTCTCCGACGACGGCGCGAAGTTTCTCACCTCCTACGAGGACCCGAAAACGCCGCCCAATCTCATGGTTCGCATCGCCGGCGCGGATTCCCGCAAGCCCATCACCAACTTCACCGACACCACCCCCCAGCTCCGCCAGATCAAGCAGCAACTCGTCACCTACAAGCGCGCTGACGGCGTCCAACTGAGCTTTACTCTCTACCTGCCGCCCGGCTACAAAGAAGGCACCCGCCTGCCGACGATCCTCTATGCCTACCCGCTCGAATACAACGACCCCGACACCGCCGGCCAGATCGGCGGCTCCACCCAGCGTTTCGTCCAGATGCGCGGCGCCTCGCACCTGTTCCTGCTGCTCAACGGCTACGCCATCCTCAACAACGCCACCATCCCCATCGTCGGCGACCCCGAAACCGTCAACAACACATACATCGAACAACTGGTCGACGGCGCCAAGGCCGCCATTGATAAGGCCGTCGAAATGGGCGTCACCGACCGCAACCGCGTCGGCGTCACAGGCCACTCCTACGGCGGCTTCATGACCGCCAACCTGCTGGCCCACTCAGATCTGTTCCGCACCGGCGTCGCCCGCTCCGGCGCCTACAACCGCACACTCACCCCCTTCGGCTTCCAAAGCGAACGCCGGACGTTCTGGCAGGCCCGCGACGTCTACATGAAGATGTCGCCGTTCACCTGGGCCGACAAGATCAACGAACCCATCCTGCTCATCCATGGCGAGGCCGACAACAATCCCGGCACTTTCCCCGTCCAGTCCGACCGCCTCTATCAGGCCGTGCGCGGCAACGGCGGGACAGTTCGTTTGGTTTTCCTGCCGCACGAGTCCCATGGCTACGCCGCCAAGGAATCCATCGAGCACGTGCTCTGGGAGACCCAGTCCTGGTTCGACCGCTACGTCAAGGACGCGAAGTAGCCTCGCTCAAATCCAAACCGGCCGGGTCGCCTCGGATATGGGGTTGCCCGGCCGGTTCTCTTTCTCGACCGAATACACTGCGCACTGCCCTACCAGTTGCTTCACGCTCGGCCTCGGCGCCGGCGCGCAGAGTTCGCACGACCTGTCGCCTTCCCTGCCTTCGACAACCAGTTCGCCGTCCTTGCGCGTCATCCTCCAGGCCCGTCTCGCCCCGCGATCCCAGGCCAGCGCGTCCAGGCTGCCTTCGTAGCCCGCGATCATCTGGTAGCCGCCCTCCGGACCGATGAACACCACCCAGTCGTCCACCGTCATGCCCGCGTTGGCGCCCGACCGCATCGCTTCCATCGCTTTCATCAACCGCCCGGCCGTGCCTCGCAATGTGTCCACGCTAGACTCTTCGGCCCGCCCTGGCCGGTCTTTGAGCAAATCAGCCGCCGGCCAGCCGGAGGTGGGTCATTCAGACCGCGAATCGCCTACTCCTGGCCCCAGGGATTCTTCACCTCGGCCGGTTTCCCCGCCGGATTGGTCTCGGCCTCGGTGGGCGGCGTCGCGGCCGGTTTCGCCCCCAGATCCATCAGCACCGTCCTCAACACCGCCTCCAGCAGCGCCGAACGCGGAAACACCGGTTGCTGCTGCTTGCCCTTCTCGAAGTTCAGCGCAATCGCCAGATGATCCGACACCGCCACCCCCAGCACCTTCGACTCCGGCACAGTCGCATCCGGCTTCAGCACCTGCCCGTCATGCTCCCTGTCGTAGCTGTTCAGCATCATCATCGTCGCCCGGTTCTGCGCCGGAATGTTCTCCTGGCTGGCCACCGCCACCAGCGAATACGCCGGCACGAACGGATGCGGGAACGACGTCAGGAACCGCTGCCGCACATCCCGCCTCAACGAGTTCATCCCCGCCGCCAGATCCCCCTTGCACGACGCCTTCTTCGAATACTCCATGTACTTGCCGATCCGCATCGGCAGCGAATCGGCGATCGGCGACCCGCCCGACGCCCCCGCCACCGACACGAACGCCGCCACCGCCTTGCGCGCCTCTTCATGACGCGCCAGCGCCTCCTGCATGTCCGGAGTCCCCTTCGAATACCCGATGACGATGTACTTGCGCCTGTCCTGGCCCGCCATCTGCTGCTTCAGATACTCGGCGATCATCTTCGCGTTGTCGGTGGCCGAATCGTTCGGCACCGGCACGATCTCGGCCGTGATGCCGTACTTCCCAGTCAGGTGCTTGCGCCCCTCCTCCCAGGCCGGCGTATCGGCCACGCAGGTGTTCATAATGCCCGGGATCACCAGCAGCCTGTACTCCCTCGACGGCCACCCCAGTTTCAGGTCCGTCTTGCCGCCGCCCCTCACCCAGTCCTCGCACTTGCCCCAGTCGCCCCCGTCCGGATTCACCTGCCTGAGCACCGAGCAGAATGTATCCCCAAACTGGCTCACCAGTCCCGCCGCCTCCGGCATCATCGTAATCACCAGAATCCGGCCGTCGGAAAAATACTCCTGACCGTGCGCCGTCTTGGCCTTCGTGACCGGATTCGCCGGCGTGTGGTACTCGGTCTTCACCACCTGCCCCGAGTTCTTCAGCGACTCGCCGACATACTCCCGCTCCAGATCCGTATTGGGATCGATCTTGTGCGTGATCTTGCCGTTGCGCTGGTCCCGGTCAAAGCCGACGTCGTGCGTCCCGGCGCCCACCCAGACCGTCGTCCCGCCGGCGGCAAACGGCGCTTTCCAGATTCTGAAGTGGTGCCGCGCGGCCACGGTCTTGATCGGATCCGAGTGTGCAAACCCATAGTCCTGCGCCCGGCCAAACATCTTCAACTCCGACATCGGCATCGTCAGATACGCCTCGCGCGACAGTACGCCAAGGCTGCCCCGAATGATCGAATCCTTGATCGACCGGTCCACCACCACCCAGCCCATCGCCAGCAGCGCCCGCTTCACCTGGTCCTCGCCTCCAAGAATGACGAAGTTCACCCTGTCGCCCTCGGTCCCGGCGTCATCCACCACCCGTGGCGGAATCCGCGCCCAATGCTCCTCGGTCATCGTCGGCAACGGGCCGCTATAGGTCTCCTGCGGCGCACCGGCCTTGGCCGCGATCTCCACTTTCACCGAATAGCTCCCCTGCCCGCCTCCCGCCGCCGGCTGGTTCACTCCCAGAAACAGCCTTCCCCCGATCACCATCCGCAACTCGCGCCTCTCGCCAACCAGAAACGGCCGTGCCGCCGCCCCATCGCCCACCCGCCCGATCAGCGCCCCGCGCCCGGCATCGTTCAACTGCATCGCCCGCACCATGTCCAGCCACCCGCGCTTCAGCCCCTCGGGCGTCGATTCCGTGGCCGAGTCGGTGAACTTCAGCTTTCCCGCCGCCTCGAACTTCACCAGATCGCCGGCCTGGACGTCGATGCCTGTGTCCTTCCACTTGTCGGATCCGGACACATCAATGGTCTTCACCTGCGCCGCCAGCGGCAGAACGAGCATCAGCCCCAGGCTAAGTTTCCTCATGTCCCTATCTTGCTATCATTCACCCGGGCTTGCACCTGCGCCGCCTGCGCCCCCGCTCATCTGACGTATAATTTCTCCGCCGGATCCTCCATTCAACCGGAATGACCCCATGAAACTCTTCACCCTCCTGTTTGCCCTCCTGCCGCTGCTCACCGCGCAGCCGCCCATCTCTCTTCACCCCGCCAACCCGCACTACTACGAGTTCCGCGGCCGCCCGACTGTCCTCATCACCTCCGCCGAACACTACGGCGCCGTCCTCAACCTCGACTTCGACTACCGCAAGTACCTCGATTCCCTCGCCGCCGGCAACCTCAATCTCACCCGGATCTTCACCGGCGCCTACCGCGAATTCCCCGGCGACTTCAACATCCACGGCAACACCCTTGCCCCCAAACCCGGCCGCTACATCACCCCCTGGGCCGAAGCTCCCGGCGGCAAATGGGACCTGACGAAATGGAGCCCAGCCTACTTCGCCCGCCTGAAGGACTTCGTCTCGGAAGCCTCCAAGCGCGGCATCGCCGTCGAAGTCACCCTGTTCACCGCTTACTACAACGAACACCGCTGGAAAGAGTGCCCGCTCTACATTGACCGCAACGTCAACGGCATCGGCAATGCCAAGTTCGACGAATCGCTCACCCTCCTCCATCCCGCGCTCGTCGAAGCCCAGTCCGCCATGGTCCGCAAGATCGTCACCGAACTCAACGCCTTCGACAACGTCATCTACGAAATCTGCAATGAGCCTTACTTCGCCGGCGTCGCCCTGGACTGGCAGCGCCACATCGCCCGCGTTGTCTCCTCAACCGAAAAGAACCTGCCCAACCGCCACCTCATCGCCCAGAACATCGCTAACCACCAGGGCGTCATCGACAACCCCGACCCCGAGGTCTCCGTCTTCCACTTCCACTACGCCCGCCCGCCCATCGCCGTCGATCAGAACTACGGCCTGAACCGTGTCATCGGCTTGGATGAAACTGGCTTCGACGGCTCCGGCGAAGCCATCTACCGCATCCAGGGCTGGGACTTCATCCTTGCCGGCGGCGCCCACTACAACAACCTGGATTACTCCTTTATCGCCGGCCACGAAGACGGCTCCTGGCCCGTTCCCGCCGCTAACCCCGGCTACGGCTCGCCCGAACTCCGGAAACAGCTCTCCTATCTCGCCGCCTTCATGAATGGATTCGACTTCGTCCGCATGGCCCCGGCCCGCGACCTCATCGCCGCCGGCATCCCCGAAAACGCCTCCGCCCGCGCCCTGGCCGAACCCGGCCGCCAGTACGCCGTCTATCTCCACCACGGCCGCACCCTCGCCGGACACAAGCCCAACTACGTCGTCGGCAACCGCCGGATGTACACTCAACTCGAACTCCGCCTGCCCGCCGGCGAATACCGCGCCTCCTGGCTCAATCCCCGCAACGGGAAGACGGAGCGCGAAGAGGTCTTCAGCCACTCCGGCGGCGTGAAGGTCCTCGCCTCGCCCGCCTACCAGGAGGACGTCGCACTCAAGATCGTCTCGGTGAAATGACTGAGATCATCGTCATCATCGCCTCGCTGGCCGCTGTTGTCGCCATCGTCGCTTACAAGTATTGGACCCTCGGCGACCGCGGCGCCGAGTTCGATCTGGTCGTCAAGCGCGGTGAGTCCCTCTGTGACCCCCAGGACCCCGGTTCCACCATCGAACTCGACCTCGAATCCCGCCGTTCTCCGGAATCCGGCGGGAAGCCCGGCTCCGAAGCCGGTTCCTGAACCCACACCCGGGCCCTCTCCCCCCGACCCGCTAAGATGAAGGGAGATGGTCAGCGAAGCTGCCGAGGCGGGCAAGGGGAATCTCACGAGAAACCGTGTGTTGAACGGCCTCGTTTACTCGCTCTCCATCGCCTGCCTGCTCTGGGTCTACCACGACTTCGACTGGAAGACCGAACTCCCGCGCCTGCGCAACATCCACTGGGCCTGGATCGCCGTCGCCGTCGCCAGCGACATTCTCGTCTATGTCGTCCAGGCCTGGCGCTGGAACATCCTGCTTGAACCGATACAGCGGGTCCCCCTCGGCCGTAGCGTCCGCGCCGTCTACATCGGACTGTTCGCCAACGAAGTCCTGCCGTTCCGCAGCGGCGAACTCATACGCTGCTACCTGCAGTCGATCTGGAGCCGTATTTCGTTCCCCTTCGTCCTCTCCTCGGCCCTCATCGAACGGCTGATCGACGGTGTCTGGCTCATCGCGGCTTTCGGGCTGCTGACGTTCTTCGTCGATATGCCCGCACAGATCAAGGCCGCCGCATTCGCGCTCGCCGGCGTCGTCGGCATCCTCGGCGCGCTGGTTCTGTTCGCCGTCCTGAACCGCCGCTTCGCCCGCCATGTCACCACGCGCCACCGCTGGTCCGAAATCCTGCGCTCCCTGGTCGAAGGCCTGCACGCCATGGGCCGCGCCGAGTCGTTCCCGCGCGCCGTCGCCGTCAGCTTCCTTTACCTGTTCCTTCAGATCATCCCCGTCCACGCCATGCTCGAAGGCTACGGCCTCGACCTGCCCTGGTTGTCGGCCGCCGTCGTGCTGATCGTCCTTCGCCTCGGCACCGTCGTTCCGGCGCTGCCCGGCAACGTCGGCGTCTTCCATTTCTTCAGCTTCATCGCCCTCACCCGCCTGCTCGGCGTCGAAGAACAGGCCGCCAAGGGCGTCAGCGCCGTCATGTTCTTCATCATCACCGTTCCGCTGCTCATCGGCGGCAGCATCGCCCTGATGCTCACCAGACTGAACATCCAGAACATCCTGCGCCGGGCACAGGCCCATCACGCCGAACACACCCAATCATCTGCCCAACCGCCCAAGTGAGCTAAAATCCACAAGCAGGGATACCCCCCGGTTGGAAGGAAATCGACATCGCATGAAACGCGCCATCACCCTCTTCGCCCTCTTCGCGGCATTCGCCTTCGCCCAGTCGCCGAAGCTCCGCATCATCGCCATCGGAGCCCACCCCGACGACTGCGAGATCAAGTTCGGCGGCACCGCCGCCAAACTCGCCAAGGCGGGCCACGCCGTCAAGTTTCTTTCGGTCACCAACGGCGACGCCGGCCACCAGACCCTCGCCGGCGCCGCCCTCGCTAAACGCCGCTATCTGGAAACCCAGGAAGCGGCCCGCCGCCTCGGCATCGCCGAGTATCAGGTTCTCGACAACCATGACGGAGAACTGATGCCCACCCTCGAAGTCCGCCGCCAGATCATCCGCGCCATCCGCCAGTGGAACGCCGATATCGTCATCGGCCCACGCATCAACGACTATCACCCCGACCACCGCTACACCGGCATGCTCGTCCAGGATGCCGCCTACATGGTCGTTGTCCCCAATATCGTCTCCGACACCCCGGCGCTCAGGAAGAACCCCATCTTCCTCTACTTCCAGGACACTTTCCAGAAGCCCGCACCCTTCCGCCCCGACGTCGCCGTCCCCGTCGATGACGTCTGGGACATCAAAATCAATGGCCTCGACGCCCATGTCTCGCAGTTCTACGAATGGCTGCCCTACGTCGACAACCGCCTCGAACAGATCCCCGCCGACCCGGCCGCCCGCAAGAAACTGCTCGCCACCATGCGCATCCAACCCGTCTCCGACGCCGTCCGCAAGACTCTGGTCGAGCAACTCGGCTCTGAAGCCGCCGCCAAGGTGAAGTTTGTCGAAAGCTTCGAACTCTGCGAATACGGACGCCGCCCGTCCATCGAGGAGCTGCGCGCCATGTTTCCCCTGAAGTAGGCATCCCGCCGTGGCCAGCGAGGAGCAATTCCGCCAACTTCCGTCGGTCGACGAACTGGCCCTGTCGCTGGCCAACCTCGAAGCCCGCTTCCCTCGCCGCCTCATCGTTGATGAGTGCCGGCGCACCTTGCAGGACGCCCGCGCCGCCATCCGCGCCGGGCGTCCGGCTCCCCAGGCCCTGGCCCACGCCGTCACCGCCGCATTGGAATTTCTCGCCGCGCCGTCGCTGCGCCATGTCATCAACGCTACCGGCGTCATCCTTCACACCAACCTCGGCCGCGCCCCCCTGCCCGGCTCGCCCGCACCGGGACCCTACTCGAATCTCGAATACGACATCGCCCAGGGCCGCCGCGGTAGGCGCGACTCCCACACCTCGCCCCTGCTCGAACGTATCCTCGGCCGTCCCGCCGTCATGGTCAACAACGGCGCCTCGGCCTGCTGGCTCGCCCTGCACGAACTCGCCGCCGGCGGCGAGGTGATCGTCAGCCGCGGCGAACTCATCGAAATCGGCGACGGCTTCCGCATCCCCGACATCATGGCCCGCTCCGGCGCCCGCCTGGTCGAAGCCGGCACAACCAACCGCACCCGCATCGAGGATTACCGCAACGCCATCACCCCCCAAACCCGCCTGCTGATGCGCGTCCACCCGTCGAACTTTTCCATCCAGGGCTTCACCGGCCGGCCCTCGCTCGCCGAACTCTCGGCGCTCTCCCGCGAAACCGGCATCCCGCTCTACGAGGACCTCGGCAGCGGCTGCGTCACCGATTTGACTTCGTTCGGCATCAGCGAACCTCTTGCCCAGGACAGTTTCAAGGCCGGCGCCGATCTGATTTCCTTCAGCGGCGACAAACTCCTGGGCGGACCCCAGGCCGGCATCCTCGCCGGCCGCGCTGATCTCGTCAAGCAACTCCGCTCGAACCCCATGTTCCGCGCCCTCAGGCTCGACAAGCTCGTCATCGCCGCCATGGAAACCACCCTGCGCAGCCTTCTGCTTGAACGCTGGGACGAAATCCCCGCCCTGCGCATGATCCGCCTCAGCCCCGAGGAGATCCACCATCGCGCTGATCGCCTCCTGCGTCAATGGGACCACCCCGACGCCGAGCTGATCGAAGGCGAATCCCTCGTCGGCGGCGGTTCCACGCCCGATCAGTCGCTCAAGACCTGGCTCATCTCCGTCTCCGGCAATGCCGTCCAAAAGGAACGCGCCCTTCGCCAGGCTTCGCCTCCGGTCATCGCCCGCATCGAAAACGACGTCCTTCTGATCGACCTCCGCACGGTCGACCCGCCTGAGGAAACTGCTCTCCTTGCCGCCCTGCAAGCCGCCGCCCGCTGAGAGGCGCGGCCCCGGACCAGCATCGGACGGGATATGTCGAATTATCTGGAATTCTGAATCTGTAGATGCGATACTACAAGTAGCTGAGCAAGTCTACAGCTTGTTCTTCGTGCGACCTTGATTCGCCAGCCAGAGCCGAGCAGGACATGAAACCGAGATTCCCGCCCCTCACCCCAAAGCTGCTCAGGCAGTCCAGGAACATCCTGCTGCCGCGCGGGCAGATGCCAAGTCCTTGCCCCGGCTTCTAGCCCCTATCTCCATCCAGAAACCGCGCCGGAGCCGTTTCGCGGCTTAAAGCCTGTTTCCACACCCGGTCCATCCAGATTCGGGCATGCCGGCAAGGGCATGCCGGGAGGTGCGTCCATGAGCGTCAGAGACTATATGACGCCGGATCCCGTCGTCGTCACACCGGAAACCACGGTCGCCGAAATCGCCAGGCAACTCACCCGCTACCGCATCGGCTGCGTCCCGGTTGTCGACGCCGCGGGAGATCTCGTCGGCCTGGTCACTGAAGCCGACCTGTTTGTCCGCCACAGCGTCGTCCCGTTCTCGAGTTACAGGGCCCCCACGCTCATGGGAAACTGGGTCGACCCCGATCGGATCGAGCAAACCTACGGCGATCTGGGAGATAAGAGAGCTTCCGATGTGATGACCACCGCCCTTGTAACCGTCGATGCCGGCGCCCCCATCGGCGAGGCGGCCCGGCTCATGATGCAACTTGAACGCAACCACTTGCCCGTCGTCAGTTCCGGCCGCCTGGTGGGCATCCTGACCCGCCACGATCTGCTCCGAGCGCTTTGCAGGCGGTTGCGTACTTAGCCGCTCCGCGCCAGCGATCTGATTTCACGCTTGCCGGCCTGGACTTGTCACCGATCAAAACGAGGTACTACCGATGAAATCTCCGCATTTCGAAACCCTTCAGTCCGCCCCCGTCCAGCCTTGGCATCGGTTGGAGGCGCGGGAGGCGCTGGAGCAGTTGTGCTCCGACCAGTCGTCCGGTCTCGACGAAGCCGAAGCCGCCGCCCGTCTGCACAGCTTGGGCGCGAACGTCCTGACTCCCCAGAAGACCCGCGGCCCGCTGCTTCGATTCCTGCTCCAGTTCAACCAGCCGCTGGTCTACATTCTTCTCGCCGCCGCCGCCATCACCTCCGCGCTTTCCGAAGTGCTCGACAGCGGCGTCATCCTCGGCGTCGTCATCATGAATGCCCTTATCGGGTTCATCCAGGAGGCCAAGGCGCTCCAGGCCATCGATGCCCTGGCCCGATCCATGACAACCGAAGCCACCGTCATGCGCGGCGGCAAACGCCGCCAGATCCAGGCCAGCGGACTCGTCGCCGGCGACATCGTCCTGCTTCAGGCTGGCGACAAGGTCCCGGCCGATCTCCGCCTGCTCCACGTCCGCAGTCTCCAGGTTGACGAATCCGCACTCACCGGCGAATCCGTCCCGGTCTCGAAAGACGCCTCGGCGATCTCCGGCGACGCCAGCCTTGGGGACCGCAGGAACATGGCCTACTCCTCTTCCCTGGCCACCTACGGCACCGCGCGCGGCATCGTCGTCGCCACAGGTGATGCCACCGAGATCGGCCGCATCTCCGAACTGCTCCGGACCACCCAGAGCCTGGCCACCCCGCTCACCCGCAAGATCACCCAGTTCTCCCATATCCTGCTCTGGGTCATCCTCTCGCTGGCCGCCGTCACCTTCGCCGTCGGCCTGTTGCGCGGCGAATCCTGGCTCGACATGTTCATGGCCGCCGTCGCGCTTGCGGTCGGCGCCATCCCCGAAGGCCTGCCCGCGGCCCTCACCATCACGCTCGCCATCGGCGTCTCCCGCATGGCCCGCCGCCACGCCATCATCCGTAAGCTGCCCGCCGTGGAAACCCTCGGCAGCACCACCGTCATCTGTTCCGACAAGACCGGCACGCTCACTCAAAACGAAATGACGGTCCAGGCCGCCTTCGCCGCCGGCGGCGCGTATGGCCTCACCGGAGGCGGCTATGCCCCGGAAGGGAGCGTAGAAACCGTCGCCGGGCCCGCTCCGGAGTCCAACGCCGCGCTCGCCGAGTGTTTCCGCGCCGGGCTGCTTTGCAACGACGCCGTCCTGCTGCGCTCCGGTGATCAATGGCGCATCGAAGGCGACCCCACAGAGGGAGCCCTGGTCTGCTCGGCACTGAAGTCCGGACTGTCTCTCGACGAAACCAAGCGATTCCCTCGCCTCGACGCCATCCCGTTCGAATCCGAACACCAGTACATGGCCACGCTCCACGCCGGCCAATTAAATGAGGACCGCATTATCTATTTGAAGGGCGCCGCCGAAACCCTGCTGCCCCGCTGCAACTCCGCTCTAGCCGCCGACGGCGCGGCCGGGGCGCTGGACCGCGATGAAGTCCTCCGCCAGATGGAAGCGATGGCCTCCAATGGCCTGCGCGTCCTGCTGCTCGCCCGCACTTCGCTCAAGACCGGCCGCGACGTCCTTGACCATGCCGATGTCGCCACCGGACTCGCCTTCCTCGGCCTCCAGGGCATGATCGACCCGCCGCGCGCCGAAGCCATCCCAGCCGTCGCCGCCTGTCAGGCCGCCGGCGTCAACGTCAAAATGATCACCGGCGACCACGCCGGCACCGCCGCCGCCATCGCCGCCAAAGTCGGCCTTTTCGGCGCCTCGGCCGGCGCCCTCACCGGCGACCAGCTCGCCCTTCTCGACGACGTTCAACTCGCCGAGGCCGCCGAAAGCACCTCCGTCTTCGCCCGCGTTACCCCGGAACAGAAACTCCGCCTCGTCACCGCCCTCCAGTCCCGCGGCCACGTCGTCGCCATGACCGGCGACGGCGTCAACGACGCTCCCGCCCTGCGCCGCGCCGACATCGGCATCGCCATGGGCATCGCCGGCACCGAGGTCGCCAAGGAGGCATCCGACATGGTCCTCACCGACGATAACTTCGCCTCCATCGAAGCCGCCGTCGAGGAAGGCCGCGGCGTCTTTGACAACCTGGTCAAGTTCATCGTCTGGACCATCCCCACCAACATCGGCGAGGGACTCGTCATCATGGCCGCCGTCTTCGCCGGCGCCACCCTGCCCATCCTCCCCGTCCAATTGCTCTGGATCAACATGACCACCGCCGTCTTCCTCGGCCTCATGCTCGCCATGGAGCCCAAGGAGCCCGGCCTCATGACGCGCCCCCCGCGCGACCCGGCCACCCCCATCCTCACGCGCACTCTCCAATGGCGTATCGCGCTGGTTTCCGGCCTCCTGCTGGCCGCCTCGTTCACCTTCTTTAATTGGACCCTCTCCGCCGGCGGCTCGGTGGCCGAGGCCCGCACCATGGCCGTGAACGTCTTCATCTTCGGCGAACTGTTCTATCTGTTCAACTGCCGCTCGCTCACCCAGTCCATGTTCGCCCTCGGCGTGTTCTCCAACCGCTGGCTCCTCGGCGGCGTCTCCGTCATGATCCTGCTGCAGTTGGGCTACACCTATCTGCCCTTCATGAACACCGCCTTCCAGAGCGCGCCGATCAGCCTCGACCAGTGGGGGCTCATTCTCGGCGCGTCCTGGGTCATCTGGACCGCCGTCGGCTTCGAAAAATGGTTGCGGCGCAGGTTCGCCGGCGGCTGAGATCACTGTTGCTGAAAGGCTCAACGCTCCAAGCAAAATCTCTAGCACTGGGCTATGTTGTTAAATAAGCTTACGACCTGGCCGATCTGAACGGATGTGCAGCAGATGCCTTTGAGTGTTTATTCATTGCCGTGGGCCGCGAGGGAGCCTCTGCTTCATGAGGCCTCCTGGATCAAGGATCTCAGGGAGGCGGAGGCCGACGCATGGCGCCGCGTTCGCATCCATGGCGGCCAACCACGTCAGCACTTTTCGGACACCGCAACGTACGTGCTGTCCGACGCGGTCAAGTGGTTGGCCGACGCTCCCGCAAACTCCATCCATGCAATCGTCACCGACCCTCCTTATGGCGTAGTTGAGTACGAGAATAAGGATCACGAGAAATTGCGCGCCGGGCGCGGAGGAGTATGGCGCATCCCTCCCTCTTTCGACGGCTCAAAGCGGCAGCCTCTCCCGCGCTTTACGGTAATTTCACATGAGGAACTGGGCAAGTTGCATAGTTTCTTTAGCGCTGTGGCATATGGCATGCTTCGCTCTCTGGTCCCCGGGGGCCATCTCTTTGTCGCGTCAAATCCATTGCTCTCGACTATGACCTTCCATGCATTTCAAGAAGCTGGTTTTGAAAAACGAGGCGAGGTTATACGGTTGGTGCAAACACTGAGAGGCGGATTTAAGCCAAAGGGCGCCGAGAGCGAATTCCCGGAAGTCTCCGGCATGCCGCGCTCTTGCTGGGATCCTTGGGGAATCTTCCGTAAGCCGTTCCCTGGAACGATAGCCGACAACTTAAGAAAGTGGGGCACGGGAGGACTGCGGAGAATTTCGAAAGATGAGCCATTCAAAGATGTGATTGCGTGCTCGCCCACAAGAGGTATTGAAAAAGCCATCGCCCCTCACCCATCTCTCAAACCACAGAGGTTTCTCCGTCAGATAGTCCGAGCTTCTCTACCACTGGGAATTGGAATCGTCCACGATCCATTTGCCGGCAGCGCCTCGACCTTAGCTGCGTGTGAGCACATCGGCCTCAAGTCAATCGGATGCGAAAGGGACCCACTGTACTTTGTATCCGTCCTGTGAACCCATCTTCCCGGGCGCGATATTGGAGCGCAAACTGAGTGCATGAGATCGGCGCGGCAGCAGGCAGAGATGGCGGCGAGGCGTGAGGGGTGGACACGGATT
>PNKE01000037.1 GCA_013822245.1 Candidatus Solibacter sp.
GGCGGCTTACAATGGCGTTCCGCGAACTCGCGTGGCGGCCGCGGCGAGGCGGCCGGCATGCAGCCATGCGCGAAGCCCGCCGCCTCGGCGGAGAGCGCACAATCGCCCTGGCGTGGCGTAGAATCAGTGTCAGTGGAGTTGGGCCGCGCAACGTTTACGCTCAAGATCCTGGGACAGGACTATTCCTGTTCGGCTGGCGTTCCGGCGGAGGCGGTGCGCGCGCAGACCATGCTGCCGGTCTTTAACGCCATCGCGAACCTCGTCGTCGATGCCCATGCCGCCTCGGCGGCTGCCGCCGGGCGCGCCATCAGTTGCCGAGCCGGCTGCGGCGCCTGCTGCCGCCAGCCGGTCCCGATCACGCATTCCGAGGCGCGCCGGATCGTTGAACTTGTCGAGTCGATGCCGGAGAAACGCCGCGCGGCCGTCCGGGCCCGTTTCGATTCGGCGATGGAGCGGCTGAGGGAATCCGGGCTGCTGGCCGTAATGCGCGGCGCGGCTGATCCAGACTCCGCCGACAGCCGTAAACTCGCCTATCACTACTTCGACCTTGGCATTGCCTGCCCGTTTCTGGAGGACGAATCATGCTCCATCCACGAAGACCGCCCGCTGCGCTGCCGCGAGTACCTGGTGACGTCGCCCGCCGAAATGTGCGCCGACGTTGAGAACCAGCCGGTGGAGGTGGTCCCGATCCTCAACCGCCCGTCCGAGGCGCTGGCTGCAATCGGGCGCGGCGACCAGAGCCTTCGGCCCGGCTTCATCGCGCTGGTGCAGGCGTTTGAATGGGTGAAGGCGCACGAAACTCCCGAAGAATCCGTCGAAGGACCCGCGATATTGCAGAACTTCCTGCGCGTGCTGAGCGCCGGCTAACCCGAAGTTCCAGGGCCCCTTCTGGGCTAAATCGTCACGTGGCGCATCGTCACGCCTGCCTCGCGGAACAATTCATGCACCAGCGCGAAGTGCGGATTGTACTGCTCGGAGCTGTACTTCTTCACCCGCTCCTCGTCGAGAACCACCTCCACGATGCCCGCCTGCACGATCGCCCGCGCACAGTCCATGCAGGGCGTCAACCCCGCATACAGCGTGCAGCCCTCCAGGCCCGTCCCCGCGCGCGCCGCGTTATAAATCGCGTTGCGCTCGGCATGCTCGATCCATAGATACTTGGTGGGACGCTCCAACCGCTCCGGCACATCGTCGCGGACATGGCGCGGCAGGCTGTTGTAGCCCGTCGACCGGATCTCATGCGCCGGACCAACGATCACGCAGCCGATCTGCGTGGCCGGATCCTTGCTCCGCGTCGCCACCACACGGCAGATCTCGAGGAAGTAACAATCCCAGTCCGGCACTTGAGGCATAGGATTGAAGATACTCGAATCCCACGCCTGATGACAATGCGGAACTTACGCCGTCCCTAAACCAGTTTCACTTGAGCCGTCGGCGCGTACTCGATCCCGGCCATCGCGCCGCCGTTGAGAATCGACAACCGCGCCGCTTCCACCACCAGTTCATTGAACCGGCTGTTGGCCGGCGTCGCCATGATCCCCCGCCGGTCCCACTCTTCAAGCACCGCCCGCCGCTCATCCACGCTCCGGTTGCCCGATTCCAGATCAATCGCCCGCTCGACGATATACTCCACCGAGCGGTACCCATACCCCACCGGCGCCAGCCCAGGCCCGCCGTGATCGACATACTGGAAGTAATCCGGACTCGGCTCGGAATACTGCGTCGCCCCGTCACCCGACGGCTTCTCGATCAGGCAGTAGGAAACGCCGCGGTAACGGTCGTCGTGGTTCAGCCACGCCCCCGTCTGGCGTTCCGTCGCCGCGCAGTACATCGTCAGCCCCTGTGTGTTCGACCCCGGCGCGTCGTCCGGGAATCCAAGCGCATTCTGCACGTTCAGGCACGCCCCGTTTGACCAGATCACCCGCGCATCGGTCCACAGATACCCTTCCTTGCCGTTCGGGAACCTGTCTTTCAACCCATAGACGCTGATCGCCGCCGGCAACAGCCCGGTGATGAAATGCACCAGGTCCACATAGTGGCAGCCGATATAGGTGAACGCGTCTGTGGCATCGCAGGTGAACCAGTTCTGAAAGTTCGAGTAGCGGTAGTACCACTTCTCGAACAGGCTCGCCGTGCCGAGTTTGAATTCACCGAACAGCCCCGCCCGGTAGCGCTGCCGCGCCATGTGGCTGCGGTCGTCAAACCGCTTGTGGTACTCCACCGCCACCATCAGCGCCCGCTTCCGCGCCTCGTGCTCGATCTCCTCGGCCTGCGCGGCATTAAGCACCAGCGGCTTCACGCAAAGCACATTCTGGCCGGCTGCCAGCGCCGTCATCACCGCTTCGTAGTGCAGATGATCCGGCACGCAGACGGCAACCAGATTGCCCGGCGCCATCCCGCCGACCACTTCCGCATAGGCTTCAGTCCGCGCCGTGAACCCTTGCCCAGGGAACGCCCTGGTCAGTTTCGGCGCCTGCGCCAGCGCGTCCAGCGCCTCGGCCCGCCGGTCGCAGATCTCGATCGACTCGATCACGCCCTTGCGCTGCAAATGGTACAGCGACGGCAGAATCTGATCATGCGCGATCATCCCGCCGCCGATCATCGTTACCTTCATCGCTACTTCCCTCCCCGCGCAGCCAGCGCCTCGACGAGCGACTCATCGATCACCGCGCAGCCTTCCCTCACCGCCTCTTCCGTGATCACCAGCGGCGGGCAGATCTTGATCGTGCAGCCCTCCGGACCCACCGGATTGAACATCAGAACGCCCTTCTCGATTGACCTCCTCACAACGTCCTTGGCCAGCGTCCCGTCCGGTTGCCGCGTACCCGGCTGGACGCACGCCACCCCAGCAACCAGGCCCTTGCCATGCACCACGCCGATCACGTCGCTGTGCCGCGCCTGCATCGCCCTCAATTCGCCCAGCATCACCTCGCCCATCGCCGCGGCATGATCCGGCAGCTTCTCGTTCACGATGATGTCCAGGTTCGCCAGCGCCGCGGCGCAGCACACCGGACTGCCCGAGTGCGTCGACGACGCCGTGCCGGGCGCATGGATGTCCATCAGGCCGATCCGCCCGACCACGGCCGAAATCGGCAGCGACGACGAAATGCCCTTGCCCCATGTCGTCAGATCCGGCAACACGCCGTAATGCTCGAAGCCCCACATCCTGCCCGTACGGCCGAATCCGGCCTGCACTTCGTCAAACACCAGCACCACCTTGTGCGCGTCGCACCATTTCCGCAGCGTCTGGATATAAGCCGGCGGCGCGAAGGCGGCCGTGCCGCCCTGATAGGTTTCCATGATCACGCCGCACACCTGCGCCGCCGCAACCCCTGCTTCGGCAAGCCTCTTTTCGAAATTGTCGAAGCTCGTGTCCTCCTCCCAGTAGCCGTCCGGGAACGGCAACTGCACGAACCCAGGGTCCAGGTTGCCAATCCATTCCTTCAGCGCCGGAATGCCGCCAGCCTGTTGCGAACCCAGCGTCCGCCCGTGAAACGCCTTCTCAAATGAAACGATGACGTTCTTCTGCCGCCCGCCCACGGTCTGGCCGTGCGAACGCGCCACCTTGATGGCGTATTCAACAGCTTCCGAACCGGTCGTCAACAGAAAGACCTTCTTCAGCGGCTCCGGCATCACCGACGCGAACCGTTCGCAAAGCTCCGCCCGGATCGCCGTCGGAAATGCGTACGACGCCAGCAGGTGCGTGTCGGCCTGCGCCTTGATCGCATCGGCAATCTCCTGCCGGCCATGCCCGGCATTGGTGATCAGCACGCCGCTGGAGAAATCCAGCCAGCAGTTGCCGGAGGCATCGAAGACCTGGAAACCCTCGGCCCGGTCCCACACCACCAGCGGCTGTCCGCCCATGGCACGAAGTTCGTACTTGTCCAGTCTTTCGAGAACCGGAATCGACGCCGGCGCCGGCAGGTCCGTCACGATCCGGCGGTATCGGGTCTCGACTCTTGCGACGGGAAGCGGTTGGAGGTGTGATGCTGTTTCCATTCCATTTCATTCTCCGAAAATTCCCACTGAACTGCAATGTCAGATACGCAAGTCCCGCCGGCCGCCACCCTGCTAAACTCGCCTCATGGACCCCGGCAACCTCGTCGTCATCGCGACCTTCTCCACCTGGATGCAGGCCCAGTTCGCCCAGTCGATGCTGGAATCCGCCGGCATCGAGTCATCCCTCTCGAACGAATTCCGCCTCGCATCGGGGTGGCATCTCACCGCCACGCATGCCGATGGCATGCAACTGTTCGTCCGCGCCGCTGATGCCGCCGACGCCCTCGCCATCCTCCGCGAAGCCGCTGATTCTAAGGAATAATCGGCTCTCTTGGGCCGATTTCTCAAGCGTAGTACACTCTTTCCCATGCCCAAATTCGTCATCGAACGCAACATCCCCGGCGCCGGCAATCTGTCGGCCGGACAACTCAAGGCCGTTTCCCAGAAATCGTGCGGCGTCCTGCGCGACATGGGTCCAGGTATCCAGTGGGTACAGAGCTACGTCACCGCGGACAAGATCTACTGCGTCTACCTCGCTCCCGACGAACAAACCATCCGCGAGCACGCCTCCCTCGGCGGCTTCCCCGCCGACGCAATCAACCGGATCATGACGGTGATCGATCCGGCCACCGC
This sequence comes from Candidatus Solibacter sp., assembly GCA_013822245.1. Classification (GTDB taxonomy): domain Bacteria; phylum Acidobacteriota; class Terriglobia; order Bryobacterales; family Bryobacteraceae; genus PNKE01. Next base: position 4,633 of record PNKE01000037.1, read on the forward strand.
TGAATAGCCGCCGCGGCGTCTTTCACCAGCGGCATCTGATACCAGGCATAGCTCGCGCACAAAATCGACCCGCCGCTGAGTTGCACCATGCAAGGGTTCTGCGGCCCGCCTTCCGGATGCGCCCAGATCAACTCCGGCTCTCTTGACCGGCTTTCGCCCCCAGCTCGCGACCGCACCAGCACCAGGTTGCTGTTCGGATCAGTATGCGACACCCCTGCAGCCCCGGTCAGCCGCCGTTCGGGCGCCCGCCGGAAGGCAACGATCAATTCGCCATCGCGCCGCCTGACAATCGACGGAAACGCGCTGTAGAACCGGTCGTCCTTGTAGACAACCTGGTCGCCGAGCTTTCGCGTTGCCCGGCCAGTCACCGGCGCCGTGGCAGCGCCCGGCAGCAACTCGCCTCTGGTCAACTGGATCGGATTCGCCACTCGCCTGCCTCCTGTCCGGAGGCAAGCATATCAGCGGCGGGTTCAGCGTCCGCGTCGCGCAACCGCCGGCACCGGTTCAGCCCTTCGAATCGCCCTGCCTGACAGCCATTCGCCACCGCCGCGGGTCGGGTTTCGGTACGGCCTTGATCACTGCCGCCTGGCCGAAGTTGATGTGCGCCCGCATGGCTGCGTCGGCCCTTTCGACATCGCCGGAAACCAGCGCCTCGGCCAGATTAAGGTGGAAGTCCGGCGGCAGATTCCGCTGGTTCGACGCCACGTCGAAAAGGGCATTGAAGATCAGCACCTGCTCCCGTTCCAGCGCCACCTTCAGCAAGTGGCAGCGGCTCAATTCGGCGATCCGCGAGTGGAATGCCACATGATCAGTCTGGAACGCCTGGTTCTCGGGACCCAGCGGGGCGGCATCCAGCAGGCGCCTATAGAGCTTGTCGACTCGTTTGGCCTGACGCACGATCTCGGTCCGCTGCGCCTTGGTCGCGTTCACCGTGAAGAGACGCGCCGATTGAGTTTCAAGCGCTTCCCGTAGCTGATACCGCTCAAGGATCTCCGCCGCCGCCGGCACCCGGACCCGCGTCCCCGCACGCGGCCGGCTCTCCACCAGCCCGTCATGCTCCAGCCGCTGCAATGCCTCCGAGATCGGCAGAAAGCTCATCCCCAGCTCAGTGGCCAGAACCCGCCGGGAAAGCGCGCATCCTAGCGGGTAGACGCCGTCAAGGATCCTCGAACGGATCTCATGGTAGGCCTGGTCGGCCAGCGTTCCGGATGTGGCGCGTCCCCGTTGACGAGCCCTTCGTGAAATCATATTAACCTTTGCGCACTTAACGCTAATATATCAGTTCCGCAATCCGCGGGGAACGCCGGGTTGCCCATTTTGGGAGCGGGCATCCAGTTCAGTTGAGCAAACCCGGAAGACCCAGGCCGCTTCTTCTGTACGCCATCGACAAGGCGATCACTCTAAGCCTACGCACAAGCGAATACCTGCGCGCTGGCGCCGGAAACGCGGAGTCCGCGCCCGCCCCTCGAAACTCGATATCATGGCGATTTCCTCCCGGACTCCAGAAAACCCGGTACTGCCGGATCTGGTCCTTCCGGGGCCGGAGCGACGCATGCCGCTCCTCTGATCTTCTTTCCGGGACGGGGGTTTCTTCATGACACCATTTCGCGGGATCCTGCTCGCCTCGCTCGTGCTGACAACAGCCTCGGCCGCCGCGCCTCTCAGGACCGACATTGTTATCTACGGTTGCACCTCGGGCGCCATCACCGCCGCCATCCAGGCCAAACTCATGGGCAAGTCCGTCGTGGTTGTGTGCCCGGAAAAGCACCTCGGCGGGCTGACCGCCGGCGGCCTGGGGTTCACCGACACCGGCAACAAGGCCGTCATCGGAGGACTGTCGCGCGAGTTCTATCACCGCGTCTGGCAACACTACCAGAAGCCCGAAGCCTGGCGCTGGCAGAAGCGCGAGGAGTACGGCAACAAGGGCCAGGGCACCGAGGCGATCGACCAGGGGATGCGGACAATGTGGATCTTCGAGCCGCATGCCGCCGAACAGGTCTATGAGGCGTGGGTGAAAGAGCACAAGATCCGCATCGTCCGCGACGCCTGGCTCGACCGCGAGAAGGGCGTCCGCAGGAAGGGCGATCGAATCACCTCCATTACGACGCTCGACGGCAAGACTTACGCGGCGAAGGTGTTCATCGACGCCACCTACGAGGGCGACCTGATGGCCGCCGCCGGTGTGGGTTACCATGTCGGGCGCGAGTCGCAAAAAACCTACGGCGAGCAGTGGGCCGGCATCCAGACCGGCGTCCTGCACCACCGCCACCACTTCGGTGTCCTGAAGACCGGGATCTCGCCTTACGTTGTTCCGAGCGATCCCTCCAGCGGCGTCCTGCCCCGCATTTCAACCGAACCGCCTGGCACCTTTGGCGACGGAGATAAGAAGGTGCAGGCCTATTGCTTCCGCATGTGCCTCACCCAGGTCCCGGAGAACCGCGTCGCCTTCCCCAAGCCCGCCAACTACGACCCGAGGCAATATGAACTGCTGCTGCGCATCTTCGCCGCAGGTTGGCGCGAGACCTTCCACAAGTTCGACCCCATCCCCAACCTCAAGACCGACACCAACAACCACGGGCCGTTTTCGACCGACAACATCGGCCGCAACTATGACTACCCCGATGCCTCCTACGCCCGCCGCCGCGAGATCATTCAGGAACACATCGACTACCAGCAGGGCTGGCTCTACTTCATCGCCAACGATCCCCGCGTCCCGGAGGACGTCCGCTCCGCCATGTCCAAGTGGGGCCTGGCCAAGGATGAGTTCACCGATAACAGCAACTGGCCTCACCAGATCTACGTCCGCGAGGCGCGCCGCATGATCGGCCGCTACGTCATGACCGAAAACGAACTGCTCAAGAAGCGTCCGACGCCGGAGCCGGTCGGCATGGGCTCCTACGGCATCGATTCGCACAACATCCAGCGCTACATCACACCCGAAGGCTACGTCCAGAACGAAGGCGACATCGGAGTGTCCACGAACGGGCCGTATCAGATCTCCTACGGTTCGCTCGTTCCCAGGAGGGGTCAGGCGGCGAACCTGCTGGTGCCGGTCGCGGTTTCTAGCTCGCATATCGCCTATGGCTCCATCCGCATGGAGCCTGTCTTCATGATTCTCGGCCAGTCCGCCGCCACCGCGGCCGTCATGGCCATCGACGGCAACATGAGCGTTCAGGACGTGCCTTACGAAAAACTCCGGGCGCGTCTTCTCGCCGACGGCCAGGTGCTGGAATTTCAGCCCGCCGCGGCGGCCAAATAGCACGGCCCGGACGGGCGGGCGATTGACGGTATCAATATCATAGGTCCGGGGAGACAACCCATGAGAACGCTGTTTATCCTTCTGCTTGCTGCGGCATCGGCCGCGGCCCAGCAAAGCTATGACCTCGTTGTTTACGGCGGCTCCGCCGGCGGCGTCATGACCGCTGTCGCCGCCGCGCGCCAGGGGCTCAAGGTGGCGCTCGTCAACCCTGGCCGCCACATCGGCGGACTGGTGAGCGGCGGGCTCTCGGGTACCGACACCGGCCGCAAGGAGGTGATCGGCGGGCTGGCGCTCGAGTTCTACTTCCGCGCCGGCCGTTACTACAACCTCGACCGCCACCTTCAGGAACTCGCCTGGATGCCCGAACCCAAGGTGGCCGAACAGATCATGCGCGACATGCTGCGCGAGAACAACGTCACGCTCATTGAAAACCAACGCCTCCGCGAAGAGACCGGCGTGCGCAAGCAAGGCGCGCGCATCGTCGAGTTGACCTCTGAAAACGGCGCCCGCTACCAGGCCAAAGTGTTCGCCGATTGTTCATACGAAGGCGACCTCATGGCCCAGGCCAAGGTCAGCTACACCTTCGGCCGAGAGTCCACGAAGCAGTACGGTGAGTCGCTCGCCGGCATCCGCGCTCATACGCCCAGCCACCAGTTCGCCGTGGATATCCCGGCGCGCGACGAGAACGGCAAGCTGCTGCCGGAGATCTCGCCGGAGCCGCGCGGGGAGCCTGGCGCGGCGGACAAGAGGATCCAGGCCTACAACTTCCGCGTGATCGCCACCAACGTGCCCGCAAACCGCGTCCCCTGGCCCAAACCCGCCAACTACGACGTCAAACGCTACGAACTGCTCGCCCGCTACCTCCAGGCCATGACGCCTTACCTGGGCCGCCCGCTCGATATCAATGAGGTGAACCTCCTCCGCATCATTCCCAACGGCAAGGCCGATTTCAACAACCGCGGCGGCTTCTCCACCGACTACATCGGCAAAAACTACGAGTACCCTGAAGGCTCATACGCCACCCGTGATCGCATCTGGAAAGACCACGAGGACTACCAGAAGGGCTTCTATTACTTCCTCGCCAATGATCCCCGCGTGCCGAAGCCGCTCCAGGATCAGATGAACCAGTGGGGCCTCGCCAAGGACGAATTCACCGGCACGGGCCACTGGCCGAATCAGCTCTACGTCCGCGAAGCCCGCCGCATGATCGGCGAGTATGTCGCCGTCCAGAAGGACCTCCAGACCGATCTCCTCAAGCCGGATGCCGTCGGCATGGGCAGCTACAACAGCGACTCGCACAACCTGCAGCGCCACGTCAGCGAAAACGGATTCGTCCTCAACGAAGGCGACGTTCAGGTGCCGGTGAAGCCGTACCAGATCGCCTATCGCTCGCTGGTCCCAAAGCGCGCCGAAGCGACGAACCTGCTGGTTCCTGTCTGTCTTTCGGCTTCGCACATCGCCTATTCCAGTATGAGGATGGAGCCTCAGTACATGCTGCTTGGCCACGCCGCCGGCATCGCCGCGGCCCTTGCCGTCAAGCATGGCGTCGCCGTCCAGGAGGTTCCCATCGCCGAACTCCAGAAGCAGTTGCTCGCCGAGGGGGCCGTTTTCGAACCCGGCATCGAACACCACAACCGGGCCCTGACCCTCATCCGCCAGCGCTATGCGCCTGCTCCCCGCAAGGGTCCGGCGCCGTGGGCGCGGCCGGCGCCGAAACGGTAAACCCGGTCCTGAGTGCTCAGTGCTGCTTGCGCGTTTGAGCCGCTTCTTTCAGGTGGCCGGTAAAGGCTTCAAGGGCCTTCGAGATGTACCTGCGCTCAAGGCGGATGTAGCCGACCCGGCGGCTGGCCTTCGGTTCCAATTGAATCAGCCTGCATCCCTGGCTCAGGCTGCGCGCCATCTCCGGCACGATGCTGACGCCGAAGCCTGCCCTGATGAGCTCGAAAATCGTCAGGAACTGATCCGCCTCGAACTGGCCCGCGAATCGCGCCCTCGCCCGGTCGCACACCGCCAGCGTTTCGTCTCGCAGGCAGTGTCCGTCCTTCAGTATCAGCAGGCGCTCCTCGGAGAGCCGCCTCAGTTGGACCCTGCCGGCCGACTCGAGCGCGTGGCCCTCCGGAACCGCCAGATAGAGCGGATCGCGGAATAGTTCCTTCATCACCAGCCCGGCGCCCTCGACTGGCAGGCTCACCACCGCCACGTCCAGCATTCCTTCCAGCACCTGCTCGACCAGTTCAGCCGTGGCGCCCTCGCGGACATGGAGATCAACGTCCTGGAATCGCCCGGTGAAGCCACGCAGCAGCGGCGCCAGGTAATAGGGAAGAATCGTCGGGATCGCTCCCACCCTCAGCCCGCCACGCACTCCCTCGCGCGCCCGCTCAAAATGTTCGGGCAGCGCCGCTGCATCCTCCAGCAGGGCCTGCGCCTTGCTCAGAATCGCTTCGCCCAGCGGCGTCAACTCGACCCTTCGGTTCAGCCTCTCGAACAACGCCGCGCCCAGACCCTGTTCGAGTTTCGCAATCTGCTCCGAAAGCGACGGCTGCGCGATCCCCAGATCCTCGGCCGCCCTCGTGAAGCTGCCCGTGCGCGCGACCGCGCAGAAGTACTCAAGCTGCCGCAAGTCGAACCCGCGCGCGCGCATCCTCTGTGTCATAGGGATCTCCGATCACAAGGATAGTCTCAATCGTATTGACCTATGTCAACAGGGGCCGCATACTGCTCGTATGATAATGACCAAGAAGTCGATCCTCACCGTCTTCGCGGTTGCAGCAGCCTCATTTATGCTGACGCAAGCCGTAAGCGCTCAGACACCCCAATCGAACGCGTTCTGGTGGCCGGAGACGCTGGATCTCTCGCCGCTGAGGCAGCACTCTCCTGAGTCCAGCCCGCTGGGCAAGGACTTCGATTATGCCAAGGCCTTCACCACGCTCGACCTCAAAGCCGTCAAGCTCGACATTCATCAGACCTTGACCACGTCCCAGGACTGGTGGCCCGCCGACTACGGCAACTATGGCCCCTTCTTCATTCGCATGGCCTGGCACAGCGCCGGCACCTACCGCACCATGGATGGCCGCGGCGGATCCGATGGCGGGCAGCAGCGCTTCGACCCGCTGAACAGTTGGCCGGACAACGCCAACCTCGATAAGGCCCGGCGGCTGCTCTGGCCGGTAAAGCAGAAGTACGGCCGGAAGCTCTCCTGGGGCGACCTTATGGTGCTCGCCGGCAACGTCGCCATGGAGCAGATGGGCATGAAAACCTTCGGCTTCGCCGGCGGCCGCGCCGATGAATGGGAGCCGGACCTCGTCTACTGGGGCCCGGAGCAGAAAATGCTCGCCGACCAGCGCTACAGCGGCGACCGCAAACTCCAGCGGCCCCTCGCCGCCGTTCAGATGGGCCTGATCTACGTCAATCCGGAAGGCCCGAACGGCAAGCCTGATCCCATCGCCGCCGCCAAGGACATCCGCGATACGTTCGGCCGCATGGCGATGAACGATGAAGAGACCGTGGCGCTCATCGCCGGCGGCCACACCTTCGGCAAGGCCCATGGCGCCCATGACGCCGGCAAGTGCGTGGGCCCGGAACCGGCGGCCGCCGGCGTCGACCAGCAGGGCTTCGGCTGGCGGAACAACTGCGGCAAGGGCAATGCCGGCGACACGGTGACCAGCGGCCTCGAAGGCGCCTGGACGGCAACGCCCGTGAAATGGTCCAACCAGTACCTCGATAACCTGTTCCAGTTCGAGTGGGAGCAGACCAAGAGCCCGGCCGGCGCCATCCAGTGGATTCCGGCTCGGGGCCAGGCGCGCAACCTCGTCCCCGACGCCCACGACCCCAATAAGCGCCACGCGCCCATCATGTTCACCACCGACCTCGCGCTGAAGTTCGACCCCGTCTACCGCGAGATCTCCATGCGCTTCTGGCAGAAGCCCGCTGAGTTTGAACTCGCCTTCGCCAAGGCGTGGTTCAAGTTGACCCATCGCGACATGGGTCCGCGCAGCCGCTACCTCGGCGCCGACGTCCCCAGTGAGGAACTCATCTGGCAGGATCCGCTGCCCAAGACCGCCGCCTCGGCCCCCATCAACGCTGCCGGCATCGCCTCTCTGAAGGCGAAAATCCTGGCCTCGGGCCTCACCGTTCCTGAACTGGTGCGGACCGCCTGGGCCTCGGCGGCTTCCTTCCGCGGAACCGATATGCGCGGCGGCGCCAATGGCGCCCGCATCCGTCTCGCCCCGCAGAAGGACTGGGAGGCCAACAGCCCGGCTGAACTCGCCAAGGTCCTCCAGCGTCTGGAGAGCATCCAGCAGGAGTTCAACCGCACCCCCGCCGGCAGGAAGGTCTCGCTGGCCGATGTGATCGTACTGGCAGGTACGGCCGCCGTCGAGCAGGCCGCCAAAACCGCCGGCGCCAACGTCCAGTTCCCCTTTACTCCAGGCCGCGTGGACGCCACTCAGGCCCGGACCGATGCGGCTTCCTTCGCCGTCCTCGAACCCTCGGCCGACGCCTTCCGCAACTTCTACCGTCCTGGCCAGAGGTTTTCACCGGCCGAGATGTTGGTGGACAAGGCCAACATGCTCAAGCTGACCGTGCCTGAGATGACGGTTCTGGTCGGCGGCCTGCGCGCCCTCAACGCCAATACCGGCGGGGCCAGGCATGGCGTCCTCACCAGCCGCCCCGGCGCCCTGACGAACGACTTCTTCGTGAACCTGCTCGACATGTCCACCAAGTGGAGCAAATCGGGCGATTCCGAGGGCGTCTATGAGGGCCGCGACCGCAAGACCGGCGCCGTGAAGTGGACCGCGACTCCGGTCGATCTCGTCTTCGGATCGAACTCCGAACTCCGCGCCATCGCCGAGGTCTACGCCTCGGACGACGGCAAACAGCAGTTCGCCCAGGACTTCGCCAGGGCCTGGACCAAGGTCATGAACCTGGACCGGTTCGACTTGCGCTAACTTACCCCGGCGCGCATCGCCTCGGCATGTGCGCCGAGCAGTCATCCTGGAGCCGGGTGTCTTCCCGGACGCCCGGCTCCAAGGCGAATCAGATCAAATACCAGCGGCGGCGTTGATAGCGCCGCCGGTTCCGTTCCCTAACCCGAATTTCCATCGCCCGGCGGCGACTATCTGACTGACGGCACAAGAGAAGAAGCTGGATGGGCCTGCCAGGTTCTGGCTACAAGCGCAGAAGCTGGAGTGCGCGCGATTGGAGCGGAGTCAGTTCGGTGAGTTGATTGAACGATGCAGAGTCCGGCGCGGAGGCGATCCAACGGCCGCCCCGTTCCACCAACTGACCGGGCCCACGCCGTTCTAGGCGCAAGCCTTCCAACTGCTCGGCCTGTAGCCAGAAACAGGAAAGCCGGTTCGCCACGTTCCCGCGTTAAATCAATGAGATAGCGCTCGGCGGGTGGTGGAACTTCGGGTTAGCCGGCGGCCCGCGTCAATACATCATCGCCAGGGCGGCCAAGCCGTTGATCATGATCAGGAAGACGGTGGCCACGCCCGAGAGCAGCAGGATCACCAGCGCACTCAGGAACGCCACGGGAATGGCCGAAGGCTCATTGGAGCACCGCTGGCGGATGGCGGTTTCGCGCAAATCGGCCGACCAGGGCTTCTCGCCGAGTGAGCGTAGAAACGGCAGAGCGTAGAAGCGTGTGGCGCAGTGGCCGCAGCGGTAGGGGTTGATTCGAACCGCTGCCAGCGCGTCGTCGAGCATCGAGCGGCGGTGTGCACGAGAGGTCTTCAGACTGCCGCACTCAGGACAGGCGCGGCGGGTGAGGACAGCCCAACGGCTTCCCACGGCGATTGAGTTCAGCATGGCGGTATGTCTTTTTAGTCCAGGCGGCGCCGGATCATCTCAGGGTAAGTACTGGAACTGTCCGAAAGATAGGTACACCGCTCGCCGGTGAGGCTCGTGGTGCACGATATTGGAAGTATGGCGAAAGTATTGGTGGTATTTACGGGCGGGACCATTGGGATGAAGGTGGATGAAGCGGCGGGAGGGGCGGTTCCGGCGCTGACGGGCGAGGAGAGTCTGGCCTACGATCCGGAGTTGAGGGCGATGGCCGAGTTGGAGGTGGTGGACTTCGGCAGGTATCCGGGGCCGCATATGAATCCGGCGAGGATGTTCGAGTTGAGCGAACTTCTGTGCGCGCGTCTGGCGGAGCCGGAGATCATGGGCGCCGTGGTGACGCATGGGACCGACACGCTCGAGGAGACGGCATACCTTGCCGATTTGAGACATGACAGCGAGAAGCCGGTGGCGTTTGTGGGGGCGATGAGGAGCAGTTCGGAGCTGAGCTTTGATGGACCGGCGAATCTGAGGTCGGGGGTAAGGACGGTGGTGGATGCGGGGTCGCGGGGGCGGGGCGTGCTGGTGGTGTTCAATCAACTGGTGCACGCGGCGTCAGAGGTGGCCAAGACGGACGCGCAGCAGTTGGACACGTTTCAGAGTCCGGTGTTCGGGCCGCTGGGATTCGTGGATGCGGACGGGGTGGTGTGGGCGCGGTCGTTGATGTGGAGGCAGGTGATAGCGGGCGGACGGATCGAGCCGGCGGTGGAGATGTTGAGGATGTATTCGGGGTTTGGCAGCCGGATGTTCGACGTACTGGTGGAAGGCGGGGTGAAGGGGATCGTGGTGGAAGGCACAGGCAGGGGGAATGTGCCTCCGGAGGCGCTGCCTGGGGTGGAGAGGGCGGTGATGGCGGGGGTTGCGGTGGCGCTGACGACGCGGTGCCATCATGGGCGGGTGCTGGACACCTATGCCTATGAGGGCAGCGGGAAGGATCTGCGCAAGCGCGGGGTGTGGTTTTGCGGACGGCTGCCTGGCCACAAGGCGAGGATCAAGCTGATGGCGGCGCTGGGTTCGGCCGCCGGGAGGGATGAAGCGCGCAGGCTGATGGAGGAGGGTTCGTAAGGCGGGGCGGGACGAAAAAATTAAAAGGCATTGATACTGGGCTTCAGGAGCATTATCATGGCAAAACGCGCACAACACGGGCGCTGAATGCCAAATGCAGAGCGGCAACGTTTGGGGAATCACGGATCCTGGGCGCAGGCGGACGAATAATGAAGACGCCTGGGTGGCCGACGCCAGCCTGGGCTTCGCAGCCGTCGCCGACGGAATGGGCGGCGAGGCCTGCGGCGAAGTGGCGTCGGCGGTGGCGCTGCGTACGGTCTATTCCTATGTCTCGACGGCCGGGCCCGAGGCCAAGCCGTCGGTACTGCTGGATGGCACGCACGAGGCAAACGCGAGGGTGAGGTCGGAGACGGCGTTCAGGCCAGATTGCGCCGGGATGGGGTCGACGCTGGTTGCGGTTCTGTGGCGCAAGCCGGCGCTGCATGTGGTGAACGTCGGCGACAGCCGGTGTTACCTGTACCGCCGAAGATCCCTATTGCAGCTCAGCTATGACCAGAATCTGGGCAACGAGATGCGCGACGAGATGGGCTGGTCGGACGAGCAGGTTGCCAACTTCCCGCAGCGCAGCGTGCTGACAGCGGCCATCGGATCGGCCTCCGAAATCCCCGTCCGGGAAACCTCTATTGGCCTGTTGCCAGGCGATCTGGTTCTACTGTGCTCCGACGGTCTCCATGGGCCCGTTGGGGATGAGGGCATCGCGGAGATCCTGCGCAAGGGACTGGCTCCGCCAGAGACCCTTCAGGCCCTGGTGGACGCAGCCAACGCCGCGGGCGGACCGGATAACATCACCGTCGTCCTGTTTGGCGAGTTCTTTTGAGGAACACGCGCAAAACGGACTCGCTCCGGCGCCCACGCCATGCGAGTTCCCCGGGCGATTGGAGCCGCGCCGGAGCGGCCTTTGCGCTTTTGAGGAACACGCGCAAAACGGACTCGCTCCGGCGTCCACGCCATGCGAGTTCCCCGGGCGATTGGAGCCGCGCCGGAGCGGCCTTTGCGCTTTTGAGGAACACGCGCAAAACGGACTCGCTCCGGCGCCCACGCCATGCGAGTTCCACGGGCGATTGGAGCCGCGCCGGAGCGGCCTGTGCGCTTCTAAGACCGCCCTCCTCGCCCGACTGGGGCTATCACCCGGACTATTCCCCAAGTGGAAATGGGCATTGTTAAGATTTCAATAGGGTTGTGAGAGATTCTCCCTCGGCGGCCCACTAATTTGCCGAGAGACACTCACCGTTACATTCCTGGATAGGGGCAGTTCCGCTATGAACATCTTCTGCCCGGCCAGGACCCGCCCGCACGCCGTTGACGGGCAGAAGGGCCTCATGTGCCGCACGCGGGCCATGCGAGCCGGCCTTATTCTCGTTGCCCTCGCCGCTCAACCGGCGAGCATCGCACAGGCAGAACCAAGGGTTTTGTGGCGCATGAACTTCGACGTTTCATTAATACCCGAGGTTCACCCGTTGAGGAGCCATCATATTTTACGACTGCCGGTTGTCCTTGAGGATCCCGGCGAACCGCCGCGCGGCGCGGACGGCCCAACGGCGTCGATTGCCCGGGAACTGCTGGAAACCGGTGCGGCAGGGGTGGGCAGGGCGGTACACGGCAAAATCACGCCCAGGCATCTGCTACCCAAACCGGTGTTGAAGCCGGCGGGGGTTGTGGTGAAGAATGAGGCGTTCGGCCTGGTGAAAACGATGCCGCAGGCGTATGCGGGGATGATGTTCGGGGTGGGCTGGCTGCTGCTGCTGGTCAGCGTGGGGCTGGGCTATCTGGGCAGGAGGATCGACCCCTACTCAGCAGATGACCCCGCCACCTGGAATCCGGACATCCCGCGGCCGCTGGCGCCGGTGCTCATCAAAGCCGGGAAACTGCGAACGGCGGGCGCGTATCCGGACCAACGGCTCTGATATATTTGAACCGCCCTCGCGGGCGCGGCGGGCGATGGAAGCCAGCGGCTGCTCCCGCTGACGGCGGTAAATATTCAACCGGAGCCGACCATGAGCCTACGCGTATCCATATCCAGATCCGTTTTCGCCGGAGTAGCCCTTGTGTCCGGTTTACTGACAGCCGGGGCGGCTCCGCCCGAGATCGTGTCCATCCGGCAGCCGCTGCCGCCGGAAGTGATCCAGCAACTGCGCATGCAACTGCTGCCGGAAAAGGCCGGCGAGATGGTGGCGCCGGTGAAGAAGTACGAAAAGCTGGAACTGCGCATCGACCTCAGGGCCACATTCCAGAATCCTTACGATCCGGACGACATCGACCTGTGGGCCGAGTTCACGGCGCCGTCGGGCAGGGTGTGGAAGATCTGGGGGTTCTACAATCCGTCGACCTGGTCGGCGCTGTGGATGGTGAGGTTTACGCCGAACGAAGTGGGGACGTGGAAGGCGGTGGTCAGAGTAAGAGACCGTGAGGGCACGGCTCAGAGCGCGGTGAGAGAGATTCCGGTGCTGGAGAGCGGCCATAAGGGGTTTGTCGGCATCGCGCCCAATAAGCGATACCTGCGGTTCACTGACGGCAGCCCGTTCTATGGCGTCGGGCTCTGGTACAACGACGGCTACGAACTGTTCAACAAAGGCGCCATCACGGAGGCAGAGCTCGACAACCTGAAGAAGCACGGCGGCAACTTCATCAGCTTCTTCCACTCGCCGTTGGAGACGATGGGCACCGGGCTGGGGCGCTATGACGAAAACCGCGCCGGGCGGCTGGACGAGATCTTCGAGTGGTGCGAGCAGCGCGATATCCAAATCAGTTGGAATATCTGGTTCCATTCCTACTTCTCCGAGGCGGTTTGGGGCGGGGGCAACGCGAGGTACCGTAACAATCCCTACCGCCATGTGGCCAAGGCCGAGGAATTTTTCACCAGCCCTGAGGCGTATAAGTACAAAGAAAAGCTGCATCGCTACATGGTGGCGAGATGGGGCTACAGCCGGGCGCTGATGTTGTGGTTCATCGTGGATGAGATCAACGGCACCGAGGGCTGGCTGAAAGGGGGCAGCGAGGCTGGTGAACAATGGAGCCAGAAGCTGCACGACTGGTTCAAGACGAATGATCCATACGGGCGGCCGACCACGGGCACGCAGAGCGGCGGCATCAAGCAGTGGTGGCCCAAAGGCTACCAGATTTTCGATATCGCGGCGCGCGAGATCTACGAACTCCAGGGCCACCCGCTGCCGCCGGGCAACAAGCCAAATCTGATCAGCGAGAACCCGGGGCGGTTCAGCTACCTTACTTACGCCAAACAGACCCAGGATCTTTGGAGCGGCTTCCACAAGCCGGCCATTCTGGGCGAGTGCGGCTACGACCACACTTACTACGAAGCGGGCACGCCCGGATATCTGGAGATGTACCACAACTCGCTCTGGGCGGGGCTTTCCAACGGGTTGAGCATGACGCCGTTCTGGTGGGCGCATGGCGCCTATATCAACGATTCGGTCTACACCCGGACGCTGCCGTATTTCGCCGCTTTTCTGAAGGGCATCGACTTCGCGAAGGCTGAGTTCACGCCCGCCGTGCTGAAGACGAGCAAAGGCGACGGCTGGGCGATGAAGAGCGACGGCCTCACGTTCGGCTGGTACGCGAACGTGGTGGACGGGGTGGCCAGCGAGACGGTGACCGTGCCCGGGCTCCCTGACGGCGACTATGACGTTCATCTTTACCGGCCCTGGCGCGGCGTCTACATGCCGGCGATTGCGGCCGTATCGAAGGGCGGAGATCTGACGGTGAAGATCCCTGAACTCAAGCCCGCGGCCAGCCGTGTGCAGAACATGGGCAACGACGTGGCGTTCAAGATCGTCAAGAAGGGCGTGGCGCTGCCGAAATAGGCTTGGCCGGGGCCCGGTTCCCCGCACGGCCGGCAGCCGCCCGAGGCCCTACAATGGAAGGATGCCGACGGCTGCCCCACCGCTTGCCACGCCCGAACAAATGGCGAAATACGAGCCCGTCATCGGGCTGGAAGTGCACGTTCAGATGGGCACGAAGACCAAAATCTTTTGTTCGTGCCCGAACGAATTCGGTTCCGAGCCGAATACCAACGTCTGCCCGGTCTGCCTCGGCTTGCCAGGGGCGCTGCCGGTGTTGAACCGCCAGGCGGTGGAATACGCCATTGCGGCTTCGCTGGCGTTGAATTGCCAGGTGCGAGACAAATCGATCTTCGCTCGCAAAAACTACTTCTATCCGGACCTGCCGAAGGGCTACCAGATCTCGCAATACGACCGTCCGGTGTCCGAGCACGGCTGGGTGGGGATCGTTGTCGACGGGCAGCACAAGCGCATCGGCGTGACGCGCGTCCACATGGAGGACGACGCCGGCAAGAATACGCACGACGGCTACCGGGACAGCGACCGGTACTCGTATGTGGACCTGAACCGGTGCGGGTCGCCGCTGATTGAGATTGTCAGCGAACCGGACATGCGCAGCGCCGACGAGGCGTACGAGTATCTGACGGAGCTGAAGCTGGCGATCCAGTATGCCGGCGTGTCGAACTGCGATATGGAAAAGGGCAACCTGCGCTGCGACGCCAACGTGAGCGTGCGGCTCAAAGGCGCGGAGAAATTCGGGACCAAGGCCGAGATCAAGAACCTGAATTCGTTCCGGCATTTGAAGTTGGCGGTGGAGCACGAGATTTCGCGACAGGTGGCACTGATCGAGTCGGGCGGGCGGGTGGTGCAGGAAACCCGGCTCTACAACCCGGATCTCGACGAGACTTTCACGATGCGCAGCAAGGAAGAGGCGCATGACTACCGGTACTTCCCGGAACCGGATCTGGTCCCGTTGACGATCAGCGCCGAATGGCTGGGGCGGGTGAAGGCGTTGATGCCGGAGATGCCGGCCTGCCGGCGGCGGAGGTTTGTGGAAGAGTTCGGCTTGAGGGAGTATGACGCCTCGGTACTGACGCAGGAGCGGGCGCTGGCCGATTATTTCGAAGCAGCCGCGGCGGCGTCAGGCGATCCCAAAGCCGCCGCCAACTGGGTGATGGGCGACATGCTGGCGATGCTCAAAGCCGCGAACCGGACGCTGGACGATACACCGGTGAGCGCCGGCCGGCTGGGTGAACTGGTTGGCATGGTCACGAAGGGCGAACTGACAGGCAAGATGGCAAAGGACGTCCTGGCTAAGATGGCATCCACGGGCGACGATGCGCTGACCATCGTCGAGCGCGAAGGGATGAAGGCGATTTCCGATACCGGGGCGCTGGAGGCCGTGGCGGATCAGATCATCGCCGCGAACCCGAAGCAGGTGGAGCAGTACCGCGGCGGAAAAACGACGGTCTTGCAGTTCTTCGTCGGCCAGTTGATGAAGGCGACGCGCGGGCAGGCCGATCCGGCGGCGGCGAAAGCGATTGTCGAACGGAAGCTGGGCGGATAGGACGGCTGGAGCGGTCAGAGGGTCTTGAGGTAAGCGAGCAGGTTCGCCATCTCCCCGGCCGTCAGGATCTCCTCGAAAGGCGGCATGCCTTCGCCGCCCTTGTTGATCACCGCGGCGACGGAGGCGTCGGTCACCTTCTTGCCGTTCTTGAGAGCGGTCTTTTTGTAGAGCCCCTTCATGCTGGGCCCCATCTTTTTTTCATCGGTTGCCGAAGCATGGCAGACGCCGCACTGCTCGTAGACCTCCTTGCCCTTGGCTGCGTCGCCTTTTTTTTGGGCGGAGGCGGGCAGGGCAATGAGGGCGGCGAGGGCGAAAAGGGGAAGGAAGACCTTATGCACGGGTAAGCTCCTATCGAGTCAACGCTTCCAGTTTACTATGCGGGGGCGACGGGCACGGCTGTGCGCGGAAGCTGGAAGTCCCGTTCCGGGAGTCGATGCGCGGCGCCGTTTGTTTTCAACGGCCTAGCGGGTGGGAGCCCTCCGCGGGCAACTTCGGACAATTGACACTGATTTTCCGGGTGTGATAACCCTGAAACTTCAGTTCGGATTCAGCCATGCCAGAGGAAGCCAACCCCGGCGGCGTACCGGAGCCGCAGAAGCCGGAAGAAACGACTGCCCCGACGGGCGGTGGAGAGCCATCCGCGCCCGAGGCCGCAGCTCCGCCATCGGGCGGAGAGGAGAGTCCATCGGCCTCCGCGCCCCCGGCGCCGCCTGTGCCGAAACCCGCCGCTCCGGCGGCGGCGAAACCAGCGGCCGCGGCGGCTGCCGCGAAGCCCGCCGCACCGGCCGCGCCGAAAGCGCCCCCGGTGATGCTGACCACGCCGTGGGAAGGCGAACTGGTGGAAGACCTGAAAGATGAGTTCGGCGGCAAGATCAAGGAGTTCTCCACCTATGTAGGGCAGAGCTTCATGGTGGCCGAGGCCGCGGCCGTGATCCCGATCATCGACTACCTCAAGATCGAGCAGGGCTTCGATTATCTGGTGGACATCACCGCCGTCGATTATCCGGACAAGCCCGAGCGCTTCGAGTTGGTCTGGATCCTCTACAGCTTCGACCGAAACGAGCGCATCCGCATCAAGGCGCGGGTGAAGGAAGGCGAGAAGGCGGCCACCTGCTTTGGCGTCCACCTGACGGCGGACTGGCTGGAGCGCGAGGTCTACGACATGTTCGGCATCGAATTTGAAGGCCATCCGAACATGACGCGCATTCTGATGCCGGAGGGCTGGTCGGGCTTCCCGCTGCGGAAGGATAAGTCGATCGTCGACATGGACAACCGTTGGGTGCGCGAGAATCTCGGAATCGAAAGCGGGCAATAGACGATGTCTGAGACTTTCCTCGATTCAACTGAACTTGTCCTCAACATGGGGCCGCAGCATCCTTCAACGCACGGTGTGCTGCGGGTGATCGTCAAGCTGGACGGCGAAAAGGTGACCGGCACCGAATGCGTGATCGGCTACCTGCACCGCGGCGTCGAGAAGATCGCGGAGAACCGCACCTACGCCATGTTCGCGCCGTATGTGGACCGTATGGACTACGTGGCGGCGATCTCCAACGGCCTGGGGTACTGTCTGGCCGTCGAGAAGCTGATCAGCGTCGAAGCGCCGGAGCGGGCGCAAGTGGTGCGCGTGATCCTGACGGAGTTGAACCGGATCGCCAGCCACCTGGTGTGGCTGGGCACGCACGCGCTCGATATTGGCGCGCTCACGCCCCTGTTCTACTGCATGAGGGAGCGCGAGGACATCCTCAATATCTTCGAAAAGTACTGCGGCGCGCGGTTGACCACGCACGCCTTCCGCATCGGCGGTTTGCAGTATGAGACATACGAAGGGTTCGAGAAGGAGTGCCTGGAGTTCTGCGACAAGTTCACGCCGCGCGTGGACGAGTATGAGGAACTGCTGACGGAAAACCGGATCTGGAAGGAACGGCTGATCGATGTCGGCATCCTGAACGCCGAGGACTGCAAGGCGTATGGCGTTACGGGGCCAATGCTGCGTTCGGCGGGCGTGGAGTGGGACATCCGCAAGGCGCTGCCGTACTCGGGCTATGAGAAGTACGACTTCGAGATCCCGACGCGCACCAACGGCGATTGCTACGACCGGTACATCGTGCGCGTGCAGGAGATGCGGCAGAGCGCGAGGATCGTGCGCCAGGGCGTTGAGATGCTGGCTCCGGGGCCGATCATCGGCAAGGTGCCGAAGGTGCTGAAGCCGCCGATGGGCGAGGCTTATGTATCGATCGAGGCGCCAAAGGGCGAGCTTGGTTATTACGTTGTGAGCGACGCATCGACGCAGCCTTACAGGGTGCGCGTGCGGCCGCCGTCGTTTGTGAATTTGCAGTCGCTGGACAAGATGGCGCGGGGCAGCCTGGTGGCCGACCTGGTGGCCGTGATCGGGACGATCGACATCGTCCTGGGGGAAGTGGACAGGTAGTGGAACCGGGCACGCAACCAACGGGAGGCCTATGAAACGATTCCTGCGCACAATACTGCTGGCGGACCTGTTTGAAGGGCTTTGGGTGACGCTCAGAACCCAGCATCCCCGCAACATCACCACCGAGCAGTACCCGGCAGTGATTCCCAAGGTGGGCGAACGCTACCGGGGCCTGCCGCGTCTGAACACCAACCCGGAGACCGGCGAGACGCTGTGCATCTCGTGCGACCTGTGCGCGCTGGCCTGTCCCGAGAACCTGATCGTCGTGGGCTGGGTGCGCAACCCGGAGACCAAGCGCAAGGATCTGGTGGACTTCACCTACGACACGTCGCGCTGCATGTTCTGCGGATTGTGCGAAGACGCCTGCCCTGTGGACGCCCTGGAATTGACGCAGGATTATCAGATGGCGAGCTTCACGCGCGACGGCCAGATCTTCGACCGCGAATTGCTGGAGGAAGGCACGAAGCCGACGAAATACAAGTGGTAGGCCGGGCGCCCGAGGCCCGGGACTGGAACGCCAATGCTGGATACGATGTTCTTCTACATGTTCGCGCTGCTGGCAGTGGGCGGCGCGATTCTGACCATCACGATGCGTAGCGCCGTGCATTGCGCGGTGTCGCTGATCGCCTCGCTGGCCGGCGTCGCCGGGCTGTACCTGTTGCAGAAGGCGGAGTTCCTTTTTGCCGTGCAGATCGTACTCTACATCGGCGGCATCATGGTGCTGTTCCTTTTCGTGATCATGCTGGTGAACCTGGATTCGGCCGCCAAGGAGCGGCAATTCCACCGGCGCTGGATCGGCGGCGGCGTGGCAGCGGGACTGGCCGGCGCATCGGTCCTGTGGCTGCTTTCGAAGGGCGCGCACTCGTTCGGCAGTCCCGCGGCGCAGGCCGCGCCGTCGCAGGACGGCAACATCGAGCAACTGGCCGACCTGCTGTTCCGCGAGTACCTGGTTCCGTTTGAACTGGCGTCGCTGCTGCTGCTGGTGGCCATCGTCGGCAGTGTCCTGATGGCGAAGAAGAGGACCAGTTAGAGGGAGCCAACCATGCTGCACCCAATCACAATCAATCATTACCTGGTGCTGAGCGTCATGTTGCTGGTGATCGGCATCATCGGCATGCTGGTGCGCCGCAACGTCGTCGTCATGATGATGTCGGTCGAGCTGATCCTCAACGCGGCGAACGTCAACCTGATCGCCTTCGGCAAGCACCTGCAGGATTTGAACGGCCAGATTTTCGCCATCTTCGTCATCGTGGTGGCGGTGGCTGAAGCGGCCATCGGGTTGGGCATCCTCATTGCATTGTTCAGGAACAAGGAGACGGTCCAGGTGGACGAGATCGATCTCCTGAAGTGGTAGGAAAGCCGGGGAAGCGATGAATTTTCTCGAACTGATTTGGCTGATCCCGTTCGTGCCGCTCATCGGAGCCGGCATCATGCTGCTGTTCGGCCGCAACATGCCGAAGAAGCTGGTGAGCCTGATCTCGCCCGGCGCCGTGGGCATCTCCTTCGTACTCTCGCTGGGCGCGTTCGTGCAGTTGATGGGCCTCGAAGAGCGCCGCCACGAGGTGGTGCTGGGGCCGTGGATCGAATTCCTGAAGGCCGATTGGGGCTTCCTGCTGGACCCGCTGAGCGGCGTCATGATCATGGTGGTCACCGGCATTGGATTTCTGATCCACGTTTACTCGATCGGCTACATGGGCCATGAACACGGGCCGAGACACGGCGGTTTCTACCGGTTTTTCGGATATCTCAACCTGTTCGTTTTCTTCATGCTCATGCTGGTGCTGGCGAACAACTATGTGCTGCTGTTCGTCGGCTGGGAGGGCGTGGGCCTTTGCAGCTACCTGTTGATCGGCTTCTACTTCCACAAGAAGAGCGCCGGTGACGCGGGCAAGAAGGCATTCATCGTCAACCGTGTCGGCGACGCCGGGTTCATCCTGGGCATGTTCCTGCTGTTCCAACTCACCGGGTCGCTGAACTTCGGCGAAGTCAACGCCGCCCTCACTTCGGGCAACTTCGTAGTCGAGGCCGCGGGCTGGGGCATCCTTTCCACCACGGCCCTGCTGCTGTTTGTAGGCGCCACCGGCAAGAGCGCGCAGATCCCGCTTTACGTCTGGCTGCCCGACGCCATGGAAGGCCCCACGCCCGTCTCCGCACTCATCCATGCCGCGACCATGGTGACGGCGGGCGTTTACATGGTGGCGCGGTCGAACGCTCTGTTCGCCCTGACGCCCGATGCCAGCACGGTGGTTGCCGTCGTGGGCGCGGCAACGGCCATCTTCGCCGCCTCGATCGGACTGGTTCAGAACGACATCAAGCGCGTGCTGGCGTACTCCACCGTTTCGCAGCTCGGCTACATGTTCCTGGCCGCCGGCGTCGGCGCCTACTGGGTCGCAATCTTCCACCTGTTCACTCACGCCTTCTTCAAGGCCTTGCTCTTCCTCGGTTCCGGGTCAGTCATCCACGCCATGAGCGGCGAGCAGGACATGCGCCGCATGGGCGGGCTGAAGGACAAGATCCCGATCACCTTCCGCGTGATGTTTATCGGTTCGCTGGCCATCGCCGGCATCCCCGGACTCGCCGGCTTCTTCTCGAAGGACGAGATCCTGTGGCAGACCTGGAGTTCGCCGCTCGGGTCGCATCTGCTCTATGTCGTCGGCCTGGCCACCGCGGCCATGACGGCGTTCTACATGTGGCGGCTGATGTTCATGACCTTCTACGGTGAAGGCCGCATGGACGAAAAGACGAAGCACCACATCCACGAATCGCCCGCCGTGATGACCGTGCCGCTGATGATCCTGGCCGGCGGAAGCGCGCTGGGCGGCTGGATCGGCGTACCGAAGGTGTTCGGCGAGAACGGGTTCTTCCAGGCCTTCGAGCACTGGCTGGCCCCGGTCTTCGAGCCGGCGGCGAAGGTTATGGCCACGCATGGCGAGCATCATGCCAGCCACGCCGTTGAATTCGGACTGATGGCGTTATCGGTCGGCATCGCCATCGGAGGCATCCTGCTGGCGCGCCATATCTATCTGGCGTTGAAGGAAGACCAGCGGCCCACGGGCGGCGCGCTTTACCCGGTGCTGCTGAACAAGTGGTACGTCGATGAACTCTACGACATCCTCTTCATC
Organism: Candidatus Solibacter sp.; assembly: GCA_013822245.1. Lineage (GTDB taxonomy): Bacteria > Acidobacteriota > Terriglobia > Bryobacterales > Bryobacteraceae > PNKE01. Next base: position 25,709 of record PNKE01000037.1, read on the forward strand.
AACGGCCTGTCGAAGGGCGGCGGAACGGTGCTCGCGGCCTTCGACCGCTCGACCATCGACGGCGCCGTGAACGGCACGGCCTGGACCACGCGCATGGTGTCGAAGGTCTCCATGTGGTACGACACCTGGATCGTCGACGGCCTGGTGAATCTCTCGGCCTTCTTCGTCCGCGCGGCCAGTTACCCGATGCGCTTCCTGCACACCGGGTGGGTGCAGAGCTACGCGCTCATCTTCGTGGCCGGCGTGCTGGCCATCTTCGGCTTCTACTGGTGGGGGCGCTAAGCGATGGGCGATAACCTCTTATCCCTGATCCTGTTCACGCCGCTGATCGGCGTTCTGGTCCTGCTGTTCATTCCCGGCAGGATGAAGGACGCGGTCCGCTGGTGGGCGAACATTTCCGCCGTGGCGGGCTTCCTGGTCTCGCTGCCTCTGATCATGAACTTCGACAAGTCGCTGGACGGCTATCAGTTCGTCGAACGCATCAATTGGATCCCGGCCCTCGGCGTTCAATACCTGATCGGCGTCGACGGCATCAGCGTGCTGATGGTGATGCTGACCACGTTCATGGGCATGCTGGCCATCTTCTCGTCGTGGGATTCGATCAACGACAAGGTGAAGGAATACTACGCCATGTTCCTTCTCCAGCAGGTGGGCATGATCGGCGTCTTCATCTCGCTGGACTTCATGCTGTTCTACGTCTTCTGGGAACTCGTCCTGGTTCCGATGTACTTCATCATCGGCGTCTGGGGCGGTCCCAGGAAGCTCTACGCGGCCATCAAATTCTTCCTCTACACGCTGGCCGGCGGCGTCCTGATGCTGCTCGGCATCATCACGCTCTACCTGCAACACATCGCCCAGACCGGCGTGGCGACGTTCGAGGTCACGCAATTGATGAACACGCAGATGCCGATGTGGATGGAGCAACTGGTCTTCTGGTCGTTCTTCCTCGGCTTCGCCATCAAGGTGCCGATGTTCCCGTTCCATACCTGGCTGCCCGACGCCCACACCGAAGCGCCCACGGCCGGCTCGGTAATCCTGGCCGCCGTGCTGCTGAAGATGGGCGCCTACGGCTTCATCCGTTTTTCGCTGCCGCTGCTGCCGAACGCTTCGGCCGACCGCACCATTGTCAACGTGCTGGTCGTGCTGTCGCTGATCGGCATCATCTACGGCGCGCTGGTCAGTCTGATGCAGCAGGATTGGAAGAAACTCGTGGCGTACTCCTCTGTGAGCCATCTCGGCTTCTGCACGCTCGGCATCTTCGCCCTGAACGAGCAGGGCATCGCCGGTTCGGTGATCCAGCAGATCAACCACGGCATCTCCACCGGCATGCTCTTCCTGATCGTCGGCGTCATTTACGAGCGGCGTCATACGCGCGAGATCAAGGAGTACGGCGGGCTGGCGCACGTCATGCCCAACTACGCCATCGTCTTCGCCTTCGCCATGCTGAGTTCGGCCGGCCTGCCGCTGTTGAACGGATTCATCGGCGAGTTCACCATCCTTCAGGCCGCCTTCCAGGCCAACATGGCCTGGGGCGCGTTTGCCGTCACCGGGGTGATCTTCGGCGCGGCATACCTGCTGTGGCTCTATCAGCGGACCATGCTCGGCGAAGTGACCAATGAGAAGAACAAGGGCTTGAAGGACCTGAACTGGAAGGAGTGGGCTGTTTTCCTGCCGCTGATGGCCTGGGCCATCGCCATCGGCGTCTACCCGAAGCCCTACTTCGACATTCTTGAAAAGCCCGTCGCCGCCATCGTCGAGCGCGTGAACGGGCCCAAGGCGCCGGTGAACGCCGCCGTCATCGAACTGAAGAAAACGGAGGCGCGATGAGCAGCTTCTACACTGCCACGGACCACTTCGTGCTGCTGCCGGCACTGTTGCTGGCGCTGTTCGCCTGCGCGACGCTGCTGTTCGATTTCTGGGTCTTCCCCGAATCACAGCGGCGAAAGCACCTGGTCTGGTTTGTCCTGATGGGCGAGGTCTTCGCCTCGGTCGCCTACTTCCGCCAGCACATGTTCCTCAGCCAGCATGGCGGCGAACTCCAGGCCTTCGGCGGCTCGCTGGTGGTCGATCAGTTCGCGCTGTATTTCCACTGGATCTTTGTCGCCTCGACGGTGATCGCCGTGATCATGTCGTACAAGTACTTTGAGGTCCGCGACGAGCATCACGGCGAATACTATGGCCTCCTGCTGCTGGCGCAGTGCGGCATGTATTTCCTGGCCAGCGGCAACGAACTCGTCGTCCTCTTCGTCGGTCTCGAAACCATGGCGCTTACCTTCTACGTCCTGGTCGGACTGCTCAAGCGCGACCAGCGCTCGAATGAAGCCGCGCTGAAGTACTTCCTGCTGGGCGCGCTGTCGAGCGGCCTTCTTGTTTACGGCTTCTCGCTGCTCTACGGGATGTCGGGATCCACCAAGCTGCGCGAGATCGGCGCCGCCGTTGCAAGCCGCGACTCCGGCGACACGGTGCTGTTCCTGGCCGTTGCCACCATCCTCGCCGGCCTGCTGTTCAAGATCGCCGCCGCGCCGTTCCATATGTGGGCGCCCGATACTTACGAAGGCGCGCCCACCGTCGTCACCGCCTATCTGGCCGCCGCTTCCAAGGCCGCCTCGCTGGCGCTGATGCTGCGTATCCTGCTCGGACCTCTGGCCTCGTCTCGCGACGTCTGGATGCCGATCCTGGCCGGGGCCGCATTGCTCAGCATGACCATCGGCAATATCGCCGCCGTCACCCAGACCAACACCAAGCGCCTGCTGGCCTACAGTTCCATCAACCACGCCGGCTACATCCTGCTCGGCATTGTCGCCGGCAACCAGACCGGTATCCAGGGCGTGCTGATCTACACGATGGTCTATGTCTTCATGACCCTGGGCGCGTTTCTGGTGCTCACTGTCCTGTGCCGCGATACCACGACGGGCGAGGACATCAACGACCTCCACGGCCTGATGCGCCGCAGTCCGGCCCACGCCATCTGGATGCTCATCTTCCTGCTGTCGCTGGCCGGCATTCCGCCCACCGCCGGCTTCATTGGCAAGTACTTCATCTTCCTGTCGCTGATCGAAACCGGCCACTACTGGCTGGCCGCCGCCGCCGCGGTCTATGTCGCAGTGGCCATCTACTACTACTTCCGAATCGTCAAGTCGATGTTCGTTGACAAGGAAGAGACCGAGATGCCCGCGCTGTCGCTGAGCCTGGGTACCCGCGTGGCGCTCGCGGCCACCGGCGCCATGACGCTCGGCATCGGCATCTATCCGGAACCGTTTGTGAAATTCGCCCAGCAGACGCTGCGCTAAGAGGCTAGGAATGGAAACCGTTATCTCGCACCCGTTGTTCGTTCCCCTGCTGCTGGCCCTGTGCATCATCGCCTTCGCGCCGCTGGCGGTCGCCGGCACGGTGCTGCTAGAGCGCAAGGTGCTGGCCGACATCCAGGTCCGGCTCGGGCCGATGCGGGTGGGCCCGCACGGCGTTCTGCAGACCGTCGCCGACGCCGTCAAGATGCTGCTCAAGGAAGACATCATCCCGGATGACTCGAACAAGGGCATGTTCAAGTTCGCGCCCGTGATCAGCTTCTTCACCGCCGCCATCTGCCTCACCGTCGTGCCGTTCAGCGAGCGGCTCCGCGTGGCCGACACCAACGTCGGATTGCTGGTCGTCTCCGCCATGTCGGCTGTCGGCATCCTCGGCATCATCCTCGGAGGCTGGTCGTCGAACAGCCACTATTCACTGCTCGGGTCGCTTCGTTCGGCCGCCCAGTTGGTCAGCTATGAAGTGGCGATCGGGCTGGCTTTGATCTGCGGCGTCATGGCCGCCGGATCGCTGTCGATGGTCGAAATCGTCCGCCAGCAGCAGGCGCGCGGCATCTGGTTCGTCTTCGACAACTTCGGGTTGATGATCCTGCCCTTCGTCATCTACTTCATCTCGTCGGTGGCCGAAACCAACCGCGCACCCTTTGACCTTCCAGAGGCCGAAAGCGAACTGGTGGCTGGCTACCACACCGAATACAGCGGCTTCCGCTGGGGCATCTACATGCTCGCCGAATACCTCAACATGTTCGTCGTCGGCAGCGTCGCCATCACGCTCTTCCTCGGCGGCTGGCTGCGGCCGTTCCCCAACGTGGCCTGGCTTGAGATCCCGATGAACTACGGTGTGCCGGTTCTGTTCTTTGGCTTGTCCGGGCTGTGGTGCCTGCCGGCATCGCGCAAGCTGCCCAGCGCCATCCACAAGGCCGGCCTGGCTTTCATCGGTCTGTGCCTGATCCTGGTCGCCGCCGTCTTCGCCATCCCCGTGGCCAACGCCGCGTTGTCGGCGCCGTTCTGGTTTTTCTTCAAGCTGGCCACGTTCCTCTATGTGCTGATCTGGATGCGCGGGACGTTCCCCCGCTACCGCTACGACCAACTCATGGACATCGGCTGGAAGCGCATGATCCCGCTCGGCCTCGCCGCCATTCTGCTCAACGCGCTGGTGGGCATCCTCAGAGCGTAGAGACGGATCCGGCCGCCTTTCCGGGACGGCCGGTTCATCCGCTCACTCTGTCCACTGCTTCAGCCGCCGATGCCTGCTTTGATGTGGCCGATGTGCTTCTCGCCGTGGCCCGAGTAGATCCGCAGCAGATCTTCCAGCGTCATCGGCCCGCGCTCCTGATGGACCGCAGTCCGGATCCACGCCTCTTCCGGCTGCGATCGCAGAAACGCCGCCCACCGCGCGTGCACGCCTTCGATGATTGCGAGCGACGGCTCCAGCGGACCCGTCGATCCATCGCCGTGACTCGCCCAGACATCCTGGTCGTAGGCCTGCAGCGCCGGGTTGACTTCCGAAACCACTTTCTTTGCCCGAATAAACGCCATCATGTGCGAATCGGCCAGGTGGTGGATCACCTGCCGCGAATTCCACCCGCCCTCACGGTAAGGCCGCGCCAACTGCTCATCACTGGCTCCCGCAATGGCCTCCCGCAACAGCCGGGGCAGCGCCTCGATCTTGTCGATGCAAACCTGTCGTTCCTGCTCTGTCATGCGTTGTCTCCTCGATCAGACTGGATGATCCCAGTGTGCGACAATTCGGTCGTGTCTGAAGACAAGATAAGTGCCCTATCCAAGATCGACGTCTTTCAAGGGCTGAGCCGTGACGAACTGCAAGCTCTCGCCGGCTGCACCATCCCCCGCAGCTACGGCCCTGGCGAAGATCTGTTTTACGAGGGCGAGCCCTGCGGCGGGCTGCACATCGTCATCAAAGGCGCGGTCAAGGTAGTGAAAACCACCCCCAACGGCCGCCAACTAGTGCTCACGGTGCAGCAGGCTCCAGCCACGGTCGCCGAGGTGCCGGTCTTCGATGGCGGACCCAATCCGGCCACCGTCACCGCCATGTCCCGCGTCGAATCGCTCGTCCTTCTGCGCAAGGATCTCTACGCGTTCTGCCGCCGCAATCCGAACCTGGCCTTGCGCTTCCTCGAAGTCTTCGGCGCGCGTCTGCGCACCTTGGTCACTCTTGTCGAACGCATCACCTTCGGAAACGTCCGCCAGCGGCTCGCCGGCATGTTGGTGGAGTTCTCCGACACAAGCGGCAGCAGGCGCTTCCAACTGCCTGAGACCCACGAACAGATCGCCACCCGTCTCGGCACCGTGCGCGAAGTCGTATCACGCAACCTCGGCCGCTTCCAGAGCGAGGGGTTGATTCGCGTCGCCCGCAAGGACGTCGAGATTATCAACCGGAGCGGACTCGCCGCCGAGGCCGAAACCGAGATGTGACCCCGATCACTGAAGCGCTGCCCACTCACCGGTACTCTTGAATCATGAACGCCGTGATGCCAGACCAGGCCGACACACGGTCCAACGCCCGGCACGGTTCGAAGAAGCATCCCGACTACGTCCGGCGCACCGGCGCTGACCGCTCACAACTGCTGCGCCGCTCGTTCCAGTTCGCCTTCCTCGCACTGAACCTGTGGCTCGGCTACGAGTTTCTGCGCTTCGTGCATCACTACGAGATCCCCGGCGCGCCGGCCAATCCGCGGCCCGCGGGAATCGAAGGCTGGTTGCCGATCGCCGGCCTGATGAACGTCAAATACTGGATTTCCACCGGCCTGGCGCCCGTCGCCCACCCGGCGGCGGCCGTTCTCATCACCACGTTCTTCGCCATGTCTTTGCTCCTCCGCAAAGCATTTTGCAGTTGGCTCTGCCCGGTCGGGACGATCTCTGAATGGCTGTGGAAACTGGGCCGCGAGACGTTCAAGCGCAACTTCACCCTGCCCCGCTGGCTCGACATCGGATTGCGCAGCCTCAAGTACATTCTGCTCGGGCTGTTCGCCTGGGTCGTCATCACCATGTCCGCGCGGGCCGTCGCCGAGTTCCTCGAATCGCCTTACGGCATCGTCGCTGACGTGAAGATGCTGAACTTCTTCCGCTACATGACCACCACCACGGCCATCGTGCTGGCCGTGCTGGTCGTGGCGTCCATCTTCATCAAGAACTTCTGGTGCCGCTACCTCTGCCCCTACGGCGCATTGATGGGCCTCGGCGCACTGCTCAGCCCGCTGCGCATCAAGCGCGAACCGGCCAGGTGTATCGACTGCGCCAAGTGCGCCAAGGCCTGCCCGTCGATGCTGCCCGTCGACGCGCTCGTGCAGATCAAATCGGCCGAATGCCTGGGCTGCATGGAATGCGTCGCCGTCTGTCCGGCCGAAGGCGCGCTGGATATGAAAGTGGTTGCTACGCGCTTCCGCGTCCAGCCCTGGATGATCGCCGCCGGTTGCGCGGTGGTCTTCTTCGGCTTCGTCGGCATCGCCAAACTCACCGGCCATTGGGACACGGTGGTCGCCGATGCGCTCTACCGCGAACTCATCCCGCGCGCCCACGAGTTCGCCCACCCGTAGTAGGACAGGCCGCCCGGCCTGTCAGAAGCAAGCCGGGCTCCTTCTGGCCTACAGGTCCAACAGCATCGGACTCTTCTTTCGCTTCAACCCCAGCAGCGGCTCGTTCAGGAACTCGACCACAGGCGCCATCAGCTTGAACCGTGAAGCCACTTCTTTCACGCCCGCCGCCGATATCGCCAGCGCCGGATCCAGTTCCACCCAGAAGTACCACTGCTTGTGCTTGATCCACTCAATCGCCGCATGATCGGCCGGGTAGCCCTTCGGCGGCCGCGTCAGCTTATCGCCCTGAATCCTTCCGGCCGCCTTCTCCATCGCCTTGCCCGAAACCAGTCTCTCCCACCGCGCCTGGTTGTCCATCATGTGCGTGCGCACGGCACGCAGATAGTCCGGGTTCGGCATATACAGCCCGCCCGCGACGCCCAAGTACTTCGGCGACACTTCGAAGTAGTACGCCGAGGCTTCGTTTTTGCCCAGATCAGCGCGGAAGAACAGGGCGCCCTGGGCTGTCTTGTACGGCGTCTTGTTGTTCGAAAAACGCGTGTCGCGGTAGATGCGGAAGATGGCCCGCTTCGGCTCGGTCATGTACTGCGGCGCGAACGAGGCCATTTGCGCGCCCACCGCCGCGCAGAACTCTTCGAGCGGTGTCCGCAGCTTCTCAACGTAGACCTGCTTGTGGGCGTCGAACCACTCCCTGTTGTTGTTCTTCTCCAGATCCGACAGGAACGCAAGCCCCTCCTTCGGAATACCCTTGAAGCTGGATTTCATGGAAGCCGCTCTCCTATGATTGAGTGAAATGTCTTCGACCGACGAAGCTCCGGTGCGCCTTGCGGAGATACCAGACCTTCAGCTTACCCGGAACGAGCCGCTCTCGCGCCATACCCGCTTCGAAATCGGCGGCCCGGCGAGCATCTACGCCGAGGCGCGCACCGAAGCCGCCTTCGTCGAAGCGATGAAGGCAGTGAATCGCTCCCATGTCAGGCACGTTGTCGCAGGCTCGGGGACGAACCTCGTCGTCGCCGACGCGGGCTTCCCCGGCGTCGTGCTCACCTTCACCGGCGACGCCATCACAGCCGAAGGCAACCGCGTCACGGTCCAGGCCGGCGCGTCGCTCCAATCGCTCGTCGACTCCGCCATCGCCCACGGGCTCAAGGGCCTCGATTCGATGACAGGCATCCCCGGCCAGGCCGGCGCGGCCATCTACGGCAACGCCGGCGCCTATGGCAATTCGATCTCCGACTTCGTCCGCGAAGTCCGCTTCTTCGACGGTGACGCCATCCGCACCTTCGACAATGCCGCCTGCGAATTCCGCTACCGCTCCAGCGTCTTCAAACGCCACAAGGACTGGGTGATCCTCTCGGCCGCGCTCGAATTCCAGTCCGGCGACCCCACCGCGCTCGCCGAACGCGCCGCGCAAATCCACGCCGTCCGCAACGCCAAGTACCCGCCCGGGATGCGCTGCGCCGGTTCCATCTTCAAGAACCTGATCCTCGCCGAACTGCCCGCGCGCGTCCGGGCCATGGTTCCGCCCGAAATCGTGAAAGGCGGCAAGGTACCCTCGGCGTGGTTCCTCGACGTCACCGGCGTCAAGGGCATGAAGTCCGGCGGCATTCATGTCGCTGACTATCACGCCAACCTCATCTTCAACGCCGGCGGCGGCACCGCCCGCGAACTCCGCCAGGTCATCAATGAACTGAAACGCCGCGTCCGCGACCGCTTCGGCATCGGCCTCGAAGAGGAGGTTCAGTACGTCGGCTTCGACGAACGGCTGCCGGCGCTGGACACGCTGGCCTCAACGCCCCGCATCATCGACGAACTGATCTCCTGCATGCCGCCTGATGACCTCAACTGGCAGCCCGCCCCAGGCCGATGGTGCATCGCCGAAGTCCTCATGCACCTCGCCCACTGCGAAGAAGTCTGCTTCGTCCGCCGCACCCGCGACATGCTCGATCAAAGCGATCCCCCTCTCGCCCCCTACAACGTCGATGAGTTCACCGCCGCCGATTGGGGCTTCAACGGCGACGGCCTCGCTGCCCTGGCCCGTCTGCACGACCTCCGCCGCACCATCCTCGACATGCTTGAAACCCAGCCCGCCACTTCCGGTTCGCGTGCCGGCGCCCACCCCGATCTCGGCCGCATCACCCTGGCCGAACTCCTCAACGAATGGGCCTTTCACGATCTCGGACACATCCGCCAGATCGCCGAAATCGTCCGCGTCCGCCGGTTCTACCCCGACATGGGGCCGTTCCGGCCTCTATACACAGTGAACCCTTAGCGAGGTCCCCACCATGCGCACTCTTGCTCTCTTCATCGCCCTCCTGCCTCTCGCCGCCCAGCCGCCACAGAAGCAGGGCAACCCGCTTCAGTCCCTGCCGCCGAACGTCGAAATCCTCACCCACTTCGGCGAGCGCGCCGACTTCTCGCCCGACAACCAGCGCGTGGCCTTCATGAACAAGAGCTTTGGCGACGCCTTCGTCATCGACCTCAAGACGCGCATCATCCGCTGCCTCACCTGCAACATTCCCGGCGCAGCGTTCCTGCGCGTCATGCACTTCTCGAGCGGCGGCTACCTCCTCATCGGCCCCGAGACGTTCACCGACATCCGCACCAGCCGCAGCCGCGACAACGAACTCTGGTATCTCAGCCAGGCGCCCGGCTCCAAGCCCGTCCGTCTCAATCAGAAGATGAGCGAGGGCGCGGCCATCGCCAAGACTGGCTTCAAAATCGCCTTCTCCCAGACCCGCGGCCAGAACCCTGATCTCAAGCCCGGTACGTCGCAGTTGATTGTCGCTGAACTCGACCTCAGCGGCCCCCAGCCAGTATTGAAGGACAAGCGCGTCGTCTGGGAAAGCCCTTCGAACGCCTGCATCATTGAAGCCCAGGACTTCTATGACAAGGACCGCCGCCTCACCTACAGCTGCTATGAACCCCAGGGCAAGGCCTCGGTCTGGACCATCGACCTCACGTCCGGCGAGCGCCGCAACGAGACCTTGCCCATCGGCGACTACAACGAAGTCGAGGGCATCTTCCCCGGCGGCCAATATACCTGCGTCGAAAGCGACCGCCAGGCGATCCTTCAGGGCCGCGAAGGAAAGTTCCGCCAGATCGACATCTGGAAGCTCCGGCTCGACGGCACGGGCAAGAGTTTCGAGCGCCTGACCTTCTTCAACGACTACGTTGGCTGGAAGGCGTCAAACCCCGTCATCAGCACCGACGGCCGCATGATGGCCTTCCAGGTGGCCCGCAGCGCCGACGAGGCCGGCGTGGGCTACGGCATCATGCTCTACCATTTCAAATAAGGCCGCCATTCAGATGTCCATGCAACTGCCCGTCCGATTCAACAAGTACGAACTCATCGAATTCCTCGGCGGAGGCATGTCGCGCGTCTTCAAAGCGCAGGACACCGTGCTCAATCGCACAGTCGCGGTGAAGATCCTCACCCCCGAAGGCACCGCCGACGCCGATACCCGCGCCCGCTTTCTGGCAGAGGCCAAAATGTCGGCCGCCCTGGTCCACGATCACATCATTCGCATCTTCGATTACGGCGAGGAACAGGGCTACCCGTTCATCGTCATGGAGTTCCTCACCGGCTGCGACCTCAAGACCGCCATCCGTGACAGCCGGCTCGGCGACACGGCGAATAAGATCCGCGTCGCCATCGAATCCTCCGAAGCCCTCCAGCACGTCCACGAACAGAAACTCGTCCACCGCGACATCAAGCCCGACAACATCCACATCGATACCCACGGCCGCGTCCGCCTCATGGATTTCGGCATCGCCAAGAGCGAAGACATGTCGCTCACCAAGACCGGCTTCCAGGTCGGCACGCCCTTCTACATGTCGCCCGAGCAGGTGAACGGCGAAAAGGCCACCGAGCGCAGCGACGTCTATTCCTTCGGCCTGGTCATCTTCGAAATGTTCACCGGCGTCCGGGCCATCGAAGGCACGACCATCGCCCAGATCTTTTCGGCCATCCTCCATCAGCAGGTCGACTTCAATCGGATGAGGACAACCGACGCCCCGCCTGCCCTGGCCGCCCTCGCCGAGCGAATGAGCGCCAAGGACCCGGCGAAACGTCCAGCGTCGTTTCTCGAAGTCATCGCCGAACTGAAACGCATCGACGCCTCCCTGCGCCCCGCCGCAACCCCGATCCCCGCCTCCAGCGGCTTCTCGGGCAAGAAATTGATGATCGGCCTGATCAGCCTGATTGTCGTTCTGACGGTCGTCACCATCTACATGGTCAGCCAGAATCGCGCCGGCCTCGAAGGCCGCAAGGCCGACGGATCGAAGCTCGACGAAACGATCACCACCGAAACCGGCGTCATGAAACTCGTTTCCGGAGGTCCGTTCAAGTGGGGCGCCGACGGCCTCTCCGCTGTCCTGCCCGCTTTCTATGTCGACCAGACCGAAGTCACCAACGCGAGCTACCGCAAGTTCTGCGAAGCCAAGGGCCGCCCTCTGCCGGAGGGCCTCGAAACCGCCGAACCTCGTTTCCCGGTCGTCAATGTCGCCGCCATCGACGCCAAGGATTTCTGCGCCTGGGCCGGCAAGCGGCTCCCGTCACCGCCGGAATGGGAAAAGGCCGCCCGTGGCGCCGATCAGCGCCCTTACCCCTGGGGCACGCAGGCCGATCCGTCCAAGGCCAACGTCTCCGACAACCCCGAGTTCGGCGGCAAATCCCTTGCCGCCGCCGACGCTATGCTCGAAGGCGCGTCCCCCTACGGCGCCCTGAACATGACAGGCAACGTGCTTGAATGGGTCGACGAGGCCCGCGCACCCTCCGCCGGCGCGGTCGAAGCCTTCTCCAAACTCCTCAACCCGCCCGCCAGCGCCACCGAACCCTGGTACCTCATTAAAGGCGGCAGCTTCGACCGCCCGCTCACCCCGAACGGTGTTCTTTACGAGTGGATCACCGTCCCGGCACGCTTCACCGCCCCCAACATCGGCTTCCGCTGCATCCAGATCCCGAATCAGTAACCGCCCGCATCCGATTCTGGGAACAAGCTCTCGTCGTTTGCCGTATACTTCGGTAACACGGAGAGCAAATGGCAATCGGAGATCAACTCAAAGGCTTCCTCAAGAAGCAATTCATCGACGTCATCCACCACACGGAGGCCGAAGACGGCGTCCTGGCGACTCGATATCCAATGCAGGACATGGAGATTCAGAACGGTGCGAAACTCACCGTCCGCGAATCCCAAATGGCGCTGTTCGTCAATGAAGGCCGCGCCGCCGATGCGTTCGCGCCCGGCCTCTATACGCTCAACACCCAGACCCTGCCGCTGTTGACCAACCTCATGAACTGGGACAAACTCTTTCAGTCCCCGTTCAAGAGCGACGTTTACTTCTTTTCCACCCGCCAGCAGGTGGCCCAGCGCTGGGGCACCGCCCAGCCCGTCACCATCCGCGACAAGGACTTCGGCGCCGTCCGCATCCGCGGTTATGGCGTCTATTCCTGGCATCTGGTCGATCCGCGCGCCTTCCACGTCAAGGTGAGCGGCACCCGCGAGAAGTACACCGTCGCCGAGTTTGAACCCCAACTCCGCCAGACCATCATCAGCCATATCTCTGACGCCTTCGCCCAGTCCGGCGTGCCGTTCCTCGATATGGCCGCCAACTACCTCGAAGTCGGCAAATTGATCAAGCAGTCTCTTGATCCGGTCTGCGCCGAGTGGGGCATCGCCCTCGACACCTTGGTCGTCGAGAACCTCTCGCTCCCCGAAGAG
>PNKE01000073.1 GCA_013822245.1 Candidatus Solibacter sp.
CCGCCTGCGAGCGAGCCTGCGGCAGCAAGGAAGAAGAGTCTAAGAATTGATTGGTGGGCGTTGTGGTGGTTCGGGGAGGGCGGCGGCTGAGAATAGCCCGCTGGCTCAAAACAGGCCCATGCCAGCGATAAGGCCGTTCCAGGCGGCAGAAATGGGGGGGCGGAAGAGGGGGAGGAGAGGGGGGAGCCGGTATAATGAAGGGTCCAGATGGGGACCTACATCATCAGAGCGGCTCGGGAGAGGGCGAGCAAGGCGCTGTTCAACTGGCGGTGCGCGGGTGTGCGGGATTTGCCGCCGGTGAAGTTGAATCACGGGCCGGTGACGGTGCTTTCGCAGGTGAGCGGGCACGACGTGACGATGTACCTGGTGGCGGTCCGGAGCTTCTGCCGGTATCTGACGGGGGGCAGGGTTGTGGTGGTGGACGACGGGACGCTGGGGGTGGAGGGGCGGAAGACGATCGAGAGGTCAGTGAGCGGGGTGGAGTTTGTGGACCTGGACACGATCGGGACGGGCGAGTGTCCGAGGGGGGCGTGCTGGGAGAGGCTGTGCGAGGTGCTGGACCGGTGCCGGGATGGATACGTCATCCAGTTGGATTCGGACATGATCTGCCTGCGGGAGCCGGTGGAGGCGCTGGAGGCGGTGAAACAGAACCGGCCGTTTCTACTGGGGACGAGCAACGGGACGAGGATTCATTCGCTGGCCGAGGCGTCGGCGCTGGCGCGGGGAATCGAAAGCAACCATGTGCAGCCGGCGGTGGAGCGGCAACTGGAGACGCTGGAGGAGGCCGCGACAAGGCGGTATGTGAGGGCGTGCGCGGCGTTCGCGGGCTTTGCGCGGGGCGCGGCGCGGAGGCAGGACGCCGAACGGTTCAGCGCGGCGATGACGGAGAAGCTGGGCAAGAGATGGCAGGAGTGGGGGACCGAGCAGGTGACATCGAACTACCTGCTGGCGAACGCGGAAGGCAGCTTGGTGCTGCCGTATCCGGAGTATACGTCGGCCGAGCCGGGGTTGAAGCTGGACGGCTGCAAGATGATCCACTTCCTGGGCGCATGGCGGTGGAGCGGGGGCCATTACCGGCGGTTGGCGGCGGGGCTGCTGGAGGAGTGGCGGCAGGGCTGAGCGAGGCCGGACCGGCATGAGATGTCAAAACAACGATTGAAAGTGCTGAGCTTCACCACGGTCTACCCGCGGCCGGGCGATCCGAGGTTCGGGATCTTCGTGCGGGCGCGGTTGCAGCATCTGGGGGAGCTGGCCGAGGTGAGGGTGGTTTCGCCGATGGCGGCGGTGTACTACGGGATGGCGGGCAAGCGGTTGATGGGGTTGAACGGGATTGAGGGACCGGTGAGGGATGGAAACGTGATGGTGGAGTATCCGCGGTGGGTGTATCCGCCGGGGATGGGGTGGGCGCATGGGTGGTGGCTGAGGCGGTTCGCGCAGGGGACGGTGGAGAGGGTGAGGCGGGGGTTTCCTTTTGACGTGATCGATGCGCATTTCGGGCATCCGGAGGCGTGGGCGGCTTGCGGATTGGCGAGGCGGTTTGGGGCGCCGTTCACGGTGACGCTGAGAGGCAATGAGACGGCGCACGGGAAAGACGAGAAGAAACGGCGGCGGATGGCGGAGGCGTTGAGGGCGGCGGCGAGGGTGATTGCGGTGTCGGGGCCGTTGAGGGCGTTCGCGATTGAGTTGGGGGTGAGGCCGGACAGGGCGGTGGTGATTCCGAACGGGATCGACGCGGGGGTGTTTCATCCGCGGGACAGGGCGGCGGAACGGGCGCGGCTGGGGATGGGCGATGGGGAGTTGCACATCCTGTCGGCGGGGTATTTGATTAAACGGAAAGGGCATCACAGGATTGTGGAGACGCTCACGGGGCTGCGGGCGCGGGGGTTGAAAGTGAGGCTGTGGATCGCCGGGGAGAAGGGTGCGGAGGGGGATTACGCGGGCGAGATCCGGAGGAGGGTGGGGGAGTGCGGGGTGGAGGATGCGGTGAGGTTTGTGGGGGCGGTGGCGCCGGCGGAGTTGGCGTGTTACATGAATGCGTGCGACGTGTTCTGCCTGGCATCGAACCGTGAGGGGTGGCCGAACGTGGTGAACGAAGCGCTGGCGTGCGGGGCGCCGGTGGTGGCGACCGATGTGGGGGGTGTGCCGGCGATGATTGTGGACGGACGGTTTGGACGGGTGGTTCCGGTGGGCGACAGTGCGGCGCTGGAAGAGGCGCTGGCAAGGGCGTTGACGGGGGTGTGGGATCGCGGGGCGATTTCGGCGCAGGGGATGAAGCGGAGCTGGGGCGAGGTGGCGCGAGAGGTTTTCGAGCAATTGTCGGCGGCGGCGGAGGAGAATAGGCAGTGATGCGGATACTGGTCACCGGCGGGGCCGGATTCATTGGGTCGCACCTGTGCGAACGGCTGATCGGGGACGGGCATGAGATTGCGATCATCGACGATCTAAACGACTACTACGCGCCGGAGTTGAAGCGGCAGAACCTGGAGACGGTGAGCAAGGCGGGCGGGGTGAGGTTCGTTGAAGGCGACATCTGCGACGAAAGGCGGGTGGGTGAGTTGTGCGAGGGGTTCAGGCCGGAGGCGATTGTTCACATTGCGGCGAGGGCGGGGGTGAGGCCGTCGCTGGAACGGCCGCTGCTGTATGAGCGGGTGAACGTGGGCGGGACGGCGGTGCTGCTGGAGGCGGCGCGGAAGGCGGGGTGCGGGAAGTTCATATTGGCGTCGTCGAGTTCGATCTATGGGGTGGCGAACCGGGTGCCGTTTTCCGAGGAGGATACGTCGAACCATCCGATTTCACCGTATGCGGCGTCGAAACTGGGGGCGGAGAAGTTCTGCTACGCCTATTCGCATCTGTATGGGATGAAGACGATCTGCCTGCGGTTCTTCACTGTGTATGGACCGAGGCAGAGGCCGGACCTGGCGATCAGGAAGTTCATGGAGAGGATCGAGGCGGGCGTGGCGATCCCGGTGTTTGGGGATGGGAGCATGGGCCGGGATTATACGTTCGTGGCCGATACAGTGAGCGGGATTGTGGGGGCGCTGGGGCTGGATGCGGCGTATGAGGTGATCAACCTGGGCAATTCGCATCCGGTGGGATTGATGGAGATGATCAGGACGATCGAGCGGGTGCTGGGCAAGGAAGCGATCATCGACTGGAAGCCGGAACAGCCGGGCGACGTGCCGATCACGTTTGCCGACATCAGCAAGGCGAAGCGGATGCTGGGGTATGCGCCGTCGACGCCGTTTGAAGAGGGGATCAGACGGCAGGCGGAATGGATGAGGCTGGCGGCAGGCGGGGGTTGAGGGCGATGGCGGCACCGCATCTTCTGCACGTTTTTCCGTCGTTTGAGACGGGCGGGGCGCAGGTGCGGACAGTGCAGTTGATGAACGCGTTCGGGGACGAGTTCAGGCACACGGTTGTGGCGATGAATGGCGACTACAGCGCGCGGATGAGGCTGGACGAAGGCATCGCGATGCGGACGCTGGCGGCGCCGCCGCGGGGCGGGACGGCGAAGACGGCGGGATGGTTTGCGGGGTTGTTGAAACGGGAGCGGCCGGAGCTGCTGCTGACGTACAACTGGGGGGCGATTGAGGCGGTGATGGGAGCGGTGCTCAAGCCGGTGTGCCCGGTGATTCATACCGAGGACGGGTTTGGCCCGGACGAGGCGGGGGGATTGAAGGCGAGGCGGGTGTGGACGCGGCGGGCGGTGCTGAGGAGCGTGTACAGGATGGCGGCGCCGTCGCGGACTCTGGAGCGGATTGCGCTGGAGACGTACTGGCTGCCGAGGGAGAGGGTGGTGTTCATTCCTAATGGGGTGGATGCGGAGAGGTTCAGGCCGGGCCGGGATTTGGAGATGCGGGCGGAGTTGGGGTTGGGCGAGGACGAGTTTGTGGTGGGCACGGTGGGACGGCTGAGGGGGGAGAAAGACCTGCCGACGCTGGTGAGACGGTTCAAGGAAGCGGGGATCGCGGGGGCGAGGCTGGTGGTGGTGGGCGACGGTCCGGAGCGCGGGGCGATTGAAGCGGCGGTGCGGGAGGCGGGTATGGAGGGGGCATGCGTGTTCACGGGGGAGCAGAAAGAGACGGAGCGGTATTTCAGGGCGTTTGATCTGTTCGCGATGTCGTCGATCACGGAACAGATGCCGGTGGGACTGCTGGAGGCGATGGCGAGCGGGTTGGCGGCGGTGTGCACGGCGGCGGGGGATACGGCGGAGATATTGAAGGGCGGGCCGGAACG
Source organism: Candidatus Solibacter sp. (assembly GCA_013822245.1). Taxonomy (GTDB): domain Bacteria; phylum Acidobacteriota; class Terriglobia; order Bryobacterales; family Bryobacteraceae; genus PNKE01. The sequence continues at coordinate 4,237 of PNKE01000073.1, forward strand.
GCAGGTGTTTGGGATGGGGGACGCGGAGGGCTATGTCGCGGCGCTGAGGCGGATGGCGGCGGAGCGGGGCGCGCGGGAGCGGGCGGGCGGGTGGAACCGGAGGACGGCGGTGGAGGGGTATTCGCTAAGGACGATGGTGGGGGGATGGAGACATCTCTACGGGCAGGCGCTGAACGTGAAAGCGATGCCAGCAGGCGAGCATTAAGACGTTCCAGAGTTTGCGGGAGTGGTCGTGGAGGCCGGTGAGGTGGGCATCGAGAAGGCGTGCGGCTTCGGGGCGGGCGATGAGCGAATCGGCGGCGCCGGAGAGGACGTAATCGCGATAGACGGGGGCGAGGGAAGAGCGGAACCAGTGGGCGAGAGGGACGGAGAAGCCCATTTTGGGGCGGTAGAGGATGTCTTTGGGGACGAGGGGTTCGAGGAGTTTCTTAAAGACGTATTTGCCCTGGAGGCCGCGGATTTTCCATGAGGCGGGCAGGCGGGAGGCGTATTCGGCGATGCGGTAGTCGAGCCAGGGTGAGCGGCCTTCGAGGGAGTAGGCCATGGTGGCGCGGTCGGCTTTGACGAGGATGTCGCCGGGGAGGTAGGTTTCGACGTCGACGGCCTGCATCTGTTGGAGCGGGGGGAGGTGGGCGACGCGGCGGAAGCGGTCGCGGTAGGACTGGCGGGGGTCGTAGCCGTTGAGGGCGGAGAGGAGATCGGGGGAGAGGATGGCGCGGAGGGAGGCGTCGCGGAAGGTGGTGAGGGAGGAGAAGTAAGCGTCGCCGAGGTCGAGGCCGAGGTTGAGCAGGGTGGCTTTGGCGCGGAAGGGGCGGGGGAGGAAGTCGAATTTGGGGTAGAGGCGGCCGATGGAGGCGGCGAGTTTGCGGCCGTAGGGGCCGAGATATTTGCGGCGGGCGTGCTCCTCGGCGACGCCGAAGCGGTAACGGCGGTAGCCGCCGAAGATTTCGTCGGCGCCATCGCCGCTGAGGGCGACGGTGACGCGTTCGCGGGTCATGCGGGCGAGGTAGAGGGTGGGGACGGCGGAGGAGTCGCCGAAGGGTTCGTCGAAGTGGTTGACGAGGACGGAGAGCATCTCGGAGATGTCGGGGGTGACGGTTTTCTCGTAATGGTCAGTTGAGTAGCGGGCGACGATCTGGCGGGCGTGGGCGGTTTCGTCGAACTCCTTGGAGGTGAAGCCGATGGAGAAGGTTTTGACGCGTCCGGCGGCGGCCTGGGACATATAGGCGACGACGCCGCTGGAGTCGACGCCACCGCTGAGGAAAGCGCCGAGGGGGACGTCGGAGATCATGCGCTTGGATACGGAGTCGGAGGCGAGGTGGCCGAGGGTGTCCTGGACCTGGTTCCAGGAGGAGGGTTCCTGTTCGCCGAATTCGAGGGTCCAGTAGCGGCGGAGGCGGGGGCCGGAGGAGTCGAGCAGGAGGGATGTGGCGGGGGGGAGTTTGAGGATGGATTTGTAGATGGAATCGGGGTCGGGGACGTAGGAGAAGGCAAGGAAGCCGGCGACGCTTTCGGGGCGGGCGGTGAAGTCGACGCCGGGCAGGGCGGCGAAGGCTTTGAGTTCGGAGGCGAAGGCGATGCGGTAGCCGGGGGTGGAGGTGGAGTAGTAGAGGGGTTTTTTGCCGAAGCGGTCGCGGGCTAGGAAGAGCGTGCCGGCGGAGCGGTTCCAGATGGCGAAGGCGAACATGCCGTTGAGCTTTTCGGTCATGTGTTCGCCGAGTTCCTCGTAGAGATGGACGAGGACTTCGGTATCGGAGCGGGTGCGGAAGTGGTGGCCGCGGGCTTCGAGGCCGGCGCGGAGTTCGAGGTAGTTGTAGATTTCGCCGTTGAAGACGACCTGGAGGTTGCCGTCCTCGTTGGCGATGGGTTGCCAGCCGCCTTCGAGATCGATGATGGAGAGGCGGAGGTGGCCGAGGGCGGCGGGGCCATCCTCGAAGTGGCCGTAGCCGTCGGGGCCGCGGTGGAGGATGCGGCCGCACATGGCGCGGACCAGGGCGGGGTCGGCGGGGCGATGGCCATCGGTCACAAATCCGGCGATTCCGCACATAGGGGGTGGATGAGTTCATGATAGCCCGAGCGCGGGGCTAGGAGCCGGGCTGGCGGCGGGATGGCCGCACGAGGCGGGCGGCAAGGGCTACGATGATAGCGTGAGCGAACAGAAGCAGCCGATACAGCAGATGCTCGATTTGCGGGCGCAGTATGGAACGATCCGGGAGGAGGTCCTCGATGCCGTCACCGGAATCTTTGAGGAGCAGGCGTTTGTGCTGGGGGCGGAGGTGGAGGGGTTGGAGCGGGAGATAGCGGCGTATTGCCGGACGCCGTATGCGGTGGGGTGCGCATCTGGGACCGACGCACTGATTCTGGCGCTGATGGCGCTGGACATTGGTCCGGGCGATGAAGTGATCACGGCGCCGTACAGCTTTTTTGCCACGGCAAGTTGCATCGCGAGGGTGGGGGCGAAGCCGGTGTTCGTGGATATCCTGGACGATACGTTCAACATGGATCCGGAGCATCTGGCGCAGGTGTTGGAGAAGCATCCGAAGGCGAAGGCGATCATTCCGGTGCATCTGTTTGGGGCGTGCGCGGATATGGATCCGATTCTGGAGTTGGCGGCGCGGCATGGGGCGGCGGTGGTGGAGGATGCGGCGCAGTCGATTGGAGCGACATACAAGGGACGGACGGCGGGGAGCATGGGGGTGATCGGCAGCTTCAGCTTTTTCCCGACGAAGAACCTGGGCGGATGCGGGGATGGTGGGATCATGACGACGGCGGATGCGGGGCTGGCGAAGAGGCTGAAGACGCTGCGGGTGCACGGGATGGAGGTGAAGTACTTCCATGACGAGATTGGGATTAATTCGAGGCTGGACGCGTTGCAGGCGGCGGTGTTGCGGGTGAAGTTGAGGCATCTGGAAGGGTGGACGGCGGCGAGGCAGGCGGTGGCGGCGAGGTATATTTCGCAGATTGGGGCGATGGGGCTGCCGGTGAAGCTGCCAGGAGCGGCGGAGCATTCGACGAGGCATGTGTATCACCAGTTTGTGATGCGTGCGGAGGACCGGGACGGGTTGAGGGAGAGGCTGGAGGGGGCGGGAATCCGTACGGACATGTACTATCCGTTGCCGTTGCATTTGCAGAAGTGCTTTGAGTATCTGGGGTACAAGACGGGGGATTTGCCGGTGAGCGAGGCGTGTTCGAGGGAGTGTGTGGCGTTGCCGATCTACCCGGAGATGGCGCTGGAGGATGTGGACCGGATTTGCGCGGCGATTTCGTCGCACTATAATTAGAAGATCCGCATACCGCACGGAACGGTATGCTGAATGGTCCCCGATGAATCCTGCCCTCTCGAGGAGAACATGAACACAACTGATTCGGCGGCGGCCCCGGCGGGGGCGCCGCGGAGCGTCCCGTGGGTGCATCTCGCATGGTTCGGCGCGTTGCTGGCGGCCTGTTATGCGCCGGTCCTGATGCGGCTGGGCAACGACTGGATCATCGACGAGGACATGGGGCATGGCTTCTTCGTGCCGGCGGTGGCGCTCTACATTGCGTGGCTGAAGAAAGACGAGATACTGGGCGGAAGCTACAAGGCGTTTCCGCTGGGGCTGGTGGTGGTGGCGCTGGGCGGGTTGCAGTTGATGGCGGCGACGCTGGGGGTGGAGTTGTTTTTGTCGCGGACGGCGTTCATCGTGTCGCTGGGGGGGATAGTGCTGACGATGGGCGGGTGGAAGCTATTGAAGGACTTGAGTTTTCCGTTGTTCCTACTGTGCTTCATGGTGCCGTTGCCGGCGATCATCTACAACCAGATCACGTTTCCGTTGCAATTGCTGGCGAGCCAGATTGCCGAACATACATTGTCGGCGGTGGGGATACCGGTGCTGAGAGACGGCAACATATTGGAGTTGCCGAGCCAGCGGTTGTCGGTGGTGGAGGCGTGCAGCGGGATCAGGTCGTTGCTGTCGCTGACGTTTCTGTCGCTGGTGTATGGGTACTTTTTCGACAACAAGACGTGGATGAGGTGGGTGCTGCTGGTGCTGACGGTGCCGATCGCGCTGACGGCGAATGCGTTCAGGGTGACGATCACGGGCATATTGAGCGAGGTGAATCCGGAGCTGGCGCAGGGGTTGTTCCACAGCCTGGAGGGGTGGGTGATTTTCATGATCGCGCTGGCGATGCTGGTGGCGGCGCACAGGATAGTGAATTTCGTGTATGCAAGGGTGGCCCAACGTGGTTGAAGCACTTGGTTTTCTGAGGCAACCGGCGGCGATGGCGGTGAGCGTGCTGCTGGTGGCGCAGGCGGCGGCGTATTACCTGCTGCCGAAAGCCGAATATGCGCCGGAGGCGCCGCCGATGGCGTCGTTTCCGGCGGAGTTGGGCGGCTGGCGGGTGGTGGCGGACTATCCGCTGGAGGAGGAGGTGCGGAAGGTATTGAGGGCCGACGACACGCTGAACCGGAGTTATGCATCGGCGGGGCAGGTGCCGTTGAACCTGTTCATGGCGTATTTCAAGTCGCAGAAGACGGGGGTGGCGCCGCATTCGCCGAAGAACTGCCTGCCGGGATCGGGTTGGGCGCCTTTGTCGTCCGAGATTGCGGAAGTCCGGATCGCGGGGCGGAGCGAGCCGCTGGAGGTGAACCGGTTTATCGTGGCGCGCGGGACGGAGAAGACGCTGGTGCTGTATTGGTATCAGACGGCGTACCGGGTGATCGCGTCGGAGTATGAGGCGAAGGTGTGGCTGGTGATCGATTCGCTGATGCACAGGCGGTCGGACACGGCGATAGTGAGGGTGGTTGCGCCGTTGCCGGACGGGCGGGAGGGGGAGATTGAAAAGCTGACGTCGGAGTTCATCTCGGCGGCGTTTCCGGCGGTTTCGCGGCAGATACCGCGGTAGGGGAAGGCGGCAAGGGTGGTCAGCAGGGGCCAGGGGGAGAGACGGGACGGCGGCGGAAGCGGGAGAGGAGCCAGAGGGCGGCGGTGAGCAGGCGGGAGAGGGACCAGAGGGTGGCGCGGTCGATGGTGCGCTGGGGCCAGGGGTAGGGGCAGGGATCAGCCATTGAAGTCGAAGCTCATCTGGCGTTTGGAGAGGTAGGAGCGGAAGACGGTTTTGCCGCTGGCGGCGGCGGAGAGCAGGATTTTGCCACCCTGGCGGCTGATGATTTCCTGGGCGACGAGGCGGTCGGGGTCGGGGGCGTCGACGGGGGGGCCGCCGGTGGAGCTGATCCAATCGGTGGTGAGTTGATTGAGGACGCGTTCGATGCGGAGGTCGGCGGAGCGCCACTCGCCGGCCCGGAGGAAGGCTTTGACGCGCCCGATTCTGACGACAACGCCCATAGAAGGTAATCCCGTTCACTAGCATAGCGTCTGTGAGAGGCAAGGATAAGAGGAGAAGGGGAGAATTTTCGCTGGTGCGGGCACTAGATGAACAGGAGCCATGAGCGCAGACACGCAGGACAGTCCGAGCTACCTGTTTCCGGCGGGGATACCGGCATTCGAGAGGCATACCCGATTCCGGCTGGTGAGGGATCCGGAGCTGGATCCGTTGCTGTTTCTGGTGAGCGGCGAGGATGCGGGGGTGCGGCTGGCGTGTATTCAGGCGCGGTTTCTGGACGCGGGCTACAGCTATGAACTGGAGGAGGCGGAGGCGGCGGTCCTGGGGGTGGAAGCGGGGCGGTACGAGGCGGGGGACGAGCGGATGGCGTGCCTGGCGGTGGTGAGCGTGCCGGAGGCGGGGCCGGCGACGGCGAACCTGATGGCGCCGGTGGTGATCAGCTACGCGAGCGGGCGAGGGTTGCAGGCGATACAGATGGGGACGGGGTGGTCGCACGCGCACAGGATCGTGGGCGAGGAGGCGGAATGCTGGTGATCCGGCGGAGGGCGGGAGAATCGGTGGTGCTGAGCGGGGGCATTGAGGTGGTGGTGCTGGAGTCTGGGCAGCATGGGGTGAAGCTGGGGTTCAACGCGCCGGCGGAGGTGGTGGTGCTGCGCAAGGAGATCCAGTTGGCGCAGGAGTCGAATCTGGCGGCGGCGGAGGCGGCGCGGGACGTTGGAGCGCTGAGGCGGCTGGCGCGGCGCCGGTTTGGGGTGGGAGGAGAGGGGGCGGCTGAGAAAAAAGACGAAAGGCCGCCGAATTGAGGCCGATGAGTCTGCTGGGCCAGCCAATAGGGGTTCAAAGAACCTCCCGGCAGCAAGGATGCTGTTGGCGGCGCGGCGCCAAGGAGACAAGGAAGTGGCATTTTCGATCAACACCAACATCACCTCGATGCAGGCGCAGGAATATCTGCGCGTGACGGGGGATTTTCAGGCAAAGACGATCAACCGGGTGACTTCGGGGCTCAGGATCGTGAGTTCGGGCGACGACGCGGCGGGATTGGCGATCGCCAATTCGTTCCGCAGCGATCAGGCCGTACTGAGCCAGGGCATCCGCAACGCGAATGACGGACTGGCGACGTTGCAGACCATCGATGGCGGCATCACCAACATCAGCAAGCTGATTGACCGCGGCAGGACGCTGGCGACACAGTCGGCATCGGGCACCTTCAATGGCGACCGGAGCGTGCTGAACACGGAGTTCCAGAGCGTGCTGGGCGAGATCGACCGGCAGGCGAAGGCGATTGGGCTGGATGTGGGCGGGGCGTTTGCGAAGGAACTGCGGGTGTTCATCGGCGGCGGCCGCGGCACGTCGGCTTCGGCGGTGATCTCGAACGGTTCGGCGGCGGTGGACCTGAGCGCGTCGACAGTTGACTCCAAGAGTCTGGGACTGAGCGGCTATGCGGTGGCGGGCGCTTCAGGGTTGGACAATGCGACGACGTTCGGGACCGCGAAGGGCGGGGCGACGTCGATGACCTACACGATCAGCGGCGCGGGTTTTTCGGGCGCGAACGCGATGACGGTGACGGTGAACCTGACGGGCGTGAACGACTTGAAGGGACTGGCCGAAGCGATCAACGCGGGCGTGGCGTCGGCGGCCCAGGGGACAACGGCGGCTGCGACGGCGTTCAAGAACGCCGGAATCAGCGCTCAGTTGAACTCGGACGGGACCTCGTTCCAGTTTGTATCCACCTCGGCGGCGTTCAGTGTGCGTGACAGCGGCGGGGCAGGCGCATCGCGGAGTTTCCTGGGCACGACGGCTGGCGACCAGGTGGTGGTGGCCGGAGGGCTTGAGGCCAAGACGATCGCCTGGTCCGGCGACGTCGCCGCCGGCGAGACGCAGGTGGTGACGCTGTCGACAGTGGACGAGGGCGGCACGATGCACAAGGTGGACATCAGCATGGCTGGCGGCGCCTCGACGCTGCTCATCGACGAGGCCGTGACAGCGATCAACACGGCGCTGCAGAACACCAACGACAGCTATCTGAAGGGCCTTGTGGCCACGGTGGATGGCAGCACATCGGACTCGATTTCGATCGTCGGGCTGAGGGACTTCAACGTGACGGTGGCCATTACGTCCGACGCCACGTCGACAGGTCTGGCCGGCCCCGGCGCGACGGTGGCCTCGGCTGAGGTTGCGGGGGGAACCAGCGTGAACATCGCCTCGGCAACCGCCGCCCAGACGGCGGTTTCGGCACTGGCCGAGGCCGTGTCGAAGCTGGGCCAGGCCCAGGCGGATGTCGGTAAAGGACAGAATACGTTCAACTTTGCCGTCAGCCTGGCTTCCACCCAGTTGACCAACCTGGCGGCATCGGAATCGCGAATCCGCGACGCCGATCTGGCCATGGAAGCGGCGAACCTGACCAAGGCGCAGATCCTGCAGCAGGCCGGCATCGCCGCCCTGGCGCAGGCGAACTCGGCCCCGCAGGCAGTGCTCTCACTGCTGCGCGGCTAAACGCAACCAACCGGGTGATTCACCCTATCGGGCCCTCGGAGGTTTCGCCTCCGGGGGCCTAAACCTTTTCACCTAGTCAACCGATGACACCAGCAGAGGTCAATCACATGGGAAACGGCAGAAGCGAGACACTGCACCGGATGGGTCTGGAAGCGTTGGAGGCGGGAAGGATGGAAGAGGCTGTGGCGCGGCTGCGGCAGGCTGTGAGTGAAGACGGGGAGAACAGCCAGGCCTGGAACGACCTGGGCGTGGTGATGGAGGCGCTGGGCAACCCGACGCCGGCGGTGGAGTGCTATAAGCGGGCGCTGGAGATCAGCCCGCTGCACCGGGAGGCGCGGTCGAACCTGATGAACCTGGAGTTGCAGGCGATCACGCGGCAGAGGATGAGGGAAGAAGCGGCTCAGATGTTCAGATCGAGGATGACGCCGGCGGGGGTGGGATTGCGTTCGGCGCGGGCCATGCCGGCCTGACTGGCGAGAACGGCGAGTTCGTCGACGGCGACTTGACGCCATTTCCGGATGGAGCGTTCCACCTGGCGGCCGAGCAGCAGGACGGAGCGGAGCCGGGCGAGGTGGGCCGGGGAGGCTGAAGAGAATTGGGAGCGGCTGAGGGCGAGGGCAGCCTGATTGCGGGCGTGGAGCATACCGGCGAAAGACGGATCGCGGTGGGAGACGCTTTTGGCCAGTTCAAGGGTGGTGCGTTCGAGTTCGGAGATAGCGCGGTCGAGATCAGAGTTGGGCATGGCTTAGCGCTTATCTGTCCCGCTTGCCGAACATGACGAGGTTGAGGCTTTCGACCGAGGCTTCGATGATATTCTGCTGGCTTTCGAGTTGGGACAGGAGGGCGTCGGCGGCCTGGAGTTGGGCGAACAGAGTGGCCTGAGTGGCGCTGACCCTCTGGGAGAGCGTCTCGATCTGAGCGGTGAGGCGGCGGTCGGTGAGGTCATAGGACGACAGTTCGTAGGCGATCAGGCCGGTGATGGGGTCACTGAGCTGGTCGAGATCACCGGCAATGGAGCCCAAGGCGCCGGGCGCGCCGCCGAGGAAGGCGAAGGCGGATTCGAGATCGGCGTCGCCCATCCACTGGACAGCGGAATCATCGAAGCTCATTTTGCCGTTTGCGCCCATGGTGAGGCCGAATTTGGCGAGGCTGCCGGAGCCATCGGGTCCGGAGACGCCGACGACGGCGCGCATGCGTGACTGGACCTCATAGACGATGCGGTCACCGGAGAGCGAGCCGGCCTGTTCGCCGGACTGGGCGTCGACGGCGTCGCGCAGGTTGTTGTAGGAGCTGACGAAGGTTTTCATCGCCGCCGAGAGGGTGTTTCTGCTGGGCTGGGCAGAGATGGTGATGGATTCCCCGGCGGAAGTGGTTTCGTTGAGGGTGAAGGCGAGGCCCTCGACGACGGACGAGATGCTGTTGGACTTGCTGCTGACCGGCTGGCCGTTGAACTTGAACAGGGCGTTGGAGCCGGGGTTGGTCTGCTGAAGGATTTCGGTTTCCTCGCCGCCGGCGGAGGGTCTGAGAGAGATTGCGGCCGGGCCGGCCTCGGAGGCGTTGAGGGCGAGGAAGAACTGGCCGGAGGCGGCGCCGGTGTCGATGATGCTGGCGCGGACGCCGAAGTTGCCGGCATTGATGGCATCGGCGACGCCTTGCAGGTTATCCGAGGATTCGGTCAGGGCGATGGTATGGACCGAGGCGCCGACGGTGAGCGAGAGCGAGAGGCCGGGGCCGGCGAGCGGAGTGGCGTCCTTATCGCTGAGTCCGGTTTTGGCGGTGGCCGAGGCGGAGGTGGCCAGCGAGGTGATCTCGCTGACGGCATAGTTTGCGGCGATGGGGGAACCGGTGACCGAGACGTTGACCTTCGTTGAGCTGCTGGCCGCCGAGACGGCTCTGGAGCCGGCGACGCTGCCAAGCGAACTGAGAGCGGAGGCGAGGTTGGCGACCGAGGACCGGAGGTTGCCCATGGCCGTCTTTTTCGAGAGCAGGGTGGCCTGGTCGGATTGGAGGCGCTGGACGGGCAGGTTGGCGATGGCCACGGTGCGGTTGACGATGGCCTGGAAGTCGTCTGAGAACTTACTGAGTCCGGTGAAGGCGAGCGGCGAAATGCCCATAAGAGTTCAGCCCAAAGATACGGGGCCTCAATTGCCTCATCGGCCGGGTAGGGCGAAAGGATGAGGAACAAAGCGGCGGATAGGGTATCGGCCTTAGTCCGGTGCGGCTGAGGGCAATAGCCTGGCTGAATCAGCTGCGGTGGGTATCTTCGAGGTAGGTATAGCCGTAGAGCCCCTCCTCGTAGAATTTGAGGAGGCGTCCGGCCTGCTCGTAGTCCATGCGGCCGTCGAGGACGGCGCTTTCGACATCCTGGCGGAACTGTTCGAGCAGTGTGCCGTGGCTGAACTGGACGTAGTTGAGGACCTCCTTGACGGTATCGCCCTTGATGACGGCTTCGAGGATGGGGGTATTGTTGTCGTTGAGGCGGACGTGGACGGCGTGGGTATCGCCGAACAGGTTGTGGAGGTCGCCGAGGATTTCCTGGTAGGCGCCGACGAGGAAAGCGCCGAGGAAATAGGGCTGGCCGTTGAACGAGTGCAGGGGCAGGGATTTCTTGACGTCGCGGCGGTCGATGAACTGATCGACCTTGCCGTCGCTGTCGCAGGAGATATCGCCGAGGGTGGCGTGGTGGATGGGCTGCTCGGCGAGGCGGTGGATGGGGGCGATGGGGAAGAGTTGTTTGACGGCCCAACTGTCGGGCATGCTCTGGAAGAGGCTGAAGTTGCAGAAGTAGGTATCGGAGAGCATGGCGTCGAGGCCTTCGAGTTCCTCGGGGAAGATGTCGAGCTGGCGGCCCATGGTGAGGATGCGGCGGCAGATGGCCCAGTAGAGGTTTTCGGCGAGGCTGCGCTGGCGCAAGGGGAGGTAGCCGAGGCTGAAGAGGTTGAGGGCGGAATCGAGGGCCTGCTGGGCGTCGTGGAAGCTTTCGAGCAGGTTCTTGAAGCTGAGGCTTTTTTGGGTTTCAAGGAGGTCGATGAGGGGCTGTTCGGCGTCGCCGGGCAGGGTGTCGGGGATGGCCTCGCCGCCGAAGCCGCTGACGCCGAGGACGTTAAAGACGAGGACGCTGTGGTAGGCGGCGATGGCGCGGCCGCTCTCGGTAATGATGGAGGGGTGGGGGATTTCGGCGTGGTCGCAGACGTTCTGGACGTGGTAGACGACGTCGTTGGCATACTCCTGGAGGGAATAGTTGACGCTGGATTCGAAGTCGGTCTGTGAGCCGTCGTAGTCGATGCCGAGGCCGCCGCCGACGTCGAGGTATTCCAGGCCGGCGCCGCCGCGTTTGAGGTCGGCGTAGACGCGGGCGGCTTCGATGACGGCGCCTTTGATATGGCGGATGTTGGTGATCTGGGAGCCGAGGTGGAAGTGGAGGAGTTTGAAGCAGTCCTCCATGCCGCATTCGCGGAGCTGGTCGAGGGCGCGGAGGGCTTCGGTGACGGTAAGGCCGAACTTAGAGCGGTAGCCGCCGGAGGATTTCCAGCGGCCGGCGCCGCGGCTGGCGAGTTTGACGCGGATGCCGATGACGGGGCGGACGTCGAGGGCGGCGGCGTGTTTGATGATGAGGTCGAGTTCGGTGTATTTCTCGACGACGGGGATGATCTGGCGGCCGACCTTGGCGGCGAGCATGACCATCTGGATGTATTCGTCGTCCTTGAAGCCGTTGCAGATGATGGGGGTATCGTTGCCGGCGATGGCCATGACGGCGAGCAGTTCGGGTTTGGAGCCGGCCTCGAGGCCGAAGCCGTGCTGGCGGCCGAAGCGGTGGATTTCCTCGACGACCTGGCGCTGCTGGTTAACCTTGATGGGGTAGACGCAGATGTAGCGGCCCTGGTAGTTGTGTTCCTGGATGGCGGAGTGGAAGACGCTCTTGAGTTCGGCGAGCTGCATGCCGAGGATTTCAGGGAAGCGGAGGAGGATGGGGGGATCGATGCCGCGAAGAACGAGGGTATCGACCATTTTCTTGAGGTCGATGAAGCGGGCGGGTTCGCGGGTGGGGTGGACGAGGATATGGCCGTCGTCGCTGATGGAGAAGTAGCCCTTGCCCCAGCGGTCGATGTCATAGAGTTCACGGGCCTTGGCGGCGCTCCAGCGGTCGCTGGGTTCCCACACTGGTGGCGTATCAGGCAACTTGACGTTCAAATCGGATGCGATCCCTCCCGAAACTCCAAGTTTCGACTAAACGGAGGCGCTGGGCAAGTGGGAACTGGAGCGAGTGGGCGGGGGAGGTTTCGTCCGGGAGGCGGCTGGAGTAAAATCCCCATATGCATCAACCACTTCTCGGCAAGAACGCAATGGTGACGGGCGCGAGCAAAGGCGTGGGCAAAGGCATCGCGCTGGAACTGGCCAGACAGGGATGCAGGGTGGCGGTGAACTACAACTCCGACGCACGAGGGGCGATGGCGACGGTGGAGGAGATTGCGGCATTGGGGGGCGAGGGGATGCGGGTGCAGGCCAACGTGGGGGATTCGGCCGATGTCGAGCGGATGTTCGCGGAGACGCTGGAGCGGTTCGGGCGGCTGGATATCCACGTGAACAATGCCGGGGTGCAGACGTGGAAACCGCTGCTGGAGTTGACCGAAGCGGAGTGGGACAGGGTGATCGACACGAACCTGAAGGGGTGTTTCCTGTGCACGCAACTCGCCGGCAGGGCGATGAAGGAGAGCGGCGGGGGCAGCATCATCAACATTGGCTCGGGCTGCAATAAGTGGCCGTTTCCGAATCTGGTGGACTATACGGCGAGCAAGGGCGGGATTGAGCAGTTGACGAAGGTGGCGGCGGTGGAGTTGGGCAAGTACGGGATTCGGGTGAATTGCGTGGCGCCGGGGGCGATTGAGATCGAACGGACGAAAGAAGAAGCCGGCGACTATGCGGGGACGTGGGCGGGGGTGACGCCGCTGGGACGGGTGGGCGTGCCGGCGGATGTGGCGACGACGGTGGCGTTTCTGTGCGGAGACGGGGCGAGTTTTGTGACGGGCCAGACGATTTGGGTGGACGGCGGGCTGTTTACGCGGCCGGTGTGGCCTTATGACTTAGGCTGAGGCTTCAGCCGGCGAGTCCGGGGATGCCGCCGAGGGATTTGGCGGATTTGACGGCGCGGGCGATGGCTTCGGCGACGGCTTCAGCGGCGGCGACGCAGAGGACGTCGAGAGGGATGGAGATGTCGCCGCAGGAGAGGGCGAAGGCGACATCGCCGTCCATGCCGAGATGGACGGGGCGGATGGAGCGGACCATGCCCTGGCTGGCGAACTGGGCGAGGCGGGAGGCCTGGACCTTATTCAATTTGGCGTCGGTGGCGACGACGACGAGGGTGGTGTTTTCGCGGCGGGCCGGCTGGCGGCCGAAGGAACCGGAACGGGCGCGGTCCTTCATGAGCTTGACGGTATCGGCGAACTCCCTGGAGGCGGGCGAGACGCGGGCGCCGGCGAGGATGCGGCCGGTGGCGGGGTCGAGGATGTCGCCATAGGCGTTGACAGCGGCCAGGGCGGAGACCTTGGCCTTGCCGATTTCGACGGTATAAGTGCCGATGCCGGCTTTCATGGCGTTCTTGAGGCCCAGCGCCTTGCCGCAGGTGGCGCCTGTGCCTGCGCCGACGTTGCCTTCCTCGACCTGGCCATCGTGGGCGGCAGATGCGGCGACCTCGCCCATTTCGCGCGTTGGGCGGGCGGCGGACTTGCCGATGCCGAGATCGAAGAGGATGGCCGCCGGGACGATGGGGACGACGGTGACGCCGACGCCGAAGCCGATGCGGCGCTGTTCGAGCACCTTGCGGACGCCGCTGGCGGATTCGAGGCCGAAGGCGGAGCCGCCGGAAAGGCAGATGGCGTGGACGTGAGGAGTGATGTGCGAGGCGCTGATGACGTCGATCTCCTCGGTGCCGGTGGCGCCGCCGCGGATATCGACGCCGGCGACGGCGCCGCGTTCACAGAGGATGACGGTCGAGCCGGTGATGCCATCGTAGTCGGAGGCGTGGCCGACTTTGATGCCGGCGATGTCGGTGAGACCCTTCATGTGTTCCGGCCTTTCGGAGGCGCGGCGGGCAGCAACTGAACGGCCTTATTGGGAGTGAAGCCGGACTGCACCGCGCCGTGTCTGATGGTGGAGAGAAGCCGCGGGGTGAACGGGGGCAGCGGAACAGCCAGGCCCGCTACAACCCACTTGTTCAACTCGGCGATTGAGACGATCCGGCAATCGGAGTAGAGCACGATGGATGGGTGCCTGATGAACGGATGGTCACCGGCTTGGAGAATGACGGTCTGGCCGGCGTTGTGTCTCAGCGCGGTAACGCTGACAAGGACAGCCTCTGCGCCGGGTTGAGGAAAAGTGAGCAAGACCCCGAGATGGGCCCTGGGGCCAGTGTTATCGGAGCGGAGCAGCCAGCAGTCGCCGCCGCTCATGGCTTGAGGGATTCAACGAGTGAGAGTTCCCTGATCTCGTCGGCGATGGTTGCGATCTCATGCTCGGTGCGGCCCTCGACGCGGAGGATATCTTCAATCTCGATCGGCATGGAGGACCCGGCAGGATCGCGCCACTCAGGCAGTTCATGGGAAAGATCACGGACCTCCCATTTCGACTTTGAGCCGTGGCGGGAATAGACCTCGTCGATGAGACGAAGCTCGGCCATGGACAGTTCGGAATCATCCGTGGCCTGCCTCAGTTTGACATCATAGCGGCCGCTGTTTGAGATGTGCTTGTGCCAGGGGCCAAGCGAGAGGCCGGTTTCGGGTCCAGTACATATGAGATCGTAGATACGGCTGACAACGGGACCGTGGGGCATGGCGGCAAAGCGGTCAGTGGTCACAGACCGGGCCCAGCGTAGAATCGCTTCACGGTCGATGAAGTAAAGCAGCTTGATGAGCTTCAGGTATGGCATTGACCCGCCAGCTCGCGCGAGCAGCACGCCGGCGACCTGTGCGGCCTTCTCCCCGTTGAAGCGAAGCCAGCTCATATCATCCCCCACCTCCAGTCTACCGGGATTCGAGATTCCCGCAACCGGAACGAGGGGGCCGCCGGCCGGCGATTGAGATTGGAGCCGGAGCGCGGGCGCGGCGTGAGACAATGAGTGTGCGCTGTTGACGCGCGCGCGGATCGTTTGAACAGGCATGTTTGCGGCCGGGCGCGAAAGTGCCGCGCCACCTGAACACGCCATGCCCGAAACCCCGTATACCCACGAAGCGATTGAGTTGAAATGGTCCGCCGCCTGGGCGGAGGACTCCTCACTCTATAAGGCGGCCGACGACGGCTCGAAGCCGCGCTATTACGTGCTGGAGATGCTGCCGTACCCGTCGGGCGTGCTGCACATGGGCCACGTCAGGAACTATTCGATCGGCGACACGCTGGCGCGCTACATGTGGATGAAGGGCCGCGACGTGCTGCATCCGATGGGGTGGGATGCGTTCGGGTTGCCGGCCGAGAACGCGGCCATCAAGCGGGGACTGCATCCGGGCGACTGGACAAGGTCGAACATCGCCCACATGAAGAAGCAGCTTCAAAGGCTGGGCTTCGCTTACGACTGGGACCGGGAGATTTCGACGTGCGAGCCGGAGTATTACCGTTGGAACCAGTGGATCTTCCTGAGGATGCTGGAACGGGGGCTGGCGTACAGGAAGTCGTCGCTGGTGAACTGGTGCCCGGAGTGCGCGACGGTGCTGGCAAACGAGCAGGTTGTCGAGGGTTGCTGCTGGCGGCATGAGACGACGCCGGTGGAGCAGCGGGAGTTGGTGCAGTGGTTCCTGCGGATCACGGCGTATGCGGATCAACTGCTGGACGATATGTCGCAGATCGAGGCCGGGTGGCCGCCGCAGGTGCTGTCGATGCAGCGCAACTGGATCGGCCGAAGCGAGGGCGCGGAGATCGATTTCACGCTGAAGTCGACGGGCGGGAAGTTGCGGGTGTTCACCACGCGCGTGGATACGATCCACGGCGCGACGTGTGTGATCCTGGCGCCGGAGCATCCCGTGTCGCGGGAGCTTTGCACGGGCGATCTGGCGGCGAAGTTGAAAGCGATGGTGGACGACCAGAGCCGGAAAGACCCTGAACTGCTTGTGAAAGAAGGGTTCGACACGGGCCACAAGGCGGTGAACCCATACTCGGGCGAGGAGATTCCGATCTGGGTGGGCAACTTCGTGCTGTGGGGCTATGGGACGGGCGCGATTATGGCCGTGCCAGCGCACGATGAGCGAGATTTCGAGTTCTGCCGGAAGTACGGCATCAATGTCAGGCCGGTGATCCGGCCGGTGGATGGCGTGCTGGACGATGGCGCGACGATGGAGACGGCATTTTGCGATTACGGCGTGGTTGAAGCGTCGGGCGAGTGGTCGGGGCTGGATTCGGCCGAGGCGAGGAAACGGATGGCGGCGCGGGCCGAGGAGCAGGGATTCGGCAAGGCGGCGATCACGTACCGGTTGAAGGACTGGGGCGTTTCCAGGCAGCGGTACTGGGGGACGCCGATCCCGGTGGTCCACTGCAAGGCGTGCGGCATCGTGCCGGTGCCGGAGGATCAACTGCCGGTGGTGCTGCCGAAGGAAGTGGAGTTTACGGGCAAGGGCAAGTCGCCGCTGGCGCAGTTGCCTTCGTTCGTGAACACGGCGTGCCCGAAGTGCGGAGCCGATGCGCAGAGGGAGACCGACACGATGGACACGTTCGTCGATTCGTCGTGGTACTTCCTGCGGTATGTCGATCCGAAGAACGAAGGGTTGCCGTTCGATGCGGCGACGGTGAAGCCGTGGTTTGGCGTGGACCAGTACATCGGCGGCGTGACGCACGCGATCCTGCATCTGCTGTATGCGCGGTTCTGGTGCAAGTTCCTGCGCGACATCGGTCTGGTGGCGGTGGACGAGCCGTTCAAGAATCTGTTCACGCAGGGCATGGTGCAGTTGCACGGGCAAACGATGTCGAAGTCGAAGGGCAACATCGTAGACCCGGATGAGATGGTGGTGAAGTACGGGGCCGATACGAGCCGGCTGTTTACGCTGTTCGCGGGGCCGCCGGAGAAGAACATCGACTGGAACGAATCGTCGGTGGAAGGGCAGTACCGGTTCCTGTCGCGGCTGTTCCGGTGGGTGACGCGGAACATGGACGGCGGCGAGGGCACGGGCGAGACCGATGCCAAGGCGCTGAGAAAGGTCCATCAGACGATCCGCAAGATCACGAACGACTTCGACAACCGCTGGCACTTCAACACGTCGATCGCGGCGCTGATGGAGATGATGAACGAGTTGCTGGCGGCCGAGGCGGGGCTGTCGCCGGCGGTGCGCAAGGAGTGCGCCGAGAAGGTGACGCTGATGATCGCGCCGTTTGCTCCGTTTGCGGCTGAGGAACTGTGGCAGTTGATGGGGCGCACGGGTCCGGTGTTCAAGCAGGCGTGGCCGAAGTGGTCGGACGAACTGGCCATGGAGGAGGCTCTGGAGATTCCGGTGCAGGTGAACGGGAAGCTGCGGGCCAGGGTGTCGGCGCCGCATGGGTCGTCAGAGGACGAGGTGAAGGCGGCGGCGCTGGCCGATGCGAACGTGCAGGCGCATACGGCGGGCAAGACATTGGTGAAGGCGATCTATGTGCAGGGCAAGCTGCTGAACCTGGTGGTTAAGGGGTAGATTCGACGGGTTCTGCCTGCGGCGCGGGCAGGTTGGTCAGGGTCAGGAGCGAGCGGGCCGGGAGTTGCAGGGACAGGCTGCCAGCGGCGGCTGCGAGCGGGTTCAGTTCCACGAAGCCGGCGTCCTCGGTGGTGAGGACGGCGCGCCATGTCGACACATCCACGGGCAGGCCGGTGAGCACGGCGTCACGGGCCGCGGAAATGTTGGCGATGTGGATGGTGTAAACATCGCCGGCGCGGAAGGCGGTGACCAAGACCTTGTCGTGCGATGAAGCCGCGGCCAGCGCGGTGGACATGGGCGGGGTGAGGTTGGCGAGCTGTTTGGTGAGCCAGAAGCGGCCGGTGGGGACGATTTCATTGCCTTCGATGCGGACCAGGGAATAGTCGGCGGTGAACTCCCAGTACATCGTGGCTTGGGGCCGGGCGTGGGTGAGGATGTCCTGATAGAGCTGAAGCTCGTTGATGCCGTACCAGTAGGAGTCGTAGGCGCGGCCCTGCCAGGCGCTGGGGTCGGCGCCGAGTTCGGCGACCAGGAGCGGGAGGCCGAGGCGTTCGGCGAGATCGGCCCAGGCCTGATACTGTTCCGGCGAGGCGCCGTTCCAGGAGTGGAACGAGATGGCTCCGGCGTACTGGAGGGCTTCGGGATCGTTGGCGGCGGGCAGGACGTAGGCGTGGGCGCCGCGGGCATGGCTGGTGTCGCCGAGCAGCATTTTCGTGCCGAGGCCCATGGAGGCGAAGTGCGCGCCGATGCGGCGGACGGCGTCGCGGTGCTCTTCGGGGGTGAGCAGGATGCGGATGCCGAGGTCCGGCTCGTTGAATGAGAAGAGATCGGGTTCGACGCCGTAGAAGTCGCGGGCGTAGAGGATGTAGGCGGTGAGCGACTCGATCAACTCGTCGAACATCGCCGGGTCGATGATGCGCTGGCGGTCGTTGGGGCCTTTGGTGGCGCGGTCGGCGAGCATCCATTCCGGCAGGCGCCAGACGGAGGCGACGAAGGGGATGCCCTTTTGCTTGAGCGTCCGCATGAGTTCGAACTCATGGCGGAGGCGCGAGCCGGGCTTGTCGTTTTCGATGAAGCGGCCGTAGTCGGTGTCGGCGGTGGAGGAGTTTTCGTTTTCGGGTTCCCAGTCGACGAGGGTGATTTCCGTGCGGGCCCAGCGGGAGTTGATGTGTTCGAGGGTGTAAGCGGTGACGGGGGATTCGATCTGGAAGGCATAGTTGCCGCCGAAGCCGTGGAAGAGGTAGCGCGAGGAGGCTGGCTCGATGGAGAGTGCGGCGGAGGTGGTGTCGGGGATGCCGTCGATGGCGAGGTCGATTGTGAACGAGCCTTGCGTGCCGGAGGGCAGCGTGCCGCGGTGGAGGTAGATCCAGAAGGTGAAGGCTTTGGGCGATTCGGTGGATTTGTCCTGGAGGTTGACTGGCAGGGCTGCGCTCATTGCGGCCGACCACCAGAGGTCGCCTGACGTGCTCATGGCGCGGAGTTCGGAGGCCGAGGCGTTGTAGAGCAGGTTGACGTTGGCGGGCGGTTCGGAGGGCAGGGTGACGGTGCGGCCGCCGATTTCGGCGGTGCCGGAGTTGAACTCGCGCCAGGGGATGTTGACGCGGAAGTAGAGACCTTCGGCGGCGAGTTCGGCCATCGCCGCGTATGTGATTGAGATGCGGAGCTTGCCGTCGATCTCGGAGACGCGCTGGGTGAACTGGAGTTTCCGGGCAGAGTCGAGGGCGAGGCGGCCTTGCCAGACGGATTCGCCGCCGCGGGTGACTGTCATGCCTTCGGCTGACGACAGACCGACGGTCTTGGTCCAGCCTTTGGATGGCAGGACGAGGTCGGTGCGGATGTGGGCGTCCTGGCCGCGATAGAGCATGGCGGCGAGGCGGCCGTTGGCGTCGACGATGGCGAGTTCAGCGAGGCAGGGCATGGCAAGAGCCGCCGCGCAGGCGGCGAGGCGCAACAGATTCACGAGGCGAGTATATCAACGGATGCGCGGGTCTTCTATTTCTTGACAGTCGGGTAGGTGACGCCGAGTTGCTCGAGATAAGTGGAGAAGCGCGACGAGTCGTAGTAGAGCTTTTCGAGCGCGGGCCGGAAGCGCTGCTGACGTTCGCGGTTGAGGTAAGTGGGGGGGCTGGTTTCGAGGGGGATGAGGGATTTCCATTTGGTCTCGCGGGTCTGTTCGGCGAAGAACTTCTTCGCCTCGGCGAGGAGCGAGGGGTCGAGCATGAGGTCGAGGACGGTCATGGCCTGGGCGGCGGCGCCGGCGGTGGTTCCCTTGTGGGCGATGGGGGTGGCCATGGCGATGCCGGCGGACCAGTGGTGGCCGATCATGCCGGG
Organism: Candidatus Solibacter sp.; assembly: GCA_013822245.1. Taxonomy (GTDB): domain Bacteria; phylum Acidobacteriota; class Terriglobia; order Bryobacterales; family Bryobacteraceae; genus PNKE01. The sequence continues at coordinate 24,021 of PNKE01000073.1, forward strand.
GATGTTGCCGGGGTAGCGGAGGACGACCGTGGGGACGTTCCAGCCCACCTCGGCGATGTCATCGGAGCCATAGCTGCGCTCGCCCTGGTTGCCGTCGCGGACGCCCTGGGGTTCGGTGTTGAGGCCGGACTCCTTGACGCCGAGTTCCTTCTGGGCGGCGCGGGCGAGGGTCTGGTCGTCGTCGCTCCATTTGGGCATGCCGACGGCCGAGATGTTGCGGCCCATGGCTTCGGCGAGCGGGCGGTTGAACATGCCAGGCCAGGCGGCTCCGAGGACGCGCTCTTCCATGGTGGTATCGGTCATCATGGTGGCCGCCTGGGCGATGCGGGAGCCGATGGAGTGCATCTGCTGGATGCGGGCGTAATCCCACTCGCGGAAGTAATACCAGACCTTGGCGATGGGCGGCACGACGTTGGGCTGGTCGCCGCCGGCGGTGATGACGTAGTGGGAGCGCTGTTCGGTGCGGAGGTGTTCGCGGCGGTAGTTCCAGCCAACATTCATGAGTTCGACGGCGTCGAGTGCGCTGCGGCCGTTCCAGGGGGCGGCGCCGTGGGCGCTACGGCCGCGGAAGGTGTATTCGACGCTGACCAGGCCGGTGCCCGACGGGCCCCAGGTGACGCCGAAATCTGAGGCGATGTGGGCCGAGAGCATGGCGTCGACATCCTTGAAAAGGCCGGCGTTGACCATGAAAGTGCGGCTGCCGATGAGTTCTTCGGCGACGCCGGGGTAGACGCGGATGGTGCCGGCGACCTTGTAGCGCTGCATGAGGTCCTTGGCGACCAGGGCGGCGGTGACCTGGAGAGCCTGGCCGGCGTTATGGCCCTCGCCGTGGCCGGGGGCGCCGTCGACGAGGGGCTTGTGATAGGCGACGCCGGGGGTTTGCGAGGTTTCGGGCAGGCCGTCGATGTCGGCCATGAGACCGATGACGGGCTTGCCGGAGCCCCATTCGGCGACCCAGCCGGTATCGAGGCCGGCGACGCCGCGGGTGACGCGGAAGCCGTTCTTTTCGAGAAGGGCGGTGAGGTAGCGGCTGGTTTCGACTTCCTGGTAGCCAAGCTCTGCGAAACTGAAGATGGAATCCACCATCTGCTGGGTGAGCTTGGCCCGGCCCACTGCCATCTCCATCGCCGCCTGCTTGACGACTTTGGGGTCGGGCGCCTGGGCGAAACAAGTTGCGGCGATGAGAAGAACTGGAAGGCGTCTCATGCGTCATATCTTAGCGGGAACACCGAGGCGGTGGAGTTCGTCGTACAGAAAGAGACTGGACGGTAGGAAATCATCATGGCGTCAAACGGGAAGAACGGAAAGAAATCGCGAAAGTGGCTCTGGATGGCGGTTGTGGTGCTGGCGCTCGCCGGGGCGGCAGTGGGCGTGAGGGCGGCGCTGAAGCCGTCGAAGGAGATCGACCCGTCGAAACTGGCATCGATTGAGAAGGGCAGCATCGCGAAGTCGGTGGTGGCGACGGGCAAGATCGAGCCGCGGTCGACGGTTGAAGTGAAGTCGAAAGCGTCTGGAATCGTCAAGAAGCTGTATGTCGACTATGGGGATTTCGTGAAGCAGGGCCAGGTGCTGGCGGAGTTGGACAAGGAAGAGTTGCAGGCGCGGTTGCGGGAGTCGAAGGCCAACGTGCAGGCGGCTGAAGCGGCCGAGGAGGCGGCGACGGCGTCGCTGGAGCGGAACAAGGTGGAGGCGGAGGGACCGGATCTGCCGTTTCTGAAGTCGGGGCTGGACCGGGCGCGAAAGTTGCACAAGGAAGGGCTGATCGCGCTGAACCTGGTGGAGGATGCCGAGAAGCTGTACCAGATGGCGCTGAACAAGCAGTCCGGCGCGGTGCGGGCGCTGGCGGTGTCGCGGGCCGACATCACCCGAGCCAAGGCACAGGTGGCGCAGGCGCGGGCGATGCTTGAGCGGGCGGACGAGGATCTGAGGAACTCGACGATCGTTTCGCCGATTGACGGGCTGGTGTTGTCGCGCGACGTGGAGATCGGCAATGCGGTGAGTTCGATTCTGGTGTTGGGGTCGAATGCGACGCTGCTGTTCAAGCTGGGCGATGTGAGCGATGTCTTCGTGCGCGGCAAGGTGGATCAGGCCGACATCGGGAAGGTTTACGACGGGCAGACGGCGAGGATCGTTGTCGAGAGTTTCCGCGACAGGAAGTTCGAGGGCAAGGTGTATAAGATCTCGCCGCTGGGGGTGGAGAAGGACAACGTGACGACGTTCGAGGTGCAGGTGTCGATCCACAACCCGGGCAACGAGTTGAAGGCGAACATGAGCGCCAACGCCGAGATCATCATGGAAGAGAAGCACGGCGTGCTGCTGGTGCCCGAGGCGGCGGTGGTGTACGACAAGCAGCGCAAGGCGTCGGTGGAGGTGCCCGATCGGGCGGCGGAAAAGGGCCGGAGGAAGGTGGAAGTGAAGCTGGGCATTTCGAACGGCGTGAAGACGGAGTTGGTGGCCGGGCTGAAACAGGATCAGAAGGTGATCCTGCAGTAGCGGCGAGATGACGTTCCGGGACTTACTGGCCGACACTTTCAGGACGCTGGCGGCCCACAAGCTGAGAACTGGGCTGACGATGTTCGGCCTGATGTGGGGGGTGGTGTCGATCACGCTGATGGCGGCGGCGGGCGACGGATTGCGCGAGGGTCAGCGGCAGGTGGCGGCGGAATTCGGCGAGAACATCTTCATCGTCTTTCGCGGCAGGACAGGCAAACAGGCCGGCGGCCAGCGGGCCGGGCGAATGATTTTCTGGGGGACGAAGGACCATGAGAAGCTTGCGCCGTATGTGCCGTCGTGCGAGTTTGTCATCCCGGAACTGACGCGCGGCAACGTGGCGGTGCGGAGTCCGTTCAATTCGGCGTTGCTGTTGATATCGGGGTCGCAGCCGCCGTATCAGAAGCTCCGGCATCTGCCGGCGGCCGAGGGGCGGTTCTTTTCGTGGGAAGACGACAGGCAGGGCCGGCGGGTGGCGTTCATCGGCTCGGAGGCGCGCAGACAGTTGTTCGCCGGGCGCGAGGCGGTGGGGCAGGAGATATCGATCAATGGGGTCCCCTACCAGGTGATCGGGGTGATGCGGAGCAAGGACCAGGACTCGTCCTATGACGGCCAGGACGTGAAGAAAGTCTTTGTGCCGTTCGGGGCGATCATCCGCGACCTGCCGCAACCGGCGCCGTATCCGCCGAACACGATCGACCAGATGATCGGCAAGGCGAAGACGATCGATCATCACGATGCGTGCATGAAAGAAGTACGGCGCGGCCTGGCGCGGATCCATGGGTTTGATCCGGAAGATGACGATGCCGCCGACATCTGGGACACGGTGAGGGAAGCGCGGGCGTTCGCGGCGATGGCCGACGGGATGAAGTACTTCCTGGGCGCGATGGGCGTGGTGACGCTGCTGCTGGGCGGCATTGGCGTGATGAACGTGATGCTGGTGGCGGTGCGGGAGAGGACGCGGGAGATCGGAATCAGGAAGGCCGTTGGGGCGACGCGGAGGGCGATCCTGACGATGTTCTTCCTCGAGACGCTGATCATCGTTTCCATTTCGGGCGGGCTGGGGTTTGCTTTGGCCCACGCGGTTTGCGCGGCGGTGAACACACTGCCGATGCCGCAGTACTTCGCCGGGCTGTACGCGACGTGGCAGGTGGGGCTGACCTGTGGAGGGCTGCTGGGTCTGATCTCTTTCTTCGCCGCGCTCTATCCGGCGTCGAAGGCGGCGTCGGTGGATCCGATTGAAGCGTTGCGGTTCGAGGCGGGCGGCTGAGATGTGGAGGGAGATCTTGATGCAGGCCTGGGACTCGCTGCGGAGGAATCCGACGCGCAGCCTGCTGACGATGCTGGGCATCGTGTGGGGCATCGCGGCGGTGACGCTGCTGATGTCGTACGGCGATGGATTCCGTTCGCTGATGATCAACACGCTTCAGAACTTCTCCAAGTCGGCGATCGTCGTCTTCCCCGGGCAGACTTCGGAGCAGGCGGGCGGCGAGCGGGCCGGGCGGAGGATCAGGATCGAGGTTGCCGACGTAGAGGCGGCGCAGATGGAATCGCCGCTGGTGAGGAAGGCCTGCCCTGAGACGATACGGCGCGTGACGATCAGCCACCAGGACCAGACCATCCAGCAGAACGTGAGGGGGGTTTGCCCCGAGTATGGCGAGATCCGGACGCAAGTGGCGATGGAAGGGCGGTGGCTGTCGCCGGAGGACCAATCGGAACGCCGGCGGGTAGTGTTTCTCGGCGACTGGCTGAAGAAGAAGCTGTTTTCGGGAAGGCAGGCGGTGGGGGAGACGGTCACCATCCAGGGGGTGAGGTACCTGGTGGTCGGAATCATGGACAAGAAGATCAGTTTTGGCAACTATATGGGTCCAGACGACCGCTCCGCGTTCATCCCGTATTCAACGGCGGGCGAACTGTGGAACACGCGCTGGGTTTCAACAGTCGTCGTGCAGCCGATCCACCCCCAATTCGAAACCAAGGCCGAAGAGCAGTACCGGGCGGCGCTGGCCCGGCGGCTCAGCTTTTCCCCCACCGACAGGAGGGCGCTGGAGTCGTTCGGCACGAACGAGATCCGGCCGATCATTGACGGGTTGACGATCGGGTTGCAGGTGCTTCTGCTGTTCATCGGCTCGCTGACGCTGGCCATTGGCGGCATCGGCCTGATGAACATTTTGCTGGTGTCGGTGAACGAGCGGACGCGGGAGATCGGGTTGCGGAGGGCGCTGGGGGCCAGACGGAGCCACATTGCCTGGCAGTTCCTGGCCGAGGCGCTGGCGATCACGCTGGCGGGGGGCGTGCTGGGGGTGGGATTGTCGTATCTGATCGTGTGGATCGTGCCGCCGTTGCCGATGTTGGGGGCGATGTTCAACGACGACTCGGGCAAAGGCGATCTGGTGCTGGGCATCCAGCCGGTGACGGTGGCGATCTCGGCGGTGGTGCTGATGCTGGTGGGGGTGTGTTCGGGGTTGGCTCCGGCTGTTCGGGCGGCGCGGCTGGATCCCACGGAGGCGCTCAGGACGGAGTGACCGCCCTGGAGACGGCTTCGGCGAGTTGGGCGGGGGTGAATGGTTTGGGCAGAAACGGGCTGCCGGCGGGCACCTGCGTTTCCGGGCCGGTGTAGCCGGAGATGAACAGAACGGGCAGTTGAGGGAAACGCTCCAGGGCCAGCCGGGCGAGTTCAGGTCCGGCGATGCCGGGCATGACCACGTCAGTGATGAGAAGCGATGGCGGCTCTTCCATGGCCTGGAGCGCCGGGTGGGCTCCATCGAAGGCCAGCACGCTGTAGCCGAGTTGCCTGAGAACTTCAGCGGTGTAGGACCGCACCTCCTCCTGGTCGTCAACGAGGTAGATGGTCTCGGATCCGCCCATTGGCGAGACATGGCTCTCCATCCTGGCCGGCGCTCCGGTCGGCGGGCGGACCAGGGGCAACCGGACGGTGACGGTGGTTCCGCGACCCGGGGCGGATGCGATCTCGATACGGCCGCCCGCCCGGCGCACGATGCCGTAAACAGTGGAAAGGCCCAGACCCGTGCCGCGGCCGGGATCCTTGGTGGTGAAGAACGGGTCGAAGACACGGGCGCGGGTGGCGTCGTCCATTCCGATGCCGGCATCGGTGACGGTGAGTTCCACCAGCGCGTCATGAATAGTGGTACCGATATCGAGGCGGCCGCCGCCGGGCATGGCATCGCGGGCGTTCAGGGTGAGGTTGAGCAGGATCTGCTGGATCTCGACGGGGTCGCACTGAACCGGCGCGGGACCGGGTGCGGCGCCGATACAGACCTCGACGGGCGGCGGCGCAAGGTAGCGCAACATCCCGGAGCATTCGGCGAGGGTGCGGTGAAGATCGCCGGAGACGTGGGGGGCGGCCTGGGCGCGGCCGAAGGCGAGCAGTTTGCGGGTGAGTTCGGTGGCGCGTTCGCCCGCGCGGCGGATCTCCTCGACCTTGGCGCGGGCGGGATCGGCGGGGGGCATGGTCATCAGCAGCAGGTCGGAGTAGCCGCTGACGACGGTGAGGATGTTGTTGAAGTCGTGGGCGACGCCGCCGGAGAGCCGGCCGAGCGCGTCCATCTGGCGGGCCTGGCGCAGTTCCTCCTCGAGGGACTTGCGGCTGGTGATGTCGCGGGCGATGCCTTCCACTCCGGCGGGGAATCCGTGAGACCAGATGAGGCGCGAGCTGACCTCGATCCAGGCCCGGCGGCCGGATCTGGTGACGGTGGTCAGTTCGTAGTGGGGCGTGGAGGCGCCGGCGAGTTTGCGGGCGGTCATCTCTTGGGCGAGTTCGAGGGATTCGGGGGTGAGGACCTTGTCGATGGGGTATCCGATCATCTCCTCCCGGCTGTAGCCCAGCAATTCGCACATCGTGCGGTTGACCTCGGTGAAGCGGCCGCTCAGGTCGTGGCTGTAGATGCTGTCGAGCGCGTTTTCTACCATGTCGCGGTAGCGCCGTTCGCTCTCCCTAAGGGCTTTTTCCGCGCTCTCGCGGGCGGCGTATTCGCTCAGTATGGAGCGGTTGAGACTGTCGAGCGAAAGGTTGCGATCCTCCAGCACCTTGGCCTGGATGTCTCTCTGCTCGACGGCCTTGCGGCGGGCGATGATGTTGATGACGAGCAGAATGATGGTGACCGTTTGGGCCAAGAGAAAGATGCCGAGGCCCGTGAGCCAGCCGCGGTATGGAGCCAGCGGGTTGGCCGGGCGGTTGACCACCTCGACGACGGCGGGCAGGTTGGATGCGTCGATGCCGAATCTTCTCATCGCGGCGAAATCGACGATGGGGCCGAATGTGCCGTCCGTCGCGACGGGAAGATCCGCCGGCGCGGCGCCGCGCAGCACGCTGGCCGCAAGGCCCGAAACCCGTTCGGCATGTTGCCTGGCGCCGTTGGCATTGCCGCAGAGGATGCCTTGCCCGAGTTCGCTGACATTCGGGCTGACGACCGGGAACCGGCTGGCCTGGGCGATTCGCGCCATGCTCTCCCGCGGTTCGAGGTGTGCTCCATCGCGGTCGATGACGTAGGCCATGGAGATGACGGCGGAGTCCGGGGGAAGCTGGGCGAGCCGTTCCAGCACGCCTTCAAGGCCGATCCTGCCACCCTCGACCATTTCCGCCTCAACTGAAGGGATTGCGCCGATGGCCCGGGCGAAGCCAACCCGAAAGGAACCGGCATTCTCGGAGTTGTCCAACACTACGGCGATTCGTCTGGTCTCCGGCCGCATCGTGAGAAGCAGTGAAACCAGGGAAGAGTAGTGGAACTTCTCCCTGACTCCGGTAAAACGTCCGCGGCCGGCGGACAGGATGAGCGCCTCGCTGCTGACGCCTCCAAAGACCACTGGCGGCCCTCCGAGAAACGAGGACCCCTGATCGGCGAGGAACGAAAGCGCCGCGTCGTCGGTGGTGATGATGGCGTCGAGCCGGGTTGTTCCGTATTTGCCCTCAAGATGCTGGCGCAAGCGCTGAAAGTGTCCAGAACCGGAAAAACGCCGCGAGTCCATATACTCGCTGTAGATTTCAAGGCCGGGGAACTCCCTGGATAGGGTTTCCGCCAGCGAATGCACCAGGCCGTGCGTCCAGGCGTAGTTGTCGTGATAGGAGTTCAGGATCAGGACGTTGCGGCGGGGTTCCCGTGGCTTCTCCTGGCCGTGCGCGCAAAGGGTGAACACCGCGATGGCGACGATTTGGAACGCAGCCGTCACAGTCCGCAGTGCAGCACGGCCTTGGCGGTGTGACATGCCTTTGAGCCGATTATAAGCGGAAACACCGCGAACGCAGGACGGGTTTAGCTATCCGGAAGATGATTTTCAGTTAATTCAATCCGAGCCGGGCGAGCAGTGCGGAGGGATCCGGGTCCCGGCCCAGAAAGGACCGGAACAGATCCGCGGGCTCCATGCTGTTGCCTTTTTCGAGGATGGACTCGCGGAAAGCGCGTCCCGTATCGGGATTGAACAGACCATCGAGGCGAAACCGGGTGAAGGCGTCGGCGTCGAGGACTTCGGCCCATTTGTAGCTGTAGTAACCGGCGCCGTAGCCGGCCGGATCGGCGAACAGGTGGGAGAACGAGCAGATCATGGCGTAGCCCTCGGGCAGGGGGGAGGGGACGAACGGGGCCAGCAGGCGGTTTGCCAGAGCGGCTATCGGCTCGCCGGCGTCGAACTCCCTGTGCAGGACCAGATCCAGGTTGGCGAAACCGAGTTGGCGCATCTGGGCGTTGGCTGCGCGGAACGTGCGCGCCTTGGACATCTTGGCGAAAAGCTCCTCGGGGACCGGTGCGCCTGTCTGGTAGTGGCGGGCGAAGAGATCCAGCGACTCACGATCCCAGCACCAGTTCTCCATGATCTGGCTTGGCAGTTCGACGAAATCCCAGGCGACATTGGTCCCGGCCAGCGAACGGATCTCGACGCGGCTCAGGCAATGGTGCAGCAGGTGGCCGAACTCGTGGAAGATGGTCTCCACCTCGCCGTGGGTGAGCAGGGACGGGCGGTCAGGCAGCGGCGGCGTCAGGTTGCCGCAGACGAATCCGGCATGGGGGGTGAACCCGGCGGCTGAGGGCCCGCCGGTGATGAATGAGTCCATCCAGGCGCCGCCGCGCTTGGTTTCGCGCGGGAACCAGTCGGAGTGGAAGTGGGCCAGCGTCTCGCCTCCGGCGTCCTCGATGCGGTAATGGCGGACTGACTCATGCCAGACCGCCGCGCCGTCAGCGGCGGCGATACGGATGCCGAACAGGCGGGAACAGAGGCTGAAAAGCCCTTCGAGGACGGTGTCCAGAGAGAAGTACGGCCTCAGTTCCTCCTCGTCGAACTCATAGAGCGCGGCGCGCATCTTCTCGGCCCAGTAGGCGGCGTCCCATGGCTCAACGCCAGCGGCGGATCCATCCATGGAACGCCGGAATTCGATCAGTGCGGCGTTTTCCCGGTGGAAGGCCGGTTCGGTCCGCGACCGCAGCCCTTCGACGAAGGCTGCCGCCGAAGCGCCGGTGGCGGCCATGCGGTCGGCGGTGGCGTAATCGGCGAAATCGGAGTATCCGACAAGTTGCGCCTTGCGGCGGCGCAGGTCGAGGATGCGAGGGATCAGTTCCGCGTTTTCAGCCGCGGCACGGGCGTTGTAGGCCCGATAGAACAGTTCGCGCACCGGCGCGTCGTCCAGATAAGTCATCACGGCGACGTAGCTGGGCTGCTGGAGCGTGAACCGCCAGCCTGCGATGCCCTTCGACGCCGCCGAGTCCCTGGCCGCGGCCCGGGCCGATTCGGGGAGTCCGGAGAGCTGGTTTTCATCCGTAATCACGTAATCCCAGGCCGCCGTGGCGTCCAGGACATTCTGGGCGAAGTGCGTGGTGACTGTGGCCAGTTCGACATCGATGGCCTCGAACGCCTGTTTGTCCCCGGCCGAAAGGTCGGCGCCGTGCCGGCGGAAGCTCTCGATGGTCTTGTCCAGGAAGCGCTTGCGGACGCCGGTGAGCGCCGCGGCTTCGGCTGTCGAGGCGTAGTTCTTGATCGCCATCCACAACGCTTCGTTCAGCGGAATTGAGGAATAGAACTGGATCACAGCGGGCTGGGCCTGGTTCCAGGCGTCCCGCAGTTCGGGCGTGGTGGCGACGCCTTCGAGGTGGCGGACGATGGAGACGGCGATGTCGAGATCCTCGGTGGCGGTGTCGAGCGCGGCCATGGTGTTCTCAAAGGTCCGAGGGGCGGCGAGGGCCGCAGTCCCGTCGAGCCGGGCGCGGGCGGATTCGATCAGTGCGTCCAGTGCCTGGCCAATCTGGCTGGCCTCGACGCGGTCGAAGGGAAGGCTGCGAGGGCAGCGCAGAAGGGGGTTTTCATGGTCCACCTTTACAGGATAGCCATACGCGGAGCAGGGGTTCGCCGATCGTGGCCAGGAGTACCATGGCGTCCGGTTCGGCGCCCATGTGAAAGAAAACAAGGGACGTATCGATGAGCAGAACGAATTCGAGCGGTTGGTACTAGTGAGGCGGTTCCGGTACAGGAACGGATTCCTTCTTTGATATCAACGGCTTAGCATGGAGTTGGATCAATGGCCCCTGCTTTGGCCGCAGGGGAGTGCGACCGGCCCGGCAGAGAACGGGCGGTGATCCGGACGAGGCAAGAAGTTGAAGATCAGGCGACCACACGAAGCCAGGCAGACGGATGGGCCCGGCCGCCGCCGCGGTTGGCGCGCATGGGCGGCGCCGGTTGTGCTCGTCGCCGTGTGCGGCGTGATCGGTGGAATGCGGGAAGGCGGATGGAAGGCGGACGGGCAGTCCTCGGTACGGGCGGGCGGTTCAATGACGGTTCCGCCGACGCCTGCCGAGGCTCGGACGCCGCGGTTGGTTTATCCCTATTCAGTGGTGCCTGGGGGCATCGAGGAGACGGCGGAAATCGCCGGGGTATTGAGCCAGGATGCCGTCGTGGAAGCGCACTACCGGGGATTCCGGGCGGATCTGGCCAGGACGATGGTGCTCGGTCAGCCGAGGATGGTCTACGTTTCCTACAGGGTGAAGGACCAGATCTACTGGACGCGGAACAAGGTTGAACTGAAGAAGGGCGAGAAGGTGATCACCGACGGCAAGCAGCAGATTCGAGCTCGTTGCGGCAACCGGATCTCGGATGCGCCGATGGCGCCGATGGCGCTGATGGACCCGCCCGAGGTCTCGGCCGACACGCCGCTGCTGCCGCAACCGCTGGTCGCGCTGGCCAAGCCCGGCGGACCGCCGGCGGAACCCGCTGAAGAGAGGCCCGCCGAGCCGGCGGCTGTTGCGCCAGGGCCCGGGTCCACCCCCGGAGGCGAGCCATCGTGGGCCGCACTGGCGCCCATTTTCGCGCCGATGGGAGGAGCCGGCGGCGGATTGGCTCCGCCAGTGTTTCCTCCGTCCGGAATTACGGCGCGGCCTGCCGGCACGCAGCCGCCTGGGGTGGCGCCGCCATCGAATCCGCCAGTGACGCCGCCTGCGCCATCGGCGGAGCCGCCGTCCTCAAGACCTCCCACTGCGCCGCCGGCAACCGCGCCGCCCGCGCCGCCCGGCGACGGGCCTAAGCCTTCGAGCCCGCCGCCAAATCCGCCGCCCGGCGGACCCGGCGCTCCGCCATCGGCGCCTCCAACGCCTTCGGGTCCGCCGTCGACGCCGCCGTCGCCGCCCGTGCCTTCGACTCCGCCCGTGACGCCGCCTTCGCCCGAGCGGCCCAACATCGTCCCGCCATCGCCGCTGCCGCCGGGTGCGATCGAACCGCCGCTGCCTGGGACGCCTCCGGGACCGAACGGAGTGATCCCGCCAGGGCCGAGTCCATTGCCGCCTCCGGGATTCGAGCCGCCGCATTCGACGCCTCCGGCTCCACCGGGACCGCCGCCGCCCACGCCGATCCCCGAGCCTTCGACCTATGCGCTCATGGGCGCCGGTCTGGCCGCCATGGTCTGGCTGAAGCGCCGGCGCGACCGCCGCTGAAGCCCGCGCGGCGCGCGGCGTGCGATGCTAATGAGTCAGTGGACTCCTGGTTCCCATTCGAAAGCGGCATCTATGACGTTTCGCCGGGCCTGCGGGCACTGGCGGGTCCGGTGTTCCTGCTGGAGGGATTCGAGCGCTACCGGCGGGAGAGGCTGGCGGCCCGGGCGTCGCGGACCATCTACATGGAAAGCGGTTGCCCGGCCCGGACCAAGGCGGCCGCGGCCACGTTTATCGCGTCCCGCTTGTGCGCGGAGCGCCCGGATTTGTTCGAAACCTCTGGCGGGCGGTTGCGGTGCCGGCTCACCGGGGATGCCGTGCCTGCCGGCGGGGAGAGCCTCGAAGAGCTGCTATTGCAGGTTTGCGAGGATGTGGCGGTGTTTCAGGTGGCCACGGAGGGCGAGCATCTGGCGGCGGCTTCGATTGCGCTGCCGAGCAGTTGGCGGCTGGAGGAGAAGATAGGGCGAGGGTTTGCGGCGATTCACCAACCGGTGCCGGGGATGAAACTCGCGCCGGCAGCCGCGATTGCGCGGTCACTCGCCGCGAAAGGCCCATACGAGCGTTACGCCTGGGGGCTGACGAACGAGGACCGGCTCGACCAGTACGCGCCCGTCCACGCCGAGGTTCAGCCGGAGCCGCTTTTCATCCGGGTGGAACGGCAGACGATGCATCCGCTGCCCGGGTGCGGCGCGTGGCTGTTCACCATCCGGCCGTCGAACACGCCGGCGGAGCGGCTCACTCAGGGGCAGCGGGAGGCTCTGGCGCGGGCGCTGGAGAGCATGACGCCCGCGCAGGCTGCTTACAAAGGCGTTGAGGGAACTCGCCAGGCGGTCGCGGTTAAGCTGCGCGGGGGCTGAAGAGTTCAGCGGCGCTTGCCCGACAGGGCCGGAACTCGGCCGCCCACGATTGAGCGAAGCCCTGCCCGGCGATGGAATCGAGCGTCAGGCGGATCTGCCCCCATCGGAGCGAGCTGTTGGCGGCGGGTACTGACCGACTGGCCGCGGGTTAGCCAGCGAGTCGCCGAACATGCGCCTGACCACGCTCTACTTTGCCGGGAACGACACTTTGAGGGCATCGAGAACTCCTTGTTGGTGTTGGTCGGGCTTCGGCGGCCGGCTGACGGTTGCCTTGCCGTCAATCTTGTATTGAAGCAGCGTCAGACGGCCCAGCGTGGCCATGGGGGAGACTGCGATCCACATGGAAGGCCCCGGCGGCAGGCAGGAACTTCA
>PNKE01000025.1 GCA_013822245.1 Candidatus Solibacter sp.
CCTGAACAGAGTTCTGCAAGAGGGTCACGGTGCGGGCGGAGGAATTTTCTTTGATAATTCAACAAGATGCGAAACTAAGACGGAGGCGCGCCGAAGCGGAGGGCATCTGCTTGTGACCAGCATCCGGCTTCGCGCTCCCGAGCCGCCGGAATGCCGGGTGAACTGGATTATGAACGAATACAAAGTCCGCTCCGGAGACACGCTCTCCGTCATCAGCCGCCGGTTCGGCGTACCGCTGCACCTGCTCATCGAAGTGAACTCGATCACCGGCCCCAACCGGATCAAGGTGGGCCAGGCGCTCATCATCCCGCCGGTGACAACCGACTCATCCGAACACATCGCCGGCCCCGCCCCCGCGCACCCGCCCGCCGCGCCGGCGATCGCCATCGACCAGAAGACATTCCGGCTGCCCCCCTCGGGCTATCTCTCCGAGCAACATAAGAAGGACCTCATCGTCCTCCACTTCACCGCCGGCACCTCGGCCCGCTCGGCCTACCATACCTGGATGGCCGCCGCCGCCAGGGTGGCCACGGCCTACATCCTTGACACGGACGGCAAGATTTACGAACTCTTCGACCCGTCCCATTGGGCCTATCACCTTGGCGTGAAGGGCGCCGATTCGGCCAACCACCTGCACGACAAGCGCAGCATCGGCATCGAGATCGTCAACCCCGGGCCGCTCAAGCCGAACGCCGCCGGCGATCTGTGCTGGTGGTATCCGGCCAACCGCTTCGAGAAGGTCTGGTGCACAGCGGCGCGGACCGACAAGTACGTGAAGAAATCCTACCGCGGCTTCAACGCCTTCGCGGCCTACACAGAGGCGCAGATTCAGTCGCTTACGCCGCTCATCCAGGCTCTGCGCGAGCGATTTTCCATCCCCGGGCGCCTGCCCTCGCTGGCCAGGCGGAGCGTGGCCGAGCCGGGCGGGTATTTCAAAACCTTCGCCGGAATCGCTAGCCATCAGAACTTCCGCGCCGATAAGTTTGACGTCGGGCCGGCGTTTCCGTGGGAGCGCATAACTCTTTGACGGGCAAAGCGTTTTAGGCTTGTATTTCTGACATAACTGTTAAAATGGAGCCAGATGAGCTTCCTCTCGCCCAGATTGCAGATCGCGGTGAAACAGAAGCAGATCCTCACGCCGGGTCTGGTTCAGATGGTCACCGTGCTGCAATTGAACAAGCTGGAGTTGAAGGAGCTGATCAATCAGGAGATCTCACAGAACCCGGTGCTTGAAGAAGTGGTCGAGGGCGCCGAGGAGTTGACGCCGGCCGAAGTCCAATCGATGCTCGAGCGCGGCGACCCCGACCCGCACCCGGCCGACGCCGAGGTCCGGGACGTCACCGCTCAGGCCTATGGCGACGCCCATGCGGGCGAAGCCGGCGCGGCGGCCGAGGCGCAGAAGGCGCCCGACGCCTTCGAAGAGATCGACTTCGGCAGTTACTTTGATGATTTCATGGACCCGCCGGTCCATTCGCCCGCCGAGTACGACCCGGACAAGCCGGGTTTCGAGGCGTTCCTTTCCTCGCCGGTGACGTTGACCGACCATCTTCGCCAGCAATTGAGCCTGGTCGTGGTGCCGCCCGAGATCCGCGACGCCACCGAGGCGATTCTCGGCAATCTGGACGAGTCCGGCTACCTCGAGGACACGCTGGAGAACATCGCGGCCGCCGAGGGCCATACGGTCGAAGTGCTGGAGAAGGCTCTGGAAGAGGTCCAGTCGCTGGACCCGGCGGGCGTCGGCGCGCGCAGCCTGCAGGAGTGCCTGCTGTTGCAACTCGAGGACCGCGGGGCGCAGGGCAGCGTGGCCTGGCGGATTGTCGAGAACCACCTGAAGCTGGTGGAGTCCAAGAGTGTGAAGGAACTGGCGCGGCTGTTGAAACGGCCGGCGCGGCATATCGAGATCGCCCTCGACGTCATCGTGCACCTGGATCCGAAGCCGGGGCTGAAGTACTCGGGTCCGGGGGCAAGGGCCGTGGAGCCCGACATTTTCATCACCAAGGACGGCGAGGATTACCTCGTCAGCCTGACCGACGAAGGGCTGCCCATGCTCAGGATCAACGGCAGTTACCGCCACCTGCTCGAACGCGGCGAGGGCGCCGACAAAGAGACGCGCAACTATATCAAGGACCGCTACGCGTCGGCCCTTCAGCTGATCCGCAATATTGAACAACGCAAGCAGACCATCCTGAAGGTCTGCGAAGTGATTATCACCCGCCAGAGGGGTTTCCTCGAATCCGGCATCGACGAATTGCGGCCGATGATGATCAAGGAGGTGGCCGAGGAGATCGGCGTCCACGCCTCCACGGTCAGCCGCGCCGTCGCCGGCAAGTACGCCCATACTCCCCGCGGCGTCTTCGAGCTCCGGTTTTTCTTTACCGAAGCCGTTCAGGGACCCACCGGCGGCAACCTCTCCCTGGTAAACCTCAAGCGCATGGTGAAAAAGATGATCGAGGATGAAGATCCCAAACGTCCGCTCACCGACGACCACATAGCCGGCATGTTGCGGCAGCAGGGCATCAAGGTCACCCGGCGCACCGTGGCCAAGTACAGGGAGGACATGAAAATACCCTCCACGCACCACCGCAGGGTGAAGGACTAGTCCTTAACGCCACCCGGCGGCGGCGCCTGTTCGTCTACAATCCGACAGAAAGGCACTGCCATGAACATCACCTTCACAGGAAAGCAAGACAAACTGACCCCCTCGCAGGAGCGGAAGCTGGCGACCCAGTTCGCCAAGCTCTCCAAACTACTCGAGAAGCGGGGTGAGAAGGTCGCGCAGGTCGCCTTGCAGACCGTCCGCCACCAGCAGCGCGCCGAGGTGCGGATCAACTTCTACGATCAGGCCCTGGTCGGCGTCTCGAACGCGCCCGATCAGTACACGGCCGTCATGGATGCCGTCGCCAAGGTGGAGAAGCAGGCCCTCAAGATGCTCTCCAAGTACCGCGATACCAAGCGCGAAACGGTTCGCAAGACCGCCGAGCCGGCCGAAGCCCCCGCGCCCGCCAAATCGAAGGCGGCCAGGAAGGAGAAGCCCGCAAAGGCCCCCAGGCCGTCCAGGGTGGTGAAGGCCGGAGCGTCCCGCAAACCCATGACCGCCGAGGAAGCCATGATGACCATGCCCGGCGACAGCGACTATGTCGTGTTCACCGACTCGGAAACAGGCCGCACGGGCGTGCTGGTGCGCCGCCGCGACGGCAAGGTCGATCTGATCGAGTCCTGATCCATGGCCAAACCGACCAAACCAGGGGCGGGCGGAGGAGGAAAGCCCGAACCGCCCGCCCCCAAGACCACCCCAAAGTCACTCAATGAGCAGGCGCCTGAACTGGTCGTGATCACCGGTTTGAGCGGGTCGGGCAAGGCGACAGTCCTCAAGGCGTTCGAGGACAACGGCTACTATGCCGTCGACAACCTGCCGGTCGACCTGATCCCGACCTTCGCCAAGCTCACCAAGGATTCGCCCAACATCCGCCGCGCGGCGCTGGTTGTGGATATCCGCGAAGGCGAGTCGCTCAAACGATTCCCGGCGATTTATTCGGCCATCAAGCGCGACATCCGCACCCGGCTGCTGTTCCTCGACGCCGGCGACGACACGCTGGTCCGACGCTTCAGCGAAACCCGGCGTCCGCATCCGCTCGGCCACGACCGGTCAGTGCTGGGCAACGTGCTGACCGAGCGCGAACTGCTGGCCCCCATCCGCGCCCTGGCCGACCATGTGCTGATGACGTCGGAGATGAACGTCCACCAACTCCGCCGGCGCATCGTCGAGACGTTCGGTTCGCCCACCGATATCCGGCTGATGGTGTCGTCATTGAGCTTCGGCTTCCGCCACGGCGTGCCCGCAGACGCAGATCTGGTCTTCGATGTCCGGTTTCTGCCTAATCCAAACTACATCCCGGAATTCAAGAGCCTGAGCGGGCGTAATGCGCGCGTGGCGCGATTCGTCCGCAGCTACCCGCAGACGCAGGAGTTCATCGAACGCGTGGCATCGATGCTGCTGTTCCTGATGCCGCACTACATCCATGAAGGCAAGAGCTATCTGACCATCGCCTTCGGGTGCACCGGCGGCCGCCACCGTTCGGTCATGATGGCCGAGGAGATCGGCAAGCGGCTGCAGAAAGCCGGCTACCACGCCAAGATCTCCCACCGGGACATCGAAAAAAGCTGAAAAATCTCTCAAGCCCGCTCGTTTGCGTTCGATAAGTGGAAAGAGGTTGAGCCGCGAGGTTGGCCTGCGGCCGGTGCATCTTCCAGGGATGGTGCTGCGTGCCCCACAGGGAATAGGGGGTAGCGCCGTCTGGCTGGGTCCTTGCAGCCGCGGCCAGTGGTCTTGCGGACATACCTGAATGCTGGCTCAAGGGGCGGCGCACAACTCCTCCGCTGCGCCGCCCCGCCCGCGTCCCCCCTCCATAACTTCCACTGTTACAATCGGATCAAGGTCTTCCATATTCATGCCAGCCACGTCGACCTTGGCCGAGGAGATCCTCGAACTCAAGAAAGCCCGCAGGGCTACGATCCTGGTGCATCACTACCAGGAGGCCGAGATCCAGGAACTGGCCGACGTGATCGGCGATTCGCTGGAACTCTCCCGCAAGGCGCAGTCGTTCGACGGCGAAGTGATCGCCTTCTGCGGCGTCTGGTTCATGGCCGAAACGGCGAAGGTTCTGAATCCTTCAAAAACCGTCATCGTTCCCGACGCCGACGCCGGCTGCTCGCTGGTGGACTCCTGCCCCGCCGATCAGCTTCGCGCCTGGAAACGCCGCCATCCAGACCACGCCATCGTCAGCTACATCAACACCTCGGTCGAGGTGAAGGCTGAAAGCGACATCCTCTGCACGTCGCGCAACGCCGTCGATGTTGTCAATTCGATACCGGCGGACACGCCCATCCTGTTCACGCCCGACGTCAACCTGGGCAACTACGTCAAGCGCCAGACCGGCCGCGAGAACTTGAAGATCTGGCAGGGCGCCTGCATCGTCCATGCCACTTTTCCGGGCCGCCGGCTGACGGCCGCCAAAATGGAGCATCCCGGGGCTTTCGTCGCCTCCCATCCGGAGTGTCCCGAAGACATCCTGCGCATGTCGGACTTTATCGGCTCGACATCTGCCATCATCGACTGGTGCGTGAAGCATCCGGGCCGCGAGTTCATCGTCATGACCGAAAGCGGCGTCCGCTTCTCGCTCGAACGCAACTCGCCGGACAAGAGCTTCTACTTCGTCGCCAACGAACACTGCAACTGCAGCGAGTGCCCTTACATGAAGCGCAACTCGCTCGAAAAACTCCGCGACGCGCTGCGCGACCTCGCCCCGCGCGTCGAACTCTCCCAGGAACTGATCGATCGCGCCCGGTTGCCGATCGAACGCATGCTGGCGCTGAAGTAGACGCGCCCCGGAACAATCACCGTGGAACGTCCTCTCATCGACACCTACAACCGGATCCACGACAACCTGCGCATCAGCGTCACCGACCGCTGCAACATCCGCTGCTACTACTGCATGCCCGAAGACGGCGTCGAGTTCGTCCCGCGCGCCGAAATCCTGACGTTCGAGGAGATCGAGCGCTTCGCCCGCATCGCCGCCAAACTGGGCATCAACAAAATCCGCGTCACCGGCGGCGAACCGCTTGTGCGCAAGCATCTCGCCGTCCTCATCGCCAAACTCGCCTCAATTGACGGCATCCGCGACATCGCCCTGACCACCAACGGCGTCCTGCTTGCCGAACAGGCCGAAGCGCTTTACCGGGCCGGATTGCGCCGGCTGAACATTCACCTCGACACGCTCGACCCGGCGCTGTTCCGCCGCATCACCCGCCGCGACGATTTCCACCGCGTCATGGCCGGCATCATGAAGGCGCGCGAACTCGGCTTCGGACCCATCAAGATCAACGCCGTCGCCGTGCGCGATCTCGTCGAGGACAGCATCGTGCCGCTGGCCCGCTTCGGCCGCGAGCACGGCATCGAGATCCGCTACATCGAGTTCATGCCGCTCGACGCCCAGGGCTTGTGGCAGAAGGACCGCGTGCTGCTGGCTGACGACATCCTGGCCATGCTCGAACACGGCATCGGTCCGCTCGACCCCGTCCCCGACCCCGATCCGCGCGCGCCGGCGCTCGAATATACCTTCCGCGATGGCATCGGCAAAATCGGTTTCATCGCCTCGGTCAGCCGGCCGTTCTGCCTCAACTGCAACCGCATCCGCCTCACCGCCGACGGCAATCTGCGCTACTGCCTGTTCGCCATCGAGGAGACTGGCGTCAAACACCTGCTGCGCGGCGGCGCAAGCGATACTGAGATCATGGACACAATCCGGGCCGTCGTCCATGCAAAATGGCTCGGCCATGAGATCAACCGCGGCGGCTTCGTCCCTCCCCCGCGGCCGATGTATGCGATCGGCGGGTAATCAATGAACCGGAAGTATTGGGCACTGCTGGCCTGCCTGGCCCTGAGCGGATTGTTCTTCCTGTTGGGCGTCGTGTTCATCCCTTTGGCAGGGGTGCAGTACGACGAGGCGCTGTTCATCATGGCCTACGTCTCGCCCGAGGGCATCGAGTACAACGCCGTGGCGGGCGACACCAAGATCCCGCTCATGCTGATGACCTATCTCGGCACGCTGAAGGCTGCAATCCTCAAACCTGTCTTCGACTTCATGGGTTACAACCACCGCTCGCTGCGGTTTCCGCCGCTGGCGTTTGCCACCTTGTCTGTCGCGTTGTTCTTCTTCGTTCTCAAGCGGCTCACCTCGACGCGCATCGCCATCGCCGCCACGCTGCTGCTGGCCACCGACGCGGCGTACCTGCTGACCTCGGTCTACGACTGGGGGCCGGTCGCCTTGCAGCATCTGTTTCTCGCCGTCGTCGTCTACAGCGGCGTCCGCTATGCCGGATCGCGGTCCGCGCTGTGGCTGATCCCGGCCGGGTTGGCCACCGGGCTTGCGCTCTGGGACAAGGCCATTTCAATCTGGATCTTCGCCGGCGGCGGACTCGCGCTGCTGATCGTCTTTCCGCGCGAGTTGTGGACACTGGCCAAACGCCCGAAACATCTCGCGGCCCTCGTGTTTCCGCTGCTCATCGGCGCCTACCCGCTCATCCACTACAACATCCAGAAGCCGATGGCGACGATCACCGCCAACACCCACAACACCGACATGGCGATGCTCAGCAAGATCGCCTCGTTCGACGGCGCCCTGGACGGCCGCGGCCTGTTTGGCTATGTCGTCCGCGACACGCCAGACCCCGAAGGCAAGACCGGCGCATTCCGCCTCGACGAACGCGCCACGCTCTGGCTGAGCGCCAAACTCGGCGCGCCCCGGCGCAGCCTGCAACACCTGCTGCTGGTGGGCGCGATCCTGGTTTTGCCGCTCATGTTCTGGAGTCCGTGGCGTCGGCCGGCGTTGTTCACCGCGCTGGCGCTGCTGTTCTCCTGGACGGCCATGCTGCTCACCAAGGGCGCCGGCGGTTCGCTGCACCATACAGTCCTGCTGTCGCCCTTGCCGCACCTGCTTGCCGGGCTGGTGTTGGCCGAAATTGTGCGGCGTTTTCCGTCGCGCGGCATGAAGATCGGATTCGCCGTCTTCGCCGCCGCCATCCTCACCAACCTCTTCGTGCTGAACCAGTACCGGGCGCAGTTTCTCGCCTTCGGCCCCACGATGATCTGGACCAACGCCAGCCGCCCGCTGGTGGAGTTTCTCGGAACCCAGCACGGGCGCATCATCTTCCCGGCCGACTGGGGCATCCAGCAGCAAATCGATTTCTACGGCGGCGGCATCCTCGGCATGACCCGCAACTCCGAGGACACCCCCATCCGCCTCCACGAACACGAGCCGCGCAAGTTCATGCTCTGGGCGCTCTCGGTCCCCAACCACATCTACGTCACCCACACCGAACCAAACGAAGCCTTCAAGGGCGCGCGCAAAAGCCTCATCGATTTCGCCGCCGCCCATGGTTACAGCCACCACCTGATCGCCGTCATCCCGGACCGCCACCACGTGCCGATGTTCGAAATCCATGAATTCCGAAAGTGACGCCCCGTTCGACGAGGTCGAGTATCCGATCACGGATACCATTGACCTGCACGCCTTCGCGCCCCGCGACGCCAGGGACGCGGTAGAAGCATGGCTTGAAGAGGCGCACGAGCGCGGATTCAAGGCGCTCAGGATCATCCACGGCCGCGGCATCGGAGCGCAGCGCGAGATGGTGCGCAAGGTGCTCGCGCGCACCCCTTACGTGCTTGAATTCGGCGACGCCCCGGCCGGAGCCGGCGGCTGGGGCGCGACCATCGTCACGCTTCGTTAAACCATCTTCTTCGCCGCCGCGTCCCACTTGATGCGCCGGCCCTTGCGCAGCGATTCCATCGCCATGGCCAGCGAAATCGAAGTCCCCAGACCGGCTTCCACCGTCGCCGTCGGGTCTTTCCTCGAAACAATGCAGTCCAGGAAATTCCGGATATGCTCGCGCGTCGCCACGACAAACGAGCCAACTTTGGCGTCCTGCACCGACGGTGCGATCTTGACCTCGGCGCTCTGCGGCCACAGGGCATAGCTCTCGCGGCCCACGTCAAGCCGCGCCTTCGTGCCGTGGTAGTGGTTCATCTGGTCGTTGTGCGTGTTGTAGCGCATCGCCTTGTAGCCGAGCGTGAAGACGGCGATGTAGTTTTCCGGATACTCGACGGTCATCGACGCGGTCTCGGGGATTTCGCCGCCGCCGAGGTTCATCTGGCCCCCGGCGCAGGTGACCGCCGCCGGCATCGGCGAGTTCATGTACCACTGGATGCAGTCGACGGCATGGGCCGCCTGGCCGACGAAAATGCCGCCGGAGTAGTCGTGATAGTGAAGCCAGTTGAAGAAGCGGGCCTGATCGAACGGGCGCTGCGGCGCGGGTCCGAGCCACTGCTTCCAGTCCAGATCTCCGCGCAATTGCGCCTGCGACAGCCTGTCCTGGTAGTTGATCCACCACGAGTTCACCAGCCGCACATCGCCCAGCACATCGGGCCGCGCATACTTGTTCTTGATCTCCAGGAACAGCGACCCGCTGCGCCGCTGCGTACCCACCTGGCAGACCCGCTTATGCCGGCGCACCGCCTCCACCATCCTGAACCCTTCGTCCGGCAGATGGCACATCGGCTTTTCGACATACATGTCCTTGCCGGCCTGGGCGGCGTCGATGGTCATCTGGGCGTGCCAGTGGTCCGGCGTAGTGATGATGACGGCGTCAATCGACCTGTCGTCCAGCATCCGGCGGTAATCGCCATAGGGCTTCGCGCCCGTGGATGCCTGCTGGAGGCCGGCTTCGAGATTGGGCTGATAGACGTCGCAGACCGCCGTCATCTGCGCGCCGATCTCTTTGAATTCGGACGTCAGCAACCGCCCTCGCCCGCCGCTGCCGATCACGCCGACGCGCGGCATATCCGCCGCCAAAGCCCGCGCCGCCGCGCCGGCCGTCATCAGGAACGTTCGCCGTTTCATGTTTAGACAGTCTATCGCTGTCGGACGCCGGACTAAAGCGACTTCAGTTCGGCGATCGTGGCGCCGGTGCCGCCCTCGGCCGGCGTGGCCGGGCCGAAACTGTCCACATGCGGGTGTTTCGACAACAGTTGCTGGACCATCTTCCTCAGGATGCCCATGCCGTGGCCGTGCACGATGCGGACCCTCGTCACGTCGGCCAGCGCGCAGGCGTCGATGAAGCGTTCGAGTTCAATCTCGGCTTCGTCCGACGTCTTGCCGATGATGTTCAACTCGCTGGCCAGCGTTTCGTAGCGCGGCCCGGCGGTGAATGAAACGCCTTGCGGCAGCCTCTTGCCCTGCCCCGGCGATTCCGGCAGCACCTCGCGGATGTCGTCCACCGGCGCTTGCATTTTCAGAAACCCCACTTCGACCTCCACCATGCCGCCGCCCATCACCCGCAACACCTTGGCCGGCTGGCTGACGTCTTTCAACTTCACCCTCATCCCCGGCGCCAGATTCTCGAGCGACGGTTTCGCCGGCTCCGCCTTGCCCTGGGCCAGTGCCGTGAACTCTTCCTTCATCTCGCGGCGGGCCCGCGCCATGTCGCGCTGTGCGCGTTCGGCCTGGCGGCGCGTTTCCGGTACGGCCGAAGCGCGGCCGATGGCATCGCGGGCCTCCTGCTCGAAGGTGCGCATGGCCTTTTCGGCGCGGTCTTCGATCTCGCGCACGCGGCGCGATTCGCGCTTTTCGAGTTCGGCGACAAGCTGCTTCTCGCGGGCTTCGAGCTCAAGCTGGCGGCGCCGCAGGGCCGCGGCTTCCTCGCGCGCCTCGGCCACTTTGGTTTCGAGTTCCTTGAGGAAATGGGCGATATCGCGTTCGGTGTCAGACATGGCGGCGCGGGCGCGCTCGATGAGGCGCTGTGGCAAGCCGAGACGCGAAGCGATGTCGAGACCGGCCGATTTGCCCGGCGCTCCGGTGCGCAGTTCGTAGGTCGGTTCGAGCGTCTCTTCGTTGAAGCCCATCGACGCGTTGACGACGCCCGCCGTCGTTGCGCCGTACACCTTCAGCGCCAGCAGGTGTGTCGAGGCCAGCGTGAACGCGCCGAAGCGGTTGAACTCATCCAGCACCGCAACGCCCAGCGCGCCGCCCTCTTCAGGGTCGGTGGCGCGGCCAAGCTCGTCCAGCAGCACCAGCACGCCCGGCGCTCCGGCTTCGACAATCTCTTTCACCCTCGTCACGTGGGCGCTGAAGCTCGAAAGGCTCTGTTCGATCGACTGGTTGTCGCCGATGTCGGCCAGCACGTCGTCAAACACCGGCAGCACCGCTTCGTCGGCCGGCACGGGGAAACCGGATTGCGCCATGAGGACCAGCAATCCGGCGGTCTTCAGCGTGACGGTCTTGCCGCCCGTGTTTGGTCCGGAGATCAGCAGCGAGCGGTTCCGGGCATCAAGTTCGAACGATACCGGCACCACCAGAAGGCGCTTGCGGCGCAGTACGTCTTGAAGCAACGGATGGCGGGCGCGCTTCAGTTTGAGAACGGGCGCCTCGTCCGGCGAAAACGTGGGGACGACGCAATCGAAGGCTTCGGCGAAACGGGCCTTGGCGAAGGCGAAGTCCAGCGCGGCCAGGGCGGAGGCGGCGGCGCCGATTTCGCGAGACTGCGAGCGCAGACGGTCAGTGAGTTCGGCCAGGATGCGGCGGACCTCGCGCATCTCGTCGTCGGTCAACCGGACCAGGTCGTTGTTGAGTTCGATGGTCTCCAGCGGTTCAAGGAACAGCGTGTGACCGCTGCCGCTGGAACCGTGCACCACGCCGGCGGCGCGCTTTCTTGCGCCGGGCAGGACGGGAACGACGAAACGGTCGTTGCGGATGGTGACGAACTCTTCCTGCAACATGCCGTCGTCACGATGCAGCTTGAGGAAGCGTTCCAGCGACGAGTGGATCTCGCGGCGCTGGCGGTCGATTTCGCGGCGGATCTTGGCCAGCGCCGGGCTGGCATGATCCGAGATGGTCCCGTCGGGCAGGATCTTGCCGGAGACGGCTTTGACAGCTTCGCGGAAGTCGGCGATCGTGGCGGCCCGGGCGGCGAGCAAAGGGAACTCCTGCCCGTGGGGTTTGAGCGCCTGGCGGACCTGTTCGGCCTTTTCAAGAACGGCGATGACCGCTTGCAGTTCAAGCGCTTCGAGGACCGAACCCTGGATGCGCAGCTTCGCCAGCGTCGTGCCCGTTTCGGGCAGGCCGTCGAAGGACAGCCGCGCAGGGGCTTCGCCGCGGGTCCTGGGCTGGGCGGTTTCGTCGATCCAGGCCATGGCTTCGGCGGTTTCGGCAAGCGCGGCTTCGGCGGCGATGCGGTCGGCGGAAGGGTGGATTTCGTCGAGCAGGCCCCGGCCGCCGTCGCTGGCGACATAGCGGCGGACAAGCGATTTCAGCCCTTCATATTCGAGCAGGGCGAGGCTTTCGGCGTTCATTTCATCAACTCCAGGGCGCGCGCGATCACGGGCGGCGTGCCGGGAGCCATCTTCCATTTGTCGAGTTCGACCACCGGAACCCAGGCCGCATCGGCCACGTCGCTGGCCGCGGCGAGCGTGCCGCCTTCAAGCTCGCAGAGGTAGTCGATAATCACGTAGTGGTATTCGGTGCGGCCGTCCTCATCGTGCATGATGCGCTGGAAGATCTCGGCGACGGCCGTTGGCCGGACATGAAGGCCTGTCTCTTCCAGCACTTCGCGCGCGACGGCCGTTTCCAGTCTCTCGCCCACTTCCACCATCCCGCCGGGCAGGGTCCAATAGCCCTCGAGCGGCGGCTGCCCGCGTTCAATGAGCAGGACCGAGCCTTCCCGGAAAACGACCGCGCCAACGCCCAGCATCGGGCGGGCGGGATGGCGCCGGCTGTCGCTCACGGTTGCGCCTGCGCCTGCTTGGCGTCGGGGTTGACGCGGTAGAGGGTGGTCCGGGCGGTGACGTAGAAAACCGGGTCGTCCGGACCGAAGCACAGGTTCGACGGTTTCTCGGGCATCGGGAGCTGGCGCAGCAGTTCGCCCTTGGGGCTGTAGATCACGATCTGGTTGGCGGCGACGTAGAGGTTGCCCTTGGAATCGGTCTTCAGGCCGTCGGGCGGGCCGTCGATCCCTGTAATCAGCAGCCGGGAATTGGACGCCTCGCCGTCGCGGTTGATGTCCCAGGCGCGGATGGCGCGTTCGTCGGAAACGGCGGCATAGAGGATGCGGCCGTCGGGCGAGAGAGCGACGCCGTTCGGACGGCGGTCCATGCGGGCGACGAGGGAGAGGTCGCCTTTGGGCTTGATGTGGAAGACGCCGTTGAAGGGAAGCTCACGCGTCTCCGCGGCCTTGCCGAAGGCCGGATCGGTAAACCAGACGTGGCCGTCGCGGCGGACCGCGATGTCGTTGGGCGCGTTGAAGCGCTTGCCCTCGAATCGTTCGGCGAGGACTTCCACCTTGTTGTCAGCGCCCGTCCGCGTGATCCGCCGCGCACCGCCCTCGCACGTATAAACCCGTCCACGGCTGTCGATCGCGTTTCCGTTGGCCCCGCCGCTGTTTTCGCGCACCACCTGGCTGCCGCTCTTCTGGCTCCATTTGATCAGGCGGTTCGAGGGGATGTCGCTGAACAGAACCGCGGATTCAGGCAGCCAAACCGGGCCTTCGGTGAACTGGAAGCCCGACGCAACCTTCTCGATCAGGGGCTGGTCCTGGCTCGCGTGGAGCAGGGCCGAGGCGAAACCGAAGGCGGCGAAATCTCTCCTGAGCACATCTTTATTCTAAGGTTTCCCATAAACCAGACGAAATGGTCTGATAGTATGTGAAGTGAGGAAGTCCATGCGAACGCTCTTCTCGTTGTTCGTACTCGCCTCGGTTCTCTGGGCCGGAGGGCATGATTCCCCGGCGGCACTGACGCCGGAGCAGGCGCTGGCCAAGTTGCGCGCCGGCAACGCACGGTTCGCCAAGCACAAGGAGAAGCACCCGGATCTCTCGTTTGACCGGCGGCGCAGCCTCTCGCGTGACGGACAGCACCCCTATGCGGTCATCCTGGGCTGCTCGGACTCGCGCGTGCCGCCGGAGTTGATCTTCGACGAAGGACTCGGCGACCTGTTCGTGATCCGTGACGCCGGCAACGTGGTGGACGACGAAGTGCTGGGCAGCATCGAGT
Organism: Candidatus Solibacter sp.; assembly: GCA_013822245.1. Classification (GTDB taxonomy): domain Bacteria; phylum Acidobacteriota; class Terriglobia; order Bryobacterales; family Bryobacteraceae; genus PNKE01. The sequence continues at coordinate 13,598 of PNKE01000025.1, forward strand.
ATGCGGTTGAGCACCTGGGCGTTCGTCTGGTCGTGGTGCTCGGTCATGAGAAATGCGGCGCGGTCGCGGCCGCCGTCGCTGGCCGCGAGGCGCATGGCCATATCAAGGCGGTCATGAAGGCGATTCAGCCCGCGGTCGAAGAGACGGCCGGAATGCCGGGCGACCACGTCCACAACTGTGTCCTGGCGAATGCCCGGCGCGTGGCGCGGCTGATCCGCGAATCCGAGCCGATCCTGAAGCCGGCCGTCGACAGCAAGCAGATCGTGGTTTTCGCGGCCGACTACGACCTTGAAACCTACAAAGTCGAGTTCCTCGATCTGCCGGCAGCGCCGGAGAAGCCCGCTCCGCGCACGCCGCGGAGGTAATGCGGGCGGGTGACACGCGCGCCCCCTGCGAATAGGATAGGGACGAAACCGGCCATGGCCACCCGTAGACCGTCCGTGCTCGCGCACGAGAACTTTGTCAGGCGCCGCGATGAGATTGCGCGCCTGCCGCTTGCTGAACGCTTCGCCTACATCGCCGCCAACAACATCTGGGGGAGTCCGGAGTCGCGTTCCGGGACGGGTTCGGCGCTGGAGCAGACACAGACGCTGATTGAAGCCATCCCGGCCGTGCTGCGCCGGGTGGGCGCGGATTCGCTGCTCGATATCCCGTGCGGGGATTTCCACTGGCTGTCGGTGGCGGACTTGGACGTGGACTACACCGGCGCCGACATCGTCCAGGATCTTGTGGACTCGAACATCCGGCGGTATGGCGCGCCGGGCCGGCGGTTCTTGCGCCTCGACCTGACGGCGGATCCTCTGCCGCGGGCGCCGGTGGTCCTGTGCAGGGACTGCCTGGTCCACCTCAGCTTCGCCAACATTGCGCGGGCGCTGGCCAACGTCCGCGCCTCGGGCGCCGGCTACCTGCTGATGACCCACTTCCCGCTGACCGAAGAGAACGCTGATGTTGAGGATGGCGACTGGCGGTCGTTGAACTTCACGCTGCCGCCCTTCAATCTGCCGGCGCCGCTGGAATCGCTGGTGGAAAACTGTGGCGAGGATGGCGGGGCCTACAGCGACAAGTCCCTTTCGCTGTGGCGGGCAGCGGATCTGGGTTGATGCGGGCCGCGCTGGATGGCGGCCCGCGGGACGAGCCGGACTATTTCACCTTCTTGAGGAACTTGCCGGTGTCGGCGTCGACGTAAACCGAGCCCAGGCTCGAACTGACACTGGACCCGACATAGACGCGCCAGGCAGGATTGGGCGTCTGGTAGGTCCACTCCATCATGAACTGGATGGGCTGCTCCGGGTTCTTGTCGATGATGGGCTGAAGTTGCTTTCTGGCGGTTTCCAGCGCCGCCGGCGTATCGACTTTCACCTTCTGAATCGGAATCGGGAAGACCCTCGGACGCACGGCAAAAGTCGACTCGGTGCCCGAGTATGTGCCCTTGCGGATCGAGCCCTCCTCCTGCACGCCGTAGGTGAACAGGCGCTGCTGCTTGCCGGTGAGCGAGACAAACGTCGCCCGCCATGCGCCGAACTTGCCGCCGGCGGGTTTCACCGATTCCATATTCATGTTTTCGACGGTCATGATCTGAGCGTCGCTCTTCCATTGGCGGGCCGCCTGATACATGTAGAAGACGGCCGACTGGCCTCCAATAGGCTCGGCCGGTTTCACCTCCTTCTTGGCGGCTGGCGCGTTGCTCGTCGAGGAGCAGCCGCCGAGCATCAGGGCGATTGCGGCGATTCCGGAGTATAGGGTTCTTTTCATGGGTTGTCTCCCGTGCCATCTATCTTATACGGAAAGGTGGATTTCCACAGCCCCTGTGGCATAATACGGCTAACTTCAGTTGTACAGCTCAATCCGCGTAGGGGAACTCAGATGATGAATCGAACCGTGGTTTCCTTCCTGGCAGCCCTGGTAGTCTGCCTGATCCTGGCCCCGGCAGCCTCCGCATTCCAGGCCGGCGGTCCCACCGCGCCTCCCGGAGGCGGCACTGGCGGTGGCGCGGCGCCTCCCGGCGGTGGCGCTGGCGGCGGAACGCCTTCCCTCCCGACAACGCCCACTCCGACCCAGCCTCCCTCACAGCAGCAGCGGTTCCCGACTCAACAGCAGCCGCAGGAATTCCGCCGCCCGGTCTTCCTTTCCGGCAAGCTGATGACAGAGGACGGGACTCCGCCGCCGGATGCGGCCACCATCGAACTGTACTGCAACGGCCGGGCACGTCCGTTCGGCTACTCCGACAGCAAGGGCCGGTTTAGCATCACTCTCGGCGGCCAGCAGCCGATGATGGCCGGCGCCGATGCCAGCATGGGTAGCCTGAATGAGGGCTTTGACGGGCGGCCCGGCGGATTCGGCGGCATGGGCGGCGGTCCAGGTTCAACGGGCATCAGCGAACGCGAACTGATGGGTTGCGAATTGCGCGCCGTGCTGCCAGGCTATCTTTCGGAGCCTGTGCAACTGGCGGGCCGGAGATTCATGGACAATCCCGATCTGGGGACCATCCTCATGCGCCGGCTCGGCAAGGTGGATGGGCGGACCTTCTCGATGACCTCCGCCAACGCGCCCAGGGACGCCCGCAAGGCCTTTGAACGAGGTCTCGACCGCAATAAGAAACAGAAGTTCGAGGAGGCGCGGACCAACCTGGCCAAGGCGGTCTCCCTGCATCCCCCGTACGCCGAAGCCTGGTATGAACTGGGCCTCGCCTACGAGGGTTTGAAGCAGCCGGATGAGGCCTCCGAGGCGTTCAAGAAGTCGATCGAGGCCGATCCGAAGTACGTGAAGCCGCATCTCGCCATGCTGGGCGTCTCGCTGTCGTCGAACAACTGGCAGACGGTGCTTGATGCCAGCGGCGTCGTGCTGAAACTCGATCCGTACTCCTTCCCGCAGGCCTGGTACTTCAACAGCCTGGCCCACCTTCAGCTTCAGCACTTCGATGACGCGGAAAAAAGCGCCCGCGAGACCATCAAGATGGACCGCGACAAGCGCTTCCCGAAGATCCACCACATCCTGGGCGTCGCCCTGGCGAACAAAAACGACCTCAAGGCGGCGGCGGGGTCGCTGAAGACCTATATCGAGATGAACCCCAACGGGCGTGACAGCGATTTCGTGAAGAAGCAACTGGCCGACCTCGAGCAGCGCATCCAGCAGCAGGAATAGCCGGTTCCAACCAACCAGTCGGGCCGCTTCGCCAGATTGGCGCGGCCCATTTCCGATTGGTAAACGGCCGCCGTCAGGACTTCGAGATGCGCCGCGCCTTCCAGAAACCGTGGATGCCGAAGATCAGGCCGACCAGGAGCAGTCCCGCGCCGCCCACGAGTCCGACGATGGCTTCGCCGGGGTCGGCGTCGGTCTGGAGCTTCTGATACGCCTTCCATGTGGGACGGATCATGAAGACGGCGATCGCCAGGAACAGGAAGCCGATGATCTCGTTCCACAGCGCGTGGAGCGGCTTGATGACGCCGGGCATCACGATCTCGAAGAACTTCTTAACCAGTCGCATGTCGGGTTGACTTCAGAATCCATTATCCCAGCAGCGCCAAACTCATGAAACCGGATTGTGCTCGACCTACTCTCATAGGAGTGGAAGCGCTTCCGATATGGAAACTGGGGGCGAACGCCCCGGACTCGAACCGCCGCCGCCGCGAAGGGTCTCCTGCCTGGATGGTATTCTTGAGGTAGAGAAGCCGCGAGGGACGATTTTGGACGATCATCTCAAAGAACTGATGCAGGAACTGGGCCACGCGATCAACGAGTCGCTGTCCGACTCCGACCGCATCGCCGAGGCGATTGGCGAAATCAAACGCGCCGGATACGACGTCTTCCTCGTCCTGGAAGCCACGATCGGTTTCAACCGCCGCGATGAAGACGCCGATGACGATGATGATGCCGAAACCACCATCGACACCTCGGTCGAAATCCTGTCGGAACCCGACAAAGCCAAGGCCCGGATCCGTTGGAGCACACAGGACCAGAAATTCCTGCGCGCTCTCAAAATCGCCGTGGACGAAGAATAGTTCCCGTCACGCCAGTTCCTGGTAGACATCCCAGGTCAACGCCGCCGCCCGTTCCCAGGTGAATCCCTTCGCGCGCTCGCAGCCCCTTTCGACGAGTTCCGTGCGCAGGGCGGCGTCTTCGGCAAGCTGTTTGAGCGCCGCGGCGATCGATTCCGTTTCCAGGGCGTCAACCAGCAGCGCCGCGCCGCCGCAGACCTCGGGCAGAGACGACCTGTTTGAGGCGATCACCGGGACACCCTGCGCCATGGCTTCGAGCACCGGGATTCCGAAACCCTCGTCGAGCGACGGAAAGGCGAAAATCGACGCCCGCCGGTACAAGTCAAGCGCCATTTCGTCGCTCACCCAGCCGGTCAGTTCGATCCGGCCACGCGCCGGGCTGGCTTCGATGCGCGCCTTGACCTCTTCAGATCCGAAGCCCTCCGATCCGGCCAGGACCAGTTTCCAGTCCGGCGCGCAGGCGGTCTCGAAAGCCTCGACCAAACGAACCAGGTTCTTGCGCTTCTGGATGGCGCCGACATGGAGGACGACGTTTTCGCGCCGCGCTCCGGCGGCGGATGCACCGAAGCGGACGCCGTGCGGGACCACGCGCAGGCGGGAGTCCTCCACGTTCAGCAGACCGGCCACCATCGATGCCGTATGCCGCGAAACGCAGATAATCAGGTCGCTCCGCTCGGCGGCGTGACGCGCCTGGGCCGCGAATCGGGCTTTGAAATCCGGCGTCGAATAGTCCGACGTCAGCACGAAGAGGTCATGGAAGGTGGAGACGGCCCGGCGCGCCCGCCACTCGGGCATACGCTGGTTCAGGCCGTGAAGAACCCCGGCGCGGATCGGCCAGGCGTCAAGCAGCAGGCGCGCGCTGGCGTTGGCGGGCCGGTCGAGCCCGATGCCGCGCAGGAATTTATGCGGGCGGAAGCAGTGCAGGAACCGGCAATCGGGGTGGGCCTGGGCGAGTTGGAGGCTGAGTTCCCGGCTATAGACACCAACCCCGGAAAGGTTCCGGCCCACGCTGTAGGTGGCGTCGAGAGCGGCAGTCAACCCTTGATTCCGTATTCCTTCAGCTTACGGTAGAGCGTGGTGCGTCCGATACCGAGAAGATGGGACGCCATCACGCGGTCGCCCTTGGTGTATTCAAGCGCCCGGATGATGGCCTGGCGCTCCATCTCGGCGAGGGGGATGACGGGCAGGACGATCGGGACGGGTTCGCCGTTGCCCGCGGCGGCGGCGGCGCTGGCGGCCAGGCTCAGCCGGCCCATCGAGGCCGACTCGCGGTGGTGCTGCAAATGCGATGGAGCGTCGCCCACATGCAGCACTGGCCCGGTGTTGATGGCCACCATGCCCTGGACGCAGTTCTGCAACTCGCGCACGTTGCCCGGCCAGGGGTAGGACATCATCAACTCGAGCAGGTCTGAACTGAGCGTGTGGCCGTTGCCGTACTGGTCCAGGAAGTGCGAAATCAGCGCCGGCAGATCCTCGCGGCGGTCGCGCAGAGGCGACAGGCGCATGGTGACCACGTTGAGGCGGAAGTAAAGATCCTGCCGGAAATTGCCCTTCTGAACCTCGGCCGAGAGGTCGCGGTTGGTGGCCGCGAGGACGCGGAACTTCGACTTCTTCACCTGCAGCGAACCCACCGGCCGGAACTCCTGCTCCTGCAGTAGGCGGAGCAATTTGCCCTGCAGTTCAAGCGGCAACTCGCCGATCTCATCAAAAAACGCCGTTCCGCCGTCGGCCTGCTCGATCAGGCCCATCTTGTTCGTGTTCGCGCCGGTAAAGGCGCCCTTGGCGTAGCCGAACAGCTCGCTTTCCATCAACGGACCCACCATGGAGGTGCAGTCGATGGTGACAAATGGTCCGCCGGGACCGGCCTGGTGGATCGTGCGGGCGACAAGTTCCTTGCCCGTCCCGGTCTCGCCGAGCAGCAGCACGGGCCATTGGCCGCGTCCAAGGCGGGTCGCCAGGCGCAGGACCTGTTTCAGTCGGGCCGATTGCCCCACCATCTGATAGGGCCTGTACGGCGGCTCAGCGATCATCTGCGGACGAACTCTCCGATCCTTCCCCGTTCTGCCAGGTTGTCAATCGAGTGAGGCGGCAGTCCCTCAATTCACATAGTGGACAGCGGACGCTCTTATTCTCTCAGTTCTTGCTCTTTCTGTTTTACTCCACACCAGACCGGTCCAACAATCGCTTTTCCGGGGGGATTGAGTCCCCCCGCATGGGAGAATGGTAGACATGCCCCCCACGCGCGAGGATGATCAACCCGTTGTTGTCATCGTCGGCCGTCCCAACGTCGGCAAGTCCACGCTTTTCAACGCCATCCTGGGCGAACGCCGGTCGATCACCGGCGACGAACCAGGCATCACGCGAGACCGCATCCACGGCCATGCCGTCCACCGCCGCCGCCCATTTGAACTCATCGACACCGGCGGCATCGTCCCCGCCGACCAGCAACTGATCCCAGCCCAGATCCTCAAACAGGCGCGGGTCGCCCTGGAACGCGCCGCCCGCATCATCTTCCTGATCGACGGCCGGACCGAAATCACCGGCTCCGACCGCGACCTCGCCATGCTGCTGCGCAAACTCGGCAAGCCCGTCGTCGTGGCCGTCAATAAGATCGACGTGCCCAAACGCGAGGTGCTGGCCGCCGAATTCCATTCACTGGGCTTCGACTCGGTCATCCCCGTCTCAGCGGAACACAAACTGGGCCTCCATGAACTGCTCGACGCGGCGACCGAAGGCTTTCCCGCGGCCGCCGAGGAAGACGAAGATGCTGAAAAGGCGAAGCCGCCGGTGCGGGTGTCGATCATCGGACGCCCGAACGTCGGCAAGTCCACCCTGCTCAACGCCATGGTGGGCCGCGAACGGGCCATCGTCAGCCCCGTCGCCGGCACCACCCGCGATTCGGTGGACGAAACCGTCTCCTTCAACGGACGCCAGTACACCTTCGTCGATACCGCCGGCATCCGGCGCAAGGGCAAGACGCATGAGATGGCCGAAAAGCTCAGCGTCGTCATGGCCCGCAAGCACATCCGCATCTGCCACGTGGCGCTGCTGGTGATCGACGCCACCGATGGGCCCGTGGGTTCGGACGCCACCATCGGCGGCTACGCCCACGAAGAGGGCCGCGCCGTGATCATCGTCGTGAACAAATGGGACTTGATCCCTCCGGGCAAGCGCAAGGAGATGGAACATGCGGTGCGCGACCAGTTCAAGTTCCTCGACTGGGCCCCCATCATGTTCACCTCCGCCCAGCAGGCGCGCGGCGTGGAGAGGATCTTCAAGCTGATCGAAAGCGGCTGGGAGAGTTTCAACAAACGCGTCCCGACGGGCGAGTTGAACCGCTTCGCCGAGAACCTCGACTTCGGCGTCCACCGCCGGATCTTCTACATCACGCAGGCGTCGATCCGGCCGCCGTCGTTCGTTTTGTTCATGGATCGGTACGAACCATTACATTTTTCTACTGAAAGATACGTCCAGAACAAACTGCGCAAGTCGTTCGGGTTCGAGGGGACGCCGATTGAGTTGAAGGTGAAGGGCCGCCGGGCGTCGAAGAAGCACGCCTGACGGCGGACAAAGCTCCGCCCCGCTCAGTATCCTGGGGGGTGTTGGTGGGGAGGGAATGGCGGGGACGACGGGGCTCGAACCCGCGACCTCCGACGTGACAGGCCGGCGTTCTAACCAGCTGAACTACGTCCCCGCGCCTTTATACCAACGTTATCTACTATACCATGCCGGATGTTCGAGTGGGATCGCCGGTACGAAAGCTGTAGCGGAGACTGTTCTCCGCCAGGCGCCGGAGTTCGTTTGGCGCAAAGCCGAACTGCTGGGCGGCGATTCTGTATTCGTTGAGCAGGGTGGTGTGGAACATCGGCGGATCGTCGCTGTTCAGCACGATAGGCACGCCCGCATCCCACAGCCGGCGGACCGGGTGCTGATCGAGCGTTGCCACCACTCCGGTGCATAAGTTGCTGGAAATACACACCTCCAGCGGGATGTCGCGCTCCCGCAGCAGGTCCATTACCCCTGCGTCCTGGGCGGCGGCGATGCCGTGGCCGATGCGATGGGCGCCGCGGTTGACGGCCTCGCGGACCTCATCGGGACCACCGGTTTCGCCGGCGTGCGGGACCAAACGTAGTCCACGGGAGCGGGCGAAGTCAAAAACCTCCTGGAACTCGCTCAACGGGATCGCCAGTTCGTCGCCGCCGATGCCGAAGGCCGCCACGCCATTGCCGGCCCATTTGGCTGCGTGGCGGGCGACCGCCCAGGCGGCCCCGACGCCAAACTGGCGCACGGCGTCAAAGATAAAAAGCGTCGATACCGGGTGGCGGGCGGCCTCTTCGGCGACGGCCTCGAACATCGCATCCACGTCCTGGTTCTTCCAAACAATGACGCCGGCGCTGATATTGATCTCCGCGTGAACCACGCCTTCCGATTCCAGCCGTTCCAGCAGCCGGCGCGTGATGAGGGCGTAGCCGGCGGGCGTGCGCAGGTAGCCGTTGACCCATTTGTAGGCGTCCAGAAACCCGCGGAAGTCGTTGTAAACGTATCGCTTGCGAACGTCTTCGACGGCCAGCGACGGAGCGAGTTCAACCAGCGTTTCCGGCCCGATCGAGCCTTCGAGGTGGACGTGGAGTTCGGCTTTCGGCAGTGCGCGCAGCAAGTCGTCCATTTCTGCCATGATAGCGGCATGCAAACCGCGGACATGGAAGCAATCGTTGGCGGGTATCACGGGGACGTCTTTGCCCACCTGGGTCCGCACACGGACGCCTCGGGCCGCAAGGTGATCCGGGCGCTGCTGCCGCAGGCCGTCTCGGCGGAGGTGCTGGCCGGGGATCGGGTGACGCCCATGGAGAAGATCCACCCCGGCGGGATCTTCGAGGCTGCGATGGACGATTTGCCCGAACGGTACCGCCTGAGGCTGCAACTGACGATGGGCGGCGTGGCAGAGTTGGAAGATGCGTACCGCTTCTGGCCGCAGTTGAGCGATTTTGACGTCCATTTGCACGCGGAAGGCACCAATTATGAAGCCTGGCGCAGCATGGGCGCGCACCTGGCCGCCGTCGATGGCGTCGACGGGGCGCGGTTCGCCGTCTGGGCGCCCTGCGCCGAGGCCGTCTGCGTGGTGGGCGATTTCAACGATTGGGACAACCACCGCCACCCGATGCGAAAGCGTGACGGCGGCGTCTGGGAACTCTTCATCCCCGGCGTGAAGCAGGGGGATATCTACAAATACTTCGTCCGGTCGCAGATCTTCGGCGCCAGCAGCCTGAAGTGCGATCCGTATGGCTTCGCCTCGGAGTGCCCGCCGAAGCAGGGCTCCGTGGTCTGGGATCTGAACCGGTACCAGTGGCAGGACAACGCCTGGATGGACGCGCGAGGCAAAACGAACTGGCTCGAAAGGCCGGTTTCGGCCTACGAGGTGCATCTTGAATCGTGGATGAAGCCGGACGGCGGTAAGTTGTTGACTTATCGAGAGATGGCGGCCAAGCTCGTCCCCTATGTCAAGGACCTGGGCTTCACCCACCTGGAACTGATGCCTCCGATGGAGCATCCCTACGGCGGATCGTGGGGCTATCAGGTGGTGGGCTACTTCGCGCCGACGGCGCGGTTTGGCACGCCGGATGATTTCCGTTTCTTCGTCGACCAGTGCCACCAGAACGGCATCGGCGTGATCATTGACTGGGTGCCGGCCCACTTCCCCAAGGACGCCCACGGACTGGCGCGTTTCGACGGCACCGCCTGCTACGAACACGAAGACCCGCGCAAGGGCGAACAGAAAGAGTGGGGTACCCACATCTTCAACTTCGGCCGCAACGAGGTCCGTAACTTTCTCATATCAAACGCATTGTTCTGGCTGAAGGAATACCACATCGACGGCCTGCGCGTGGATGCGGTGGCGTCGATCCTCTATCTGGACTACTCGCGTGAGGACGGCGACTGGATTCCAAACCGCTATGGCGGCAACCATAACCTGGAGGCGATCGACTTCCTGCGCCGGTTTAACGAGGAGGCGCACACGGTGCCGGGCGCGTTCACGGTGGCCGAGGAATCGACATCGTTTGCCGGCGTCTCCCATCCGACCTATGCCGGAGGGTTGGGCTTCACCATGAAGTGGAACATGGGCTGGATGCACGACATGTTCTCTTACTTCAAGAACGACCCGCTGTTCCGCAAGTTCAACCACCACCACATTACCTTCAGCCTGCTTTACGCCTTCACCGAAAACTTCACCCTGCCCATCTCGCACGACGAAGTGGTACACGGCAAGTCGTCGCTGATCGGCAAGATGCCGGGCGACGAGTGGCAACGGTTCGCCAACGTACGGGCGTTTCTCGCCTATATGTGGGGGCATCCGGGGAAGAAACTGCTGTTCATGGGCTGCGAACTGGGCCAGTACGAGGAATGGAACTGGCAGACAAGCCTGCGCTGGGAGTTGTTGAACTACCCGTTGCACCGCTCGCTGCACGGCTTCGTGAAGGCGCTGAACCGTCTCTACCAAACAAACCCTGCCATGCACGAGGTTGATTTCAACGGCAACGGCTTCGAGTGGATCGACATCCACGACATCGACGCCTCGGTGATCTCGTTCCTGCGGCGGGCGAGGAATGGCGAGATGCTTGTGTTTGTCTGCAACTTCACGCCTCAGGTGCGGCAGCCCTACAACGTCGGCATCCCGGCGCCTGGCGCATGGCACGAAGTGCTGAACAGCGATTGGCCCGAGTTCGGCGGCGGCGGCGTATCGAATCCGGGCGTCATCTGGGCGAAGGAGGGCAACTGCCAGGGCCGCGCCCACCACGCGACGCTGACGCTGCCGCCACTCGGGGTATGCGTGCTCAAGCAAGGGGAGGCAACGCGTGGCTGATCCGCTGTATCTATCGTTCTGGTTGAAGAACTACTCCGCGCTGGGGCTGCCCATCTATTTCCGCAAAGCCGTGGAGGCGTTTCCGGTGTCGAAACTGGCGCCCGGCGGCACTCTGCGCATCCATGCCCTGTCGTTCCACGAACCGCCGGTGTTTGAGGAGATCTTCGACGCCACGCCCGGCCCCCAGGATCTGGCCGCCATCGCCCAGGGCTTCCTGCATGAGGATGTCGCGTTCTGCTACGAGACGCGCTGGGATCTATGGCAATGGGATGACGACTGGTCGCTGAAACCGTCGCCGGTGGTCATCGAGTGCTTCGGACCGCTGTTCGAGTCGCCCACGGGCGAGCATCTCAGGGTGGATGCCGGGCACGATATTCTCTACCTGCCTTGCGAGAAAAGCGACCAGTTGCGGCCCGTGCAGTCCAATATCCGGAGCATCCTGCACCTGGCGACGGACCTGGAAGACGCAGTCGCCGCCGAGCGGCGCTTGTTGTGGTCTGAAAGCGACGATAACTTCGCCGGGCGGCTTTACGAGATGCTGGGCTGACCGGACTCCAGCATGTTGGAGATCAAGTTCAGCAGGTCCTGGGGCAGATAGGGTTTCAGCAGCGCCTCGACCCTGGGGCGGATCTCTTCTGGCAACGCCTCGGGCGAGTACGGCCGGCCGCTGGAGATGATCACCTTGATTGACGCGGACTCGGCGACCACAGCGGCCATCACGTCCTCGCCGCTCATATCCGGCAGCGTGAGGTCGACAATCGCCAGGTCGATGGGCGGGTCCGCGGCGCGGAACAGGGTGAGCGCTTCGGTTCCCTCGCCGCTCTGCACGATCGAGTAACCCTGCCTCTCGAGATAGCGGGCGAGCAACCCCCGCAACGGCGCCTCGTCCTCGACCAGCAGGATGGAGGCTCCGGCCATCAGGCGACCCTCCCATCAGCCGGCGCTTCCTGCCCCCGCCTGTGCCGGCGAAGGGTGAGCCAGACGCGCACAATGCCCTTGAGGTCTTCGAACGCGGTTGAGATAATCCTGACCCGGCTGTCCGGGTCCTCATGCCAGGTGACAGGGATCTCCTTGATCCTCATCCCATTCGCTTCGGCGAGAACCAGCAGTTCGGTATCAAAAAACCAGCCGTCGTCGACGATTCGTGGCACGACGCTCTTCACCGTCCTTCCGCTGGCCGCCTTGAAACCGCATTGCGCGTCCCTGACCTGGGTGCGGAAGGCCAACCGGACGATGAGGTTGTAGGCGCGGGAGATGAACTCGCGTTTCGGCGAGCGGCCGGTCCTGGATCCGGGCATGAGGCGCGAGCCGATGGCGAGGTCAAACTGCTCGTCGAGGATTGCGCCGATCAGGGGTTGGATGTGGGTGAGTTCGGTGGAGAGATCGGCGTCCATGTAGCAGACGGCGTCGGCGGAGGACAGGGTCCAGGCGTGGCGCAGAGCGAGACCCCGGCCGCGGCGAGTCAGGTTGTGGCAGGCGACATCGGGGTGGCGGGCGGCAAGGCGGGCGGCGATCTCGCCGGTGGCGTCGGTTGAACCGTTGTTGACGATGACGATGCGCCAGTCGTGAGGGAAGCCGGATTGAGTCAGGTATTGGCGCACTTGCGCCACGCTGTTCTCCAGCACATGCGCTTCGTTGAGGACGGGGATGACCAGATCGACCCGCTTGCGGCTTGCCACCTCGACTGCCTCCAGACTCCCTGCCAGGCTTTCTGGAGCATAGCAACGCCCGCGCCGGGCTGTAAAGGCGGCGGCCAGGAGGCGGTTGCGGCCATGGCCCTCTCCGTTGGAAGCTGGATTGGGCTGTTTTCAGATCAGGACCTTGACGCTTTGAGACTTGCACTGCTCGGCCATGGAAACGTTGCGCGGGCCTTCGCGCGGTTGCTTGAAAAGAAGCACTCCGCCTACCCGTTCCGCATCGTGGGCATCCACACGGCGACTGGCGGCACCGCCTACCATCCGGCGGGCGCGCCCATCGAGCCCGAGTTCGGCCCGGCGGCGCCTTCGGCGGAGGAGTTTCTCGACCGCTCGGCGGCCGAGGTGGTGGTGGAGTTGACCACGCTCAATCCCGAGTCGGGCGAGCCGGCGATTTCGCACATCCGCGCGGCGTTTGCGCGCGGGATGCACGTGATCACGGCGAACAAGGGTCCGGTGGCGTTCGCTTACCGTGAATTGAGCCGGGAGGCGAAGTTGGCTGGCGTCGAGTTCCGGCACGAGGCGGTGGTGATGGACGGCACGCCGGTCTTCAGCCTGGTGCGCAACAGCCTGCCGGGGGTGGAGATCCTCGGATTCGCCGGCACGCTCACCTCGACCGCGCAGTTGATCCTCCAGACGATGCGCGAGGGCAGGAGCCTGGAACAGGGCATCGAGCAGGCGCGCTCACTTGGCCTGGCCGAGGCTGACCCGTGGTTCGATATCGACGGCTGGGACTCGGCCTGTAAGACGGCCGCGCTGGCCAACGTGCTGATGGACGCCGGCGTGACGCCGCGGGACGTGGACCGCAAGGGCATCGGGCGGATGACGCCGGACAAACTGGCCGAGGTGGAGGCCAAGGGCAAACGCGTTGTGCTGGTCAGCCGGGCGAGGCGGGTCGAGGGCCGGCTGAAACTGCGTGTTCGGGCCGAGGTGCTGGACCGCGATGACCTGCTGGCGGCGGCGCGGGGATCCTCAACGGCGGTGGTGCTCGAAACCGGCCTGATGGGCCAGGTGGCCGTGTTCAGCATGAATCCGACGGTCGAGCAGACCGCCTATGGCGTCTTCGCCGATCTGGTGGATATCGCCCGCAGCCTATAGGCCCGATTCCATCGGCAGGGCCAGCGGCGGCTCGATCATGAAGTCCAGTCCGGCCATGCGCTCCAGCGCCCGGCGCATCCGCGACTCCTCGGTCTGCTCCACCGTGATGACGAACGGCAGATTGCGCCAGTCCTGGTCTGGGAGTTGGAGGACGGCGTCGATGCTGATTTCATGCTCGGCCAGGATCGCCGAAAGGGCGGCGATGATGCCGGGACGGTCGGCGACGCGGAAGCGCAGGTACCATGGGCGCGTCTGTTCGCCGATCGCGCGCGGTCGGGCGTCCACGGGCCCGGAGAAGGCGAACGGCGAAACGCGCGTCGCGCTGCCACCGCGCAGTTCGCGGGCGGCGCGCATCAAATCGCTCACCACCGCAACGCCCGTGGGCAGCGGACCCGCGCCGCGGCCGTAATAGAACGTGTCGGCGCCGAAATCGCCCTTCACCCAGACGGCGTTGTAAGCGCCCTGTACTCCGGCCATGATCGTATTCAACGGAATCAGCGACGGCCGCACGGAAAGGAACAGTCCGTCGCCGGTGGCCTCGGCGCCGCAGATCAGGCGGATGGTCGAGTTGACCTGGCGGGCGTAGCGGAAATCGGTGGGCGTGATGCGCTGAATGCCCTCGGTGGGCACGTCGGCAGGAGCGATGCGCGTACCGAAGGCCAGCAGCGCCAGCAGGACGAGCTTTGAACGGGCGTCGAAGCCGCCAATGTCGGCGGTAGGATCGGCCTCGGCGTAACCCAACCGCTGCGCCTCTTTCAACACATCGTCAAACGCCGTGCCGTGTTTCTCGATCTCGGTGAGGATATAGTTGCTGGTGCCGTTCAGGATGCCGAAGAAGCCTCGGACCCGGTCGCCGCAGATGCCTTCCTTGAGCACCGCATGAATCGGAATGCCGCCGCAGACGCTCGCCTCCATCGCCAGAGGGACGCCCTTTTCGGCGGCCGCGCGGCCAAGGGCGACGCCGTCGAGGCCCATCAGTTCCTTGTTGGCGGTGACCACGGCCTTGCCGGCGGCGATCGCGGCTTCGACAATCTCTCTCGCGACGCCCGTCCCGCCGACAAGTTCAGCCACAACTTCGACGCCGGGATGCGCGACGACTTCGCGCCAGTCCTCGGTGACCAGGACGGCATCGAGGTCCGGCGGCAGGGTCTTTGACTTCGCCGTGCGGCTCGACACCGCGGCCACGGTGAGCGGGAAGCCGAGCTTCTGTTCAATCTGCGCGCGATTCTGGGTCAGAATGGAGAGGGCGCCACCTCCCACATTGCCGAGACCGATGATGCCAACCTTCACTTCCCGCATAAAAGGCCATGATACCAGCGGCAGGCGCAAGCTACTTCAGTTGCTGGGCCTGGCGGCTCCGCTGGCCGCCGGGCAGACCATCGCCCAGCAGCCCGCCCGGCCCGAGGACGAACGGTGGAACCGGAAGCTGCCCGACGGCCGGTCGATGTCCGAAGCGCTGATCAAGGAAGACTTCAAGCGAAACATGGCGGACCTGAGGAAGATGCGCGAACTGATAGACGAGGTCGAAAAGGACATCGAGAAGTCCAGCGGGCAGGTGGTTTCGCTGGACAACCTCAAAAGGCTGGAAGAGGTGGAAAAGGCCAGCAGGAGAATCCGCGGCCGGATGCGGCGCCACTGAGGCCCCGCTGTGATAGCCTGATACGTTTGAGAAGGGACCCCTTATGAGTTCGACAAGAGAAAAAGCGCAACTGATGAGCGCCTCGGAGATGGATCGCACGCTGGTGCGGCTGGCGCATGAAGTACTGGAAAAATCGTCGGATCACAACTCGCTTGCCTTCATAGGCATCCGGCGGCGCGGCGTGCCGATGGCGCAGCGGCTGGCGGCGAAAATCGAGTCTCTCGAAAACATCGCCGTGCCCGTGGGCTTTCTGGACATCAACCTCTATCGCGACGACCTTTCCACCGTCGGCCCGAAGCCGGTTGTGAGCGGCACGCAGATCGGCTTCCCGGTCCAGGGCAAGGACGTCATCCTGATGGACGACGTCCTCTACACCGGCCGCACCATCCGCGCGGCGCTCGATGCCCTGTTCGAACTCGGCCGCCCGGCGCGTGTTCAACTGCTTGTCCTGATCGACCGCGGCCACCGCGAACTGCCGATCGAGGCGCAGTATGTGGGCCGCAAGATCCCCACCGCTTCTCGCGAGATCATCGAAGTGAAGTTTCGCGAGATCGACGAAATCGAAAAGGTCCTGCTGGTCGAGCTGATTGACTGATCGCCCGGCACCGGAGGCGCACCATGGGCAAGAGCTTGCTCGGAATCGAACCGCTGGAGCGCGCCGAGATCGAACAGATGCTCGATCGCGCCCGCGCCTATCAGTTTCATGGCGGCGGGCCGCAGCCCAAGCTCACGCTCTGCGCGGGCCGGCTTGTCGTCACGCTGTTCTTCGAAAACTCGACGCGCACGCGTTCGAGTTTCGAGATCGCCGCCAAGCGGCTGGGGGCGGACACGCTGTCGATCACGGCATCGGGGTCGAGCGTTTCAAAGGGCGAGACGCTCGTGGACACCCTGAATACGCTCGTGGCCATGCACCCGGCGGCCATCGTGATGCGCCATGCTTCGTCGGGCGCGCCGCATTTCCTGTCGCGCCACATGATGACGCCCATCATCAACGCCGGCGACGGCACGCACGAGCACCCAACCCAGGCCCTTCTCGACGCCCGCACCATTCTCGACCGCCTTGGCCGGCTCGAAGGCCTCCGCGTGGCCATTATCGGCGACATCGCCCATAGCCGCGTGGCGCGCTCGAATGTCCATCTGCTTTCAAAATTCGGCGCCGACATCGTCCTTTGCGGGCCGCCGCCTCTGCTGCCGCCGCAGATGGCGGTGATCGCTCCTGGCGTCACCCTCGAATACGACATCCGCAAAGCCGTGAAGGACGCCGACGTGGTCATGATGCTGCGCGTCCAACTCGAACGCATCCACGAACCGGCCATCCAGGCCGGCGAGTACTTCCGGTTCTACGGCCTGCGGCTGGGACACCTGGAACTGGCCCGGGCCCACGCCATCGTCATGCACCCCGGCCCCATCAACCGCGGGCGCGAAATCTCCTCGGAAGTCGCCGATTCGCAGCGGTCGATGATTCTCAGCCAGGTGGAAAACGGAGTCGCCGTGCGCATGGCGGTGCTTGAAAAGGTGCTACTGCAGTGAAACTCCTCATCAGGAACGGACGCATCATCTGCCCAGCCTCGGGCCTCGACGGCGTGGGCGACCTTTTGATCGAGGACGGCCGCATCGCCGGCTCGGGCCAGGACCTGTCGGCGCCTGGCGCCGATGTGATCGACGCCACGGGACTCGTTGTTGCTCCGGGGTTCATCGACATCCATGTCCACCTCCGCGAGCCCGGATTCGAACACGCCGAAACCATCGCCACCGGCTCGCGCGCCGCCGCCGCGGGCGGATTCACGACGGTCTGTTGCATGCCGAACACCAGGCCGGTGAACGATTCCGGCATGGTCACCACTTATATCCTCGAAACAGCCAGCCGCGTTTCGCCCATCCGCGTCTGCCCCATCGGCGCCATCACCAAGGGCAGCGAGGGCGAGGAACTGGCCTCCATCGGCACCATGGCCGCCGCCGGCGCGGTGGCCATCAGCGACGACGGCCGCCCGGTGATGAACTCGCGCGTCATGCGCCGGGCCATGGAAGTGGCCCGCGAAGTCGGCATCCCCGTCATCGACCACTGCGAGGATCTGAACCTCACCGCCGGCGGCGACATGCACGAATGCGTCGACAGCGTGAATCTCGGTCTGCGTCCCATCCCCAGCGCCGCCGAGGACGTCATGGTGGCCCGCGACATCATCCTCGCCGAAATGACCGGCGTGCGCTTCCACGTCGCCCACATCTCGACCAAAAACTCGGTGGCCATGGTCGCCTACGCCAAACAACGCGGGCTGCCTGTGACGTCGGAAGTGACGCCCCACCACATTGCGCTCCACACGGGCCACATGAAGCCCTATGATTCCAACTACAAGATGAAGCCGCCGCTGCGTTGCGCCACCGACATCGACGCCATCCTCGGCGGCATCGCTTCCGGCGCAATCGACTGCATCGCCACCGACCATGCCCCCCATGCCGGCGACGACAAGTTTCAGGAATTCGAAAAGTGCCCGTTCGGCATCACCGGCCTGGAAACCGCCCTCGGCATCAGCCTCGAAGTGCTGGTCCATTCCGGCCGCATCAGCCTGCCGAAGATGATCGCCATGCTGACCTCGGAGCCGGCCCGCGTCATCGGCTGGAAGGGCGAACAGGCGCGCGGCGCATTGAAGCCCGGCTATCTCGGCGACGTCACCATCTTCCACCCCGAATATCCATGGACCTTTGACGTGACCAAGTCCCAGTCCAAGAGCCGCAACTCGCCCTTCAGCGGCCGCACCTTCCAGGGCGGACCCATCATCACCATCGTCGGCGGCACGGAAGTCTGGCGCGCGCAGGGATACTGAGCCGCGGCGCTTTCGCCGACAATGGAGCCATGAAAGCCATTGCCGACGTCTGCGTGATCCCCATCGGCATCGGGGTCTCGGTTTCGAAGGAAGTGACGGCCTGCGAGCGCATCTTCGCCGAAGCGGGCCTGAAATCGCGCCTGCACGCCTACGGCACCAACATCGAGGGCGAGTGGGACGACGTCATGGCCGCCATCAAGCGCTGCCACGAAACCCTTCACGGCATGGGCGTCGCCCGCATCTCCACCAACATCCGCATCGGCACCCGCACCGACCGCGCCCAAACCATGGACGACAAGATCCGCAGCGTGGAAGAAAAGCTGAAGGGCTGACGGGTGGGCGCTTCACTTCAGCGCCTTCAGCTTCTTCGTCATCATCGCCGGCCAGTCGGGCTCGGATGTGTCAAAACCGACCTGGCTTTGGACCCACTCTCCCTTCGGATTCAATAGCCACGTCTGCGGGATGCCGACATTGCCGTCGAGCATGTCGCTCACCAGGCCCATCGCCGGCAGTACTGGGAACGTGTAGCCCTTCTCCTTCATGAAGGGTTCGACCAGTCCAAGCTCCTCGTCGATGTTAAAGGTGATCACTTGGATCTCCGCGCTGTCCTTGGTCTGTCGAAAGAGCTTTTCGACCACGGGCAGTTCCGCCTTGCACGGTCCGCACCATGTGGCCCAGACGTTGATCAGGACGCTCTTGCCTTCAAACTGCTTCAACCGCCACGTCTTGCCGTCCAGCCCGGCGATTTCAAATGCTGGCATCTTCTTCTTGGGTGTCTCCCATCGGCCCTCAGCGACCTCCGTGGCTTTGGCGGCCGGCGGTTTGGACCAGATGGCCCAGGCCGTTTCGGTCCCGCCCATCTCTTTCCAGAGCGCCTTGGCTTCGAGTGCAACCTCGTCGTTGGGCTGGCCGCGATACCATTCATCCGGCTCGGTCCGGGTGTGCATCGCCGACTGCATATAGGCCAGCGCATCGGCCTTGCGCCCTTCCAGCCAGGCCAGTTGGGCGCGCGCGTGCCAGTATGTTGACAGCCGGTGTGCTTTCTTCGGCGGGTCGCCTTCAACCAGCTCACGCCAGGCCACGCCTTTCTCGGGTGACTCGGCCAGCCGCGCCGCCTTGGCCAGACCTGCTGCGAAGTCGCGCTTCTGATTGTTCCAGGAGTCGTTGGCGGATTCAACGCGATCGGTCGTGCGCGTATCGTCAGCGGTCTGGAGCTTCATCTCGAGTTCCAACAGCGGAATCGCCTTGCGGTAGAGTTCCACCGCGCGCTCAAGCTGCCACCCGCGATCCTTGAGCATCTGGGCAGCGTGGATATTGGCCCATGGCGGCGCTTGCCGTTCTGAGTACGCAAGAAAGGCGCCCATCGCCCGCAGCGTCTCTGCCTTGGGCGCGTCCGGGTCGGTTGCGTAGTTCTGAAACTCGTTTTGGCAGAGGTAGTCGACCTCCGTGAACCGGGCTTTCCATTCCCTTATCGCAGCGCGCAGTCTCAGGGTCCAGTCCCTCCACGCAGATTGATTCTTTGGATCGCCAGGCTCGGGGTTCTCGTCGTTCCAGCGCCGTCCAACGATGAAGTAGGCCTTCTGTGAGGCCGGAAACTCTGTGAGGATCCGTTTCTCCATCGCCGCGACGCCCACGGTATCGCCGCTTTGCTTCAGCCCGTTAATGAGGAGGTTGAGCCAGTCTGCGTCGGCCTTTACGTTCAACCCCTGAAGCCGTGCGACATCCTGCTTCACTCTTTCGCGGACCTTGGCGTGCTCTGCAGGCGCGGTGGTCCGGAACTCCAGTCCCCACAGCGTTTCGTAGGCAGTGAGTGTGCGCTTGTCGGTGGATTCGCCCGCCAGTTTTGCCCTGAGTGCGGCCGCCACCCGGCGCTGCAACTCAGCCTGACCGAAACGGGAGAGCAGCCATTGCGCCGTGCCGTCAGTCGAGTCGGGACATGCCTGGAAGTACGCATCCAGCTCCGCCAATGCCTTCGGCTTGTCAGCGAACCGGTCCGAGTCGTAGACCTGGGCCAACGTCAGGTGAGGCCACCCGAACCCGGGCGCCGCGGTTGCCTTTCGCAGGAATTCGATCGCCTGGGGGGTGTCCTTCCGGAACAGCGCGTACCCAACTGCCGCCTGTGCGAATGGATCGTCGGGGTGGTCCTGGGCGGCCTTCAGGTAGCGGGCTCGGACCGCGTCGGCCGCGTCAGGGTCAGACCATCTGGCATTGTCGATCGTCCGGGTGGCGATCTCGGGTTGTCCGGGGAACCGTTTCTCGTACTCGGTGAGCAACTTCCTGCGTCGGGTGGACTGCTCTGCCCAAGGAAGTTTGTAGAGCCCCTTCCACTCGTCGGACTGAAACAGATCCCGCACTTCCGGCGGCGGCGTGCATGGCGGCGGCGCCGCCCAGATTCCGCCGGTGAACAATAGTGCCAAGCAGAAACGACGCATCGATACTCCTCCACGACACAGCGCCATCTCATGACGCTTCACAAGAAAAGACGGTTGCAGACAGCTATCCGTGGACCGATCTTACCGGATAACATTGAGCCATGCGGTCCTTTTCTCTGTTCCTTTTTCTTGCGCTCGCCGCCGCGGCCCAGACGCCCCGCGCCGAGCATCCCAACCCCCAGTTCATGCGTCCGCAATGGGCCACGTTGAACGGCCAGTGGGAATTCGATTTCGACGACGCCGATGCCGGCCTCAAGGAGAACTGGGCCGACCCGTCGCGCAAGTTCACCAAGAAGATCGTCGTCCCCTACGCCTTTGAAACCAAGCTCAGCGGCATCGGCGATACGTCGTTCCACCCGGTGGTCTGGTACCGCCGGGCGTTTACGGTCCCGGCCGACTGGAAAGCCAAACGGACGCTGCTCTGCTTCGGCGCCGTCGATTACCATGCCACCGTCTGGGTGAACGGCCGCTACGCCGGCGAACACGAAGGCGGCGGGACGCCGTTCAAGATGGACGTGACGCCCCTGCTGAAGGCCGCCGGCAACACGGTGACGCTGCGCGCGTTCGACCCGCCCACTGACCGCGCCATCCCCCGCGGCAAGCAGTACTGGGAACCCAAATCCCGCAGCATCTTCTACACCCGCACGACGGGCATCTGGCAGCCGGTCTGGATCGAAGCCGCCGGCGAAAACTTCCTCGACTTCTTCCGCATCGATACCAAAATCGACGGCACGGTGAAAGTCGAAGCCCGGTTGTCGGCCGTCACCGCGAACAAGGACCTGACGCTGGCGTTGACCGCCAGGAACGAAGGCAAGGTGGTGGCCACGGCCTCGTCCACCGGCGTCGTCGATGGCAAGTATTTCGACGCCGCGCTGGCGATCCGCAACCCGCGGCTGTGGTCGGTCGATCGCCCCGCGCTCTACGACCTGACCGTCGAAATCAGGAACGGCGACACGGTTGTCGATCGCGTGGACAGCTATTTCGGCGTCCGCGAGGTTTCGATTGAGAACGGGCGGGTGTGCATCAACCACCGCCCCGTCTATCTGAAATTCCTGCTCGACCAGGGCTACTGGCCCGAATCGCTGTTGACGCCGCCGACCGACGAGGCCATCCAATACGACATCCGCCTGTCCAAGGAGATGGGTTTCAATGGCGCCCGCAAGCACCAGAAGATCGAAGACCCGCGCTTCCACTACTGGGCCGACAAGATGGGCTTCCTCGTCTCGGGCGAGATCGCCAACGCCTACCTCTATGACGAGCAGTACGCCATGCGCTTCAACAAGGAGTGGACCGAGGCCGTGCTGCGCGACATCAACCACCCGTCGGTGATCATGTGGAACGCCATCAACGAAAGCTGGGGCGTGCCCAACCTGCGCGACACCCGCCAGCAGGCTCATCTGCGGTCGCTCTATCACCTCACGAAGTCACTCGACCCCACCCGCCTGTTCATCGACAACGAAGGCTGGGAACACACCGAAACCACTGACCTCTACGCCGTGCATGACTATGCCCCAAGCTACGAGACGCTGAAAGCGCGCTGGGGCAGGATCGAGGCCGGCAAGCCCGGTCAGACGCTGCCCTACAACGGCCGTCCGTATGCCATCCCCGGCATCCCCTTCAACGGAACGCCGCTCTATCTCTCCGAATGGGGCGGCATCGCCTACATCCTGCCCGGCACGGCCAATGTGCCGGAGGCCGCCTGGGGCTATTCGGGCGTCGAGAAGACGGCCGAAGCGGCGCTGGCAAGGCTGGAGGGCCAGTACAAGGCGATCGCCGAGTTGCCCTTCATCGGCATGTGCTACACGCAGACCACTGACGTCGAGCAGGAGATCAACGGCATGATGACCTACGACCGCAAGCCGAAGTTCGACGTGAAGAGGATCAAAGCGTTGAACGACATGCTGCGGTTCTAAGCCGAAGTTCCACCCCGCATCGCATGTAGTGGCGGCGGCTTTCATCGCCTGAGCTGCGATACTGTTCACTTAACAATCCCGACTCGCTTGGAGATGTCGATGCGGAGCGTTGGCCGACGCTTGCGGGGCTT